>NZ_OY782759.1:1836079-2448106 GCF_963678195.1 uncultured Hyphomonas sp.
TATTCTCGCCCAGTGGGGTAAATGAGAGGCAGGAATAGTAAGCGGACCCACGGTTTCCGAAATCCGGATCACCGTGCCATTGGCGCAGCTCTTTCTTGCCGGTCCAGTTGCTGATGACGAGGCGGCCTGGATTATCCGGGATGAAGGGGTCATTTTCCGGCGTCTGGTAGATCAGCTTGCCATCGACATACCAGCTGATGCCTTCCGGCTTCCAGTCGAATGCGTAGAGGTGGTCCTCTTCTGACGCATCAAAGGGGAGCTTGATGCGCGCACTACTACCGGTCTTGCCGTTGTGGAAATAGTTCAGCTCGACAATGCTGGTATCCTTGCCGACGAACTCAATATCGATTTCGTCATGCGGTTTACCGAAATAGGGTCCCGTATAGGTGAAGAAGGCCGAAACCAGGCCGGAGCCTTTCGCCGGGCGCATGATGGTTTCGTACCGGCCGTAGCCATAGGTGCCGATAACCTGGACTTCAGCCAGCGCATACGGCTTCTTCGGGTTGCCTGTGGGCGTTACATCGAGCCTCAGGCCGTCCGGGCTGGTTTTGACGTTTTCCGGAACCCAGTCGCCGCCCTGAAAGCCTTTGTCATTGCTGTGCTTGGATATGTAGAACCGTTCCGGCGAGAGGCCATCCCCAAGTACTGAAACAAAGGCGCCACCCGATTCCAGCATCGGAGCATCCGGTTTCAGCGTGTAGGGGCCTTCCCGGTGTTCCGGAACTTCCGGGACGGGATTAACCGTACGCACTGGATTCCATGGAACCACAGGCGACATGTCCGCGACCAGAGGTGCGGGGGACTTCGTCTCGGGGACCGTCTGCGCATGACGAGGGGCCTGCACAGCGGCATAAAGGGCCACGCACAAGGCAAACACCAGCACCGCCACGATAACGACGGAACCCGGTTGCCAGTCCTGCAAGTATGTCTTCAGGCTGTGATCTGTAGTGTCTGTTGCCATTCTATGGTCCGATCTCATTTCGGACCATCGCAAGAAACAGGCCATTAACCCTGTTTCAAAGCAGCCATGTTGCGCATCATGAACAGCGGGATCGAGCCAGCGGGCGTTATTGCCCAGTCGAGTGGCTGATCGTGAGGTTCTGCTGGAACGTCGTCAATCTGTTGAGCGGCATACGCCACGGCGCAGGCAAAGGCCCGTCCCCCCGATCTTAACGATTGCAGCGCGAGATCGTAGTGGCCTTTACCATAGCCAAGGCGATTGCCTTTTGCGTCAAACGCAAGAAGCGGCATCAGGATCAGGGTTGGGTGCGCTTCCGGGGCGTCCTCCACCGGTTCGCTAAGGCCGAAGGGGCGGCGTTCGAGCGGTTCGCCAAAGCTCCACAGGCGCCAGGAAATGCCGCCTTCAGGCAGCATGCGCGGCAGGCACAATTCAGCTCCGGCGTCCGCCAGCCGCTTCATCAGCGGCATCGGGTCCAGTTCCTCATTGATCGGGACATAGCCCGACACGACTGGTCCGTAGCGTTCCAGCAGCTTCATCGGAAACAGCTCGGCAATCTTCTCGGCGGCGTCCGGATCGCGCGCTGCGGCTTCGGCGCGGATGGTGCGCAGTCTGTGGCGTAGCTGAATCTTGTCGGGGGGAGGCGTGGTCATGCAGGCAGCCTTAATCAGGTCTGGCGGCGGCGTCACGCCCCTTAACGCGCCAGCGGGGCTGAGTGTGCACAAGAACCGCGAACGCCGCAGGGCATATTCACTCCCGTCAACCTAGAGACTAGGTGGGTGCCAGGTGAGACAGGGCCACGGCCCCATCCAGATTGCCAGCTCCCTGACGGTAAGTAAGGTCGCCGGAGATCAGTCCCTTCGCGCACGCCGCAGCCCTTGTGCAGGACCAGATGTAGGCGCGAATGCGCCGGATTGTAAGCGGGATTATTCTGACGTGACTGCAATGTCGAACGCGAGCAGGAGCGTGCGCTGCTGCGGATTGAAGTTGTCGTCAGAGATGATCCAGACACGCGCGATGCCGTTCCCGAGGTCCTGAACCGTAATCCCCTCGTAATTATCCACAGCAAGGGGACGCGTCAGCACGATTTCCTTCTCGCCGTTTTGCCAGCTGAGGACATTCCGGTTTCCACGAATGGGGTCATAGCTCCGGAACAGCCAGAAGGTCTCATCTGCGTTGCCGATCCGGGCGGCATCGAAGCCGACAAAGGCGTAGCCGGCAGGATTGGGCGCCATTTCGTCTGTCCAGCCAGCAGAATTGAGGCCTGTCACGGCTCCGATGGGGGACCGACCGCGCTCGACAGTTTCATAGCCAAACAGGATGTTGCCCTCGGGCGTGATGGCGAGGGCCTCGGCGCCGCGATTTTCGTCGATGAGCCGACCGGCATATGTGGACGGCAGCGGGCTGACCGGCGCCTCACGGGCCGCGGCCCCGCAGGTCTCCAGAGCAAATGCAGAGATGCGATGCGTGCGCTCAAAACTGACTATGGCCAGACTATTCCGGACTACCAGCCCCTCAGCGTCGCCCATCGACTTGCCTTGAAGGAGCTTCCCGTCCTGTCCCAGCATGTAGGTCAACTCACCCGTCCCGTCCGGGGCGCCATCCTCCATGCCGATGCGGACAAAAGCGCCGTCATCGACGATGGCAAGCAGGTCGCCATCGGAGTCGAGCGCCAGGTCGGACAGGCCGCCAAAACTGGCATTGTCGGCTGTCAGCTCCCATCCGCCGGCAAAGGCCACCCCATCTGGCAGGCGGCGGGCAACTTCCTCTGCCGGGCCGAGGTCGATGGAATGCGCCTCGATTGCGAGCGGAACGGATGGGGCCGGTACGGTGCCGGCCGGGCAGGAGGCATCTGCAAGCTCTGCCGAGATGGTGTCGAAGGTCCAGGCGGCGTCCGCATCCGGCATGGCGACGCGCGGCGCTTCCGGCATCTCGGCGGTGCCGGCACATGTCGCAAGCAGGAACAGGGACGCGAACTGAATGGTGCGGCGTAGCATCGGAACCTCGGTTTCTAGAGTACCTTCCGGTCCCATGCGGCAAAAACGTGAAGGCTTCGCGAACAAGTCTGGATTTCAAATGCGAACCCATTCAGGAGTCTGGCATGACGCAGATTCCTCTCGCCCGCCGTTCGCCGGTCCAACCGGATGCCTGCAATCTTGCCAAAGCCATTGATGTGGTCGGGGACCGCTGGACATTGCTCATTCTCCGCGCCGCGCTTTATGGCGTCCGGCGCTTCGACGACTTCCAGGCCGAACTTGGGTGCCCCCGAACCGTACTGTCAGGCCGGCTCAAGAAGCTGGTGGAGGACGGCTTGCTGGCCAAACGCCCGTATAAATCGCCCGGCAAGCGGTCCCGGCCGGAATATGTCCTCTCGCCGATGGGACTCTCCCTGAGACCGATTCTGATCGGGCTGACACAATGGGGGGATGCCTGGCTGGGCCAGGGGGAGCCACCGCCCATAAGCTTCACGCGCGCAGGCTCCAAATCGGCCATAAGGGCAGCCTTTGTCGATATTGAAGGGCGTGAAGTCCGGCCGGATCAGATCCGTCCTGTGCTCCGCGGGTGATTTGTGCAGTGAGGCAGAAATTCGGCCTTGCAAAGCCGTTCGCTATGCGCTTAATCACGCCTCTCGGCAGCCCCGGTTGCCGGATACCCTATAGGACGCGGGCGTAGCTCAGGGGTAGAGCACAACCTTGCCAAGGTTGGGGTCGAGAGTTCGAATCTCTTCGCCCGCTCCATTATAAATACAGAGAAATCTGGTCTTGAGGGTGGCTGCGCCAGGCAGCCACCTCTCTGTGTGTCTGATATTTAAACCAGAAATACAGACTCTCGCTCCAGGATACGGCTAGAATAAAGTTTCTTGTATCGAATAACTTAGTGAGGGCTTCGGCGATGCCGGACATTCCACTCCAAAATCGATCTGACACGCCGGTTGATAAACTCACACAGGAAGATGTTGCCGGATTTGTGGATCAGTCATCGGTTCCGACCATAGCGATCGACCGGGGCCTCCGGTACATTTATGCCAATCAGGCCTACTGCAAAGCCATCGGTGTGCCGATTGATGATGTGCTGGGGAAATATGTTTTCGACGTTTACAAGGCGCCGTCCGATCACGAGCTGTCCTTCCAGCGGAAATGCAGTCTGTCTTTTCAAGGAGAGGTGACACGTTCGGAAGTTCACACCAGTGTGCGAATGGATGAGGAGGGGCGGCCCAGAACTGTTCACTGGCAAACCACTCAGGAGCCTATCTTCGGGCCGGACGGGCAAGTTCGGCACCTTGTGCAGCGTGCGGAAGATATTACTCATCTGGTGGAGCTCCAGAAAAGTCACGATGTCATGGCCACGGAGCTGGATCATAGGGTAAAAAATTTCGTGTCTGTAATCCTGGCGACCGCCAAGATTACAAGTATGTCCGCAGACTCAGTCGAGCAGTATACGGAAGACTTTTGTTCGCGTGTGGACTCAATGGCCCGTATTTACAGCCGGATGTCAGCAGACGGGCTGAAGGGACTCTCGCTCCGCAGTGTATTCGAAGGTGAGTTGGCGCAGGTCGCAGCCAAGCGGAACATTCAGTATAGTCTGAAAGGGGACGATGTTCAGTTGACCGTGAAGTCGTCCAAGGACGGCGGTATGGTTATCCACGAGTTTGTGACGAATGCTGTGCGTCATGGCTGCTTTTCGCGTCCTGAAGGGCGGCTTGATGTCGAATGGGCTGTCGTCGGGAACGAATTGCGGGTTCTGTGGGTGGAGTCAGGGCTGACCGGAATAAAGCCGCCCGAAAAGAAGGGGTTCGGAACCCGTCTGACGGACATGTTGCCGAATGCAAGAGTGAAGCGAACCTATAATGATACGGGCCTTACCATTGAATATATCGTGCCGGTGGAGATCATCACTGATGACGACGATCAGGACGAGAACTGGCTGGCAGGCGATTAAGAGGCGGATTGCGTCAGCAAGGCCTGACTGATCACCGTTTTCACATGATCGGCCCGGAATGGTTTCGGTATCAGGAACGCCGGTTCATTGGCGCGGCCCGACAGGAGCCGTTCCGGGTACGCTGTGATCACGATGCTAGGGGCAGTATGAAAAGCCATGATTTCATCCATTGCGTCGAGTCCGGATGAGCCGTCTGCAAGTTGAATGTCGACCAGCATCAGGCCCGGTTTCTTGGCACGGGCTTCGCGAACAGCCTCTTCGCGTGTGAGCGCTCTTGCGGCCAGTTTGTGTCCGAGGCTCTCGATGATTTCCTTCAGCTGGAATGCAATCAATGGCTCATCCTCGATGATCAGCACATCGGTCGCGAGCGAAGAGGCGAGATCGCGCTCGGCATTCTTCAGTGTGTCTTCCAGTTCCTCCGGACCAATTCCCAGAATTTGAGCCGCAGCGTCTTTCTCGAACTGTTCGACAGCTGTCAGAAAAAGTGCGCGCCGGGATAGCGAGGAAAGGTTTCCAAGAGAAGGCAGGGGGCAGTCCAGTTCCGGATGTCTCGCCGGGTCTGCAATGATTGAATCGAGCAGACCGAACAGCGCCGCGCGATCTGCCGGTAGGGGAGCATCTGCAGGCTGAGGCTTGAGAACATGCTCCTGCAGCATGGTTTCAACGCACAGGTCTCCCGCCATCTGATCGCCCGTCATGGCGCGCGCATACCGACGCATGAAAGGTAATTCCTTAGTTATCAGTTCGTAGAGCACGCAGGCGTCCTTTGCCGGTAATTTATTTTATCTTGGATTCCATAGGATACCAAAACGAGAATGGAACCATTTTGTTCCATTTTTCTGAATGAATCTGCGCTTCAAGAACAAATCCTTAACCTCGAAGCGGCAAGAATCAGACAAATCTGCGACCAAGAGGTGCTCGGGTATGCTCCCGGTCGGTGTAGGCTAATTGTGGGGACAGTTGTTTTGGGGAAGTTGGCAAGGTCGCGGGAGGCGGCAGAGAGCTCGTTCGTATGTACGACACCGGAAAATCTCTCACGAGGATGGCTGGAAGGCGCGATCGGCGACGCTCTGCGCGAGAGCTTTGCGCCGGTTGTCGACGAGCCGATGCCGGAGAAGTTGCAAGACTTGCTGAGCCAGTTACGCGCTGCGGAACAACAGAAGAAGGGACGCTGATTTGACCAGAGTGACTCCGGTTCGTCAGGAAGAACTACCGGATTCCGGAAATGAATGGTCGTTTGTTGATGAGCTTGAGCGGCTGATTCCGGAGTTGCGAGCGTTCGCCCGCAGTTTGTGTCGCGAGCGGGAGCTTGCGGATGACCTCGTTCAGGACACTTGCCTGAAAGCCTGGCAGGCAATCGATTCCTTTGATCCGACCGCCCCGATGCGGCCCTGGCTGTTCCGTATTTTGCGAAATGAGTTCTATCAGTATTCCCGGCGTTCCTGGCGTTCGGCGCCGCTGGACCAGGAAGTGGCCGAGAATACGCTGGTCGCGCCGGCCAATCTTGATGCGCGGATCGATTTCCGCGTCCTCCAGGCGGCCATGACCGATCTGCCGGATGTGCAGCGAGAGGCGCTGATCCTGGTTGTTGCGGCGGGTTACACCTATGAAGAAGCGGGCGAAATCTGCAATTGCTCTGCCGGCACGATCAAAAGTCGCGTCAGTCGTGCGCGCGAAGCGGTTGTGTACAAAATGGAGCGGGCGGATATCGGCCAGATTGGCGGCTCGACACGCGATGAGAGCCGCACCGAGAATGGCCACATCGACCTGATTGCTCAGATCGAGTCGCTCGCGCGGGGACTGTTCAACGCAGCCTGAGGGCGCTCAGCCCACGTTTTCCGATCCCTCAAACTGATCAAAAGCCTGATCGGCGCGTGCCAGCCTCTCACGGGCGCGGTCGCGGATGTGTTGTACCGCTTCCGTTGGTGGTAGAAGTCCGGCCTCCGCAGCAGCATCTTTCAGCGACGCATAGGCGCGGGACTTTCTGGAACTCGGCGCGCTGGTGCGCCGTCCGAACAGGGAGAACTTGATCGCCATAACCCAATCTCCTTGCATCCCTTCGAAACATGCCATTCGGCAAATCTCGTAAGGGTGAGCGGGCCGCTGTCTCGGGAGTGCCCGGGGCTGTCGCGCCGCCCTGCCGCTCTTTTTGAGCCGACAGCTTAACTTATCCCGATTGGGCGAATTTTACGAATTATTTTTTGCTCAGATTCCCTGAGGAGGCGAAATCGGGGGCAAATGTTGCGCCGCACAAAGTGCGCTTAACGCCGCCGTCCGGTCGGATTGTCCGGTGTGACCTCGTCGGAATTGGGCAGGCGCACATTGCCGACCGTCCCGAAGATCTGCTCCCAGAGGCCGAGTTCGCGGCCGCGGGTCGGCGTCTCGCGGGAGGCGTAATTGATCACCTGACCGTCTTCGGCAGAATATTCGAGGACTTCTTCCACCTTGTCGTCGGTGCCGAAGCTGATGGCCGTGACTTTCCGCGTTTTCACTTTCGGGCGGTAGAACGCAATCCGTTCCTGAAGCTCGGACATGTAGATCCAGGTGTTGTCGTCGAACAGGCTCTTGGTCGATGGTGAGCCGAGTTGCGCTAGGACGGTGGACCGGGTGTCTTCGCCGGGCTGGATCTCGTCCGGTTGCGTTTCGTCAGCCACATAGCCGTGATAGTCGCGGCTGGGTGTCAGGCATGCGGTCAGCGGAAGGGCCATGAGGCCTGCGGCCAGAATTGCGCGTCGCGCCATCGGCAAACTCCTGATAGTGGTCCGCGTCAGACCTAGCGGTTGCGGGATGGTTTTGGCAAGCAGGCGCGTGCAGGAGGACAAGTATTGGCGGGTTTCTGGAATCCTCTTCACGGCGTGGTGCAGCAGAAGCGACGGGCGGAATCGCTCTATCGTGGCCTCATGTCGGCAGCTCTGGCGCCCGAGGCCTACGTTGCCGGCGCCGTGGCGGATGATCTGGACCACCGTGTTCAGATGGTGAGTCTCCATGCTGCCATTCTGGTCTGGCAACTGACGCACCGCCCGGAAAGGCCGCTGAAGCGCCTGCCTCAGCACATTCACACACGCGTTTTCGATGGCTTCGACGCGTCCTTGCGGGAAACGGGGGTAGGCGATGCCTCAATTGCCCGGAAAGTCCGCAAGATGGGAGAGCACTATTACGGGCTAGGCCAGGCGACAGCTGCCTGCCTGTCCGGGCCGGAAAGCGAACGGATTTCGGCCCTTTCGGACATGTTGAAGCGAAATGGCGTCACAATGCCGGGGCATGAGGCAGAGCTTGCTGCCCACCTTGCGGCGCTGGCAGACGCCTTTGAAGCGGCCTCTTCAGAAGCATTTCTGGACGGGCAGGCGCCCTGGACGACCTTCCCTGCGACAAACACACGCGGCGTTGCCAAGGTCTGAGGCGCGCCTTAAACAGCGCGGACGGGTCGCACCAGACCTTGAATCCGGAAGGCGCAATGACTCGCGGAACGATCCTGTCAGTTGATGCAATGGGCGGGGATCACGCACCTGGCGTGATCGTCGATGGCGTAGCTGTGTTCCTTCGCGAACGCCCCAATACGCGTGTTATGCTGTTTGGTGACGAGCCGTCTCTGACGCCGCTTGTAGCAGCCTATGCCGGCCTGTCCGCTCAGTGCGACATCATTCACTGCGATCACAAGATCACCAGTGAAATGAAGCCCAGCCAGGCCCTGCGCCGCGGCAAGGGATCGTCCATGTGGAATGCGCTGGAGGCGGTCAAGGATGGCCGGGCCAATGCGTCTGTGTCGGCGGGCAACACCGGCGCACTGATGGCAATCTCCATGCTTGTGCTCCGCAAGATGGATGGCGTTCACCGCCCGGCGATGACAGCGATGTGGCCGACGCTCGCTGGACGGTCGGTCGTGCTCGACGTCGGGGCGAACGTTGAGGCAGATGCTGCCCAGCTGGTGTCCTTCGCGATCATGGGCGAGGCCTATGCCCGCGCCACGCTTGGCAAGGACCGTCCGACGATCGGCCTCCTGAATATCGGTTCCGAAGAAATGAAGGGGCATGATGAAGTGCGCGAGGCGCACGAAATGCTCCGTACGTCAGGACTGGATCTTGATTATCGCGGCTTCGTGGAAGGGGACGACATCTCCATGGGCGCTGTAGATGTCGTGGTGACAGACGGTTTCACCGGCAATGTGGCGCTGAAAACAGGCGAGGGCGTTGCCCGCATGCTCGGGACCCGCGTGCGCGAAGCGCTGACGAAAAACCTTTCCACGAAAGCGGGCGCGGTGCTGGCTGCCTCAGGGCTTAAACAGCTCCGTGAGCAGATGAATCCGAGCAACGCCAATGGCGGCGTCCTTCTGGGCCTTGGCGGCGTTTCTGTGAAGAGCCACGGCGGAACCGACGCTCAGGGGTTTGCAACTGCCTGCCGTCTGGCCGCTGACCTTGCAACGAGCCATTATCCGGAAGAAGTTGCTGCAAACCTCGCACGCATCCAGAAGAAAGGTGCGGCGGGCTGACACGGCCGCTCTGTAAGGGATCTAGCATGGCACGGCGTAGTTTTATCCGAGGGACAGGTGGTTATCTTCCCGAGAAAGTTCTGACCAATGATGACATATCGGCAATGGTCGATACGTCGGATGAGTGGATTCAGGAGCGAACCGGCATCAAGCGCCGGCACATCGCCGCCGAAGGCGAACTCACATCGGATATTGCGACGGCAGCCGCCCGGTCTGCGCTTGAGGCAGCGGGTATTCCTATTTCGGATGTCGATCTGATCGTGCTGGCAACGACAACGCCGGATCAGACTTTCCCGGCGACGGCCACCGCCGTTCAGGCCAAGCTGGGCATGACGGGCGGCGCGGCCTTCGATGTGCAGGCTGTTTGTTCCGGCTTCCTCTTCGCGCTGGCGACCGCGGACTCCATGTTGCGGCAGGGGCTGTTCAGCACTGCGCTGGTCATCGGTGCGGAGACCTTCACACGTATCCTCGACTGGTCGGACAGGGGGACCTGTGTCCTGTTCGGTGATGGCGGCGGCGCAGCTGTGCTTCAGGCCGAAGAGTGGACCGGCGATGACCTTGCTGGCGTGATTACCCACCACATTCGCACCGACGGTACCAAGTCAGACCTGCTCTATGTCGATGGGGGCGTAAGTTCCACGGGCACGATCGGGCATGTTCGCATGGAAGGAAACCGCGTGTTCCGCCATGCCGTGACCAATATCTCGTCCGCCATTCAGGCGATCTATGACGAAACTGGCCTGAGTGGTGACGACATTGACTGGTTCGTGCCGCACCAGGCCAACAAACGTATCCTGGACGGCGTGGCGAAGAAGATGAACATCGCCGAGGAAAAAGTGATCGTCACAGTACAGGAACATGCCAACACGTCGGCGGCTTCCATCCCGCTCGCACTGAACCATGCGGTTCGTTCCGGCCGGGCGAAACCGGGTGACCTGATCCTGTCAGAGGCGATGGGCGGCGGCTTTTCCTGGGGCGCCAGCCTGTTCCGCCTTTAAAATCAGGCGACAAGCTCCATTATTTCACGGATATTAGCTGACGGATGCGCTAGTAATCCGTTAACAATCCTTGGCTACATCTTAACCAGATCGGGAGAATCCCATGTCCAACCAGACCATCACCCGCGCCGAAGTGACCGACAAGATCGTCAGCGAAGTCGGTCTGACGCGGCAGGAATCGTCGGACTTGCTCGACCGGACGCTCGATATGATCGGCGCGGCCCTTGAGCATGAAGATGAGGTGAAGCTCTCCCGGTTCGGCAATTTCGTGGTGCGGTCCAAGGCTGCGCGCGAAGGCCGTAATCCGAAAACCGGGGAGGAGGCCACGATCGCCGCACGGCGCGTTGTCACTTTCCGCCCTTCGCCGATGCTGAAGGCGCAGGTCGACAACAAATAGCGATCCAGGAAGGAACAGACATGAGCGCCAGCCGGGCCCGAATCGAAAAATCCGCAACCGCATTCCGGTCCATCGGGGAAGCAGCTTCGGAACTCGGCATCGAGACGCATGTCATCCGTTATTGGGAAAGCAAGTTTCCGCGGGAAGTCCGCCCCGTGAAGCGCCCGGATGGCCGCCGCATGTTCCGTCCGCAGGACGTCGACGCGCTGCGGGCCATCCAGATCCTGGTTCATGGACGCGGCATGACGCTGAAGGGCGCGAAAGCCCTGATCGCGGAGCAGGGCATGGCGGCAGTCCTTTCAGGTGAGGCGACGCTTGGGGCAGGTGCTCCAGCAGGCAGCAGCCCGGCGCGGGACCTTCAGGAGACCGTCGCGAAGGCTTTTTCGGATGAAACCGCTGAGGGGCTGACGGATGCGCGACGTGCCCGTCTGGAAGATGCGCTGACGGAACTGACCGGCATCAAAAGCCGGATCGACACGGCGCTCGGCCGGCACGCAGCCTGAACCCACATAATTCGTTGCACACACAGGGCGGCTTGGTTACAAGCCGCTCTCGTCGGAGCGTGGCGCAGTCCGGTTAGCGCACTAGTCTGGGGGACTAGGGGTCGTGGGTTCGAATCCCGCCGCTCCGACCATTTCTCCGCTGCACGGAGAAATGGTCGTAACTCCGAAATCCTTATTTCCTGGACAGATCCACCTCTTCAACCTGACCGACAGCGGCGAGGGCGAAGGCGTATTCCGTGGCGACTTCCTTCAGACCTTCAAACCGGCCCGAGGCACCGCCATGGCCCGCCTCCATATTGATCTTGAGGAAGTAAGGGCCGCCCTCTGGTGCGTCGTGGCGTAGCTTCGCAGCCCACTTGCTTGGTTCCCAGTAGGTCACCCTCGGATCGGACAGGCCGCCGGTGATGAACATGGCCGGATAGGCCTGCGCCGTCACATTGTCGTACGGGCTGTAGGCGGCGATCCGGTCATAGTCTTCGGCGCTGGTCAGCGGGTTGCCCCATTCGGGCCATTCCGGCGGCGTCAGCGGCAGGCTCTCGTCCGACATGGTGTTGATCACGTCCACAAAGGGCACAGCGGCAATGATTCCCGCAAACAGATCCGGGTCCATATTGGACACCGCGCCCATCAGCAGGCCGCCTGCAGAGCCGCCCATGGCGACCACCTTGTCCGGCGCGGCATAGCCCTTGTCGACGAGGAAGTGTCCGGCCGCCACGAAGTCCTTGAACGTGTTTTGCTTCTTGTCGAGCTTGCCATCGAGATACCACTGGTACCCCTTCGCCATACTGCCGCGCGGGTGCACGATGGCGTAGACAAAGCCGCGATCGACCAGGCTGAGCCGGCTGGTGCGGAAGTCCGCCGGAATGGTGATGCCGTAGGAGCCGTAGCCGTAAAGCAGCATCGGGGCGGTGCCGTCGATCGGCGTGTCCTTGCGGTGCAGCAGGGTGACCGGCACGTCCACGCCGTCCCAGCTGGGCGCCATGACGCGTTCGGCGACATAGTCGTCCGGATTGTGGCCGGAGGGCACTTCGCGCGTCTTGCGCAGGATGCGCTCATGCGTGTTGAGGTCATAGTCATAGACCTGGTCCGGCGTCGTTGGTGAGGCGTAGTCGAACCGCAGCATCGGCACGTCATAATCGTAGCCGGAGTCGAGCCCCAGATCGTAGGCGGCTTCGTCGAAGCTGATCTCATGCTCGGCGTCATCTGCGCGGGCGCGCACGACAATACGTGGTAGTCCGTTCTCACGCTCCATTCGGGAGAGATAGTCTTTCTGCGCCTGCAGGCCGAGGATCAGCGTACCCGGGCGGTGGGCGATGACTTCTTGCCACTCATCCCGCGAAGTCGCTTCGAAGGGCGCTCGCATCACTTTGAAGTCGACGGCTCCGCCAGAGTTCGTCGTGATGTAGAACTGATCATCCCAGACAACGACGGAATACTCCACACCGTCTTCACGCGGGGCAATCGTATGAAGCGTCGGGGCGTGTTCGCGCGAGTCGAACCAGTGCCATTCAGACGTCGTGTGGTTCGAGGAGGTCACAAAGATCTTTTCGCGATTGGCGGATTTGGAAACGCCCACGAAGAAGCCGGGGTCCTTCTCCTCATAGATCAGGGTGTCTTCGCCGGTTTCCAGATTGCGCTCGTAGACGGCATCTGGCCGGGCGTTCTCGTCCCGGTGCACCCAGAAAATGGATTTGCCGTCTTCGCTCCACTCGAACGAGCCGTAGCTGTCAGAGATCGGCGCGGCGGCGGGCTCTTCGGTCTCGATATTGGTGATCGTGACCGTGTAGAATTCGCTGCCCTGCGTATCGAGGGCGTAGGCGATCAGCGAATGATCGGGCGAGGTGTCGATGTTGCCGAAGGAGAAATAGTCAGTGCCTTCCGCCATCTTGTCGCCGTCCAGAAGAATGGTCTCTTCGGCATCCGGCGAGAAAGCGTCGGCAGCGTCCCTGCGGGCGACGATCGGATACTCGCCGCCTTCACGGTAGCGGGAATAGTAAGCGAAAGGGCCGTCGATCTCTGGGACAGTGGAATCGTCTTCCTTGATCCGGCCCTTCATTTCCTGAAACAGCGCCTCGCGCAGATCCGCCGTCGGCGCCTCGAAATTGGCCTTGGTGTAGGCATTCTCGGCCTCAAGGTATTCCCGGATGTCAGCGCGCAGGACAGACGGGTCCCGCATCACCTCCTGCCAGTTCTCGTCTTTCATCCAGTGGTATGGATCGACGCGCGTGCGGCCAACCTGGGTGATCTCGAAATCGACGCGCTTGGCCACAGGCGTTGCCGGAGTGGTTTCAGAGGCCTGCGCGGCCGGGGCAGAGGCCAGGTCAGTTATTTCGGTCATTGTGCATCCTGAGAGAATGGCTGCTGCGGCTGCGCCGGCCAGCAGGAGTGAATTTCGCATGTTTGGCTCCGGTCCAAGGTTGATCCTACCCTGGCGGGAAGTGGATCAGCGTGAAGCGGCACTGTCCAGATCTATTCGGCGGGGCGGAAGTCCAGCACGATGCCATTGATGCACCAGCGTTCACCGGTGGGTGGCGGGCCGTCCTTGAAGACGTGGCCCATATGCAGGCCGCAGGTAGCGCAGTGGCATTCGGTGCGCGGGATGATCATCTTGAAATCGGTCTTGGTGGCGACGGCGCCGGGCGTGATGGGCTGCCAGTAGCTCGGCCAGCCGGTGCCGGAGTCGAACTTGTGTTCCGATGACCAGAGCGGCGTATCGCAGCCCTTGCAATGATAGGTGCCCGCCCGTTTTTCGTCATTGTAATTGCCGGGCGTGAAGGCGCGTTCAGTGCCTTCTTTCACGCCGACGCGGTATTCTTCTTCGGTCAGCAGTTCCCGCCACTCGCGGTCCGAACGGTCGATGCGCTGGGTCATGTGGGGTCTCCTTTGCCGGGTAGGGGAATATAGGCGCGGCGGCGGCGTTTTTCACCAGCGCCAAAAGCAGAACGGCCGCCCCGAATGCCGGGGCGGCCGAAAAAGGCTCACGTCTTCAGAGCGTTACGCGTAGAGGACGGTGATGGATTCGGCGACCAGAGCCGGGCGTTCCTGGCCTTCGATCTCGATCGTGGCTTCCATCTTCATCTGTTTGCCGCCGGATTTAGGCTCTACCGACAGACATTTCTGGCGCAGACGCACCTTGGAGCCGACCGGCACCATATTGGTGAAGCGAACCTTGTCGGAGCCGTAATTGATGCCGCGGGTCGTGCCGGTGACTTTCAGCACTTCGCCGCCCAGCATCGGCAGCAGGGACAGGGTCAGGAAGCCGTGAGCGATCGGGCCGCCCATGGCCTTGGTGGCTTTCTCGACGTCGACGTGGATCCATTGATGGTCGCCGGTCGCGTCGGCGAACAGGTTGACGCGGTCCTGATCGATCAGGTGCCAGTCGGAGACGCCGACCTCCTGTCCTGCAATGGATTCAAGGTCATCGAAGGCGACGACGCGTGGGTTAGCCATGGAGTCCTCCTTAAAAAGTGCTGGCTTGTTTTGGCGCGTCGGCGACGGCGGGGCAAGCCTGACGGTAGGGTAATTGCGCCCGCGAACCCGGCGATTAGGCCATGATCATACCGGACTAAGCCGGACTATGCCGGATCAGGTCGTGACTTCAGCCGTTCAGATGATGACCTAATCTTGCGATAAAATGCTCTACATCGCCGTCGCTGGTGAAAAGATGCTGAGTGATGCGGAGCCGGTCGCCCCGCCGTGAGACGAAGATGCCATCTTCCTTCAGGCGGGTGGTCAGGTCGGCCGGAACACTCTCCGGCAGGTGCGGGCAGAGATAGTGCGCGCCGCGCTCGTCGGCCGGCGGGCAGTCGAGACCGATCCCGGCAAGCTGTTCAGCCAGCACCGCGTTGCGCGCGCCGAGCGTTTCCTGGATGTTGGTCACGCCCCAGCCGAGGACCGTCCGGATCGCTGACTCGAAGGCCGGCAGCAGCGCAAAGTTCGAGCGTTCGCCCATGTCGAAGCGCTGGGCGCCGCGGGCGTAGGCGTCGGTATAGTCGATCAGCCGCGCGAAGTTGGTGGCGCCTTCGCGGGTGATCCAGTTCTGCTCCAGCGGCGTGCCGCTGCGGTGCTGTGGGGCGGCATAGAGGAAGCCGGTCGAGTAAGGCGCGAGCAGCCATTTATAGGCGGCAACGGCCACGAAATCCGGCTGCACGTCCTTCACGTCGAAGGCCAGCGCGCCGCAGCTCTGCGTCAGGTCCAGCACGAGCGCGGCGCCAACCTCGCGGCAGCGTTTGCCGATGGCGGCGAGGTCGAGGATTGCGCCGTCGGTCCAGCGGATATGACCGCAGGCGACGAGGCCGGTGTCCGGCCCGATGGCACCGAGCAGGGCGTCCGACAGGGTTTCATTCCCGTGCGCGCCGGTTGTGCGGATCGTGGCGCCGGTCGCGCTGGCCAGCTCACGCCAGGCGTAGAGATTGGACGGGAACTGGTCCTCCAGCACGAGGATCTCCTGGCCCTTCGACAGGGGCAGGTTCTTCGCTGCCGTGGCCAGGCTGTAGCTGACCGAGGGCGAGAAGGCGATGCCGTCTGTGTCGGCGCCGATCAGCTCTGCCAGCAGGGGGCGCAGGCGCTCGGTGTCGGCAAAGAAGTCCGTCTCCTGAATATGCCAGGGCTGCAGCTTGCGGGCGAGCCCCTTCTGCCCGGCCTCGACGGAGGCCTTCGTCATCGGCCCCATCGTGGCAGTGTTGAAATAGGCGACACCGTCAGGGATGTCGAACAGGTGGCGCTGGTTCGGAATCTGGGTCATCCGGTTTGCCTAGCGCGCGCCTGCGGTCCGGACCAGTGAGACGTTGCCGCACCACGTACCTTTCCTAGGAATTGAGCAAGGCCGGGGCGATGGTTTCTATATGTTGGCGGAAGGCGTTCATATGGGTGGGCGTGTTGGCGAGGCGCGCTGATTTCATGACCCATTCAAAGGAAAATTCCAGCGCCTGGCCGTCCGGGCCCTGCAGTGGACCAGCGGTCATGTTCGTCGCCGACAGTTTTGCCGCGGGCAGGATTGCTGCGCCCACGCCGAGTTCGGTCCATTCCTCGATGACGTGATAGCTGAGCGCATATCCGGGATAGAGTGTCAGGCAGGCGCCCTCTGCCTCAAACAGGCGTTCGAGTGCGGCGTTGAGGCCGCAGGTGCCATTTGTGCAAATGATGGGCGCATCCGGCAGGGAGCTGATCTGCCATGGGTGAAGCGAGTGATCTGACCCTTGCGTCTCGCGCGGCAGGTAGAAGAGCGGATCCCGATAGGCCGGAAGAACCTGCATCCCGTCCGGTGCCGGTTCCGTTACGCGCAGGCCGAAATCCAGCTTTCCCGTCTGTATACGTTCGATCAGATCATCCAGAAGGCATTCCTTGAACAGAATCGACACGCTTGGGTTTGCCTGCCGGTAAGGGCCAAGCGCGCGCTCCACAGTTTTAAGGTCGATCAGCGGGGACATGCCGATCCGGAGAATCTTGTGTGCCGGATTGTGCCAGGCAGAGGCCGCCTTTTCTATTTCGTCCACATCACCGAGCAGGGCTTCGAGAAAGGGCAGCATGTGCTGTCCGAACGGTGTGAGGGACACTTCGCGTGTCGTCCGGTCAAACAGGCGCCCGCCCAGTTCCTCTTCCAGCTGGACAAGCCCGTTAGAGAGCGTGGGCTGGGTCGCGCCGGCTTCGGCGGCGGCTTTCCGGAAAGAAAGCGTATGAGCGAGGCGGACGGCATAGTCGATCTGGCGGAGTTTCACGGCAAGGACTCTATCTGATTGGCATCAGGCATAGCGCAATCATTGATTGAGTGCATCTATCAATCAAATCCAAACTCTGAATTTCCCCGGCGGCCCGCTGAGGCGCAGGTTCCGGCCTGCCAGACAGCAAAGGAGACAAGAATGTTTGGTCTGAAATCCTCCCGGAAGGGCTTCGCGGCGGCGTTGGTTATGGCCGGTGCCATGCTGACGTTCGCAGGGTGCGCCTCAGCAGAGCCGGCCGCCGGCTTCCAGCCTGATCCGGCGCGAACAGCTGTGCTGATCACCGATCCGCAGAATGACTTCATGAGCGAAAAAGGCGCTGCCTGGGGGCTCGTGAAGGGTAATGTGGAACGCCTGCACACCCGTGAGAATATCGCGAAGCTGATTGCGTCTGCCAAGTCGGAAGATGTGCCGTTGTTCATCAGTCCGCACTTCTATTTCCCGCAGGATGGCGGCTGGCTGGCGCGCGGGCCGATCCAGCAGACCCTGCACGACATTCATATGTTCGAAGTTGCCGGGCCGGTGGACTATTCAAAGATCGCTGGCACAGGCGCGGATTTTTATGGTCCGCTGAAACCCGCCATTCTGGATGGGGAAACCGTGATCGTTTCGCCGCACAAGATCTATGGACCGGAGTCAAACGATCTCGTGATGCAGCTGCGCAAGCATGGCATCGATACGGTGATTATGGGCGGCTTTGCAGCCAATCTTTGTACGGATTCCCATATGCGGGAACTGGTCGAGCAGGGCTTCAATGTCGTCATGGTGGAAGATGCTGTCGGCGCGCCGGGCGAAGAAGCCTATGACGCGGCGCTCCTGAATTATTCCATGATCGCGAATGCCGTCTGGACGACGGATGAGGCTGTCGCGTTCCTGAAATAGGAGTTGCAGCCGCTGGCGGCCCGGGTGCTTTCCCGCCCGGGCCGTTTTTGCGCATCAGACGATGCGGCTGTCCTTCTTGCCCCAGTAGCGGTCACGGATGAGGCGTTTGTAGAGCTTGCCGGTCGGGTGGCGCGGCAGTTCGGGGTCGAAGTCGATGCTCTTGGGGCATTTGATCTTTGACAGGTTCGCCTGCGCGAATTCCATCAGTTCGGCAGCCAGTTCCTCGGAAGGGGCAATGCCCGGCATGGGCTGGATGACGGCCTTCACGGACTCGCCGAACTCTTCATCCGGCACGCCGATCACGGCCACATCGGCCACTTTCGGGTGGGTGATCATGATGTTTTCGCATTCCTGCGGATAGATGTTCACGCCGCCGGAGATGATCATGAACGCCTTGCGGTCGGTCAGGTAGAGATAGCCGTCTTCGTCCAGCTTGCCGACATCGCCGAGGGACGACCAGTCCTTGTGCTTCGGGTTCAGGGCGGCTTCGTTCTTGTCCGGCGAGTTGTGATAGTTCGGCGGCGTGGTGCCGGCGAAATAGACCTGGCCTTCCTCGCCGACCGGTACTTCTTCGCCTTCCTCGTCGCAGATCTTCACCTCGCCATAAACGGCCTTGCCGACGGTGCCCTTGTGGGTCAGCCATTCCGGGCTCTTTGCCCAGGTCATGCCATTGCCTTCGGACCCGGCATAATATTCGTCGATGATGGGGCCCCACCATTCGATCATCTGTTCCTTGACCGGCACCGGGCAAGGCGCCGCCGCGTGGACAACCCATTTCAGGCTGGACACGTCGTATTTCCTGCGGACCTCTTCAGGCAGCTTGAGCAGCTTCACGAACATGGTCGGCACCATCTGCATGTGCGTGACCTTGTGCTTCTCGATATTGGCGAGCAGTGATTCCGCGTCGAACTTTTCCATGATGACCAGCGTGGCGCCGAGCTTCATGAAAGTCATGCAGTAGCGCAGCGGGGCGGCATGGTAGAGCGGGGCGGGCGACAGGTAGACGCTGTCCGTTCCTGCGCCGGAGAAGGCTTGCAGGATCTGGATAAGCACATTCGTGTCGTCGATCGGTGTGTCGGGCTCCAGCGGCGGGCGGATGCCTTTCGGCCGGCCGGTGGTGCCGGAAGAGTAGAGCATATCCGTGCCGGCCGTCTGATCCGCGATCGGCGTTTCCGGGAACTCGCCCCGAAGCTGTTCCAGCGGTGCGAAGCCGGGCATCGGACCGTCGATGGACCAGTAATGCTCGAGATTGGTGAGGGCCTTCACCTCCTCGGCGACCGCGCGTTTGGACGCGCCTGCGATGAAGAGTTTCGCGCCGGAGTCCGACAGGATGTATTCTACTTCCGGGGCCGTCAGGCGCGAGGAGATGGCGACATAGTAGAGCCCCGCGCGCTGCGCGCCCCAGCAGATCTCGAAATAGCGCGGCGAGTTCTCGGCAAACAGCGCGATCGTGTCGCCTGGCTTGCAACCGGCGCCGCGCAGGGCGTGGGCGACCTGGTTGGAGCGTGCTTCCAGCTGGCCATAGGTGACGGTCTCACCTGAGCCAGCCATGATGTAGGCGGGCTTGTCCGGATTGGTCTTGGCGTGGTGATGGGGATGCATTCCGGTGTCTCCTCACGAATTCCGGGGGCACTTGTGACCGGCCCCTTCAGAATAGTCAGGCGTGACCATACTCACACTGGCGGTGGCGTCCACCGGAGACGTAGCGGAAAGCGTCAGAACTGCCGCAGCCAGTAAGCCATCGTGTGGTTGACCTCCGGCCCGCCAGCCTGTTCCGGCCAGGTGAAGTATGCGGTCATACCGGGCAGTTTGTGGTAGCCGCGGGCCTGCCAGAAGGCGTCGAGCGGGGAGTAGTCTGCTGGCCGTTGCGGATGGTCTTCCGGCCGCTCCACGGCGCAGAAGCAGGCGCGCTTGTAGCCATGAGCAATGGCATGGGCTTCGCGGGCGTCGAAGAAGGCGTGCCCGATTCCCTTGCCTCGCCAGTCAGGCAACAGGACGGACTCCCCGAAATAGAAGGTCGTCGGCAGTTCGTAGCCCGCGGCGCTCAGCGGCAATGCAAACTCGGCGTGCTGGTCGTCCATGCCGGAACCTGTGGCGCATCCGACGACCTCGCCTTCGTCTGTCTCCGCCGCGACGATGAAGGCATCCTTCGCCTTGGCGAGCTTCTGCAAATAGGTCTCCTCATAGGCCAGCGAGCCTTCATAGAGGTAGGGATAAGCTCGGAAGACGTCGATGCGCAGGCGGGCGAGCGCGGGCAGGGCCGTGTCTAGGTCTGCGCCGGAAAGCGGACGGATGTTCACGAGACCTGCCGGATCCACTCGCTGAGATTGTAGTAGGTCGTGACGCGCCGGATGAAGCCATCCTCGACCTCGAAGAAGGCTCCGGCGGGCAGGCGATAGCGCTGCCCATGCGCCGGTGGCAGGTCGCCATCGGTGGTCTTGTAGATGCCGTTGACGATGAACTCGGCCGCGGCGCGCAGCTCGTTGCGGGACACCATGACCGCCATATCGGTCAGCTGCTCGCTGTAGCAGGTGTCCATATGGGCAAGGAATTCGCGGAACCGGTCCTTGCCGCCACGGGCATTGCCCTCGTTCACATCGTGGCGGACATCCTCGGCCAGGCAGGCGAGCATGCCTTCCCAGTCTACCGCATTGAAGGCTTCGTAGTAGCGGTGAATGAGGGCTTCGGTGTCAGTCATTGGGCAGTCCCCGCTGTCCTGCCTGGTCGGGGTGGGCGTCGACATAGGCGCGCTTCAGCTCGACCGAGCGGTTGTGGTGGCCATCCGGGCTCCAGCCCGGTGCGTTGATCATGCGGCCGAACCATTTGTCCGGCCGGACCCCATCGCTCGCGCAGTCCCGCATCAGGGCAAAGAATTCGTGGAAGGCCACGGTGAAGGGATTGTAGGAGCCGACAGGTTTGACGATCCCGTAGACCGGTTTGTCCGCGTCCAGTTCCGGAACGAAGGTGCCGAACATCTTGTCCCAGATGATGAAGACCCCGGCATAATTGGTGTCGAGGTATCGCGGGTTGGTCGCGTGGTGCACCCGGTGGTGCGACGGCGTGTTCATCACCGCCTCGAACCATTTCGGCATCCGGGTGATCGCCTCTGTGTGGATCCAGAACTGGTAGAGCAGGTTCCAGCCTGCTGCGAAGCCGATCAGGTAAGGGTGGAAGCCGAGGATCACCATCGGAAGGCCAAGAATGTAGAGCCCGGTGAACGGTCCGAACCATGGCTGGCGAAGCGCGGTTGTCAGATTGTAATGCTCGGAAGAGTGGTGCGTCACATGCTCCATCCACCACCAGCGCGCCCGGTGGGCGAACCGGTGCTTCCAGTAATAGATGAAGTCATACAGCACGAAGCAGGCCAGGAAGCTCCACCAGGTATAGGGCAGGGTGAACACCCGGTAGGGCCAGGCAACGATCAGTAGCCAGAAGAAGAGCGTCGCGGTCAGCGTATTCACGACGACATTGCCGATGCCCATCGCCAGCGAGGTGAAGGCGTCTTTCGTTTCATACCGGCCATGGAATCGCCCGGTCTTCACGCCCCACCATTCCAGGGCAACGGACAGCACGAAGAAAGGCGCCGCATAGGTCGTGACGGGGGGGAAGTCGTGAAATTCCATAGGATACCGCCGGACTAGAGCGCGTCGCCCTGGGCTTTTCCGCCAACCTTGTAGGCGACGCCTTCCTTCATCACGAAGTCTACATCGCTGAGGATGGACATGTCTGCCAGCGGATCGCCTTTGACGGCCACGAAATCTGCGGAGCAGCCGACATCCACACACCCAACGACTCCCGCTTTGCCGAGCGCGTCGGCGGCATTCACCGTCGCAGCCTGCAGCGCCTGCATCGGCGTCATGCCGAAGGTGACCATGCGCGAGAACTGGTTGCCGTTGAGGCCATGCGGATAGACGCCGGCGTCGGAGCCGAACACCATCTTCACCCCGGCCTTCACGGCGCGGGTGAAGCTGTCGCGCTGGATCTTCGAGATCGAGCGCTCCTTGTCCAGCGACTCCTGGAGCACGCCGTTCTTCGCGCCTTCGGAGAGGGTGTATTCGGTATTGTAGATGTCCATGGACAGCCAGGTGCCGTGCGCCTTGGCGAGTTCGATTGTTTCGTCGTCGAGGATTGAGGCATGCTCGACCGTGTCGATGCCTGCGAGGATGGCATTCCTGATGCCGACCGTGCCGTGCGCGTGGCTGGCGATCTTCAGGCCGCGGGCGTGGGCCTCTTCCGCTGCCGCCGTCAGTTCTTCCAGCGTGCCCTGAGCCGCGCCGAGCGCCGTGCCCTTGGAGAAGACGCCGCCGGTGGAGCAGGTCTTGATGAGGTCGACGCCATACTTGATGTTCTCGCGCACCTTCGCCCGGAATTCCCACGGGCCGGTCGCGACGCCTTCGCCGGTCAGGTGGTATTCGGATGGCAGCAGGTTGTTGTCCGAGCAGTGCCCGCCGACAATGCCGACCGGTGGGCCGGAGACATACATGCGCGGGCCGGGCACGTCACCTTCATTGATCGCATCGCGAAGGGCGACGTCGCCATAGGATTCGGCGCCGACATTGCGAACGGTGGTGAAACCGGCGAGCAGGGTGAGCTTGGCATTCTTGACCCCGGTGATCGCCATCCGCTCGTCCGAGAAGGAGAGGGACTCATAGGGCGGGTCATCGGCATCGCCCGTCAGGTGGACGTGCATGTCGATGAAGCCGGGCATCAGGGTCGATCCGCTGCCGAATTCGATGACATTCCCGCTTCTCGGGGCCTTCAGGGTGGATTTCGTGCCTCTGGCCGTGATCTTGCCATCCGTAATCATAAAGGCTGCGTTGCGGATCACTTTGCCATCTGCCGGGTCGATAAACCGGTCTGCCGAGACATATGTGGTTTCGGCCAGGGCCGGGGCGGCGACGGCCGAAGCAATTGCAAGCGCGGCGAAGGCGGGCGTCAGTCTCATGAGGGGCGGTCCTGTGCTGGCGAACTGAAATTCAACCGGACTATCCTGTCCGTTCATGCGCTGCGTCAAGCGGGTGACGCTGCGGCGCCTGTCCAGCCCGGCCGGGCGATTGCGCTTGCTGACCGCTTGACGAACCCTGCGGAACCCCGCCTCACTGGCCTCTGAAGCAAAAGGGAGATCGGCCATGGCCGCTACGGCGCTCAAGACATTCGAGGAAATCAAGCTGGAGAAGGAAGATGGCATCGCCATCCTGACCCTTCACCGGCCAGAGAAAATGAACGCCTTCACAGGCAAGATGATGCAGGAAATGATCGAGGCCTTCGACATCACCGACGCAGACGACGATGTGCGTGTCGTGATCGTGACGGGGCATGGCGACCGGGCCTTCTGTGCCGGGGCAGACCTGTCGGCCGGCGCCAAGACTTTCGACTATGACAAGCGTTCGGGCGACGGTGAGGCTGGCCGTACCGCCAGCGAAGATATCCAGCGCGACGGCGGCGGACGCGTAACACTGCGCATCTTCAACAGCCTGAAGCCGGTGATCGGTGCCATCAATGGCGCGGCCGTCGGCATCGGCGTGACCATGCAGCTGCCGATGGACATCCGCCTGGCCGCCGATAACGCCCGTTTCGGCTTCGTGTTCAACCGTCGGGGTATCAATCCGGAGGCGGCCTCTTCCTACTTCCTGCCGCGGCTTGTCGGCATCCAGCAGGCGCTGGACTGGTGCTACACCGGCCGGATCTTCCCGGCGCAGGAAGCGCTCGATGCAGGCTTCGTGAAGGCCGTCTATCCGCAGGCAGAGCTTCTGGACAAGGCAAAGGAGCTGGCACGTGAGATTGCGGACAACACCGCCGCTGTTTCCACGACACTGACCCGTCACATGATGTGGCGCATGCTGGGCGCAAGCCATCCGATGGAAGCGCACATTGTCGACTCCGCCGCGATCTATTCGCGCGGCAAGACCGAAGACGCCCGCGAAGGCGTGATGAGCTTCCTTGAGAAGCGCCAGCCGACCTATCCGGTGAAAGTATCCGACGGCATGCCGAGCTTCTTCCCTTGGTGGGAGGAGCCGGAATTCAAATGGATTGGCGGGGATGGCTCGTGAGCGATCAGCATTTCGAGTTCGTAAAGACGAATGGCGTCACGCTGCGCGTGGCGACTGCCGGGGACGGGCCGCTTGTCGTGCTCGTCCACGGCTTTCCCGAAAGCTGGTATTCCTGGCGCCACCAGATCAAGGCGCTGAGCGAGGCCGGCTACCGGGTCGCTGCGCCGGATGTGCGCGGCTATGGCGAATCTGATCGGCCAGAGGCGATCGAGACGTATGACCTCGAAAGCCTGACGGGCGACATTGCCGGCATTGCCGAAGTCCTGTCGCCCGGAGAGAAAGCGGTTGTCGTCGGACATGACTGGGGCGCCCCGATTGCGTGGAACACGGCCCGTCTGCATGCGGACAAGTTCCGTGCGGTCGCTGGCCTTTCCGTACCATACCTGCCGATGGGCGACGTCATGTTCCTGGACATGGTGCACAAAGTGTTCACGGAACGAGGTCTGTTCTTCTATCAGGTCTACTTCCAGGATATCGGCCCGCCGGAAGCGGAGCTGGAAGCAGATCCTGCCGCGACCATCCGGAAATTTTACTATGCGATTTCCGGCGATGCACCCGATGGCACCTGGCCGACGGACAAGAAACATGGCGATACGCTGCTGCACCGCCTGCCGGAGCCGCCTGCACCGCTGCCCTGGCTGAGTGAGGAAGACATCGCCTATTACGACAGCCAGTTCCGTAAATCCGGCTTTCGCGGTCCGCTGAACCGTTACCGCAATCATGCGCGCGACTATGCGTTCCTGAAGAACCATCCGGCCAATCCGGTGATCCAGCAGCCATCGCTGTTCATCGGTGGAACGAAGGACCTGGTACTGAAAATGTTCCAGGGAGACTTCGTTGCGGCGATGAAGCCGAACCTGGCAGACCTTCGCGGTTGTCACCTGCTGGAGGGCTGTGGCCACTGGACCCAGCAGGAGCGCCCGGAAGAAGTGAACCGCTATCTGATCGACTGGTTGGGCGGGCTGTAAGGCCCGCCTGCCGGCACGATTTTTAATTACGTCAGAAGTTCACGCGGTTGGAAACGGCACCGTCCACAATCAGGTTTACCCCTGTGGTGTAGGATGAGGCCGGGCTTGCGAGGAACACGGCCGCATTGGCGATTTCTTGAGGCGTTGCGCAACGCCCTGTCGGGTTGCGCGAGTTGGCCTGCTTGAAGAATTCCGGCTGATTGGTCTCGATCATGTGCCAGATGCCGCCCTCGAAGTAGACCATGCCCGGCGAGACGACATTGACGCGCAGGCGCTTGCCCGCGTTTTCGCGGGCGAGCCCTTTGGCGAAGTGGATGAGGGACGCCTTGACCGGGCCATAGGAGTCCGCCCTGTCGGCCTGAGCTGCCGAAATGGACGCGATGATGATGAAGGCTGCATCGCCATGTGCCTTGGCGGCCTTGTCGAGGAAAGGCTCCGCCGCGTTGAACGCGTTCACTGCGCCCAGCACGTCCAGCTGGAAATTCTGTGTCCAGGCTTCCGGCGTGTTGCCCTGTGCCATGGCGCCGGCATTTGAAACGAGGATGTCGATACCGCCCAGTTCCACGCCGGCTTTGCGGATCCAGGATTTGAGGGCATCGGCGTCGGTAATGTCGACGGAGGCGCCGGTTGCCTTGACGCCCTTGGCCTGCAGTACTTCGACCGTCTCGGCGACCTGCTTTTCGTGGCGGGCACAGATGGCGACATTGGCGCCTTCTTTCGCGAGCGTATCAGCGATGGCGCGTCCGATGCCGCGTGTGCCACCCAGAATGACGGCGTTCTTTCCTTTGAGATGCAGATCCATTTCGGCTCCCTCCTGCGGTTACCGGAGGAGTGTGACTGCAAAGGCCCGCGAAACCAACACCTGTCTTTACGTCGAGGCTTGCCAGCGCGCCATTCGGTTGGTTGATGGACGGCATGCAAAGCCTTCTTCCCATCGCCGCCGATATCGGCGAGCGCCTCAGACAGCGCGGCGAGACCGTCGCGATTTCGGAATCTTCTTCCGGTGGCCTGATTTCGGCAGCCTTGCTGGCTATGCCGGGGGCCTCGGCCTTCTACCGGGGCGGCGGGGTGATCTATACGCCGCAGGCTTTCCGGGGGTTGCTGGGCCTGACGAAGGAAGATCTTGGCGACATGCGCTCTTCGACCGAGCCCTATGCACGGCTCTTGTCCCGCACGATCCGGGGGAAGCTGCGCGCTGACTGGGGCCTGTGCGAAACCGGGGCGTCCGGGCCGAACGGCAATCCCTATGGCGATGCGGCAGGGCACACCTGTGTGGCTGTCTGCGGTCCGGACCGGTTCGAAGTGTCGCGGACGCTGGAGACCGGTCTCAACGACAGGGAGGACAATATGCGCCGTTTTGCCATAGAGGCGCTGGACCTGCTGCACGCGGCGCTGAGCTAAGCTAGGCTCCAAGGTCTGCATTGCGCTTCACGAATGGTGGAAATAGATTTCTTCCAATAGTTGGGAGGGACCGATGGTCGATAACGAACTGGAACAGAAGCACAGCAACTGGCTTCTGAATTTTAGCGCAGCTTTTCTGGCTGCAATTGGCATTTCAGCAGTTGTTGGAATCACGTGGGGATTTTCATCTGGGACTCTCACACCTTTTTGGAACCAAATTTCAGAGGGGCAAGGAGCGGTTTTGGCTCAGTTGTTTACATTCTATGCGGCAGCGTTCGCAGCGGTGTTCGTTCCTTTGATTTTTCGAGGTGAAATCAAAGAGCTTAAGCAACAACTTCAGTCAGCCAGCGAGGAAATCAAATCGCTTTCTGAGGAGACGCGAAATTCATTCCGTATATTGAATGATTATGCTCTGCAGCAAGCCGGGATTCGGGCTAACTATACCATTGATGACCTGCCAAATGCAGTGACCATTGTGAAGAGCATTCAGACGCAGGCAGCATCAATTTGCCAGGAGTTTCTGGATTCATCCGGATTGCACGGTCACACGAAAACGCTCTTCCGTGGTAGATGGCCCGGTGGTCGACCGTTCATAAATATGCTGCACGAAAGACAAGTTATTAGCGCGGATCATAAAAGTCTGTTTCTGAGGATCGCGGATAGTTCAAAATATACCCGCGAGCAGAACAGGGTACCCATAAATGTGGCTGAACTAAATTTGCTCAGCTCTGCGGTAAGAGAGCTCAGCGAGGCGGTGAAGGAGCGCGGAGAATAGGGATATCTATTCGAGGTCGGCGCCGTAGCCCTGCTGCTCCTTGGTCAGGTCGCCGAAGCGGGTGATGTTGGAGTCGAAGGCGAGTTCCACGCGGCCGATCGGGCCGTGACGCTGCTTGCCGATGATACATTCGGCCTTGCCGTAAACTTCATCCATCCGCTGGCGCCACTGCGCCCATTTCTCGTTCGAAGCCGGATCGGTCGGGTCTGCGCCGGGTTCGGTCCGGGCGAGATAGTACTCCTCGCGATAGACGAACATGACGACGTCGGCGTCCTGCTCGATCGAGCCGGATTCGCGAAGGTCGGAGAGCTGCGGACGTTTGTCGTCGCGCTGCTCCACGGCACGGGAGAGCTGGGACAGGGCGATGATGGGAACGTTGAGGTCTTTGGCCAGCGCCTTCAGCGAGGTCGTGATCTGGGTGATTTCCTGCACCCGGCTGGCATTGGCGTTGGACGTGCTGACGGTGATCAGCTGCAGGTAGTCGATCACGATCATGTCGAGGCCGACGGAACGCTGCAGGCGGCGGGCGCGCGCCGCCAGCTGGCTGATCGAGATGCCGCCGGTGTCATCGATATAGAGCGGTAGGTTCTGCAGTTCCTCGGTTGCCTCTCGCAGGCGTTCGAAGTCGCTCTTGTCCAGGTCACCCTGACGGATGCGGTGTGTCGTGATGCCAGTCCGCTCGGCGATGATACGCGTAGCCAGCTGTTCGTTCGACATTTCCAGCGAGAAGAAGCCGACGATTGCTCCGTCCACGGTTTTCTTGGAGCCGTCTTCCTGCATTTCCGCGCGATACGCAGAGGCGGCGTTGTAAGCGATGTTGGTTGCCAGCGACGTCTTACCCATCGACGGACGTCCGGCGAGGATGATGAGGTCAGACCGGTGCATGCCGCCGAGTTTCTCGTCGAGATCACGCAGGCCCGTTGGGATGCCGGCAATCTTGCCTTCGCGCTTGTAGGCCGCTTCAGCCGTTTTCAGCGATTCTGTCAGCGCTTCGGCGAAGCTGGTAAAGCCGCGGCCGGTTGCGCCGCGCTCGGCGAGGTCGAACAGCTGGCGTTCGGCCAGCTCGATCTGGCGCTCGCCGCTCTCTTCCGGGGCAGGGGTCAGTGCCCGTCCCTGAAGGTCACTGCCAATGCCGACCAGCGAGCGGCGCATGGCGAGGTCGCGGATCATATGGGCGTAGTCGCCCACCTCGGCCCCGAAAGCCGCTGAGTCGAGCAGCTGTTCCAGGTAACGTGCGCCGCCAATCTCTGACAGCTTCTCTGCTTTCTCGAAATGCTCGCGCAGGGTCACGCCATCAGCGATGCGTCCCTGCTGGATCATGATGGAAGCGACTTCATACAATTCCTGATGGGCCGGGGCATAGAAGTCCGATGCGCGCAGGATGTCAGCGACGCGTTGGTAGGAATTGTTGTCGAACAGAATGGCGCCCAGCACAGCAGCTTCCGCCGACAGATTATGCGGTGGCGCGATGGCGTCTTTCGGAGAGGCGGTGTCGTCGAGCGGCATGAGGTTAACCCTACCTTACCTGAGGTCAGAGTGCACGGTGATAGAGCGGCCAGACCTGTGGATAAGTCGCCGTCATCAGTGGATGGCCTGCCAAGTGATGGAAATGCCAAAGAAAAAGGCCGCACCCGGAAGTGCGGCCTTTCCAATCTGGTCTGCCGTGAAGCTTATTCTTCTTCGGCCGGGCCTTCGGCGGCACGCTCTGCAGCAGCTTCGGCGAGTTCACCGGCCTGCTCGTCATCTTGTGCCTGGTTGGCAGCTTGGAGCGCAGCAACAATGTCTTCGCCTTTGGCCTGACGGTCCGCTTCGTCCTGCGAGCGGGCAATGTTTGCCTGCACGGTGACGGTAACTTCCGCGTGGAGGCGGATAGAGACGTCGTACATGCCGATCTCTTTGATCGGCTTGTCGAGACGAACGCCCGAACGCGGCACGCTGTAGCCAGCGGATTCAGCAGCGTCAGCGATGTCACGTGCGGTGACGGAGCCGTAGAGGTGGCCGGTGTCGCCAGCCTGGCGGATCAGCACGAAGATGGCGCCGTCGAGCTTCTGGGATTCGTTCTCAGCAGCTGCGCGGGCTTCCGCGTTGCGGGCTTCGATGGCATCGCGTTCACGCTCGAAACGGGCGCGGTTACGGTCATTGGCCATCAGGGCCTTGCCTTGCGGGAGAAGGAAGTTACGGGCGAAGCCGTTCTTCACCTTCACTTCTTCGCCGATACCACCGAGGTTCTCGACGCGCTCAAGGAGGATCACTTGCATGTCAGTCTCTCCTTACTTCACTTCAAAGGGAAGCAGGGCGAGCATGCGGGCACGTTTGATGGCCTGGGCAAGCTTGCGCTGGTTCTTCAGGTTCACAGCCGTGATGCGGCTCGGCACGATTTTCCCTTTTTCAGAGATATAGCGCTGAAGCAGTTTCACGTCTTTGTAGTCGATCGTCTGGGCGTTATCGCCCGAAAACGGATCGACCTTGCGGCGGCGGCCGAACGGACGGCGGGCCGGGATATTCGTAATGTTCAGTTTCTGAGCCATGTCCTGTCCCTTTCCTAGTCGCGGCGGCGGTCTTTACGGGAGAGCACCGGCGACGGCTCGTCGCTCAGTTCTTCCACGCGGATGGTCATGTAGCGCATCACGTCTTCCGACAGGCGCTGGCGGCGTTCCAGTTCGTGGATCGCTTCAGCGGGGGCGTCGATGTTGATCAGCGAGTAGTGACCCTTGCGCTGCTTCTTGATCGGGTAGGCAAGGTTGCGGAGGCCCCAGTATTCGGTTTTGCCGATGGTGGCGCCTTTTTCCTTGAGGAAGCCGGACAGTTCTTCGACAAAAGAGTCGACCTGTGCCGGCGAGATGTCAGGTCGTGTGATCACGACATGCTCGTAAAAAGCCATGTTTTCATTCCCAAAATCAAAGGGGTGCGGCGCCTGACAGCGGGAAACTGCCGGACGATGGCCCCTCTTCCCCCGGCTCATTCCGGAGTACCAAGGACCGCATCCCTGTCCATGAAGGCGGCTGTAAAGCCTATCTGGCAAGGAATTTCAATAGCTTGCGCACACGCGGTCTCACCTTTAGGCACGGCCAAAATTTCGGGAGAATCGCCGATGACCAAACTCGCTTTCATTTTTCCTGGCCAGGGCAGCCAGGAAATCGGCATGGGCAAGGCCCTTGCGGATGCCTTTCCGGCCGCCCGGGAGGTCTTCCAGACCGTCGATCAGGCCCTCGGCCAGAGCCTGTCGGACCTGATGTGGAACGGCACCATTGAAGAGCTGACACTCACCTCAAACACGCAGCCGGCCCTGATGGCGCACTCGCTGGCGGCGATGAAGGCGCTGGAAGCCGAATTCGGTATTTCCGCAAAGGACGCGGCCTTTGTGGCTGGTCACTCGCTGGGGGAATATTCCTCGCTTGCCGCTGCAGGATCGCTGACAATTGCCGATACGGCGCGTCTGCTGCGCATTCGCGGCAACGCCATGCAATCTGCCGTACAGCCCGGCGAAGGCGCCATGGCGGCGCTACTGGGCGCGAATGTCGAGCAGGCAGAAGCCGCCTGCGCTGCGGGCCGTGAGACGGGTGGGGCCTGCGAACTGGCGAACGATAACGCGCCGGGCCAGCTGGTACTGTCCGGCTCCAAAGCGGCGATTGATGCGGCCTGCGAGTGGGCGAGGGCGAATGGCGTGAAGAAGGCGATGCCGCTCAATGTGTCGGCGCCTTTCCATTGTTCCCTGATGCAGCCGGCCGCCGACGCGATGGCCGAAGCGCTGGCGGGCACCGAGATCAAGGCGCCTGTTGTCCCGGTGGTTGCGAATGTCTCCGCGAGCGCCGTGACCGATCCGGAAACCATCCGCCAGAACCTTATCTCACAGGTCACCGGGCGTGTCCGCTGGACCGAGAGCGTGCAGTTCATGGTCGCACAAGGCGTCGACACGACGGGCGAAGTTGGCAACGGTAAGGTGCTGACGGTCATGCAGCGCCGAATCGAGAAATCACTGAACGGCTTCACTCTCGGGTCTCCTGAGGATCTCGAAGCCTTCGCACAAGCCATGAAGGGATAATCCCATGTTCACACTCACCGGCCGTACGGCCCTCGTCACCGGCGCTTCCGGCGGCATCGGCAGCGCGATTGCGAAAGCCCTGTCGGAGGCCGGCGCGAAAGTCGTCCTGTCCGGCACCCGCGAAGGCGTGCTGAACGAGGTGGCGGCGACGCTGCCGGGCGAAAGCGCCGTGGTCACCTGTAACCTGTCCGACCCGGAAGCGGTGGACGGTCTTGCTGCCAGGGCAGAAGAGGCTATCGGGCCGCTGGACATCCTGGTCGCGAATGCCGGCATCACCCGCGACAAGCTGCTGATGCAGATGAAGGACGACGACTGGAACGACGTCATCAACATCAATTTGGGGTCTTATTACCGCCTGACCAAAAGCGTGGTGCGGGGCATGATGAAGCGCCGTCACGGCCGCATCATCGGTATTACATCGGTCGTTGGCGTGACCGGAAACCCCGGTCAGACGAACTATTGTGCGTCGAAAGCCGGGATGATCGGGTTTACCAAATCACTGGCTCAGGAAGTCGCCAGCCGCGGCATTACAGCCAACGCAATCGCACCTGGCTTCATCGAATCACCGATGACGGACGTGCTGCCGGAAGCGCAGAAGAGTTCGCTTCTCGGGAGAATTCCGGCCGGCCGTTTGGGGCAGGGTGGTGATATTGCTGCAGCTGCGGTGTATCTGGCCTCAGACGAAGCCGCCTACGTTACGGGGCAGACACTGCACGTAAATGGCGGCATGGCCATGATCTGATAGGCACAGTTCACAGCTATACAAGGGCTTGGCGGCTCGGATAACTGTGTGCTAGGCGCAACACAATGGTTCGGATTTCGGACCATTCCTCAGGCATTTAAGAGAGGTAAGCATGTCTGACGTTCTTGAACGTGTTAAGAAAATCGTTGTCGACAATCTCGACGTGGAAGGTGACAAAGTCGTCGAAAGCGCGAGCTTCATTGACGACCTTGGCGCAGACTCGCTGGACCTCGTCGAGCTGGTCATGGCTTTCGAGGAAGAATTCAATATCGAGATCCCGGACGACGTGCAGGAATCCATCCGTACCGTCGGTGACGCCGTGACCCATATCAAGGCTCACATCTAAGACATCTTGGACAAGAGGGGTCTCCATGTCTGACCGCCGCGTCGTCATCACCGGTATTGGTATCGTTTCGCCGCTTGCGGCGACACGCGAAGCCACATGGGAGCGGCTTATTGCCGGCAAGTCGGGGGCCGGGCGTATCGATACGTTCGATCCCGAAGACATGCCGTGCAAGATCGCTTTCCAGGTGCCGTGGGTGACTGGCCGCGGTGGTGGCGAGGGAGACCCTGAAGCATTCGATTCCGAAAAGTTCGTTTCCAAAAAGGAGATGCGCCGGATCGATGAGTTCATCCTCTACGCCCTCGCGGCGGCAGAGGAGGCTGTTGAAGACGCCAATTGGCGGCCCGAAGATGAAGAAGAGAAGGAACGCACAGGCGTCCTGATCGGATCGGGCATTGGCGGGCTGGAGTCGATCTATGAAACCGCGGTCACGCTGCATGAGCATGGTCCGCGCAAGGTCAGCCCGTTTTTCATCCCCTCGGCCCTGATCAACCTCGCCTCTGGCCAGGTCTCGATCAAATATGGGTTCAAGGGACCTAATCACTCGGTCGTCACGGCCTGCGCCACTGGCGCACATGCCATCGGGGATTCGTCCCGCCTCATCAAATACGGCGATGCCGATGTGATGGTCGCAGGAGGCGCCGAAGCTGTGATCGGCCGTATTGGCATTGCCGGCTTCTGCGCCGCCAAGGCCATGTCCACCAATTTCAATGACACGCCCGAAAAGGCTTCGCGTCCGTATGACAAGGACCGCGACGGCTTCGTCATGGGCGAAGGTGCTGCTGTCGTCGTGCTCGAAGAGTATGAGCACGCCAAGGCACGCGGCGCGCAGATTTATGCAGAAGTCGTAGGCTATGGCCTGACCGGCGACGCTTACCACATCACGGCCCCTGCCGAAGGGGCTGAGGGTGGCTACCGCGCCATGAAAATGGCGCTCAAGAATTCGGGCATCGATCCGACCGAGATCGACTATGTCAACGCACACGGTACCTCGACCCCGAAAGGCGATGAAGGCGAAGCAGGCGCTGTCGAGCGTGCCTTCGGCGACCATGCCAGCAACATGTCCATGTCGTCGACGAAATCGGCTGTAGGCCACCTGCTGGGCGCCGCCGGGGCAATCGAAAGCGCATTCTGCGCGCTGGCGATCCGTGACCAGGTCATGCCGCCGACGCTGAACCTCGACAATCCGAGCTTCGAGACCAAGCTGGATCTGATCCCGCACAAGGCCAAGAAGGGCCGCGTGCGTGCCGCCATGTCGAACAGCTTCGGCTTCGGCGGAACCAACGCCAGCCTCATCCTGCGCGAGGTGAAGTAAGTCCCTTTCCGGAGTCCTGCACCCCGCTTAGGCTGCGGTGCAGGAAACCCGCTGATCGAGGCTACGCATGAAATTTCTGAAGGGCCTGCTGTCGCTCATCGTCCTTGTCCTCGTCATTGGTGGGGCCGCTGCCGGTGCTGGTTGGGTCTGGATGCAGGACGCGCTGAACCGGGATGGCCCGCTGGCCGAAGATGTTGTTTTCCATGTGGAACCCGGTGAGGGCCTCGCTGGCGTTGCCGTCCGCCTGGAGCAGGAAGGCATCATTCGCAGCGCCGAGCTGATCCGTCTGAAAGCAAAGCTGGAAAACACGGAAACCGATATCAAGGCCGGCGAATTCAAGATCGAGCGCGGAGCCAGCATGGTCGAAGTGCTGCACACGCTGATCGAAGGCAAAGGCATCCTTTACAAGATCACCTTGCCGGAAGGGCGCACGACGGCGCAGCTCCTGAAAGTGATTGAGGCGGATCCGGTCCTCGTTGGGGACATGCCGGAAGAGGAGGTGGCGGAAGGTTCCCTTCTGCCGGACACCTACCTCTTCGACCGGGGCATGACCCGCGCCGAGCTGGTCCAGCTGATGCAGGACAAGCAGACTGAATTGCTGGAGGATCTCTGGCCGGAGCGCGATCCGGAAATCCCGGTGAAAACGCCCTATGAGGCGGTGATCCTGGCCTCCGTTGTCGAAAAGGAAACCGGCCGGGTGGAAGAACAGCCGGAAATCGCGGCCCTTTTCACAACGCGCCTGAAGCGCGGCATGCGGCTGGAAAGCGACCCGACGATCATCTACGGCGTCTCGCGCGGTGAACCGCTCTATAATGCCAGGGGCCAGCGCCGCACTTTGCGCCGGTCGGAGATCGACACGAAGACGGACTGGAATACCTACCAGATCGACGGCTTGCCGAAGACGCCGATCTGCAATCCGGGGCGGGGGGCGATCGAAGCGGTGCTGAACCCACCGCACACGGAATATATTTTCTTCGTCGCGGACGGCAAGGGCGGGCACCTGTTCGCCAAGACGCTGGCGGAACACAATCGCAATGTAGCCGCCTATCGCGCCTATGAGCGGAAAGAGATTGCACGGGAGCGGGCAGGCGAATGAGCGTACTTTCGGGGATGACCGGTTTTGCCCGTGTCGCGGGTGAGGCCGAATGGGGCAGCTGGGCCTGGGAGGCGAAGAGCGTCAACGGCCGCGGGCTGGACGTGCGCGTGAATTATCCGCCGGGATTCGAAGCGCTTGATCGCGCCATCAAGTCCGCTGCGCCAAAATTCTTCAAGCGCGGATCCCTGCAGGTCGCGCTCCGGATTGACCTCGCAAGCGGTGCCGACACGGCAACTATCAACAATTCGCTTCTCGATGCGCTGGCGGCTGCTGTTGAGAAGCGGACGGGCACGGCTTTGTCGGGTGACGTGTTCGCGAGCCTGATGAACGTCAAGGGTGTCGTGGAGCCGGGGGCCTCCAGTCTCCGCGATCTGGCAGGGAATGAAGCTATCACCAGGTTGCTGGCCCAGGCAGGCGAAGAAGCGCTACAGGCTCTGCAAGCCGAGCGACAGCGCGAGGGCAGTATGCTGGCAGAGTTGCTGGAAGGCCTTGTCGCCAGCATGGAGGCCCACTGGCGCCAGGCTGGTGATCTGGCCGGCACCCAGCCGGCCCTGCTCAAGGAGCGCCTCACAAAGCAGCTGGACGAGCTCGATCCCGATGGCCGGGTCGACAAGGACCGGATGGCGGCAGAGATCGCGCTCAGCGCGGCCAAGGCGGATGTACGTGAGGAACTCGACCGGCTGAGTGCGCATTTCGCCTCGGCACGGGAACTGCTCGCAGGCGGCTCACCGGTCGGCCGGAAACTGGACTTCCTGGCGCAGGAACTCAACCGCGAGGCCAACACGCTCTGCTCGAAATCCATCAGCCTCGATTTGACGAATGCGGGACTCGGTCTCAAAGGGCTTATCGACCAGTTCAAGGAGCAGGCCGCCAATGTCGAATAGCGGACACCCAAAAGACAGCGGAACGCGCCGGGGGCTGATGCTGGTCCTCTCCAGCCCGTCGGGCGCCGGCAAGACGACGCTGGCCCGTAAGCTGATCGAAGAGTTTCACGATGTGAAACTGTCGGTCTCCGCCACGACGCGTGAGCCTCGTCCCGGAGAAGAAGACGGGAAGGATTATTTCTTCCGCAGCGAACAGATGTTCCAGGAAATGATTGAGCGTCGCGAGTTTCTGGAATGGGCGCATGTCTTCGACAAGTATTACGGAACGCCGAAAGCTGACACGGTCGCACGGCTGGAAGCCGGAGAGGATGTGCTCTTCGACGTCGACTGGCAGGGCGCCGATGCGCTGCATGACCAGATGCCGAACGATGTCGTCTCCGTGTTCATCCTGCCGCCCAGTATCAGCGCACTGGAACAGCGGCTGGCGGCCCGGCCCGGCTCAACACCGGAAATCGTCGCCCGCCGCATGGAAGATGCCAAGCGCGAGATCATGCACTGGCGCCGCTATGACTATGTCATCGTCAATGAAGATCTTGAAGTCGCCTATCAGCGGCTCCGCCGGATCCTGCTGGTCGAGCGTCTCAAACGCCTGCGCCAGCTGGACCTTGAAAACCATGTCCGCCGCCTTCTGGGTGAGGCCTGAACCCGAACAGAGCTTGACTTGGGCGCGTCATTGACGACGCTCGCAGGTAGAGCGGCGATTCAACATTCCGACAGGACCCCGAATGACTGACCCCGGTGATCCGAAGCCAGACCTGCCAGAACGCGCGCCTGCGCGGCCTGTGTGGCTGTTCTGGCTGATCCCGATGGCTATGCTGGTCGGCATCGTCTGGTACGTGCTGCGCGGTGACAGATCACCAGAGGCGGTTGCGGAAAACCCGGCGGCTGTATCGGAAGTGCCGGACGCCCAATAAAAAACCCCGCAGCATGCTGCGGGGTTTTCTTTGGTGGGCTGTGCCGAAGGATCAGGCCTTCGACATGGCTTTTTCGAAGTTCTCGGCGACTTTCTCGATGAAGCCTTCGGTGGTCAGGTATCCCTGATCCGGGCCCACGAGGAGGGCGAGGTCTTTCGTCATGAAGCCGGCTTCGACCGTCTCGACGATGGTCTTCTCCAGCGTTTGCGCGAATTCCCGTACTTCCGGCGTTCCATCCATCCGGCCGCGATGGTCGAGGCCTTGGGTCCAGGCGTAGATCGAAGCGATCGAGTTGGTCGAGGTTGCTTCGCCCTTCTGGTGGTTGCGGTAGTGGCGGGTGACTGTGCCGTGGGCGGCTTCCGCTTCGACCGTATTGCCATCCGGGCTCATCAGAACCGAGGTCATCAGGCCGAGCGAGCCGTAGCCCTGGGCAACCGTGTCGGACTGGACGTCGCCGTCATAGTTCTTACAGGCCCAGACATAGCCGCCGGACCATTTCATGCAGGCTGCAACCATATCGTCGATCAGGCGGTGCTCATAGGTGCCGCCGAATTCAGCGAACTTGTCGGCGAATTCGTTGTCGAACACTTCCTGGAAGATGTCCTTGAAGCGGCCATCATAGGCTTTGAGGATGGTGTTCTTGGTCGACAGGTAGACCGGCCACTTGCGTTGCAGGCCGTAGTTCATGCTGGCGCGGGCGAAGTCGCGGATCGACTCGTCGAGGTTGTACATGCCCATGGCGATACCGGCCGACGGGAAGTCGAACACTTCGTATTCCTTGGTGTCGGAACCGTCCTCGGCTTCCCATTTCATGGTCAGCTTGCCTTTGCCAGGCACGAGGAAGTCGGTGGCCTTGTACTGGTCACCGAAAGCGTGACGGCCAACGACGACCGGGCGGGTCCAGCCCGGGACGAGGCGCGGGATGTTCGAGATCACGATGGGCTCGCGGAACACAACGCCGCCGAGGATGTTGCGGATCGTGCCGTTCGGCGAGCGCCACATCTTCTTCAGGCCGAACTCTTCCACACGGGCTTCGTCCGGCGTGATCGTCGCGCACTTCACAGCCACGCCGTATTGCTTGGTGGCGTTGGCGGCGTCGATGGTGATCTGGTCGTCGGTTTCGTCGCGCTTCTGGATCGACAGGTCGTAATATTTCAGGTCGACGTCCAGGTAGGGGTGGATCAGCTTGTCCTTGATAAGCTGCCAGATGATGCGGGTCATTTCGTCCCCGTCCATCTCGACGATCGGGTTCTTGACCTTGATTTTCGCCATATTTGGAAGTCCTTGCGCTTGTAATTGTCTGGCAGGCCTATAGCAGAGCCCGGGCAGGCGTCAAAACAGGTTACGACATGGCAGATCACCGCAGCCCGGCCATCATTCTCCACTCGCCCCAATTGGGCGAAAATATCGGCGCGGCTGCGCGTGTCATGCGCAACTTTGGTCTGACGGATCTGCGCCTCGTCACGCCGCGCGACGGCTGGCCGAATCCGGCCGCTGACACCATGTCGGCCGGCGCTTTCGAGGCGGGCGTGACCGTGACTGTGCATGAAACACTACAGGATGCGCTGGAGGGCATCACCTGGCTCGCGGCGGCGACGGCGCGGCTGCGGGGGATCGAGAAGCGGGTGGGCGATGCCCAGGGCGCGGCTGAGGTGGCGCATGAGCGGCTCGGCACCGGCAAATCGGCGATCATGTTCGGGGCGGAGAAGTCCGGCCTGCCGAACGATGCAGTTGCAGTGGCCGATTTCCTGATGACCTATCCCGTGGATGTGGATTTCAAGAGCCTGAACCTCGCCCAAGCCGTCTGTGTGTTCTGCGCGGAGTGGGGCAAGCTCGCCATCGGACCGCGCGCCGACGAGGGGGACAACAAGGCCGGCCTGGGAGACCTGGCGCCGCGCGACGAACTCTACCGCATGTTCGAGCATTTCGAGGAAGAGCTTGAAAGAGCGGGATATTTCTTCCCGCCAGAGAAGACGCCGCTGATGAAGGACAATCTCCGCGCCGCCCTGATCCGGGCGGACTGGACCCGCCAGGAAGTGCAGACGTTCCGGGGCGCGATCAAGGCGCTGGCGCTCGGCCGGGGCAAGGCGCGGGTGATCCGTGACGACTGATCGCGTCGCTGTCATTGGCTCCGGCCCGGCAGGCCTGATGGCTGCTGAAGTGCTGTCGAACGCCGGTGTCGGCGTCGACGTTTACGAGGCGATGCCGAGCGCAGGCCGCAAGTTCCTGATGGCCGGAAAAAGCGGACTGAACATATCTCATACCGGATCAGGTCATGACGTCCTCATGCGATACCATGACTATAGCGGACTATTCCCTGACCAGATCGGAGCTTTCGGGCCGGACGAGGTGACCGCCTGGATGGAAGGTCTTGGGATGCCCGCGCATGTCGGCCCGACCGGCCGGATCTTCCCGCAATCGATGAAGGCCTCCCCGCTGCTCCGCGCCTGGCTGAGGCGTCTGGCGGAGCGGGGTGTTCGGCTTCACCTGAAACACCGCTGGACGGGGTGGGCACCGGATGGCGCGCTCACATTCGACACACCGGAGGGCATGGTGACGGTCACCCCCGCCGCAACGGTCTTCGCCCTCGGCGGCGGCAGCTGGCGGCGGCTCGGGTCGGACGGCGCGTGGGCTGGGCTGTTCGAACAGGCGGGAATCGCGGTGGCCCCATTCAGGCCATCCAATTGCGGGTTCACGGTCGACTGGTCGGACCGGATGCGGGAGCAGTTCGCCGGCGCGCCGGTGAAAGGCGTGCAGCTCTCGGCTGGCGATCAGGCGACGCGCGAGGAATTCGCGGTCACGGCGCGCGGCATTGAGAGTGGCGGCGTCTATACGCTGTCCGCTGCCCTTCGCGATGAGATCGAAGCGGGCGGCAGCGCGACGCTATGGCTGGACCTGTTGCCGGATATGGAGGCTGGGGAGATTGCGAGCCGGCTGGCGGCGGCCCCAGCGAAACAGTCCCTGTCCAACCGGCTGCGCAAGGCGTTGAAGCTCACCGGTGTGAAAGCGGCGCTGTTGTTCGAGTGCGTGGACCGCGACGCGCTGAACGATCCGGCCGGGGGGGCGGAGGCGATCAAGGCGTTGCCGCTGAAGCTGACCGGCACGGTGCCGCTGGATGAGGCAATTTCCACGGCGGGCGGTGTGCGCTGGGACGCGCTGGACGAGCGGCTGATGCTGAAAGAAAAACCCGGGCATTTCTGCGCGGGCGAGATGCTCGCGTGGGATGCGCCAACAGGGGGCTATCTGATCACGGCCTGCATGGCGACGGGCAAGGCGGCGGGACGCGGCGTGCTGGCGTGGCTTGCCGATTGAGCCTGGCCCGTCATCCTTCGACTTCGCTCAGGATGAGTCCATTTCTTGCCGCAGGCGCGTAGCGCTCATGCTGAGCGAAGTCGAAGCACGGGCGCGGGCTTCGGTATTCCCCCTCCGCCTCGCTGCGCTCAGCACCTCCCCCGCTTCGCAGGGGAGGATGAGAGGCGTTACTTCCCCTTCCAGACGGGGGCGCGTTTTTCGATGAAGGCTTTCGGGCCTTCCTTGAAGTCTTCGGTGCCGACGATGCCGGCGAAGGCCTTGCCGCTGTCTTTCCAGAGTTCGTCATCGGTCTTGGACGTGGCCTCGATCGCGACCGACCGGCTGGCGGCGACGGCGAGCGGGGCATTGGCCGTGATGCGGGCGGCGAGCTTTTCGGCTTCGGACATCACTTCGGCTTCCGGGGCCACCTTGTTGACCATGCCAAGCTCATAGGCGCGCTGAGCCGGCAGCGGATCGCCTGTCAGGATGACTTCCAGCGCCATGGCCTTGCCGATCACGCGCGGCAGGCGGAACAGACCGCCGGCACCGGCGACGAGCGAGCGCTTCACTTCCGGCAGACCGAAATTCGTATCGTCCGCGCAGATGATCATGTCGCAGGAAAGGGCGACTTCCGTGCCGCCTGCGAGGGCCGAGCCGGTGATGGCCGCGATGAGCGGCTTCGTGCGCTCACGTCTTGCAATCCCTGCAAAGCCGCCTTTCTTGGTTGAAAGGGCGGCGCCGTTGCCAGCCGAGATTTCTTTCAGATCAGCGCCGGCGCAGAAGGCCTTGCCGACGGCCGTGAGGATACCCACCCAGACTTCCGGGTCGGATTCCATCTGGTCGAGTGCGGCTTCCATCGTCTGGGCCATTTCGCCATTGATGGCGTTACGGGCTTCCGGACGGTTCATCGTGATGATGGCGACGTGGCCCTTTTTCTCATATTCGACTGGCATTTGGTTTCGCTCCCTGGTGCGCGTGTGATCTGTCGTGCGACGTAACCGCGTTGACGCAGCGTCCGCGCAAGGCCTGCCGCAAGGGTGTTTATTGTGCGGGTGCGAAGGCGTTTTTTTGCTTGGCGAACCTTGGGGAAGTCGTCCCAGCATATGCGAATGGAACTGAATCTAAGCCCCGAATACGAAGCCTTCCGGCAGGACGTGAACCGTATCCTGACGGAGAATGCCCATCTGGCCCCCGGCCCGGAAGACAGAGGGATGAAACATCCCAAACGTCTCGCCTGGCAGAAATTCCTGATCGAGAACGGACTGACCGCCCGGACGATCCCGAAGGAATATGGCGGCTATGGCGCCGAGCCTGATCTGCTGAAGTCCCGTATCATCGCGGAAGAGTTCGCCCGCACGGGCATCACGCGGCCGATGGGCGGGCAGGGCATTTCCATGCTGGTGCCGACCCTGCTGGAGCTGGGCACGCCGGAGCAGAAGGAAGCCTATATCCGCCCCACACTGCATGGCGAGATGATCTGGTGTCAGGGCTATTCCGAGCCGGGCGCGGGCTCTGACCTCGCCGCTCTGCGCACGGCTGCGGTGGAAGACGGCGACGATTTCATCATCAATGGCCAAAAGATCTGGACCTCCACCGCGAAGCAGGCGGACATGATCTTCTGCCTTGTGCGGACAGATCCGGATGCGAAGAAGCATCACGGCATCAGCTATGTGTTGTTCTCCATGGATACGCCCGGCATTGAAGTGCGCCCGCTGGTCGACATGACCGAGAATGCGAACTTCAACGAAGTCTTCTTCACTGACGTGCGCGTGCCACAGAGCGGCATCGTGTTCGAGAAGAACAAGGGCTGGCAGGTGGCGAACGCCACGCTGACGCATGAGCGCGGCATGCTGGGGGATCCGAACGCGACCAAGGCGCGGTTCCTGGAACTCGTCGAGCTGATGAAGACCGAGACGCTGAATGGCGAGCGTCTGATCGACAATCCGCTGCTGCGTGACCGTCTGCTGAAGCTGCAGGGCGAAGTCTATGCGATGCAGGCAAATGGCCTGCGCGTGACGACGGCCCGCCTGAAGCAGGAGAGCGCGGGGCTCGCCGGTCTGATCGTGAAGCTGCAGGGCTGTGAGCTGAACCACCAGATTGCGGGGCTCGCCATCGATGCGCTGGGCGAACTCGGCATTCTCTATGGGGAGGGCGATCATCTGAAGGCGGACGGGTCCTGGCAGTGGCGCTACATGTACGACCTCGGCCTGATTATCGGCGGCGGCACAGCGCAGATCCAGAAGAACATCATCTCCGAACGCGGCCTCGGCATGCCGCGCGAACCCAAGCCGGCAAAGGTGTAAGTCATGGAATTCGCACTCTCAGAAGACCAGCGCATGCTGCAGGATACGATCAGCGGATACCTGAAGGACAATGCGTCGCTCGATACGATCCGCAAGATTGCCGATAGTGATGCGGAGGCAAAAGCCGGGCTGGATGCCGGGCTCGCCGAGATGGGCATCATGGGCCTGCACGTACCGGAGGCGATGGGCGGCTCAGGCCTTGGCGTGCTGGAAGCCTGCCTTGTGCAGGAGGCGCTCGGTTACACCGTGGCGCCATCGGGCTTCCTCGCGGCGACGGTCGCGGCGGACCTGCTGGCGAAGGACCATGATAATTATGCAAGCGGCATTGCGGATGGGGAAAAGGTGTTTGGCCTCGCCCTGACGGAACTTTCCTCGCGCCGCGATGGTGCAGGCGTGAAGGCTGAAAATGGGCGCCTCAGCGGGACCAGCCTGCTCGCCGATGTGCCGACAGGCGCGAGCCATGTACTGGTCGCAGACACGAGCGGCAGCTTCCATGTTGTTGGCGACTGGTCCGCCGCCCCCATGCGGACGATTGACCGGACACGTGCTTTCCAGCAGCTCTCCTTCGACGGGACCCCGGCGGAGGCCAGCACGCAGCCTGACCCATCCGCGCTGGCCGTTGCCCGGTTGCTGATCGCTGCCGACACGCTCGGCGCCGCGCAGGCCATGCTCGACAAGGCGGTGGAGTATGCAAAGGAACGCAAGCAGTTCGGCCGCGTGATCGGTTCGTTCCAGGCGGTGAAGCATCTCTGCGCCGAAATGGCTGCAAAGCTCGAACCGGCAAGAGCGCTCGTCTGGCATGCAGCCTATGCGATGGACACGAAAGACCCGGAAGCCCTGGTTATGGCAAATCTCGCCAAGGCACATCTTGCGGAAGTCGGAACCTTCGTCGCGAAAACGGCAACCGAAGTACATGGCGGCATGGGCTTCACCGATCTTCTGGGCCTGCACTACTGGTTCAAACGGGTCGGCGTGAACCGCCAGCTGTTCGGCAGCCCGGAACAGGTGCGCCAGACTGCGGCCGAACTGCAGGGCTTCGTCGCCGCCTGAGCCATCTGGTTCAGGCCTGACGGCGCAGCGGAGGTGCTGGTTCCATGCGCAGGGCCTGTGCCGGGTTTTGCCGGAAACAGGGATGCGCCTCAGCATTGAGCAGGCCGCGCAACCAGTCGAGAACTGTCATGCAGCGTTCCAGCCGCCGCGCCCGTTCCGGGAACGACAGCCATATGTCGTCTCGTACTTCCGGCAGCGGGCAGATGCGGCAAATATCCGTGTACGCGGTTTCGATGAAAGTGGGCAGGGCGCACAGTGCGGCGCCGGACAGGCACTCCGCCAAGGCAGAGGCAAGGCTGTTGGTCACCGGCGAACGTTCGCAGAATTGCCGGAGCGGATTCGCCGGTGTCAGGCTCCCGGTAATCCGATGAGCCAGTCTCTGCGGAAAGATGCATCGTGCTGCGCTGATGTCGGAAAGGTCAGTCAGACCGCCCTCAACAGCCGGATGCGAAGGCGCGGCATAGATGGCGTAATGCACCTTGCCGAGGCGGCGGGTGACCAGGTCTGACTGAACCGGCCGGTCCAGCGTCGTCAGAATATCTGCCGGATTGAGTGCCTCCGGCGTGGGCGGGGTCCATGCGCTGGTCCGCACGTCGATTCCCGGATGACTGCGCAGGAATGTTGGTAGTTGAGGTGCCAGCCACCAGGCCAGCAGGGCTTCGTCCACATCCAGGCGGACAATGCCGGTCTGTGTGCCTTGCCGGTCTGCGACATCAATCTCTACAGCTTCCATCACGTCGGCCATCACATTGGCATGGCGAAGGAGAATGCTGCCGGCTTCCGTCAGCTCAATGCCGCGCGTGGAGCGGTGAAACAGCTGTGTGTTGAGGTCCGCCTCAAGGTCTGAGACGCGGCGGCTTATGGTTGGCACGGACCCGCCCAGCCGGATGGCTGCAGCGCTCATGCTGCCGAGATGGGCGACCGTCCGGAACACCCGGATTTTGTCCCAGTCAAATAGTTCAGCCTGCATCATGCCCCCTTGCAGAGCTGAAATGCCCCCTTTCTCCCACGGCTAAAGCCCCCTCCCGCAAAACCTGAAAAACTCAATCTAAGCGTGTAGTGGAGAGTCGGAATGAAAGCAACGAGAAATAGCAAAAAGTCTAAAATACACGTAGACATTGTGCGAGTTGAGCAGCGGGCAAACGAATTGGGCTTCCGGCATGCGACCATCCGGGAGCTGGGGGAGGGCATCCGCCTGGCCGAATCGCTGATGAACTCAAAAATTGCCACACCGGACGCCGTGATGCGTATGGACGTGGTGACCGGCATGACGGCCTGGGTCACGGGAGACCCGATTGAGGGCGTGTTCCTTGTCCTGCCGCTTTCGCCCGCCGGAGAGCAGGCCGTACGCGATGGAACATACAGTCCCGCAGACCCGGCGCCAGCACATCTTGCCTGGCACGGGCGTGATGTCGCGGGCGTCTATATCGGTGTCTATGCCGGCGCCACGAAGGAAGCCCGGCGGGCCGTGATGACAGCCGCGGCGGTGATGCGGGTGGAGCAATTCGCGGCGGTGCCCAGCTTCGCCCGCGGTGCGACGGATGACGGCAAACGCTCCATGGCCTCACTCGGGTTTTCGCCGTTAGAAGGCGGCCTGCCAGACCTCTGGGTGCAGGAAGCGCTCTCCACTGGATCGGAGGCAGCCTGATGACGCGGCCGGAGGTGGGGAAACGGGGATTGCAGCGTCCGGTGCCGGAAACCGCCTGGGAGCGCTACAGCGCGCGCCCGGTCAGGTCGCTGGACGAGTTGCAGATGGCGGCCGCTATCCGCGCGGCGGTGTTCATGTCGGAACAGGCCTGTCCGTATGAAGAGGAATATGACGGCAACGATCTGTGCGGCACGCATTTCCTGCTATTCGATGGGGCAGAGCCGGTTGGCACATTGCGGGTGCGTTGGTTCGCGGATTTCGCCAAGCTGGAGCGGATCGCGCTGTTGCCGCGCGAACGGGGGCGCATGGGCCTGCGCGTCCTGCTGGCGGAAATGTTCGAACTGGTCGCGCGGAAAGGGTACCGGCGGATGCTCGGCCAGATCCAGGCGCGTCTCTGGCCGGTCTGGTCTCGCACGTTCAACTGCCGCCTCCTGCCGGGCCGGGCGCCGTTCTGGTTCTCGGATTATGAATACCGCGAGATCGAGATTTTCGTGCCAGAGCACCCGGATGCCCTGCCGATGGAAGCAGACCCCTACCAGATCATCCGCCCCGAAGGCGCCTGGGATGCTCCGGGTGTGCTTGATGCATCTGCCGAACGGGCGCCGGGGCAGGACGAAGCGGCGTAGCATCGGATAGAATACGCGGACAATCGCACTGTGTTGTATGGTTGAAGAATCGGCAATTTCCGCCGTGATTCGCAGCGTATGGATGGAACGTTGATCGTTCATCTGATGAGAAAATTAATGCCCAGGGTTGGCTGCAACCTGCATCGGGTCTGTGTAAAGAAACAATTGGCGCGAACGGATAACGAAGGCTTTGCGATATTGTGCCGAGCAACCGATGGCTTTCAGTCTGGAATTCCTCCGAGGATCGCTGTTGCTGGCCGATTAATCGAACATTCTCAAGAAGCAATCGTGGACCATGTGACCACGCCGCATTTCGTGCACAAGTGGTCGATGGAAACTTTGTTCAATGAACTGTTTCTTACACGGAAGGTTAAGCAGACCGGCAAGGGCCTGAGAATGCTTAATCATCACAATTTTAATGGCATAGTGCCCGTGGGCAATGCCCTTAGAGATATGGAGAACACCGAATACGGTTGGGAATGTGAGTCGACCATTGACGGAGCAATGTTGTTGGCAACCACCAAGGGAAGTCGCCCCTTTCTATGGAAAACAAGAATTGATAGTAGTTGGCGAGTGGGGGTGGTTCATGACAATCGAACAAATACACGAAAACATCGCTCTAAACCGGGAACTGATAGCGGAGACGTGGCAGTTTTTTGTAACTGTCCATCTGTCACTTTTCGGTCTGTTGTTCTTGATAGACCAGCGCCGAGTGAAGTGGCCGGTTCGGTTCATTATGTTGGCCGCGTATGCGGGGTTCATGTACCTCAACTACCGAGCACAATTGGACAATTACAACTACTCATTCGAACTCATCCGATATGGCCTCAAGATAGAAACAGAAAACAGTGATGAGTCTGTCCTGTTGCTGGCGGTATTTGAACCGGGGTGGGTCGTAAGGTGGTTGAAGTGGATTTACGGGGTTGCAGCAGTGCTTGGTGCAGCACTGATTCTCATTCCACAAAATAAAGCAAGGGCGGGCACCGAATGAGAAGAATTCTAAGTGTCATCGCGTCTTGTGCTTTCGTTGTCTCTTGCGCAGTCAACGGCAACCCATACGTAAATACAACAACCCCAGACGGTCGCGAAACAATTTTTCGGTATGGTAACTTCTGTGGCCCCTCATTGCCGGACGGCCTGTCCAGCTACGATTACCCGAGCGAGAAACGCGCCCGCATAGGTCTGATAAAGGGCCTCGAACCAGTCGATACCGTGGACGCCTTATGCAAGGCGCATGACCTATGTTACGAGATCAACGGCCACGATGACTCTATGTGTGACAAGGCCTTCATGGACACCCTTGAAACCATCCGTCTACGGCAAAGGTTGTCACGAAACATGCGCTCGTGGGATCGCTCTGGAGAACGATACCCACCCGCAGTCAGGAAATACTTGAAAGAACACGGCCCTATCACCTTTAGAAACCGCAACGGAAGTAAATGCGGAAGACTGCTTGATCATATGATGATGGCATTCAATTTGAAATTCAGCTCAGAAGGAGAACATCCTTTATCTAAGGCGAACAGATACACCTACGGAGCGTTGGTATCCCCGTTGATAGCTTTGTACTACTCAGAAGAAACTGATGAAAGCGATTACCCCGAACCAGGTCAGTGCAAAGACCCAGACTTAGATGTAATGGGCCAATTTCCTTATACCTTATACAGAGTAGCATGTTTGAAAGATGACAATTTTATCATCACCAAAGCATCCCAAACTCCCCATAAATGCAATTCATTCCCACCAGATTTCACAAGTTCAATTGGCGAGGACAGCACGCACAATCTTCGAGTCAAATGGCTAAAGAATATGTGTCTGGACAGGTTCATGAGCCCTGTCCCGAACATCCGTAAGAAGCGGTTCTCTGAACTGATACGAAATCGCCCCGACTGTGATCGCTACATCAGTGTGGATTCTGGTGGAAGTGTTTTCATCAATGAGAAGTATCTTAGAGACCTTCAGTGATTTTGTGACTATCTGGCTCTTTCAAGAGCACATTGTCGATACGCTGGGGGAGGTCATAGGGTGTTGGGGATCGATACCCCCATTGCCCAAGGCCCACTCTTAGCCCCCCAGCGTACTGACTTTAAGTAACACTTAAGGTCTGCACTAGGAGTTGGAACCGGGGTGGGGCTGACCACTCTCTCCGGTTAGACGCCCAATCCAACAGTGTGAGGCAGGGAGGCCTTACCGGTGGTGGCGATGGTCTGGCGTGTCATTGGTGTGTCTCCAAGTGTATCAGCGTTGGCGCGCACCAGGACAGCACGAGGCGGTATAAGCAATTTGATCTGGGAAAATGGTGCCCGGGGGCGGAATCGAACCACCGACACGCGGATTTTCAATCCGCTGCTCTACCCCTGAGCTACCCGGGCGGGCCGTGGGGAAGGGCGCTATCTAACGGAGCCCTGCGGGCTTGTCTATGCTGATTTCAGTCTTCTGCTGACATATCCCCGGCGTCGCCCGGGCGGGGGGAGTCCTCATCGTCGTCGACGGGCGGGCCGGGAATGGCATAGCCCTCGTTCAGCCACTTGCCGAGGTCCACATCCGCGCAGCGTTTGGAGCAGAAGGGTCGGTATTGCGCAGACACCGGGTTCTTGCGGCACTGGGCACATTTCGGCTGGCGTTTCTCAGGGGGCACGGGCTGGCTCATGGGACTGTGAAAACTATCGGGGATGTCGGATCGGTCGAGTCGTAAGTGAAGCGGTCGCCGTACTTTTCCGCAAGGGCCTGTCTGAGAGAGGCGCCGTCGCGGTTCAGCCAGTCGAGCGCTGGCCGTGGGAGGTCGATGCAGAGTTTGTCCATGCGTTTCGCCCGGGCTTCCTGCTCCAGCCTCCGGAAACCGTCGAAACACACTGAGCGCGGCGTCTTTTCACCTGTGGGGCCCAGCAAGCGTTCCGCAATGGGGGTTTCGGCCCATTCGACCGACGCCTGCAGGAGGCCAAGGTCTGACGGCACCAGCGCCCGCGCGCGCTGGTCGGATATGGTGCGGAACACGGCATTGAACCGGTCCCGGACCTGCTTGCCTGCTTCGCGATTGAGCGGGCTGACGCAATCCATCACGATAAGCCCGCCGAGATTTCTGAGCCGCAGCTGTCGGGCGAGTTCGGCGGCAGCATCCAGGTTCACTTTCAGGGCGCGGCTGGCCGCGCGTCCGGTATCGGTGCGGCCGGATGTATCGACATCCACGGCGACCAGCGCCCGTGTCCGCTCCAGTGTGATATTGCCCCCGCCGGGCAGGTTCACCGTGTTGGACTCCACCATGTCGAAGGCCATGGCGACGGTCTGGTCGCCCGGCTCGACCCGTTCCACATTCTCCGTGCCCCATGGCGCAAGGAAGCGGAAATCCTTTGTCTTTTCGGCAAGCGCCACACGGGGCAGCTTGCTGCCTTCCCTTGCCTCGGCCACGACCCGGACCTCAAGGGATTGCCCCTCTGTCAGGCCGTGCCCTTCCTGCAGACGCAGGAAGGCGTCACCGGCGTGGTTCTCCAGTTCAATAAAGCCACCGCCCTGAGGAAGGGAAATCGTATGCAGCCGTCCGGTCATCACCTCGCCGATCCGGACAGGCCTGTCTTCCGTCAGGCGGGTCAGCCGGACAGCGATAGGACGGCCGGTTTCATCCAGGGCGACTTCGCGCGCCTCCGCGGCGCACACTTCCTGAAGGATGCGAGCCGCGGGCATGGGGTTAGCCAAGTTTCTTGATCAGAGCCGCGGTGACCGGATCATCTGCCGCGCCGTCGCCGGACAGGGCCGGTTTCAGGCGGGTGGCCATCGTCTTGCCGCGCTCGACGCCCCATTGGTCGAACGGGTTCAGGCCCCAGAGCTTGCCTGCGAAATAGGTCCGGTGCTCATAGAGGGCGACGAGGCTGCCAAACGCTTCCGGGCCGAAGGCCTTGTGATGCAGGAAAGAGGACGCGCGGCCCCCGGCGTGGACTTTCTGTTTCGCGACAGCGTCCGACAGATCCGGTTCTTCGGCTTGCACTTCTTCAAGCGACCGTCCGTTGGCCAGAACTTCGGCCTGGGCGAGGGCATGGGCCGTGAGGGCCGTGATGCCTTCCGGGTCGCGGTCAAAGTCCGGCGCGAGGATAAATTCGGACGGAACGCTGCGGGAGCCCTGGTGGAGCCATTGGTGATAGGAATGCTGGCCGACGGAGCCTTCGCCGCCCCAGAGGGCTGGCGCCGTGGAATAGGGGGAGGGAACGCCGCCCGGACCGACCGACTTGCCGTTCGACTCCATTTCGAGCTGTTGCAGGTAGGTCGGCAGCATGCGCAGGCGGTGGGAATAGGCGAGCATGACCCGCATGCTGCGCTCAAGGAAAGAGGCGTTCCAGAAATCGAGCAGGGCGAGGCGCATCGGCAGATTCTCGGCCAGCGGGGCAGAGCGGGTATGCGCATCCATGTCCGCGGCGCCCTTGAGGATTGCCTCGAATGTTCCGGCTTTGAGATAGATCATGCAGGCCAACGACGCCGACGACCAGAGCGAGAAGCGCCCGCCGACCGGTAGCGGCATGTCAAAAAGATAGCCGTCATTGCTGCCGAGCCAGGCTTTCGCGCGCTCGGGATTGGCGGTGACCAGCGCGATCTGGCGGCCAGCCTCCTCCCCGAGAGACGCTTCCATCCATTTGCGGGCACGGCCAAGATTGTAGAGCGTCTCTTCGGTTCCGAAGGATTTCGAGACGCCGATAACAAGCGTCGTTGCGGGGTCCAGCCCGGTGAGAGCGTGATCGAGGTCCCACGGATCGACATTGGCGCAGAAACGCAGATCGATGCCGGGCGTCGCAAGGTCTGAAAAGGCATCGGCAATCAGGCGGGGGCCGAAATCCGACCCGCCGATACCGATGTGAAGGACCGCCTTGTAGGGCTCACCGCTGACTGTCCGGATGTCGCCTTGCTGCAGACGGCGGGCAAACTCCAGCGCGGGCAGGACGCTCTGGCGCACCTTCTCCGCCTCGCCGGAAAGCGGGGCCTGTGCGCGAAGTGCCCAGTGTAGGGCCGGGCGGTTCTCCGACGGATTTACAATGTCTCCATCGAAGAGGCTTGAGGCGGCTGTTTCCAGTCCGGCGTCCGCGCCGTGGGCGAGCAAGGCGGCGTCTGAAGCGGCGTCCAGGTATTGGCGGGAAAGGTCGGCTGTCCAGCCGGCTGCATAGAGCGACGCCTTACCCGCCCGGGCTGCGGCAAGGTCCTTCAGGGAGGCGGCCTTGAGGGGGGCGGCGAGGGAACCTAGGTCGGCACTCATGTCGCGGGTCCTTTCCGTTGGTGGAAGTCACGGCTTACCCATGGTTCGGTGCCCGGCGCAAGATGTAGCCCATAGAGGTGCAGACGAACGCAATTGTGCGCTTGAATCCCACGCCACACATGGGTATGAGGCCCGTTTAACAGGCCGGAGGCCTGATTTGGTATCCCGTCCGGCGGGCCGGACAGAACACGAATTCAAGGAGAGGCCCGATGGGCAAGGCAAAGTTTGAGCGTAACAAGCCGCACGTGAACATCGGCACGATTGGCCACGTTGACCACGGCAAGACGACGCTGACAGCAGCGATCACGATGGTTCTGGCGGAAGCCGGCGGTGGTGAGAAGCGCTCGTATGAAGACATCGACTCGGCGCCGGAAGAGAAAGCACGCGGTATCACGATCAACACCGCACACGTGGAATACGAGACGGAAAACCGTCACTACGCCCACGTCGACTGCCCCGGACACGCTGACTATGTGAAGAACATGATCACCGGTGCGGCCCAGATGGACGGTGCGATCCTGGTTGTGAACGCAGCTGACGGCCCGATGCCGCAGACCCGTGAGCACATCCTGCTTGCCCGCCAGGTTGGCGTGCCGGCCCTGGTCGTGTTCCTGAACAAGGTTGACCAGGTCGACGACGAAGAGCTGCTCGAGCTCGTCGAGATGGAAGTCCGCGAACTGCTGTCGTCCTATGAATTCCCGGGCGACGACATTCCGATCATCAAGGGCTCGGCCCTCGCAGCTGTCGAAGGCCGCGACGACAATATCGGCAAGGATCGTATCCTTGAGCTGATGGCGGCTGTCGACGAGTACATCCCGACGCCGGAACGTCCGCTGGACAAGCCGTTCCTGATGCCGGTCGAGGACGTGTTCTCGATCTCCGGCCGCGGTACGGTTGTGACCGGCCGTGTGGAGCAGGGCATCATCAAGGTTGGCGACGAGATCGAAATCGTCGGTATCCGCGACACCACGAAGACGACCTGTACGGGCGTTGAAATGTTCCGCAAGCTGCTCGACCAGGGCCAGGCTGGCGACAATATCGGTGCGCTGCTGCGCGGTGTGGACCGTGAAGGCGTTGAGCGGGGCCAGGTTCTGGCCAAGCCGGGTTCGATCACGCCGCACGCCAAGTTCGAAGCCGAAGCCTACATCCTGACCAAGGAAGAAGGCGGCCGTCACACGCCGTTCTTCACCAACTACCGTCCGCAGTTCTACTTCCGTACGACGGACGTGACGGGTGTTGTGACGCTTCCGGCCGACAAGGAAATGGTGCTGCCGGGCGACAATGTGAAAATGGACGTGGAGCTGATCACCCCGATCGCCATGGACCAGGGCCTGCGCTTCGCGATCCGCGAAGGTGGCCGCACGGTCGGCGCCGGCGTCGTCTCGGCCATTAAAGACTAAGTCTTCAAGGCCAACGCCTCACAGAATCGAAAAGGCCGCCCAAACAGGGCGGCCTTTTTGCTTGCGAAGAGGCAATTGCCAAAATTGGCTTTTCGCTGAAGCTTCCGGCTTGCCGTGGCAGGGAGTTTGGGGCAAACCCTGACCTCGCCTGAAGGGGTATAGCTCAGTTGGTAGAGCATCGGTCTCCAAAACCGAGGGTCGCGGGTTCGAGTCCTGCTGCCCCTGCCAGGCGGATTTCCTTAAATTGAAGCCAGAAGCCGCCATATTCAGGGCGTGGCCGCAACTGTCTGCGCTATACACAAAAATAATGCTGCGGCACCTCCAAGCGTAAACGAGGTGTGAACGATTTCGGGTGAATTGATTGGGTCCTGCGCCAACCGGCGCATCCGTCAATTCCTGCCAGAAAGGCGATCGTTTCATGTCAGCCAAATCCCGTACCTCTGCCGCGCCTTCGATAGCTAAGCTGATCGCAACGGAACTCGGTATTTCGGAACGCCAGGTCGAGACCGTGATTGAATTACTCGAAGAGGGGGCGACGGTTCCCTTCATCGCGCGATACCGGAAAGAACGGACGGGCGGTCTGGACGATACGCAGTTGCGTACACTGGCGGAACGCCTCGACTATCTGACCGAACTGGCCAAGCGCCGCGACACGATCCTCGATGCGATCCGGCAGCAGGACAAGCTGACACCAGACCTTGAGCGCGAGATAATGGCAGCCACCACGAAAGTGGCGCTGGAAGACCTCTACGCGCCTTACAAGCAGAAACGCCGCACCAAGGCGACCATCGCGAAAGAGGCAGGACTTGAGCCACTGGCGGAGCGCATTCTCGCCAACCCGGCGGCGGCTCTGGAAACGGAGGCGAAATCCTTCGTCTCGAAGAAAAAAGGCGTAGACACGCCCGATGCCGCACTGAGCGGGGCGCGGGAAATTATCGTCGAGAAGATTGCGGAGACACCGCGCCTTTCCCGCAAGATCCGGGAAACGGTCTGGAAACAGGGCAAGCTTGGTTCCTCTCTGGTCAAAGGCAAGGAAACCGAAGGGGCGAAGTTCTCTGACTATTTCGATTTCGACGAGCCGTTCGAGAAGATGCCGTCGCACCGGGCGCTGGCGATGCTGCGGGGGCAGAAGGAAGGCATCCTGCGGATCAAGGTGGATGTGCCGCACACGGATACGCGTCATCATCCAGCCGTGCGGGAAATCTGTTCCCAGTTTGGTTTCGCCAAAAAAGGCCGTGCGGCCGACGAGTGGCTGATGGAAACGGCGGAAGCGGCCTGGAAGGGAAAGCTGGAACCGTCCAGTTCCCGTGAGTCCATCAATCGCCTGAAGGATTCGGCGGACAGTGAAGCGATCCGGGTGTTCTCACGCAACATGAAAGACCTCTTGATGGCCGCACCGGCCGGGCACAAAGTGGTCATGGGGATCGATCCGGGTATCCGGACGGGCTGCAAGGTCGCCGTCGTGGACTCGACCGGCAAGCTGATCGACACCGCGACGATCTATCCGCACGAACCGAAGAAGGACTGGGCCGGGGCGCTGACGACGCTGGCGAAGCTTTGCAAGAAACACAAGGTGGAACTCGTCAGTGTCGGGAATGGCACGGCAGGACGCGAGACGGACAAGCTGGTCGCGGACCTGTCGGACAAGATGCCCGATCTCAGCCTGACGCGCCTGATGGTGTCTGAGGCCGGGGCGTCTGTTTATTCTGCGTCCGAACTGGCAGCCAAGGAATTCCCTGACCTGGATGTCAGCATTCGCGGGGCGGTTTCCATTGCCCGGCGCCTGCAGGACCCGCTGGCCGAACTGGTGAAGATCGAACCCAAGGCCATCGGTGTCGGTCAGTACCAGCATGATGTCGATCAGGGGCAACTCGCGAAGTCGCTGGACGGCGTGGTGGAAGACTGCGTGAATGCGGTGGGCGTAGATGTGAACACCGCGTCGGCGTCGCTCCTTTCGCGCGTTGCCGGGCTCAACGCGACGATTGCGGCCAACATTGTTGCCTATCGTGACAAGAACGGGCCGTTTACGGCGCGCACTCAGTTGAAGAAAGTGCCGCGTCTTGGCCCAAAGGCGTTTGAACAGGCCGCCGGATTCCTGCGTATCATGGATGGCAAAAATCCGCTCGATGCGTCCGCGGTCCACCCGGAAGCCTATCCGGTGGTTGAGCGCATTGCGAAGAAGACCGGCCGTAAAGTTGATGCCCTGATCGGTGACAAGGCGTTCCTGTCGAAGCTGAAGGCAGAGGATTATGCGGACGACACGTTCGGTGTGCCGACCGTGAAGGACATCCTCTCTGAGCTGGAAAAGCCGGGGCGTGACCCGCGGCCGGAATTCAAGACGGCGACTTTCAAGGACGGTGTCGATACGATCGGCGACCTGAAGCCCGGCATGCGGCTGGAAGGCGTCGTCACCAATGTGACCGCTTTCGGCGCGTTTGTAGATATTGGCGTCCATCAGGATGGCTTGGTGCATATTTCCGAACTGGCAGACACTTTCGTGAAGGACCCGCATACGGTCGTGAAGACGGGGCAGGTGGTGAACGTTGTCGTTCTGGAAGTGGATGCCGCCCGCAAACGCATCGGCCTCAGCATGAAGCAGCAAGGCGCCCGTCCGGCAGCAAAGTCCGAAAAGGCGTCGCGAGCGCCCGACCGCAAGCCATCTGACAGTCCGTTCGGCGTGCTGGCCTCGCTCCGGTAAGGGTGGACGCGGCACCCGCCGTGCTGCCTAATGGGCTTCCTATCGGGAGGCTCAGTTGAACGGCATGGCGGATCTGGACGGTGAATACGACCACATCATCGTGGGCGCAGGCTCGGCGGGCTGCGTGGTCGCCAATCGCCTGTCGGAGGGCGGAAAACGCCGTGTGCTGCTGCTCGAGGCGGGCGGACGGGATAACTGGATATGGTTCCACATTCCGGTTGGATATCTGTTCGCGATCGGGAACCCGCGGTCGGACTGGATGTTCGAGACAGTGGCCGAACCAGGCCTCAATGGGCGGAAGCTGAACTATCCGCGGGGCCGGGTGCTTGGCGGCTCATCCGCCATAAACGCCATGATCTCCATGCGAGGGCAGGCAGCAGATTACGATCATTGGAAAAGCCTCGGCCTGACGGGATGGGGCTGGGAAGATGTGCTGCCGGTGTTCCGCCGGATCGAAGATCACTTCCTTGGGGAGAGTGAAGCGCATGGTGCAGGCGGGGAATGGCGTGTCGAGGCACCGCGCGTGCGCTGGGGTATTCTGGACGCCGTTCGCGAGGCGGCGCGGGAGATGGGTGTCGAACCGGTCAAAGATTTCAATACCGGAGACAATGAAGGCTCCTCATACTTCCATGTGAACCAGAAGAAGGGTCTGCGCTGGTCAGCGGCGCGAGGTTTCCTGAAACCTGCCATGGGACGCAAGAACCTCCGTGTAGAGACGGGGTGTCTCACAGACAAGCTGGTCATGGAGAACGGCCGTGTTGTGGCGGTCGACTACCTGCAGGGTGGCCAGCCGCGGCGGGCGCGATGCCAGGGGGAGGTTATACTCTGTGCCGGTGCAATAGGGTCTGTGCAGGTCCTCCAGCGCTCCGGTATCGGGCCGGGAGAGGTCTTGAAGGAGGCAGGCGTTGCAGTCCAGGTTGACCGGCAAGGCGTTGGCCGGAACCTGCAGGACCATTTGCAACAGCGCGCGATTTACAGGGTCACCGGCGCGCGGACGCTGAATGAGACCTACCACAATTTGTTCCAGCGAGGGCTGATGGGGCTCGACTATGCGTTGCGGCGGCGGGGGCCGCTCACCATGGCGCCGTCGCAGCTCGGTATTTTTACGCGTTCCGATGCCGGGCAGGGGCGCGCGAACATCGAATTCCATGTGCAGCCCCTTTCTCTGGATAAATTTGGCGATCCGCTGCATCGTTTTCCCGCGATCACCGTCAGCGCCTGCAATCTCAGGCCGACCTCACGGGGTGAAGTGCGTATCAATTCGGCCGCACCTTCTGAAATGCCGAAGATCGCGCCGAATTATCTCTCCACGGATGAAGACCGGAAGGTGGCCGCGGATGCTATCCGCGTCACCCGCCAGCTGATGCAGCAACCAGCCATGGCGCAGTTTTCGCCGGAGGAATTCCTGCCGGGGCCTGCTGTGGGGAATGACGATGCCGCATTGGCCAAGGCGGCCGGAGATATTGGCACGACGATCTTTCATCCTGTCGGCACGGCGAAGATGGGACGCCACGACGATCCGTCGGCAGTTGTGGACAAGGATTTGCGGGTGATCGGTTTGGAAGGCTTGCGGGTGATCGATGCATCCGTCATGCCCACGATCACATCCGGCAATACGAACACACCAACTATCATGATCGCAGACAAGGTTTCCCGGGAGATGATGACATGAGCAAACCGGAGCAGTCCTGGTGGCGCGGTGCGGTCTTGTACCAGATTTATCCACGTTCCTATCTTGATACGAATGGTGATGGTGTCGGGGATTTGCCGGGCATCACCCAGAAGCTGGATTATATTGCCTCGCTCGGCGTGGATGGCATCTGGATCTCGCCCTTCTTCGCGTCGCCGATGAAGGATTTTGGCTACGACGTATCGGACTATTGTGCTGTCGATCCGATCTTCGGCACGCTGGAGGATTTTGACCAGCTTCTGGACCGTGCGCATGGGTATGGACTGAAGGTGATTATCGATCAGGTCTATGCGCACACATCTGATGAGCATGCCTGGTTCACCGAGTCCCGCCAGAACCGAAATAATCCGAAGGCAGACTGGTATGTGTGGCAGGATCCGAAGCCGGATGGGACGCCGCCGAATAACTGGCAGGCCGTCTTCGGTGGGGCTGCGTGGACATGGGATGCGCGGCGCCAGCAATATTACATGCACAATTTTCTGCCCGAACAGCCGCAACTGAACGTGCACAATCCAGAGGTTCAGGACGCCTTGCTGGCGACAGCGCGCTTCTGGCTGGACCGCGGTGTGGATGGCTTCCGGCTGGATGCAATCAACTTTGCCATGCATGACCGCGCGTTCCGGGACAATCCCCCCTGGGATCCGGCGGGCAGGACGATCACCCGTCCGTTCGATCTGCAGCGGCGGGAGTATAACCAGTCCCAGCCGGAGGTTCCGGAATTCCTGAAGCGGGTTCGCGACCTGACAGATGAATATGGCGACCGGTACACCGTTGCCGAAGTTGCAAGTGACGACCCTTTGCCGACAATGCGGTCGTATACACGGGGCGATGACCGGCTGTCTGCCGCCTACAGCTTCGATTTCCTGTATGCCCAGACATTGACGGCGAAGCGCGTTCGCAGGTCGCAAGGAAACTGGACAGGATCACTGGAAGAGGGCTGGCCGTCCTGGGAGTTTTCGAACCATGACGCGCCACGTTGCGTCAGCCGATGGTATGACGGGCCGGACAGGCCCCGGTTTGCAAAGCTCACAAACGCGCTGCTCCTTTGCCTGAGAGGCAATCCGATCCTGTATCAGGGGGAAGAGCTGGGCCTGACGCAGGTGGATGTGCCCTTCGAGGCGCTGCAGGATCCGGAGGCCATCGCGAATTGGCCGCGTACCTTGGGGCGAGATGGCGCGCGGACACCGATGCCCTGGGAGGAAAGCGCGCCGAATGCAGGGTTCTCGCAGGCCAGCCCCTGGTTGCCGGTAGGAGCGGACCATCCTCGGCTGTCGGCTGGTGTGCAGGAGGATGACCCGGAATCGGTGTTGAATTTCACGCGCAGATTACTGGATATCCGTAAGGGCAGCCTGGCCCTGAAATGGGGCGATGTGTCTTTCGCTGAAAGTCCGGAGCCATTGCTCATCATGACTCGCTCCTTCGGGGATGAAACGGTGACATGTCTGTTCAATCTGGGTGGATCGCCCGCCGAGATTCCGGAGGCGAGTCATCTGGACGGCACTGTCCTGATTCACTCTGAGGGGCCGGGTCAGCCGCCGGGTAGGGTTTTGCCGCCCTATTCATTTGCGATTCTGAAGCTCTGATGGGGCCTGATTGGTTTCGCAAGTATCGTTCTGCTGCAGGCGTCCAGATGACTTCATCGGAGGTGTTTGCGCGCAAATCCACTGAAAGATTGGGCGAATGATGAAACGTTGGAGAAACCTCGCACCAAAATTTTCCAGCTCTTCCGGAATGCTCTAACAAGAATACTGAACATCCGCGTGAAAGGAGCGCGACATGGCCAAATTCATACCGGTCGATCCCTTCGACATTGTCATTTTCGGGGGCACCGGCGACCTGTCACGGCGTAAGCTCCTTCCGGCGCTCTTCCATCGCTGGCTGGACGGGCAGATTCCTGAAAACAGTGCCATTGTCGGGGCGGCTCGCTCGGACCTGGATGACAAAGCCTATCGCGCGATGGCCCGCGAGGCCTGTGAAAAGGCGACCGGAGAAAACTGGGACGACAGGGAATGGGCCAAGTTCGAGCAGCTGATCCACTACGTTTCGATTGATGCCACGAATACCAAGGCAGACTGGACGCCGCTGAAATCCAAGCTGACCATGGATGGAGAGCGCGCCTGCGTCTTCTATCTGGCAACGGCTCCGGGGCTTTACGTGGATATCTGCAACGCGCTCGGTAAAGAGGGGCTCGCTGCAAGCAACACGCGGGTCGTTCTGGAAAAACCAATCGGGAAAGATCTTGAATCTGCCCGGGCCATCAATGATGGCGTTGGTGCCGTCTTTTCAGAGCGTCAGGTGTTCCGGATCGACCATTATCTCGGCAAGGAGACGGTGCAGAACCTGATGGTTCTGCGCTTCGGGAACATCCTTTTCGAACCGCTCTGGTCACGGAACTATATCGACCATATCCAGATTACAGTCGCTGAAGACCTCGGCCTGGAAGGGCGGGCGGACTATTATGACCGGTCCGGTGCGCTGCGGGATATGGTGCAGAACCATATGCTGCAGCTGCTGTGCCTGACGGCCATGGAGCCGCCAAACCAGCTGGATGACGACGATGTCCGGACGGAAAAGATCAAGGTTCTGAACGCGCTGATGCCGATCCATGGAGAAGCGGCAAAAAAGCAGACGGTGCGAGGCCAGTACAAGGCAGGCATGAAAGGCGGAGAGGCCGTCAAAGGCTATGCCGACGAGCTTTCCGGCGTCGACAAGAGCAACACGGAAACCTTCGTTGCCATCAAGGCCGGGATCGACAATTGGCGTTGGGCAGGCGTGCCGTTTTACCTGCGTACCGGCAAGCGGATGTCTCACCGTCATTCCGACATCGTGATCCAGTTCAAGAAGACGCCGCATTCCCTGTTCGGGGAGGGCAATGACATGGCCAACCGGCTGGTCATCCGTCTTCAGCCTGATGAAGGTGTCCGCCTGTTCGTACAGATCAAGGAACCGGGACCGGGCGGGCTGCGGGTCAAATCCATGCCGTTGAACCTTTCTTATGCGGAAAGTTTCATGGTCCGCTATCCGGATGCCTATGAACGTCTGTTGATGGATGTCGTTCGTGGCAACCTGTCCCTGTTCATGCGGAAGGAAGAGGTCGAAGCGGCCTGGGCATGGGTGGACTCGCTGATCGAGGCCTGGGAACAGGCTGGCGATGCGCCGGAGCCGTATCCGGCCGGCAGCGACGGTCCGCTCGCGGCCGCCATGCTGATGGATCGCGACGACCGCGCCTGGTGGGAAGGACTGTAGACGGATGAAACACGAACTGGTCCGTTTCGATACGCGTGAAGGCGCGCTGGATTTCGCTGCAAAATTCGTGGCGGGTGGACTGGAGCACGCAATCGCTGAACGGGGGCGAGCGGATTTCATGACGTCCGGCGGCTCCACGCCGGGGCCGTTGTTCGACCGTCTGTCGGACTGGGACCTGCCATGGGAATGTGTGAGTGTCGGTCTGGTGGATGAACGCTGGGTGCCGCTGGATCACGACTTTTCAAATGAAGCGCTGGTCCGGACGCATCTGCTGAAAGGCCGCGCAGGGGCTGCAGGTCTTATCCCGATGAAGACTGTCGCGGAGCGGCCCGGAGACGCGGTGGCAGACCGGAACGCTGCCTATGCCCCGCATTGTTCACCGGTCGATGTGCTTCTGCTCGGAATGGGCGGCGACGGGCACACGGCGAGCTGGTTTCCCGGGGCCAGGGGGCTGGAATCGGCTCTGATGCCTGCGAATGATGAAACAATTGCAGCGATTGATGCAACCGGTTGTCCCGGCGCGGGTTCTAACACACAGAGACTTACATTGACGGGGCCAGCGGTAACCTCCGCCCGGATGGCATTGATGTTGTTGTTCGGTGATGAGAAGCTGGACGTTCTGGAGCGCGCGCTGAAGTCTAACCCGATGGACATGCCCGTTCGGTACGCCATCGACAAGCTGGGGCCGCGTCTCACAATCATATGGGCACCCTGAGATGACCAAACTCCATCCGAAAATCGCCGAAGTCACTGAACGTATCCGAGAGAGGTCAGCTGAGTCCCGGGCTGCGTATCTGGAGATGATCCGTGCCCGGCGGCCGGATGGGTTTGCCCGGGGGCGTCTGACTGAGGGCAATCTTGCGCATGCCTCGGCTGGCTGCGCCGTGATTGAAAAGACCCAGCTGCTTGGCGCAGGCTGGCCCAATATCGGCATCATCACGGCCTACAATGACATGCTGTCGGCGCATGCCCCGTTTGAGCATTATCCCGAAATCATCCGCGAGGCCGCCCGAGAAGTGAATGCTGTCGCGCAAGTGGCGGGCGGCGTGCCGGCCATGTGCGATGGGGTAACGCAAGGCCAGCAAGGCATGGAGCTGTCCCTGTTCTCGCGGGATGTGATTGCCATGGCATCGGCGGTCGGCCTCAGTCATGATGTTTTCGATGCAGCCTTGCATCTGGGGGTCTGCGACAAGATCGTTCCGGGACTGGTCATCGCTGCCCTGCGCTTCGGCTGGATCCCTTCCATCTTTGTGCCGGCCGGGCCGATGCCATCCGGGCTTCCCAATCCGGAAAAGGTCCGTATACGGCAATTGTTTGCAGAAGGAAAGGTAGATCGGAGTGCGCTGCTCAAGGCGGAAGCGGAAAGCTATCATGCACAGGGCACCTGCACCTTCTACGGCACGGCCAATTCCAACCAGATGCTGATGGAGGTCATGGGCTTCCATCTGCCAGGCGCTGCCTTCACCAATCCCGGCACACCGCTGCGGACGGCGCTGACAAAAGCAGCGACTCATCGCGCTGCGGCAATCACCTCTCAGGGGGAGAATTACCTGCCAGCCGGCGAACTCATCGACGAGCGCTCGATCGTCAACGGCATTGTCGGTCTTATGGCGACCGGAGGTTCAACCAATCATGCCCTGCACATTCCAGCCATGGCCGCTGCGGCAGGCTTGATCGTGACGCTGGAAGATTTTGCAGACATCAGTCAGGTCACGCCATTGCTGACCCGGATCTATCCGAATGGGCCAGCTGACGTGAATCATTTCCACGCAGCGGGCGGCATGGGCTTCGTGGTGCGCGAACTGCTTTGCGCCGGCCTTATGAATGGCGAGGCCCGAGGGGTCGCCGGGCCGATTTCGGACTATTCTCACGAACCGTTCCTGGACGGCGACAAGGTCTCCTGGCGGCCAGCCCCTGAAGAAAGTGGGGATCACGACATTATTCGGCCAGCCAGCGATCCGTTTTCGTCAGATGGCGGACTTAGGCTGATGACAGGGCCGCTCGGACGCGGTGTCTCCAAAGTCTCTGCCGTCAAGCCGGACAAGCGTGTGCTCGAAGCGCCGGCGATTGTTTTCGAATCCCAGGAGGCGTTGAAAGAAGCCTTCGAGGCGGGGCGCCTCGACCGGGATTTCATCGCCGTCGTTCGCTTTCAGGGGCCGGCGGCAAATGGCATGCCGGAACTGCACAGTCTGACGCCGCCACTTGGTGTGCTGCAGGACCGGGGCTTCAGGGTGGCGCTCGTCACCGATGGCCGTATGTCTGGCGCCAGCGGCAAGGTGCCGTCGGCCATTCATGTCAGTCCGGAAGCGGCACGTGGCGGCCCGCTGGCGCGGGTTCGTGATGGTGATGTCATCGTGTTCGATGCGGAAACGGGCACACTCGGCATCAAGGTTGACCCTGCGGAGTTTGCAGCCCGTTCCCCGGCGGAGTTCCGGCCAAACGCATCGTCTGTGGGACTGGGCCGTGAGATGTTCTCCTATTTCCGGCAAATGAGCGGGACGGCAGACACCGGTGCCAGCCAGTTCGATTTCGTCGACAGGGAGGCAGAGCATTGAGCGAAGACATTCTGGTGGGAGATGTCGGCGGAACGCATGTCCGCTTTGCCATAGCTCACCGGCGGGGGGGCAAGATCGTTACCGGCAACTTCGAAAAGTTCGCTGGAGACGATTTTGATGGGTTTGACGATGTGCTGTCCGCTTATCTTGATCAAGCAGGCGCCCCCGTCAGCCGGGCCTGCTTTGCGCTCGCAGGGCCGGTAAGGCAGGGTGAAGTCACGCTGACCAATCGCGGCTGGCATGTGTCGGAGCAGGCATTGCAAACCCGGTTCGGCTTCAGCGACGCGAAGCTGATCAATGATTTCACCGCGATGGCACGCGCGGTGCCGGAGTTTGATCAGGATCGTTTCGAACAGATCCTGCCCGGGACGCCGGAGCCAGAGGCGCCGGTCATTGTCGCCGGGCCGGGCACGGGCTTCGGTGTGGCCACGCTGATTCCGGATCGCGGCGACTGGAACGTCCTGACCGGGGAAGGCGGGCACATGGCCTTCGCGCCCCGTAGTGAGCTGGAGTTTCAGCTGGCAGGCATCCTCCTCAGGAAATTCGGTTATGTGTCCAACGAACTGGTGGCATCCGGGACGGGATTGCTGCCCGTCCATGAAGCGTTTTGCGAGATTTACAGCCGTCCGGTCGAAGAGGTATCGCCTGCCGGGATGCGGGAGCGCGCGGATGCGGGCGACGAGATGTACGTCCAGCTCATTCTCGTGCGGGCCTGTGCAGTGATGGGGGCGGTAGGAGACCTCGCGCTGGCCAATGGCGCGCTTGGGGGCGTCGTGCTGGCAGGCGGCGTGACGGAGCGGATCGTTGATTTCCTGCGGAGGCCTGAAGCGACCGAACGGTTCCGGGCGCGCGGGCCCATGAGCGAATTTCTCGAAAACTGCCCGGTCGTTCTGATGAAGGATCCGGAAGCGCCGCTGATCGGGGCTGCGGCATATTATGACCAGGAGCTACGCACATGACTTCGTCTCTTACAGCCCTGAGGCTTGCAGTCGCAAAAGCGCCCATTGTTCCCGTGCTTGTGTTGAGTGACGTCGGGCAGGCCGCCCCGCTTGCGAAGGCCTTGCTGGAAGGTGGTTTAACCACTGCAGAAGTCACGCTTCGGACGCCGGCGGGGATTGGGGCGATTGCGGCGATGAAGGCGGCGGCGCCGGAGCTGCTGGTGGGGGCTGGGACGGTGCTGAGCGGCGAGGATGTGTGCAAGTCGGTGGAGGCGGGGGCGGATTTCCTTGTCTCGCCGGGTATGAGCCCCGGCCTGCTGGAGGCGCTGGGCAAGCATAAGCCGCTGATGATTCCTGGCGTGGCCACGGCGAGCGAGGCGATGAGTCGGCACGAGGAAGGCTTTGAAATGCTGAAGCTTTTCCCGGCCAACATCGCTGGCGGCGTGCCGGCGCTGAAGGCGCTGGCCGGGCCTTTGCCGCATCTTCAGTTCATGCCGACGGGCGGTGTGAGTGCCGAAAATGCCGGGGAATATCTGGCGCTGAAGAACGTTATCGCTGTCGGTGGGTCGTGGGTGGCGACACAGGCCGACGTCGATTCCGGCGACTGGGATGGCATCTCGCGCAAGGCCAGGGCGGCACTTAGCGCGATCAGCTCATGACCATACCGGACTTGGCCGGACCAGTGCGGACCGGCAGGTGACTAGGAGCGACCGAAAACGCGCTCGAAAATCGTGTCGACCTGCTTGAAGTGATAGTCTAGGTCGAAGAGGTCCTCGAGCTGTTCCTTCGTGAGTTTCGCCATCACGTCTTCGTCCTTCTGGAGCAGTTCCAGAAGCGGGCCTTCGCCGCCCCAGGTCTTCATCGCGTTGCGCTGGACCATCCGGTAGGAGTCTTCCCGGCTGTTACCGGCTTCGACGAGGGCGAGCAGGATGCGCTGCGAATTGTGCAGGCCGCCCATGGAGTTCAGCGTCTTCAGCATCCGTTCCGGATAGACGACGAGATTTTCCACGACACCGGCCAGGCGGTGCAGGGCGAAGTCGAGATGGACGGTTGCGTCCGGGCCGATGCCGCGCTCGACGGAGGAGTGCGAAATGTCCCGCTCATGCCAGAGGGCGACGTTTTCGAGGGCCGGCGTTACGGCGGAGCGCACGAGACGGGCGAGGCCGGTCAGGTTTTCGGTCAGAACCGGGTTGCGCTTGTGCGGCATAGCGGATGAGCCCTTCTGGCCAGCCGAGAAGTATTCTTCGGCTTCCAGCACTTCCGTGCGCTGAAGGTGGCGCACTTCCGTGGCGAGGCGTTCGATCGAGGACGCGATCACGCCCAGCACGGCAAAGTACATCGCATGCCGGTCGCGCGGAATGACCTGCGTCGAGACCGGCTCAATGGCGAGGCCCAGCTTCTCGGCGACATGGGCTTCGATTTTCGGGTCGATATTGGCAAAAGTGCCGACGGCGCCGGAGATGGCGCAGGTGGCGACTTCTTCCCGGGCGATCAGCAGGCGCGTGCGGGCGCGCTGAAATTCGGCATGGAAGGTGGCGAGCTTGACGCCGAACGTCGTCGGTTCGGCGTGGATGCCGTGGCTGCGCCCGATGGTCGGGGTCAGCTTGTGCTCGAAGGCGCGCTTTTCGAGGGCCGCGAGTACGCGATCGATGCCTGTCAGCAACAGGTCAGCGGCGCGCACCATTTGAACGTTCAGGCAGGTGTCGAGCACGTCGGATGAGGTCATGCCGAGGTGCAGGAAGCGGGCAGGCTCACCGACATGTTCGGCGACATTGGTCAGGAAGGCGATGACGTCATGCTTCACTTCCCGTTCGATCTCGTCGATCCGGTCCACCTCGAAGGCGGCCTTCTCGCGCACGGCCGCGGTGGTGCCTTCCGGGATGATGCCGAGGTTTTCCATGGCCTCTGCGGCGAGGGTCTCGATTTCGAGCCAGATGCCGAAGCGGGATTCCGGGGACCAGATGGCAGCCATTTCGGGACGGGTGTAACGGGGGATCATGCGCGCATTCCTGATTTTTGGGCCGGATTGTTCGCGCCCCTAATACGCCGAACCGTCTGGTTTGCCACCCCCTGTGGCAGGCGGCGCGCTTGCCGGAAAACCCGATCCCCGCGATGGATAGGCATACGCCGGATTGGCGAAGTGTGTGGCCGCCCGGATAGGGTTACGCTAAGTTGAAGCCGCATGATCGCTTTCAGAAGGAGGCGGCCAGTGTTGAGGGGGACATGGAATGAGCAGAATTCTCATCTTGTCGGCAGCCGGTCTTGCGCTGGCCGGGGGCGCCATTGCGCAGGGCACCGGCGACTATCCGGCTGATGCGGCGCCTGGGTCCTGCTATGCCCGGGTCCTGATTCCCGAAACTTATGAAATCCAGACCGAGCAAGTGCTGGATCAGCCAGAGCACACAGAAGCGCGCGTGATCCCGGCAACCTATGAGACCGTGGTCCAGCGGGTGATGGTGAAGGAGCAGGCGCTGACCTATCGCGTGGTGCCGCCGGTCTATGAAATCGAGACCGAACAGCTGTTGATCGTCCCGGAGCAGACCGAGACGGTGGTGATTCCGGCCGAGTACGAGACTTTCACCGAACAGGTTCTGGTGCGCCCGGCCTATGTCACCTGGAAACCCGGTGCTGGGCTGTTCGGGCGCCAGCCGTCAGGTGAGGGCGATGTCACGCTCGCCACAGGGGAGGTTCTCTGCCGTGTGGAAGTCCCGGCGCAGTACGATACGGTGAGCCGGACACGCCTGAAAACGCCGGAACGTGTTGAAACAAGGGTGATTCCCGCTCGTTTCCGAACAATTGAGCGGCAGGTCCTGCGGGAACCGGCCCAAATGGTCGAGGAAATCCTCCCGGCTGAATACGAGGACGTTGAGGTCCAGCGCCTTGTGACGCCGGAACAACAGGAAACGATTGTCGTACCGGCCACTTACAAGACGATCGAGAAGCGGACCGTCACCGGTGGCGGAACGGTCGAGTGGCGGGAAGTCCTGTGTGATTCCAATGCAACAGAAGCCAAGATCGCCGAAGTGCAGCGAGCGCTCGCGGCCAAAGGGTATAATGTTCAGGCCGATGGCGTTTTCGGCCCGGCGACGCTGAATGCGATGGAAGGCTGGCAGGAAAAAAACGGCCTGCCGGTGGGATATCTGACAATCGGGACGGTTGAGTCGCTTGGTGTTTCGCCCGACTAGCTGAGATTTGGCGGATATTTGGGGGCAGGCGTGCCTTCCGGACGGGCAATTGTCGCCATCAGCCGTGACGCACAGCCGCACATACAGGCCCGTGAGGTGGCCGAAAGCAGACTTTAAGATAAGTCTCACCGTTATGTGGCGTGGATGTGTTGCGTGGATGGCAAAACCGTCCTAATCCGGCGCCAGCACAGGCTAGGAGGCCCTCTCTCATGTCGGACATCGAACGGCTGGCGCTCGACTATCTACCGGTCATCATCTTTCTGGTGATTGGTGCCGTGATTTCGGGCCTTTTCGTGGTTGGCTCATTGCTGCTGGCCCCATCCGAGCCCGACCCGGAGAAAAACTCCGCTTATGAGTGCGGTTTCAACGCCTTTGACGACGCCCGTATGAAGTTTGACGTCCGGTTCTACCTGGTCGCCATCCTGTTCATCATCTTCGACCTTGAAGTGGCCTTCCTGTTCCCGTGGGCGATCAGCCTCGGCAAGATCGGATTGCTCGGCTTCTGGTCGATGGTTGTCTTCCTGGGTGTCCTGACCGTTGGCTTCATCTACGAATGGCGCCGTGGCGCGCTGGAGTGGGAATAATGGCCGAAGACTTCAAGACATATGCCCTCGGCGGCGCCCGTTCGGGCGTTGAAGGCGGGTTCAAGCCGGGGCAGGACGATCCGTTCTATTCGGGCCTGTCCGATCAGCTGGCGGACAAGGGCTATTTCACGGCCGCGGCTGACGATCTGATCGCCTGGGCGCGAACTGGCTCCCTGATGTGGATGACCTTCGGGCTCGCCTGCTGCGCCGTTGAAATGATGCACGCCGGTAACCCGCGCTACGACCTTGAGCGCTTCGGCATGGCGCCGCGCGGTTCACCCCGCCAGTCGGACGTGATGATCGTCGCCGGCACGCTGACCAACAAGATGGCCCCGGCCCTGCGCAAGGTCTACGACCAGATGCCGGAGCCGCGCTACGTGATCTCAATGGGCAGCTGCGCCAATGGCGGCGGCTATTACCATTACAGCTACAGCGTCGTGCGCGGCTGTGACCGGATCGTGCCGGTCGACATCTATATTCCGGGCTGTCCGCCCACCGCTGAGGCTCTCGTGTACGGCTTCCTGCAGCTGCAGAAGAAGATCCGCCGGGAAGGCTCGCTGGAGCGCTAGGGGAAAGACATGCTGAACCAGGACGCCATCGACGCCCTCAAGGATCTCGGCGAGCATATCGCCGCTTCGCGCGCGGATGCGGTGAAGAGCTTCCACATGAACATGGATGAGCTGGTCGTGATGGCTGAGCGCGACCATATCGTGGGCCTGCTGCGCTTCCTGCGCGAAGATCCGCAATGCGATTTTGAAACGCTGATCGACATCTGCGGCGTGGACTATCCGGAGCGCGGCGAGCGCTTCGAGGTCGTCTATCACCTGCTGTCGATGCACCTGAACCACCGTGTCCGGGTGCGCGTGTCGACCGACGAAGACACCGCCGTGCCAAGCGCCTGCGCCGTATGGCCGGCTGCCAACTGGTTCGAGCGCGAAGCCTTCGACATGTACGGCATCCAGTTCGCCGACCATCCGGACCTGCGCCGCATCCTCACCGACTATGGCTTTGAGGGCTATCCGCTGCGCAAGGACTTCCCGCTGACCGGCAATTACGAAGTCCGCTATGACGACCTTGAGAAGAAGGTGGTCTACGAGCCGGTGCAGCTGGTTCAGGAATACCGCAACTTTGACTTCCTCTCCCCGTGGGAGGGCATGACGTCCCAGATCCCCGGCGACGAGAAAGCGACGGAGTCGTAAGACATGGCCGACACCGCTCACATCTCCGAAATGGAAGACCGCAAGTTCACGCTGAACTTCGGACCCCAGCACCCGGCGGCCCACGGCGTGCTGCGCATGATTCTCGATCTCGACGGCGAAGTCGTGACCCGCGTGGACAGCCATGTCGGCCTGCTCCACCGCGGCACCGAGAAGCTGCTGGAGTACAAGACATACCTGCAGGGCATGCCGTATTTCGACCGGCTCGATTACTGCGCCCCGATGAACCAGGAACACGCCTGGTGCCTGGCCGTCGAGAAGCTGCTCGGCCTTGAAGTGCCGCGCCGCGGCAGCCTGATCCGCGTGCTCTATTCCGAAATCGGCCGGATCATGTCGCACATGCTGAACGTGACCACGCAGGCCATGGACGTCGGCGCGCTGACCCCGATCACCTGGGGCTTCGAGGAGCGCGAGAAGCTGTGCGTCTTCTACGAACGCGCCTCCGGCAGCCGCATGCACGCGGCCTTCTTCCGCCCGGGCGGTGTCCACCAGGACCTGCCGCAGGCTCTGCTGGATGATATCGCCGAATGGTGTGAGCAGTTCCCGAAGAAGCTCGACCAGATCGAAGGCCTGATCACCGAGAACCGTATCTTCAAGCAGCGTAACGTCGATATCGGCGTTGTGGACGAGAAGACGATCATGGACTGGGGCTTCTCCGGCGTGATGGTCCGCGGATCCGGTTATGCCTGGGACCTGCGCCGCGCGCAGCCTTACGAGTGCTACAACGAGCTCGATTTCAAGGTTCCGGTTGGCCGCAACGGCGACAATTACGACCGCTATGTCTGCCGCATGGAAGAGATGCGCGAGTCGACCAAGATCATGCAGCAATGCATCGAGATCATGAACCGCGAAGGGCCGGGGGCGGTCCTGGCGAAGGGCTCGAAAGTGTCTCCGCCGCGCCGCGCTGAAATGAAGAACTCGATGGAAGCGCTGATCCATCACTTCAAGCTCTACACCGAAGGCTTCCACGTGCCGGAAGGTGAGGTCTACGCGGCCATCGAAGCCCCGAAGGGTGAGTTTGGCGTCTACCTCGTCTCCGATGGCACGAACCGCCCGTATCGCGCGAAGATCCGCGCGCCGGGCTATCCGCACCTTCAGGCGATGGATCACCTTTGCGTCGGCCACATGCTGGCCGATGTCTCGGCCGTTCTCGGGTCCCTCGATATTGTGTTCGGGGAGATCGACCGGTGATGTCCGCAGTAGAAATGTTTCATCCGTCTCAGGATGAAGCCAAAATGTATTTTGCAGGAAGGATCGAGTAGTGGCACTGCGCCGTTTTGATCTTGAGGCTGGTGGCGATACATTCGCCTTCAAGCCGGAAACGGAAGAAAAGATTGCCTTCTGGCGGAACAAGTATCCGGCGGAAAAGCAGCGTTCGGCCGTCATCCCCATGCTGTGGCTTGCCCAGAAGGACAATGATGGCTGGCTGTCCGAGCCGGCCATGCGTGAAGTCGCGGACAGGCTGGAAATGCCCTACATCCGCGTCTACGAAGTCGCGACGTTCTACACGATGTTCCGCCTTCAGCCGGTCGGGAAGTATCACGTCCAGCTGTGCGGCACGACGCCGTGCCAGCTGCGCGGTGCGGACAAGCTGAAAGAAGTCTGCCAGCAGGAAATCGGTGACATCATGTATGTCACCGACGATGGCCGCCTGTCCTGGGAAGAGGTGGAATGCCTCGGCGCCTGCGTGAACGCCCCCATGGTGCAGATCAATGACGATTATTACGAAGACCTGACGCCGGAAACGCTGTCGCAGATCCTCGGCAAACTGAAGAATGGCGTCGAAGTTGCGCCAGGTCCGCAGATTGACCGCGTGAACAGCGCACCGGAAGGTGGCGCAACCACCCTCACCGATCCGGCCCTCTTTGACGGCAGCAAGAACGTTATCGACACGCTGCCCAACCTGCCGTCTGATGAGCCGGAGTCTTCCGAAGCCGAGGCAACCGGAAAGCCGGAAGCTGACGCGCCGACCAATACGAAGCGCGAAGAGCCCGTTGCGTCCAATACGAAAAAGACGCTGATCGATGCGGGCAAAAAGGTCGAAACGGGGGTGCGCCCGGATGCCGTGACCATCGACCCGGCTTCTTATGATGACCTGAAGCGCATCAAGGGCATCGGCCCGAAGAATGAAGACGCACTCAACGAACTTGGCATCTATACGTTCAGGCAGATTGCCGAGTGGACGCCGGAAAATGTCGACTGGGTTGAAGACTTCATGAGCTTCCCCGGTCGGATTGAGCGCGAAGACTGGATTGCCCAGGCCAAGACGCTGGCCGAGGGCGGCGAAACGGAATTCTCCAAGCGCGTGGATGCGGGCGATGTCCCCTCCAGCCAGGAAGATGAGGACTAGGCCATGTTGCAGGACAAGGATCGCATCTTCACCAACCTCTACGGTCTGCACTCGCCCGAACTCGACGCGGCGAAGAAGCGGGGCGCGTGGCATCTGACCAGGGAAATCCTGGAACAGGGTCCGGACTGGATCTGCGACCAGATCAAGGCGTCCGGCCTGCGGGGCCGTGGCGGCGCTGGCTTTCCGACCGGCCTGAAGTGGACCTTCATGCCGAAGGAGGTGCGTGACCGCCCGCACTATCTCGTCGTCAATGCTGACGAGTCAGAGCCCGGCACATGTAAAGACCGCGAAATCATGCGCCACGATCCGCATCTGCTGATCGAAGGCTGCATGATCGCCAGCCGCGCGATGCGGGCGCACAAATGCTACGTCTACCTGCGCGGCGAATACATCAACGAGCGCCACGCGCTCGAAAAGGCCGTCAAGGAAGCCTATGAGGCGAAGCTGATCGGCAAGGACAATGTGAACGGCTGGGATTTCGATCTCTATGTCCACCATGGCGCCGGCGCCTATATCTGTGGCGAGGAAACCGCGCTGCTCGAAAGCCTGGAAGGCAAGAAGGGCCAGCCGCGCCTGAAGCCGCCATTCCCGGCCAATGCCGGTCTCTATGGCTGCCCGACGACCGTGAACAATGTGGAATCGATCGCCGTGGCCGGCACGATCCTGCGCCGCGGCGCCGAATGGTTCGCCGGTTTCGGCCGCCCGAACAATACAGGCACCAAGCTGTTCTGTATTTCCGGTCACGTGAACAAGCCGTGTAACGTCGAAGAAGAGATGTCGATCACGTTCCGTGAGCTGATCGACACCCATTGCGGCGGCATCCGTGGCGGCTGGGACAATCTGAAGGCCGTGATCCCGGGCGGGTCGTCGGTGCCGATGGTGCCGGCCGAGCAGATCATGGACGCCTATATGGACTTCGACACGCTGCGTGATCTGAAGTCCGGCCTCGGCACAGCGGCTGTGATCGTGATGGACAAGGACGCCGACCTGATCAAGGCGGTTGCCCGTCTCGCTTACTTCTACAAGCACGAATCCTGCGGCCAGTGCACGCCGTGCCGGGAAGGCACCGGCTGGATGTGGCGCGTGATGGAGCGCATGGCGAAGGGCGAAGCCGAGCATGACGAGATCGACACGCTGCTGGACGTGACCAAGCAGGTGGAAGGTCACACGATCTGTGCCCTCGGCGACGCAGCGGCCTGGCCGATCCAGGGCCTGATCCGTCACTTCCGGCCAGAAATCGAAGACCGCATCAACCAGTACAGACTGCCGCGCGCCATGGTGCAGGGCGCAGTCGTCGCGGCGGAGTAGAGATCCATGTCCGATCTGTTCAAAATCAATATCGACGGCAAGGAAATCGAGGTTCCGAAGTCCTACACGCTGATGCAGGCGTGTGAGGCGGCTGGCGCCGAGATCCCGCGCTTCTGCTATCATGAGCGCCTGTCTGTGGCCGGTAACTGCCGCATGTGCCTTGTCGAGTGGGAAGGCGCGCCGAAGCCGATTGCATCCTGCGCGCAGACGGTCGGCGACATGCGTCCGAACCGCGATGGTTCCGCGCCGAACATCCGCACCAAGGGCGACTATGTCGAGAAAGCCCGCAATGGGGTGATGGAGTTCCTGCTCATCAACCACCCGCTGGATTGCCCGATCTGCGACCAGGGCGGCGAATGTGACCTGCAGGACCAGGCCGTGGCCTATGGCCGTTCCGGCAGCCGCTATGAAGAAAACAAGCGCGCCGTCGAAGACAAGAATATGGGGCCGCTGGTCAAGACGATCATGACCCGCTGCATCCAGTGCACGCGCTGCGTCCGCTTCGTGGCGGAAGTCGGCGGCGTGGAAGAGATCGGCATGATCTCGCGCGGTGAGAGCGCGGAGATCACGACCTATCTTGAGAAGAATCTGACATCTGAGCTTTCCGGCAATGTCATCGACCTTTGCCCGGTCGGCGCACTGACCTCGAAGCCTTACGCGTTCAATGCGCGCCCCTGGGAGCTGCGCAAGACGTCTTCCGTCGACGTGATGGACGCCATGGGCGCCTCGATCCGCGTCGATGCCAAGGGCGACGGCGTGATGCGCATCATGCCGGAAGTGAATGAGGACATTAACGAGGAGTGGCTGTCCGACAAATCCCGCTTTGTGTGGGATGGTCTCGCCCGCCAGCGCCTCGATACGCCTTATGTCCGCGTTGATGGCCGCCTGAAACCGGCAACCTGGGGCGAGGCTTTTGCTGCCGCCAAAGAAGCGCTGTCGAAGCCGGCCGAGAAGATCGGCGTCGTTGCCGGTGACCTGATCGAAGTCGAACAGGCCAAGGCTGCGCTCGACCTGTTCCGCTCGCTCGGCGTGCAGAACACTGACTGCCGTCCGGCTGGCGCAAAATATGGCACCGATGGTGTGCGCGAGCATTACATTCTGAACCCGACACTGGCCGGTGTGGAAGAGGCTGACGCGCTGCTGCTCGTTGGTGTCAATCCGCGCGTCGAAGCCGCCGTCTGGAACGCCCGGATCCGCAAGACCTGGCTCTGGGCTGACCTGAAAGTCGCCATGATCGGCGAAGCGGCCGACCTGACCTACAAATACACCCATCTTGGCAACAGCGCTGACGCGCTGAACAAGGCCGAAACCGCCGAGTTCCTGAAAGGCGCCAAGCGCCCGATGATCGTGCTCGGCGAAGGGGCGCTTTGCCATGAGGATGGCGAGGCTGTCCTGGCTGCGGCGATCAAGCTGGCCAACGAAACCGGCGCTATCGCGGATGACTGGGCCGGCTTCGGCGTGCTGCACAATGCCGCTGGCCGCGTCGGTGCGCTGGATGTCGGTTTCGTGCCGGGCGAAGGCGGTGAAGCGACGGCAGACATCCTCGGCGGCGGCAAGGAGACGATTGTCCTGCTCGGCGCCGATGACACAGACCTGTCCAAGACGTCTGCGGCGACCGTCATCTATGTCGGCTCGCACGGCGATGCGGGCGCAAGCCGCGCAGACATTATCCTGCCGTCGGCGGCCTACACCGAAATGGCGGCGACCTATGTGAACACCGAAGGCCGCGTGCAGGTGACGTCGAAAGCCGTCCAGCCGAAAGGCGAGGCGCGCGAAGGCTGGGCCATCTTCCGTGCCCTGTCTGACGTGATGGGCAAGACGCTGCCTTACGACACGGTCGAAGCGCTGCGCGAAAGCCTGCGTGAGAACGAAGTGTTTGCGGGCATCGGCTACGCGCCGGGCGTGGCAGGCGCTGAAGCGCTCAAGGCCGTTCCGGAGGGCGCCGGAAGCCTGTCCGGCGCGCCCTTCAAGCCGGTGATCGGAGACTTCTATCTGACCAATCCGATTGCCCGGGCATCGAAAACCATGGCGGAATGCTCTGCGCTGGCGACAGCGCTGGACACTCCGGTAGCAGCGGAGTAGGGCGGGCGCCATGAGTAACTATATCGAGTCTATGGGACAGCTCTGGGGCCCTCTGATGGTCCTCGGCCAGATCGGCCTCTTCACGCTGGTCCTGCTTCTCTCGATCGCATTCCTTCTGCTGCTCGACCGCAAGGTCTGGGCCGGTGTGATGATGCGGAAAGGCCCGAACGTGGTCGGCCCGTTCGGCTTGTTTCAGTCCTTTGCGGACTTCGGGAAGTTCCTTCTCAAGGAGATCGTTATCCCGGCAGGGGCGAACAAGTTCGTCTTCCTGTTCGCGCCGATTCTGACCTGTACGCTGGCTTTCGCCGCCTGGTCTGCGATCCCGGTCGCGCCGGGCACCGTCAGCGGCACCAGCTGGGTGATTTCGAACCTGAACGTCGGGATCCTTTACCTCTTCGCGATCAGCTCCCTCGGTGTCTACGGCATCATCATGGGCGGCTGGGCCTCGAACTCGAAATACCCGTTCCTGGGCGCGCTGCGCTCTGCGGCGCAGATGGTCTCTTATGAAGTCTCCATCGGCTTCGTGATCATCACGGTGATCCTGATGGTTGGGTCCATGAACCTGACCGACATTGTGAACAATCAGGATGGCGGCTTCTGGAACTGGCACGTCCTGGCGTTCCAGAACTTCCCGCTGGTCATTGTGATGGTGCCGATGTTCGTCATCTTCTTCGTCTCGGCGCTGGCGGAAACCAACCGCCCGCCGTTTGACCTGCCGGAAGCGGAATCCGAACTCGTTGCCGGTTATCAGGTCGAGTATGGCTCCACGCCGTACCTGCTCTTCATGCTGGGTGAGTATCTGAACATCGTCCTGATGTGCTCGATGATGACGATCCTTTTCCTGGGCGGCTGGCATGGCCCGATCGCCCTGGGTGATGATTTCGCCCGCGACCATCCGTTCCTGACCAGCTTCTCCGGGCTGTTCTGGTTCATGTTCAAGACCTTCTTCTTCTTCTTCCTCTTCGCCATGGTGAAGGCCATCGTGCCGCGCTACCGCTATGACCAGCTGATGCGCCTTGGCTGGAAGATCTTCCTGCCGACATCGCTGGTGGCCGTTCTCGTGGTCGCAGGATACGTCGCTTACATGGGAGTGCAGTCATGAGCCTCGCGCAGACCATTCGCGGCGCGCTGCTGACCGATTTCCTCGGGGCCTTCTGGCTGGCCACCTTGGAAATGTTCCGCCGCAAGGCCACGGTGAACTATCCGTTCGAGAAGAACCCGCTGTCGCCGCGCTTCCGCGGGGAGCACGCCCTGCGCCGCTATGCATCCGGCGAAGAGCGCTGCATCGCCTGTAAGCTTTGCGAAGCGATCTGTCCGGCACAGGCCATCACGATCGAGGCCGAGCCGCGCGAAGACGGCGCCCGCCGTACGACCCGTTACGACATCGACATGGTGAAGTGCATCTATTGCGGCTTCTGTCAGGAAGCCTGCCCCGTGGACGCCATCGTCGAAGGACCGAATTTCGAATTCGCGACCGAAACCCGCGAGGAGCTGTTCTATGACAAGGACCGCCTGCTCGCGAATGGCGACCGCTGGGAACGGCTGATCGCCAAGAACCTGGAACTTGATGCGCCTTATCGCTGAGGCGCTGAACTGAAACCTGCGGGGCGAAAGCCCTGCCAAGAAGGGGGCCTGAAGGGCTGTGGCATTCTACGCTTTCTGTGTGATCGCCTTTGTGACGGTTATCTCCGCACTGATGGTGATCCGTGCGCGGAACCCTGTTCACTCGGTATTGTGGCTGATCCTGACCTTCTTCTCATCGGCAGGACTGTTCGTCCTGATCGGGGCAGAATTTCTCGCCATGCTTCTGGTCGTCGTCTATGTCGGCGCCGTTGCGGTGCTGTTCCTGTTCGTCGTCATGATGCTGGATGTAGACTTCGTGGAATTGAAGGATGGTACGCTTCGCTATTGGCCATTCGCGATCCTTGTCGGCATCGTGTTTGCGTCCGAGATTGTGATGGCATCTGTGTTCGGCGTGCACTCGCTGCCGGATGCGTTCGACGCGGCGCCGGGCGCCGACACGAACGCCGAGGCCATCGGGCAGGTCATGTACACAGACTATCTGCTGCTGTTCCAGCTGGCTGGTGTCGTCCTGCTCATTGCCATGATCGGTGCCATCGTGCTCACGCTGCGCCACCGTCCGGAAACCAAACGCCAGAACATTGCCAAGCAGACGTCCCGCCGCCGCGGCGATGCCTATGAACTGAAGGACCCCAAGCCGGGGCAGGGGATCTGATACCTATGGAACTCGGTCTTTCCCATTATCTCGCGGTGTCAGCCGCCCTGTTTACGATTGGTGTCGTCGGCATCTTCGTGAACCGGAAGAACATCATCGTCATCCTGATGGCGATTGAGCTGATCCTGCTTTCTGTGAACCTGAACCTGGTGGCTTTTTCAGTCTTCTCAGGCACCATCGCAGGGCAGATCTTCGCCATGCTCGTGCTGACTGTCGCTGCCGCCGAGGCCGCCGTCGGTCTTGCCATCCTGGTCGTCTACTTCCGGAACCGCGGTGATATCGCGGTCGAGAACGTAGACCTGATGAAAGGCTAGGCTGGTATGCTTCCTGACGCACTCCTCCTCTTTATTGTTCTTGCACCGGGCCTCGTGGCTCTGACCGGCCTGGTTCACAAGATCATTGGCGACAAGATCGTCATGTACGCGACCACCGGCGTTGTTCTGACGGCTGGTGCACTGTCGCTGTTCCAGCTGTTTGCCTATGCAGCCAGTGTCGGCGGACATGGCGGTGATGCTCATGGCGCGGCGGAACATGGCCATGCCATTACCCAGCACATCATCACGTTGATGCCCTGGATCAATGTTGGCGATTTCCACGCCAACTGGGCCATCCGGGTCGACACACTGTCCATCGTCATGATGGCCGTGATCACCGGCGTGTCCGGCCTCGTGCACCTCTATTCCTGGGGCTATATGAGCGAGGACCCGCACAAGGCGCGCTTCTTCGCTTACCTGTCGCTCTTCACCTTCACCATGCTGATGCTGGTGACGGCTGACAACTTCATCCAGCTCTTTTTCGGCTGGGAAGGCGTGGGCCTCGCCTCTTACCTGCTGATCGGTTTCTGGTACCAGAACAAGGCGCCGAACGACGCCTCCATCAAGGCCTTCGTGACGAACCGCGTGGGCGACTTCGGTCTCGCGCTCGGCATCATGGCTGTGTTCTGCATCTACGGGACGGTTGAGTTCGCACCCTTCATGGAAGCGCTGCGTGAGAATGCCATGGTGACGCCGATTGCCTTTGCCGATCCGGCACCGGCGCGCGAAGTCATCATGACCTTCCTCGGCCAACGCGTCTGGGCCGTCGAAGTAATTGGCGTGCTGCTGTTCATCGGCGCGATGGGCAAATCGGCCCAGTTCTTCCTGCACGTCTGGCTGCCGGACGCGATGGAAGGCCCGACGCCTGTTTCCGCTCTGATCCACGCCGCGACCATGGTCACCGCGGGTGTCTATCTCGTCTGCCTCCTGTCGCCACTGTATGAATACACGCTCGTCGCCGCCGGCATGATCACCGTGGTGGGCGCTGTGACGGCACTCTACGCCGCGACCGTCGGCATGGCGCAGAACGACATCAAGCGGGTGATTGCCTATTCGACCTGTTCGCAGCTCGGCTACATGTTCTTCGCGGCGGGTGTCGGCGCCTATGAGGCGGCGATGTTCCACCTCTTCACGCACGCCTTCTTCAAGGCGCTTCTGTTCCTCGGCGCGGGTTCCGTGATCCACGGCATGCACCATGAGCAGGACATGCGTAAAATGGGCGGACTCGCGAAGTTCATGCCGCTGACCTATGCGGCCATGATGGTCGGTACGATCGCCATTATCGGCCTTGGTATTCCGCACACGAAACTTGGCTTTGCCGGCTTCTTCTCGAAGGATGCGATCCTGGAAAGCGCCTTCGCAAGCGGCATGGAGCATGTTGCTTTCGGCCAGATGGCTTTCTGGTTCGGTATCGTCGCGGCCTTCCTGACCAGCTTCTACTCCTGGCGCCTCATCTACATGACGTTCCATGGACCGAAGGTATGGGAAAATGCCCATGAGGACGATCATGCCCACGCGCATGATACCCATGACGATCACGCTCACGACGACCATGGCCATGATCACACGCCGCATGAGAGCCCCGCGGTCATGCTCATTCCGCTCGGCTTGCTGAGCCTTGGCGCGATTTTCTCGGGCTTCTTCTTCTACAACTACTTCGTCGACCATTCGAACGAAGCCTTCTGGGCAGGCGCGATCTATCGTGCGGCAGAGAACCATGTTCTCCACGCCCGTCACGAAGTGCCGGAGTGGGTGATCTATGCCCCGCTGATCGTCACGCTGGGCGGTCTCCTGCTGGCAACAATGACCTACCTCTTTAATCGCGGCGTCGGGAAGCGTATCGCCGACAGTGGCGGCCCGCTTTATTCGCTGTTCTACAACAAGTGGTACTTCGACGAGATCTACAACGCGACGCTGGTGCGGGGCGCGGCCTTCCTCGGCAATATCTTCTGGAAAGCCGACAAGAAGGTCATCGACGGTGCCGGCGCTGACGGCATGACCGCGCTGACGCTGCTGAGTGCCCGCCGCCTGTCGGCCATGCACACCGGCCGTCTGTATCACTATGCATTCATTATTATTGGCGCAGCCCTCGTCTTCGGGGCGCTCATGTGGCTGAACGCCGGAGGGGCACACTAATGGGCGGGTTTCCCATTCTATCGGCGCTGACCTTCCTGCCGCTGGTTGGCGCACTGATCATCATGGCCGTGCGCGCTGCCACGGCTGGCAGCAGCTCGTCCGAGACGGCCAATGAGGGCCGCACAGCGCTCCTGGCGGGGCTTGTGATTTCCGGCGCGACCTTCCTGGTCTCGCTGGCGGCGTTCTTCTATTACGATCCGTCGACGCCGGGCTATCAGCTGGTGGAACAGCATGTCTGGTACGCGTCGATCAGCTACAAACTGGGCATCGACGGCCTGTCGCTGCCGCTGATCCTGCTGACGACCTTCCTGACACCGATCTGCCTTCTCGCAAGCTGGAACTCGATTCACACCCGCGTGACCGAATATGTGGTCGCTTTCCTGGTGTTGGAGACCTTTATGATCGGCGTGTTCACTGCGCTCGATCTGGTCCTGTTCTACATCTTCTTCGAAGCCGGCCTGATCCCGATGTTCCTGATCATCGGCATCTGGGGTGGCAAGGACAAGATCTACGCCGCGTTCAAGTTCTTCCTCTACACGCTGCTCGGCTCGCTGCTGATGCTGGTTGCTGTCGTGTACATGTACATCACGGCAGGCAGCTCCGACTTCGAAGTGCTGGAGAAGTTCGCCTTTGACCCGCACGTGCAGACCTGGCTCTGGCTGGCCTTCATGGCATCCTTTGCAGTGAAACTGCCGATGTGGCCGGTCCACACCTGGCTTCCGGATGCGCACGTTCAGGCGCCGACAGCTGGCTCGGTCATTCTGGCAGGCGTTCTGCTGAAGATGGGCGGCTACGGTTTCCTGCGTTTCTCACTGCCGATGTTCCCGGATGCGAGCCATCTGTTCCAGCCGGCGATGTTTGCGCTGGCGGTCATCGCCATCATTTACACTTCGCTGGTGGCGTGGCGCCAGACCGACATGAAGAAGCTCATCGCTTACTCCTCTGTCGCTCACATGGGCTTCGTGACGCTCGGCGTGTTCTCCTTCACCGAGGTCGGTGTGCAGGGCGCCATTTTCCAGATGATCAGCCACGGCTTTATCTCTGCGGCGCTCTTCCTGATCGTCGGTGTGGTCTATGACCGTATGCACACCCGCGAAATCGCGGCCTATGGCGGCCTCGTGCACAAGATGCCGGTCTACGCCACCTTGTTCATGCTGTTCACGATGGCAAACGTCGGCCTGCCAGGCACGTCCGGCTTTATCGGTGAGATCCTCACCATGGTCGGCGGCTTCCAGGCCTCCACCTGGGCGGCGTCTGGTGCAGCCCTCGGCGTGATCTTCTCGGCTGTCTACATGCTGACGCTCTACCGGCGCACCGTGTTCGGCCAGATCACCAATCCGGACCTCAATGGCCTCAAGGACATGAACCGGATCGAACTTGTTACTATCGTCCCATTGGCGCTGCTGACGCTGCTATTCGGTGTCGCGCCCAACCTGATCTTTAACCTGACCGAGGGCGCTGCGCTGAGCATTCTCTCGTTGATGGCCGGAGGCTGACCGCCCATGCTCGACTTCACTGCCATGACCCTGGCGATCGGGCCGGAACTCTGGCTCGCTGCCACAGGATTGATCGGCGTGCTGCTTGGCGCGCTGCTCAAGGACAAATTCAACGGCCTGTCATTCAAGTTCGGCGCGCTCGTGCTGTTTGCCGCAGCGGGTATTGCCGCCATGACCTATCAGGGCGGCGAGGCGTTTAACGGCCTTGTGGAAACCAACAGTTTCGTCAATTTCGCCAAGATCGTTTCGTTTATCGTCGGCGGCCTGGCGCTCGTTATGTCGGAAGGCTTCCTCAAGCGCCACGAAACGGCACGCTACGAATATGCGCTGCTGACCATTTTTGCTTCCCTTGGCATAGGCATCATCCTGTCGGCAGCAAACCTGATGACCCTCTATATGGGCATCGAGACCCTCAGCCTGTCGTCTTACGTGCTGGCGGCGTTCCACCGGGATTCAGCCCGTTCTTCGGAAGCGGGTCTGAAATATGTGATCCTCGGATCGCTCGCCTCCGGCATGCTGCTCTATGGCGCCTCGCTGGTTTACGGCTTCTCCGGAACGACCTTCTATGCCGGGATTGCGGCTGCAGAGCCGTCTGTCGGCCTGATGTTCGGCATGGTGCTGATGATTGTCGGGCTTGCTTTCAAGGTCTCGGCAGCTCCGATGCACATCTGGACGCCGGACGTTTATGAAGGCGCCCCGACGCCGGTCGGTGCCTTCTTCGGCGCTGCGCCGAAAATGGCCGCCATGGTCGTGTTTGCAAATGTGATGTTCCAGGTCTTCGGTGACGAGATGGATCAGTGGCAGCTGATCGTCGCGATTATCTCTGGCCTCTCGATGCTGATTGGTGCTTTCGGCGGCCTGACGCAGACCAATATCAAGCGGCTGCTGGGCTATTCCTCGATTGCCAATGTCGGCTATGCGATGGTGGCCGTTGCGGCGGGTAAGGATCTGGGCGCCGGTCCGCTGCTCACCTTCATGACGCTTTACGTCGTCTCGTCGCTCGGCCTGTTTGCGGCTGTGCTGGCCATGCGCCGTCAGGGCGGCATGGTGGAAGGGATTTCCGAACTTGGCGGCCTGATGACCAAGCGCCCGTGGCTGGCGATTGCTCTGTCTGTCCTGATCTGGTCTGTTGCAGGCCTGCCGCCTTTTGGTGGCTTCCTCGGGAAGTGGGTCGTGCTGGAAGCGGGCGTTGGCGCGGGGCTCTACCCGCTCGCCATCATCCTCGTGATCTCTTCGGTGGTGTCGCTTGGCTACTATCTGCGCCTGATCAAGATCATGTGGTTCGATGAACCCACCGAACGGTTCGAAGCGATTGATGGCTCTGTCACCCTGGTTGTGCTGGCATCGTCACTGTTCGTGGTCGTGTTCATGGTCTTCTTCTTCCTGCTCAGCGGGTGGGCGAATCAGGCCGCGTTGGGGATCACGGCTTGAACCAAGCCTGGCCAGTCCATCGCTACGATACGATAGACAGCACCAATACTGAGGCCCGGCGCAGGGCTCAGGCGGGCAGTTTCGAGAATTGCTGGATCCTCGCGGACGAACAGACCGCAGGCCGGGGCAGGCTGCAGCGGAACTGGGCTTCGCCGAAGGGCAACATCTTTACGACGGTCCTGTTCCGGGAGCCGGGCGGCATTCAGGTTGCCGGCCGAATCCCGTTTGCTGCGGCGCTGGCGGTTAGTGATACAGCGCTGGACTATGCGCCGGGCGCCGATGTGCGCCTGAAATGGCCGAATGACGTACGTGTGAACAAAGCCAAACTTTCCGGCATTTTGATCGAAACAGGTCAGGATGCGCAGGGGCTCTGGGTGATCGCTGGTATGGGCGTGAACGTCGCACAGGTGCCGCCGGAAGCGGGCCAGGCGGCGACGTGCCTCTCAGACCTGTCAGGCGGGCAAGGCCTTGATCATATTGAAGTATTCGGTTCCCTTACACGTCATTTCATGACCCGCCTGGCGCAGGCGCGTGACGGCTTCGGTCCGGTCCGGACGGATTGGCTGAAGCGGGCCGAAGGGCTTGGCGGCAAGGTCCGTGTTTCGCCTGGCGGCGTGGCCATTGAAGGCATCTTCGAGGATATGGCGCCGGATGGCGGGCTGATCCTCAGATTGCCGGATGGATCGCGACAGACCATAAGGGCCGGCGACGTACATCTTATTGGAGAGGTCTGACGCGAATGCTGCTCGCTATCGACGTTGGCAACACGAATACGGTCTTCGGCATCCATGACGACAAGGAATGGGTGAACCAGTGGCGGAGTGCCACCGATCCGACCAAGACCGCTGACGATCACGCCGCCTGGCTGTGGCGCCTCGCAGACATGCATGGCGCCGATCTCAGCCTGATCAATGGCTGTGTGATCTCGACCGTTGTGCCGCAGGCCGTGTTCAACTTCCGCAACCTTGCCCGCCGCTACCTGAATGTGGAGCCGATGTTCATCGGCGATCCGAACCTCAAGACGGGTATGGAAATCCGTATCCGCCGGCCGGAGCAGGTCGGGGCGGACCGTATTGTCAGTGCCCTCGGCGCGCACAAGAAGTATCCGGGAAACCTGATCGTCATCGACAGCGGCACGGCCACGACATTCGATGTCGTCGCTGAAGACGGCGCGTTCGAAGGCGGCATCATTTCGCCGGGGGTCAACCTGTCAGTGAAGGCTCTGCACGATGCGGCAGCTCAGCTACCGCGCATTGCGATCCAGCGCCCACCGCATGTGATTGGTCAGGACACGATTTCGGCCATGCAGTCCGGCGTGTTCTGGGGCTATATCGACCTGATCGACGGCCTCGTGAACCGGATCAAGGAAGAGTATGGCAAGCCGATGAGCGTTGTTGCCACCGGCGGTGTGGCCTCTCTGTTTGAAGGCGCCAGCGAAACCATCAATCATTATGACCAGGACCTCCTGATCCGGGGGCTTCTGGAAATATACCGCCTCAATAAATAGGACCTTATGCCCGATACAGCGCAAACCAAGGACGAACTCGTTTTCCTGCCACTCGGTGGCTGCGGCGAAATCGGCATGAACCTCAACGCCTACGGCTATGGACCGCCAGAGGCGCGCCGCTGGATTCTTGCCGATCTCGGCGTGACGTTCGGCGGAGAAGACACGCCCGGCGTCGACCTGATCTGTGCGGATCCGGATTACCTGATCGGCGAACACATCGATGCGGTATTTCTCACGCACGCCCATGAAGACCATATTGGCGCCGTCGGCCTGATCTATCCCCGCCTTGGAATAAACGTGCCGATCTATGCGACGCCGTTTACCGCTGAACTCGTCCGTTCAAAGATGGAAGAGCGCGGTGTCGATACGGATGTCCTGAAGACGATCTCCATGGGTGGTAAGGTTCAGGCCGGGCCGTTCGAAGTGACCTATGTGACGCTGACCCACTCCATTCCGGAACCGAACGCGCTGGCGATCCGAACCCCTGCGGGGGTTGTGCTGCACACAGGCGACTGGAAGATCGACCCGGATCCGCAAATCGGTTCGACTACGGATGTTGAAGGTCTCACCGCGCTGGGTGATGAAGGCGTTCTCGCCATGGTCTGTGATTCCACGAACGTGTTCGAGGAAGGCGAGGCCGGTTCCGAAGAAACTGTCCGCCAGGGGCTGGTCGAACTGATCGCAGCGCAGAAAACCGGCGCTGTGGCTGTGACGACCTTTGCCTCTAATGTTGCCCGCGTGAAATCTATCATCGATGCCGCGACGCAGGCCGATCGCCATGTCTGTCTTGTCGGGCGCAGCATGCACAAGATCACCAATGCGGCGAAAGCCGTTGGCATTCTGCCGCCAAAACTCGAATTCGTGGACGAGGGGGAGGCAGGGCACTTCCCGCCGGAAAACATTCTCTATCTCTGCACCGGTAGTCAGGGAGAGCCCCGGGCTGCGCTGTCACGCATCGCGCGCGGTGACCACCGTCATGTGGCCTTGCGCGAAGGGGACACGGTGATTTTCTCCTCCCGCCAGATTCCGGGGAACGAGAAGGGTATCTTCGCCCTCCAGAACGGTTTGGCGGAGCAGGGCATTCGCGTCATCACCCCGCGCATGGTGCCGCAGAAAATTCACGTCTCCGGCCACCCGTGCCGGGATGAGCTGCGCCGGATGTACCAATGGGTGCGGCCGCGTATTTCGGTGCCTGTGCACGGTGAACGCCGGCACATCATGGAACACGCGGCCTATGCCAGATCCCTGCAGGTGGCCGAGGCCATCACGCCTCGCAATGGCAGCCTCGTGCGCCTCGCGCCGGGGCCTGCCGAAATTCTGGACGAGGTGCCGAACGGCCGCCTGTTCCTGGATGGCAAGCAGTTGGTGCCGGAAGGCGCGCAGGGTATTCAGGAGCGCCGCAAGCTGTCATGGAACGGGATCATTTTTGCGTCCGTTTCCCTCGACGAGCGGGGCGATATTGTCGACGGGCCGGTTGTTGTCGTGAAAGGCTTTTCCGAGCCTGACGGACGGCTTGCGGATGAAAGCCTTGAATCTCTGGAAGAGGCAGCCGACATTGCTGTAAGTGGCCTGAAACGCAAGAACCGCTTCGATGACGACGCGGTGGAACGTGCGATCGGCCGCGCGCTTCGAAAGGCCGCAGAGACAGCCTATGGCATGCGCCCGATGATCGAAGTCGTTGTTTTGAGGACCTGAGTATCATGAGTGAATTCAAGATCGGACCATTGAACCATGTCGGCGTGGCCGTGCCGGATCTGGAAGAGGCCTGCGAAACATATCGCACCCTGTATGGTGCAACGGACATCACCACGCCCTTCGACATGCCCGACCAGGGCGTGAAAGTGTGCTTTGTGAACCTTCCGAACAGCCAGATTGAGCTGATCGAACCGCTGAACGAAGAGTCCCCGATCCACAATTTCATCCAGAAAAACCCGAAAGGCGGACAACACCATGTCTGCTTCGAAGTGGATGACATCAACGAGGCTGTGGAAGAAATGGGCAAGCGGGGCGCAACCGTGCTCGGCAAGCCGCGCATTGGTGCCCATGGCACGATGATCATCTTCGTTCACCCGAAAAACTCGAATGGCGTTCTGATCGAACTGATGGAAAGCCCGAAAGGCGATCACTGATGCAGTTCATGAGCGGGTTGGTCGTTTTCACGATCGCCTGGTGGGTCTGTTTCTTTACCGTGCTTCCCATTGGCGTTCAGGGTCAGTGGGAAGATGGGTCGACCGTTGAGGGCACCGAAGAGGCGGCCCCGAAACATCATATGGTCGGCAAGAAAGCCATATGGGCCACGATGGGCGCCACCGTGATAACCGCCATTGCAGCCGTTGTCGTGCCACGCCTGCTTGCGCAATAGGCGCCGCTGCGGCTAGGTGAGCCGCGTTTTACAACAAGTCCCCGGGGATTCGATGCGGCTTTCCAGATACTTCCTGCCCGTTTCCAAGGAAGCGCCGGCAGATGCGGCCATTGTTTCGCACAAGCTGATGCTGCGCACCGGCATGGTGCGCCAGAACGGAGCGGGCATCTACACCTGGCTGCCGCTGGGCTATCGCGTCCTGAAGAAGATCGAACAGATCGTGCGGGAAGAGATGGACCGCGCAGGCGCCGTCGAACTTCTCATGCCTACGCTGCAGCAGGCCGATCTGTGGCGTGAATCCGGCCGCTATGATGATTACGGCAAGGAGATGCTCCGCATCAAAGACCGGCACGACCGGGACATGCTCTACGGCCCGACCAATGAAGAGCTGATCACCGACGTCTTCCGGTCTTATGTGAAAAGCTACAAGCAGCTTCCGCTGAACCTGTATCACCAGCAATGGAAGTTCCGCGATGAAGTGCGCCCGCGCTTTGGCGTGATGCGCGGCCGCGAATTCCTGATGAAGGATGCCTATTCCTTCGACCTCGATGAAGACGGTGCGCGGGTCGCTTACTACAAGATGTTCTGCGCCTACCTGAACGCGTTCAGCCGCATGGGCCTGACCGCCGTGCCGATGCGCGCCGATACCGGCCCGATTGGGGGCGAACTCAGCCACGAATTCATCATCCTCGCCGATACGGGCGAGAGCGCGGTTTTCTGTGACAAAACACTGCTGGATATGGAGCCGCCCGGGCTGGACCTCGACTTTGATGGCGACCTGTCCGGCGAAGTGGAGAAGCGCACGCAATACTATGCGGCCACCGAAGAGATGCACGACGAGGCGGCCTTCGCGGCCATTCCGGAAGACCGTCAGGTCTCCGCGCGCGGCATCGAAGTCGGCCACATCTTCAATTTCGGCACCAAATATTCGAAGCCCATGAATGCCGTGGTGCAGGGGCCGGATGGTCAGATGGTGCCGGTCCAGATGGGCAGCTACGGCATCGGCGTCTCGCGCCTCGTCGGCGGCATCATCGAGGCATGCCATGACGACAATGGTATTGTGTGGCCGGAATCCGTGGCGCCGTTCCATGTCGGTCTGATCAACATGCGTGCTGGCGATGAAGCCTGCGACAAGGCCTGCGGCGATCTCTACGAGCAGCTGGAAGCGGCTGGTATCGACACGCTGTACGACGACACCGATGACCGGGCCGGCGCGAAGTTCGCGCGGATGGATCTGATCGGCCTGCCATGGCAGCTGGTGATCGGCCCGAAAGGCCTTGAAAAGGGCATAGTTGAAGTCAAGAATCGCAAGACTGGCGAGAAGGTTGAGCTGCCCTTCGCCGATGTCGTTGCAAAGGTTACGCCCGCATGAGTCAGGCCGCTGCGCCATTTGGACGTCTCGAACGAACCCTGGCCTGGCGGTACCTGCGCGCCCGGCGTGAACATGGCGGTGCGAGCCTGATTTCGATCATCTCCTTCGTCGGCATTTTCTTCGCCGTTGCGGCGCTGATCATCACCATGTCGATCATGAGCGGTTTCCGCGCGACGCTTCTGGATGCGTTGCTGGGCGGCCAGCCGCATGTCTATGCCGTTGTCAATCAGTACACAGAGGCCGAAGCCGAGGCGATTGCCGACAAGATCCGGGAAGTGCCGGGCGTCACCAGCGCATCGCCCTATATCGAGGAATACGTCCTCGTCACGGCCAATGGCCGCAAGACAGGCGCGGTCGTGCGTGCGCTGCGGAACGAAGATCTCGCGACGCTCGCCTTCCTGAAGGACCATGGGCAGGCGGCGATCGATGCCGGGTTCGGCGTCGGACGGAATGGCGGCAACACGATCATGATGGGCTCTTTCCTGGCGGCGGGCCGCGAAGGCTTGGGCGTCATTCCGGGCGACAAGGTCGAGATCATCACCACTGGCACCAATGCCAGCGTCATGGGCGCGACGCCGCGTTCCAAGGCCTACACGGTGGGGGAGATCTTCTCCACCGGCAGTGTCGAACTCGACATGGCCTATATCTTCATGCCGATGGACCAGGCGCAGATCCTGTTCCAGTCCAAGGATCATTACCAGATGCTGGACATCCGGTTGAAGGACCCGGACAAGACGCAGGAAGCCATGCGGGCCATTTCGCTCGCCACCGGCAATGCCGTGATGATGTATGACTGGAAGAGCCAGCGCGCGGCCTATCTGAACGCCCTGAAAGTGGAACGGACCATGGTGCGCCTGCTGGTCATGGTGATCATGGGAATTGCGACGCTGAACATTATCGTCGGCGTGGTCATGCTGGTGAAGAACAAGACCCGCGACATCGCGATCCTGCGCACGATCGGCCTCGGCCGCGGCGGTGTCCTGCGCGTGTTTCTGATGGTCGGCACTGTGCTTGGTTCGCTGGGCGCGCTTCTGGGCATGACAGTCGGCGTCCTGTTCATCCTGAACATCGGCGCCATAGAGGCCTTCATCAATCTGTTCATGGACGGCGGCAAAGTGTTTGACGCGGAGACCTATGGCCTCGCGCACCTGCCGGCGATCCTCGACTGGGGCGACGTGTTCAGCACAGGCCTCTACGCCCTTGGCATGTCGGCCTTCGTTTCTCTTATTCCGGCCTGGTGGGCCTCCCGCCAGGATCCGGTCAGCGCCCTGAGGTTCGAGTGATGACGACCCCTGTGCTTGAACTCGCCGGCATCAACCGCGTCTACAAGACCGCCGCGGGTGAGCTGAACGTGCTGTCCGACGCGAACCTTCAGCTGCAGGCGGGGGAGCTGGTCGGCCTGATCGGTCCGTCCGGGTCCGGCAAGTCGACCCTGTTGCACACCGCCGGCCTGCTGGAACGGCCGGAGGCAGGCGTGGTCCTGCTAGATGGCATCGATTGCCTGAAGCTGGACGACAAGGCGCGCACGGCGATGCGCCGCTCCAAGATCGGCTTTGTCTATCAGTTCCACCACTTGCTGCCGGAGTTCAACGCGGCGGACAATGTGGCGATGCCGCTGATGATCGCTGGCGTCAGCCGCAAGGCAGCGCGCGAGACGGCGACCGAACTGCTGGGCGAGATGGGGCTCGACCACCGGGCGGATCACCAGCCGGGCCAGATGTCCGGCGGGGAGCAGCAGCGCGTGGCCATCGCCCGGGCGCTCGCCAACACGCCGCGCCTTGTGATCGCGGACGAGCCGACCGGCAATCTCGATCCGGCCACAACGGCGCGGGTCTTTGCCACCTTCATCAAGATGGCTCGGGAAGAGGGCGCGGCCGTGCTCGTCGCTACCCACAACCACGCGCTGACGACTCATATGGACCGCGTTCTGACGCTGGAAGACGGCAAGCTGGTTCCGTACGAACCGGAATAAGCTGTGAATCCCGGGCATTGCGGTCTGGTCTGGCACGGCCGGGCCCGTCAGTTTATCCTGTCCGCAGGAGAATAAGCCTTGTCCGAGTCGCCCTTCATCCATCTTGCCATCCGTTCCAGCTATTCGCTGCTGGAGAGCATGATCTCGCCGAAGGATGTGAAGGCCTGGTGCGAGGAGCATCTTGTCCCGGCCGTGGCGATTACCGACCGTAACAATCTGTTCGGCGCGCTCGAAATTTCGCTTACCCTGTCCGGCGCCGGCATCCAGCCGATCATGGCCTGCTGTTTCGATGTCGTGGAAGACGTCCCGAGGGCCGAACCCTCGCGCCTGTCGCTGTACGCGCAGAACGAGACCGGCTACCGCCGCCTGATGTACCTGTCATCGCGCGCCTATCTGGACGCAGCCGACGGCGTGCCAAAGCTTTCCCGCGCACTGGTGATGGAGCAGACAGACGGCCTGATCGTGCTGACGGGCGGCGCCGAAGGCGACGTCGCGAAACACCTCCTGAAAGGGCGTGTCGCGGATGCGCGGACGGAGCTGTCCACGCTGGCGGGTGCCTATCCGGGCCGGTGCTATGTCGAGATCACGCGCCATGGCACGCCGGAGGAGCGCGCGGTCGAGGAAGGCCTGATCGAGCTTGCCTATGAGCTGGAGCTGCCTCTCGTCGCCACGCATGATGCCCGCTTCATGAAGCCGGAAGACGCACAGGCGCACGACGCCATGATGTGTATCTCCAATGGCGAATATCTCGGCCAGCCGGACCGCAAACAGGTGAGCGCGCAGCAATACCTGAAATCGCCTTCGGAAATGCGGCTGTTGTTCGCGGATCTGCCGGAGGCCATCGAAAATACGGTCGAGATTGCGCGGCGCTGCTCGGTGAAGTCGGAAACGCACAAGCCGATCCTGCCGCACTTCTCGAATGAAGGCCGGTCTGAGGCGGAGGAATTGCGCAAGCAGGCCCTGGAAGGCCTCGAACTCCGTCTCAAGGAAGCGGACCAGCTTTATGCAGACCGGGAGACCTATTTCGAACGGCTGGACTACGAGCTGGGCATCATCGAACGGATGGGGTTTCCCGGTTACTTCCTGATCGTTTCGGACTTTATCAAATGGGCCAAGGAACACGGCATTCCGGTCGGCCCGGGCCGGGGCTCGGGTGCCGGGTCGGTTGTCGCCTGGGTGCTGCTGATCACAGACCTTGATCCGCTGCGGTTCGATCTCCTGTTCGAGCGCTTCCTGAACCCGGAACGCGTCTCGATGCCTGACTTCGATGTGGACTTCTGCCAGGAGCGGCGCGGTGAGGTGATCCGTTATGTCCGCGACAAGTATGGCGCGGACTCCGTGGCGATGATCATCACCTTCGGTACGCTGCAGGCAAAGGCTGTGGTGCGCGATGTCGGCCGGGTGATGCAGATGCCGTACGGCCAGGTCGACCGGCTGGCCAAACTGATCCCGTTTAATCCGGCCAATCCGCCGAAGCTGCAGGAAGCCATCGACGACGAACCGAAGTTCTATGAGGAAATGGACGCCGACGAACGCGTTGGCGAACTCCTCAAGATTGCGCTCAAGCTGGAAGGTAAATACCGGAATGCCGGGACGCACGCTGCCGGTGTCGTGATTGGCGACCGGCCGCTGGTGGAGCTGGTGCCGCTTTATAACGATCCGCGGGCTGATCTTCCGGCAACCCAGTTCAACATGAAATATGCCGAGACGGCCGGACTGGTGAAGTTCGACTTCCTCGGCCTGAAAACCCTGACCGTGATTGACCGGGCGCTGAAGTTTATCCGGCGCGATGGCAAGGATGTCGGTCCGGAGTGGAAGAGCCTGGACGATCAGGCCACATACGACATGATGGGTGGCGGTGACACGCTCGGCGTCTTCCAGCTTGAAGGCGCGGGTATGCGCGATACGCTGAAAAAAGTGCGCCCGCACAGCCTGGAAGACGTGATCGCCATCATCTCGCTTTATCGTCCGGGTCCGATGGAGAACATCCCGGTCTATATCGAGGGCAAGGAAAACCCTGAAGGCGTGAAATACGCCCACCCCGACCTGAAACCCGTTCTGGAAGCCACGTACGGCGTGCCGGTTTATCAGGAGCAGGTGATGCGGATGGCGCAGGAAATCGCCGGCTATTCGCTCGGCGACGCTGACCTCTTGCGCCGCGCCATGGGTAAGAAAAAAGTCGAGGAGATGGTCGCCCAGCGCCAGCGCTTTGTGGAAGGCGCCGCGGCGAACAAGGGTATGGACGCGCCGCTTGCGAACGAAATCTTCGATACGATGGAGAAGTTCGCGGGCTACGGCTTCAACAAGTCTCACGCCGCCGCCTATGCGCTGATCGGGTATCACACCGGCTATCTGAAGCGGCATTTCCCTGTCGAGTTCCTGGCCGCTTCGATGAGCCTTGATCTCGGCAACACCGACAAGCTCGCCGCCTTCTTCCAGGAAGCCAAGCGGCTGAAGATCCCGGTGATTGCGCCGGACGTGAATTCCTCGACCGCCGATTTCGATGTGCGCGACGGCTCGATCGTTTACGCGCTGGGTGCCCTCAAGGGCGTCGGCCTGGAAGCCATGAAGCATGTCGTTGCGATCCGTGAGCAGGACGGCCCGTTCAAGGACATCTACGACTTCGCCGAACGGGTGGACCCGAAGCATGTGAACAAGAAGGCATTCGAATCCCTCTCCAAGGCCGGTGCATTCGACTGTTTCGACAAGAACCGCGCCCGCGTGCTGGCCGGCGCGCCGATGCTTGCCCAGATGGCGGCGAGTGCGGCGGAAGACCGGATGGGCGGGCAGGGTGGCCTGTTTGGCGATGCCGAGCCGGCGCTGCGCCCTGCCATGCCGGCCGTGAAGGCCTGGAACGGCCAGCAGAAGCTGGATGAGGAATTCCGCTCCATCGGCTTCTACTTCTCCGGCCACCCGCTGGATGATGTGCTCTCCGGTCTCGACCGGGAGCGGGTGACGCTGGCGATGGAGATCGAGGAGCGCGCCTCTGACGGGAAGCCTATCGAAATGATCGGCATTGTCCGCCTGCGTTCCGACAAGCCGGCCCGCAATGGCGGCAAATTTGCCTTTCTCACCCTGTCCGATCCGACGGGGGAGGTGGAGATGATGGTCTTCCCGGAGACGCTGTCCCAGAATTACGACCTGCTACAGGTCGGCAATGCCGTGGCGGTGACGGTCGGGGTGAAACGGAACGGGGAGGAGATCCGTCTCAACGCCGAACGGGTGCTCCCGCTGGAATCGGCCCGTCTCAGCCGGGGGATGGGGGCGTTGAAAGTGCGCCTCGCTGTCGGGGCCAATCCGTCGGAGATTGCCGGGGTCGTCCACCACCTCGCCAAGCTGCCGGATGCCGAGCGCGGGGAAATCCTGGTCGAGGTGCCGCTGGAGGACGGGCGGCTGGTCATTCTCAAGCTGCCGGCCACTTACACAATCAGCCTGAAAGCCCAGCGGGCATTGAAGGATGTGCCCGGCGTGGAACGGGTGGAGCCCCAGAAGGCCGCCTGAGGACATCTGTAATCATGCCCGGGTCAGTCATGATTATGGTCTGGTCCGGTATAGTCATGAAATGGTCATTGGAAGGCCTGCCAAAACAGGTGTCTGAGCGCTTGCCCGGCAGGGGAATTTCTGTATAAGCCGCCTCATCTTAAACCAGTTCACGGGTGCATCCGGTGCTGCGGGCCATGGTGGTCCAAAGTTCCACCCGTGACGGCCAACCGGATGGAGACAATCGATGGCCCTACCTGACTTCACCATGCGTCAGCTGCTCGAAGCTGGCGTTCACTTCGGTCACCAAACCCACCGCTGGAACCCGCGTATGAAGCCGTATATCTACGGCGACCGCTCCGGCATTCACATCATGGACCTTTCCAAGACTGTGCCGGCTCTGCACCAGGCACTGCTGTTCGTGCGTGATACGGTGGCCAAGGGCGGCCGCGTGCTGTTCGTCGGCACCAAGCGCCAGGCCCAGGAGCCGGTGGCTGAAGCCGCACAGCGCTGCGCCCAGTACTACATGAACCACCGCTGGCTCGGCGGCACGCTGACCAACTGGTCTACCGTGTCCAACTCGATCAAGCAGCTGCGCGAACTGAACGCCATGTTCGAAAGCGGTGGCGGCTCGGGCCTGACCAAGAAAGAACTGCTCGATCTGGAGCGTCGCCGTGAGAAACTGCAAAAGTCTCTGGGCGGTATCGCTGACATGGGCGGCCTGCCGTCGGCCATGATCGTGATCGACACCAACAAGGAAGCCATCGCTGTTCAGGAAGCCCGCAAGCTGGGTATCCCGGTCGTGGCTGTCCTCGATACGAACTGCGATCCGGCGGATGCCGACTATGGCTTCCCGGGCAATGACGACGCTGCACGCGCCATCTCGCTTTACTGCAACCTGTTCGCCGATGCCGTCCTCGACGGTCTGGCAGAATCCTCCGCCGGTCTCGGCATGGACCTGGGCGAGCTGGAAGATGTGACGGGCGTTGTGGAAGCTGACGTTGCTGCTGCAGATCAAACGGCTGACGAAGCTGGCGCATAAGCCGCGCCGGTACAATCGAGACTGAGGGAATACAGCTATGGCTGAGATTACAGCTGCGCTTGTGAAGGCGCTCCGTGAAAAAACGGGCGCTGGCATGATGGACGCCAAAAAGGCGCTCGTCGAAAACAATGGTGACGAAGCCGCAGCCACCGAGTGGCTGCGTGCGAAAGGCCTGTCCAAGGCTGCCAAAAAGTCGGGCCGTACGGCCGCTGACGGCCTGGTGGCGGTTCAGGTTTCCGAAGATGGCAAAGCTGGCGCGATCGTCGAGCTGAACGCCGAAACGGACTTCGTTGCCCGTAACGAGAAGTTCCAGTCCGCTCTGGCTGGCATCACCAAGGCAGCCCTGGATACCGACGGTTCCGTCGAAGCCCTGGCCGGTGCCGCGTCGCCGGATGGTGAAGGTACGGTCGATGACCTGATCAAGCGCCTGATCGCCACCATCGGTGAAAACATGACCCTGCGCCGGTCGGCCAAGCTGACGGCTGATGGCAAAGTGGCGTCCTACATCCACAACGCTGAAGCCCCCGGCATGGGCAAAGTGGGTGTGCTGGTCGCGCTCGACGGTTCGGGTGATCTGGACGATATCGGCCGCAAGGTCGCAATGCACATCGCTGCAACGTCTCCGGCCGCTGCGACGACCGATGAGCTGGACCCGGCCATCGTCGAAGCTGAGAAACGCGTCCTGACGGAACAAGCCCGTGAAAGCGGCAAGCCGGACAATGTCATCGAGAAGATGATCGTTGGCCGCATGCAGAAGTTCTACAAGGAAGTCGTGCTGGTTGAGCAGCCTTTCGTCATGAACCCCGACCAGACGGTCGGCGAGTTCCTCAAAGGCGAAGGTGCAACGCTGAAGGGCTTCGTCAACTTCAAACTCGGTGAAGGCATCGACAAAGAAGAAGACAACTTCGCAGACGAAGTCGCCTCCATGACAAAAGGCGCCTGATCAGGCTTGCCTTTCCGCCCGTCAGGGGCTTTGAACATCCCGGTCGCCCATGACAGGCGGCCGGGAATCTTTTAGGAGGCCATAAGGCTTCCACCGAAGGGAAAAAGACGATGCCGAGCGGGGACCCCGAGACAAGCGAACTAAAGTACAAGCGCGTACTGCTGAAGTTGTCGGGGGAGGCCCTGATGGGCCCCGGCCAGTTCGGAATCGATATCCCGACCTGCGAGAAATTTGCCAAGGCAATCAAGGAAGCCCGGGAAGCCGGCGCGGAGGTCTGCCTTGTGATCGGTGGCGGCAACATCTTCCGCGGTGTTGCCGGGGCGGCAAAAGGCATGGAGCGCGCCCAGGCGGACTCCATGGGCATGCTGGCGACGGTCATGAATGCGCTCGCCATGCAGAGCGTCCTGGAGAATATGGACGTGCCGACGCGGGTGCTGTCCGCCATCCATATGGAAGCGATCTGCGAGCCCTATATCCGCCGCCGCGCGCAGCGGCATATGGAGAAGGGTCGGATCGTTATCTTCGCTGCTGGCATCGGTAACCCGTTCTTCACGACCGATACCGGTGCGGCGTTGCGGGCCATCGAGATGAACTGCGACGCCCTGCTGAAGGGAACGCAGGTAGACGGGGTTTATACCGCAGATCCCAAACTGGATGCCTCGGCCACGCGCTATGATGACGTGTCTTATCAGGAATTGCTGGTGAAAGACCTTCGTGTCATGGATTCGTCGGCTGTCAGTCTTATGCGTGACAACAATATCCCGATCGTGGTGTTCTCGCTGAAGGAAGAAGGATCGTTGCTGAAAGTGCTGCACGGCCAGGGCACCTCGACGACAATTACGAACAAGGGAATGTCTGCGAAATGAGCTATGACAAGAAAGACCTTGAGCGCCGCATGGAAGGTGCTCTGACTTCGCTTTCAACGGAATTCAGTGGTCTGCGTACAGGCCGCGCGTCGGTAAACCTGCTCGATTCCATCATGGTACCGGCTTATGGTTCGACTGTTCCGCTGAATCAGGTGGCGTCCGTCACGGTGAGCGATACCCGAATGCTGTCCGTCAATGTCTGGGACAAGACTGTCGTGGGCGCTGCAGATCGTGCCATCCGGGAATCCGGGCTTGGCCTGAACCCTGTCGTCGACGGCCAGAACCTGCGCCTGCCGATTCCGCCGCTTAACGAGGAACGCCGGAAGGAACTTCAGAAGGTTGCCGGCAAGTATGCGGAGTCTGCGCGCGTCGCGATCCGCAATATCCGCCGCGATGGCATGGATAGCCTCAAGGCAATGGAAAAGGACGGGGAGATCAGCGAAGACCGTCATCATGCCCTGTCTGACGAAGTTCAGAAACTGACCGACACTTATGTCGCCAAAGTGGACGATGCCCTGAAGGCCAAAGAAGCGGAGATCATGCAGGTCTGATGTCCGGCGAACCCGCCCCCGCTTCAGAGGGCGCCGGGGCACAGGGGCTGCCGGGGCCGCAGCACGTTGCCATCATCATGGATGGCAATGGTCGCTGGGCGAAGGCCCGTGGCCTGCCGCGCGCCGCCGGGCATGAACGCGGGGTCGAGGCGCTGCGCCGAACGGTCGAAGCTGCGCCTGAGCTTGGCATCCGCTACCTGACGGTATTCTCCTTCTCGACAGAGAACTGGCGCCGCCCGGCAGCGGAAGTGACTGCCTTGTTCGGCTTGCTCAAGGCTTATGTTCAGCGGGATCTGGCGCGTCTGAAGCGGGAAGGCGTCTGCATCCGTGTCATCGGGCGCCGGGAAGGTTTGCCGGAGGACATCGCTGCGCTCGTGGACAAGGCCGAACGTGAAACGGCTCAGAATTCGGATTTCTATCTCAACATCGCCTTCAACTATGGTGGCCGCGAGGAAATCATCCGTGCCGCCCAGAAGCTCGCTGCTGTTATCGAGGCAGGAGAGGTTTCTGCTGACGCAGTCGATGAGGCGGCTTTCGCCCGGTTTCTCGACACGGACGGGATTCCCGATCCGGACCTCATGATCCGGACGAGCGGGGAATACCGTCTATCCAATTTCCTGCTCTGGCAGGCTGCCTATTCGGAGCTCGTCTTCACCGATGTGCTCTGGCCAGATTTCGACAAATCCACACTTCAACAGGCGATTGCCGAGTTCCGGAGCCGGGAACGCCGGTTTGGCGCAGTGACGCCGGAGGCGCGCTGATGGGAGACTGGACGCCCCGGGAACTCAGATTTTCAAATCTGGGCCTTCGCCTCATATCCTCGGCGATCCTGATACCGCTGGGCCTGGCGGCGGTCTGGTCCGGCGGCTGGGGGCTTGCGGTGGCCTGCGCGGCGGCGGCTGGTGTCATGGCGTGGGAATGGGCCCATATCAGCGGTTTCGTCAAACCGATGCTGATGGTGGCATTTGCCGCCTTGACCTGTCTGGCGCTTCCCCTTGGCAATTTTGGAATCGCGCTTGGTGTCATTCTTGCGGGCGTGGTGTTTGCGGCGATCGTTGCGAAAGGGGCTTGGAACCATCGCGGCAGCGCTGTGTTTGGCTTGATCTATGTGACCTTGATGCCCGTCTCGCTCTGGCTGCTGCGCGAAGGCCCCTGGGATGGCCGCTCTGCTGCCCTTTATTTTATGTCCTTTGTCTGGGCTTCGGATGCGGCCGCTTACTTTACGGGACGGGGGCTTGGCGGTCCGCGCCTTCTGCCGAAGGAAAGCCCCAACAAGACCTGGAGCGGTGCCTCCGGAGCAGTCGTTGCGTGTATTGTGTGCGGGGTGGCCGCCGCAGACATCCAGATGGTGCCGTTTGTCGGATGGATCATCGCAGGCATCGCGATTTCGGTTGTCGCCCAGCTGGGAGACCTGTTTGAGAGCGGTCTGAAACGGCGGTTCCGGGTCAAGGATTCCGGATCGATACTGCCAGGACATGGCGGGGTCATGGACCGGGTCGACGGGCTTGGCGCCGTTGCCTTTTTTGCGGTGCTGGCATTCCACATTGCGCCCAGCCTGCCGGGTATGCTTGGGCTTCAGATATGAGTGCCAGACGTGCCATTTCTGTCATGGGATCGACAGGTTCCATCGGGTGTTCTGCACTTGATGTGATCCGCCATGCCAATGCGAATGGCGGCGACGCCTTTGAGGTTGTCGCTCTGACTGCCGGCAGCAATGCGGAAAAACTGGCTGAGCAGGCACTTGAGTGCCGCCCTCAGATCGCCGTGATTGCCGATGAAAGCCAGTTGCCGGTTTTGCAGGAAAAGCTGTCCGGGTCGGGGATTGAGGCGGCCGCTGGCTGCGCTGCGGTCACTGAGGCCGCAACACGTCCTGCGCGGGTTCTCGCAGCGATTGTCGGGGCAGCGGGGCTGGAGTCGACTCTTGCGGCAGTGCAGGCCGGAAATGATGTCGCGATCGCCAATAAAGAAAGCGTGGTCTGCGGCGGGCGTCTGATCCTGGAAGAGGCCAGAAAGGCGGGGGTGAATGTCCTGCCTGTCGATTCCGAACACAGTGCGATCCATCAATGCCTGGGCGATGGCCGGCAACTCGAAAGCCTGACGATCACTGCGTCCGGCGGTCCGTTCCGCACAGCGACTGTGGAACAGATGCGCACAGCAAGCCCTGAAGCGGCGGCAGCGCACCCGAACTGGGCCATGGGTATCAAGAATTCAATCGACAGTGCCACTCTGATGAACAAGGCGCTGGAGCTGATCGAAGCGGCCTACCTGTTCGATGTGGCGGCCGAGCAGATCGACGTGATCATTCACCCGCAGTCGATCATCCATGGCATGGCGCATTTCACAGATGGGTCTGTGATCGCCCAGCTTGGCGCGCCGGATATGCGCACGCCGATCTCCTATGCCCTGGGATGGCCGGATCGCGTTGAAACCACGGTTGACCGCCTGGATCTGGTCCGTCTCAGCAAGCTCGACTTCGAGCCGGTGGACAGTCAAAAGTTTCCCGCTGTGGCGCTTGCAAGGGAGGCTTTTGCTGCCGGTCCGGGCGCTACAACGGTATTAAATTGCGCTAATGAAACCGCCGTTTCTGCATTTATTGCGGGCCAATGCGGGTTTCTGGACATAAGCTGGGTGGTAAAGGAAGTGTTGAGTCGCTTCCTTTCCGGCAATATGGCCGGATTGGCATGCAGTTCGCTAGAAGAGATCGGCATTCTGGACCGATACGCGCGTTCTGCCGCTGAAGATGTCTTGAAGCGGGCCCCGGGTGGTGGGGCGGAGGGTAGAACGCTTGGGTGAGTTGCTGAGCCAAGGTCCTTTGTTTCTGGCTTGCCTCATCTTCATGATGGGCATTGTCGTTATTGTGCACGAGTTCGGCCATTACCTCGCCGGACGGGCCTTCGGTGCGGCAGTCGAATCCTTCTCCGTTGGCTTTGGAAGCCCGCTCTATGAGCGCAAAGACAAGCGCGGCACGCGCTGGCGGATCAATTGGATCCCGCTCGGCGGTTTCGTGAAATTTGCCGGCGAGGCTCAGACCGCTGCTGACATCGGAAAACTGGAAGACGGCCTTGTTGGCCGGCCTTACCCCGAACTCGGCGTCGGCCAGCGGTCGATTGTCAGCCTGGCGGGCCCGCTTGCTAATTTCGTGCTCGCGAGCCTGATTTTTGCACTGATGCTCGGCACGTTCGGGCGTCCGAACGTGGAAGTGGGCATCTACTCCGTTTCGGAAGGCGGTGCGGCTGCGATCGGCGGAATGGAAGCCGGTGATATTATCCTGTCTACCAATGGCAAAGCTGTGACGACACCGAGCGATGTCCAGCTGGCTGCTGTGCTGAACCCCAATACACCCGTGAATTTCGTGGTGCGCCGGGGTGAAGTGGAGCAGTCGCTGACTGTGACCCCTCAGGAAATTGTCCGTGAAAATGAGCTGGGACAGCAGGTGCCTCAAGGCACGATCGGCGTCCAGCTGGCGAATGTGAGCATTCAGGAGCCGACCCGCTATAATCCGGTCGAGGCACTCGGGCAGGGTGTGCTCCAGACCGGCAAGACACTTGAGCAGACCGTAACCATGCTAAACCGGATCATAACCGGACGCATGTCGATCCATACCATGTCCGGCCCCGTGGGAATCGGAGATGTATCACGGCGTATCGTGAACGAGGTGTGGGCGCAGGAAGACGTTTCCGTCGGGACGCGGCTGTCCGAACTGTTCTGGATGCTGCTGGGCATGTGCGCCTCGATTTCCGTCGGGATTGGCTTCTTCAACCTGCTTCCGCTGCCGGTATTGGATGGCGGACACCTTGTGTTTAATGCATACGAGGCCGTGACCGGTCGCCACTTGCCGGAAAAAGTGCAGGAGGTGAGCCTGACTTTCGGTCTCATCCTGTTATTGGGGATGGTCGTCGTCATCACGTGGGGCGATGTCATCGAAACCGGCCTTTTTGGCGGCGGGGGCGGTTGAGCCGGCCGGATCAGGGACTAATCAGAGAGTTTATTCGACGATGCGTAAGTTTCTTGCAGCGACCTTTATGGCGACCAGCGTGTTCGCGCTTCAGAGCGTGGGTGGCGTGGCTGGTTCGGCCCAGGCGCAGGAAGACAATCGGTATGGAGGTACGATCCGTTCGATTGTCGTCCAGGGCAACAAGCGTATCGAGGCGCGGACGGTTCAATCCTATCTGCTGCTGGAACCGGGTGACACGTTTGATCCGAACCGGATCGACCTCTCGCTGAAGACTCTGTTCGCGACAAACCTGTTCGCAGATGTCTCGATTGACCGTCTGGGCGATGATCTCATCGTCCGCGTCGTGGAAAACCCGATCATCAACCGCGTGATCTTCGAGGGCAACAAGGCGCTCAAAGAGGACAAGCTCCGGGAAGAAATTCAGGCTGAGCCGCGTGGTATCTTCACGGCTGCCCGCGTTCAGAGCGATGTGCAGCGTGTGCTGGAGCTTTACCGGCAATCCGGCCGCTTCGCCGCGAAAGTCGAGCCCCAGTACAAGCCGCTGGAGCAGAACCGCGTCGATCTGATCTTCCAGATCACCGAAGGCCCGGTCACTGGCGTCCGGTCGATCAACTTCATCGGCAATGAAGCCTATTCCGACTCCCGCCTGCGCAGCGAGATCGTGACCAAGCAGTCCCGCTTCTGGCGCTTCTTCAGCTCGAACGACAACTACGACCCGGGCCGCCTGGAATATGACCGGGACCAGCTGCGTCAGTTCTACCAGAACAACGGGTATTACGATTTCCGCGTGACCTCGGCCGTGGCTGAGCTGACACCGGACCAGAAAGACTTCTACATCACCATGACGGTGGATGAGGGGCGCCAGTACGACTTCGGTGAGGTCAAGGTCGAGACGGCACTTGAGAAGCTGAATGCGGAGGCCTTGCGGGCAGCGGTTCCGATCCAGGAAGGCGCTTTGTTCCGGGGTGACCTGATCGAAAGCACGATCGACTCGCTTACCTACGCTGCAGGTATTGCCGGCTACGCGTTCGTTGACATCCGTCCGCAGCTGGATGTGAACCCGGAAACAGGCCGTATCGATGTCACTTTCGTCGTCGACGAGGGGCCGCGCGTCTACATCGACCGGATCAACATTGTCGGTAACACACAGACGCTGGATCGCGTGATCCGACGGGAACTGAGAATTTCAGAAGGCGACGCCTTTAACCGGATCCTCCTCGACCGGTCCAAAAACCGGGTTCGGGCACTTGGCTACTTCAAGGAAGTCGAGATTGAGGAAGTCCCGACGGATGAGCCGGATCGCACGATCGTCAATGTGAGCGTTCAGGAGCAGCCCACGGGTGAGCTGTCCTTCGCAGCGGGCTTCTCCTCTGTGGATTCCTACCTGATCGACCTGTCGGCCAGCCAGCGGAACCTGCGTGGCCGCGGCCAGTCCGTGGTCGCACGCGTGTCGTCGTCCAGCCGTCAGCAGGTGGTCGATCTTCGTTTCACCGAGCCGCGCTTCCTCGACCGGAACTTGTCTGCAGGTATCGACGTCTTTGCGACACGGCAGGACTTCGGCGACATTTCCTACTTCACCAGTGATACCTACGGTGCCGGTGTTCGCGTCGGTTTCCCTCTGACAGAGCGTATGCAGCTGGGGCTGTCCTATCGTCTGCAATATGACGACATCGATGTGACGGATATTCCGCTCCTGATCGACCTCCAGACCGGACTGCGTTCGACGCGCCTGATTCAGACGGGCGGGGCGGATACGCCCGACGATGAGACGGATGATACATTCCGGCGTGCCGGACCGGATGACGCCATTGACGGTCAGGAAACCGTTCTGGACCGTTGTGACCCGAGTTATCTCTTTCGCGAGACAATCTGCCGGTCTGAACGCTCCGACCTTTCCAGCATCATAGGTTATCAGCTTTACTGGGATCGGACGAACGACCCGATCACGCCGACTCGCGGGTTTGACGCCTCTCTCAGCCAGGACCTCGCCGGTATCGGCGGCGACGTGCATTATCTGCGTACGGAAACGCGCGCATCCTTCTATCGCGGCATCTGGAAAGGTGTTGTCGCCAGCGCCCGCCTGTCCGGCGGCTATATCTTCCCGCTGGAGGATGGCGAAGGTATCCGCATCAACAACCGCTTCTTCCGGGGTGGTTCGACCTTCCGCGGATTTGATGTCGCTGGTCTTGGGCCGCGTGAGATCCTGCAGGTGATCGACCCGGAAACCGGTGAAATCGTTGCTACCCGCCGCCTCAATGCGCAAGGCGGGAATCTTTACTATCAGGGTACTTTCGAACTAAGCCTGCCAAATGTTTTCCCGGAAGAATATGGTATCAAGAGCGCTCTGTTCCTCGATGCCGGCTCGCTGGGGACGCTGCGCGGCCCCGACAAGGCCCCGACTTTCTACACGACGGACCCGGTTACCGGGTTCCCTGCAGTGCAATTGACAAAGGAAGCCGCATCGCTGCGTGCTGCGGCCGGTCTGAGCGTGTTCTGGAACTCGCCCTTCGGCCCGATCCGCTTCGACTTCTCACAAATCCTCCGAAGCGAGGACTATGACCGGACAGAGACGTTCCGGTTCTCGACCTCAACCCGCTTCTAATCGCAAGCCCCAGAACGGAGACTGCTATGTCCCACCTCAAGAAACTCTTGTTCGCGTTTGCGTTGCTTATCGGCAGCGCGTCCTTCACCGCACCGACGGCTGCTGCACAAGGCAGCACCGTCATTGCCGTCGACGAAGTAAAAATCCTTCGCGAAAGCAAAGCTGGCAAGGACATGGCGACCAAGCTCAACAACATCGAAACACAGATGAACAACGAGCTGACCCCTGAGCGGACCAGCCTGCAGAATGAAGGCAAGACGCTGGACGGCAAGCTTCAGGGCAAGTCGCGCGAACAGGTGAATGCCGACGCGGCTCTGGTGACCGAGCTGAATGCCTATCAGGCCAAGGCGAACGCTTTTGCAGCGAAAGCACAAAAAGCCTCGCAGGAGTTTTCGCTCACAGAACGTGTTGCTCTGGCAACGTTTAACAAGGCACTCGAGCCGGTGCTTCTTCAGGTGATCCAGGAGAAGAACGCCCAACTCGTCGTTTCCAAGAGCGCGGTTATCTACTCCGCCGACTCAATCGATGCGACGGCCCTGGTGATTCAGAAGCTGGACGCAGCGACACCGACACTGGCCGTAACCCGTCAAAAAATTCCGGATCAGCCGGCAAATCCGCAGTAACGGAGCATAATGTGACAGTCGATCCGCGGTTCTATGCGCCATTGGGGGCTTTGACGCTTGGGCAGGTCGCGGAGATGACTGGCGCGCCGCTGGACGGCGACGGCGAGTTGCCCGTTACGGGCATCTCGTCCGCTGGCCAGGCTCAGGCAGGTGACCTTGTCTTCCTGGATGGGGACGGGAAGTCCACGCCCCAGATTTCTCCGAATGGCGGAGTCTTCGTGACCAATGAAGCGAACTTGCGGCATGTGCCGGAAGGGGCTTCCAGGCTCGTCGTCCGGTTCCCACGCTATGCCCATGCAATCGCCGCGCTGGCGATGTACCGGCCGCGTCATCTGGATTGGACTGGTGACGCCCGCATTGCGCCCGATGCGCAGGTACATGAGACGGCCAGAGTATCGCCGGGCGCTGTTGTCGGACCAGGTGCTGTTATCGGTGAAGGCAGCTGGATCGGTCCGAATGCGTCGATCGGGCCGGGTGTCCAGATCGGCCGGCATTGTCAGGTCGGTGCAAATACCAGTGTCTTCTGTGCGCTGCTCGGTGACCATGTCACTTTGCTGGCCGGCGCGCGGATCGGCGAAAATGGCTTTGGCGTTATGGCGGCGCCCGATGGGCAGCGTGATGCACCTCACTTTGGCCGGGTGATCCTGCAGGATCATGTCACTGTCGGAGCGAATACCTGCATCGACCGCGGCGTTTTCGAGGACACGATCCTCGGCGAGCGCACCAAGATCGATAATCTATGCCAGATCGCGCACAATGTCGTTTTCGGACGATCGGTCATCATGGCCGCTTTTGGCGGCATCTCGGGTTCGGTCCGGGTTGGCAATCAGTCCATGCTTGGCGGACGGGTCGGCATCGCCGATCACGTCCGGGTGGGAGAAGGGGTCAGCCTGGCCGCATCCTCAGGCCTCTTCCGTAATGTCGAAGACGGCGAAACATGGGGCGGCACGCCTGCAAAACCGCTTCGTCAGTGGATGCGTGAAGTCGCATGGTTGCAGAAACAGGCAAACCCGAAGAAAAATAGCTGATCGGCGCTTGTTTTACGCCAGTCAGAAGAGATGCCGCGATGTCGACACAGATCCACCCCTCCGCCTTCGTTGAAGAAGGCGCCCAGCTAGGCGCGGAGGTCACCATTGGTCCGTTTTGCCACGTAAGTGCAAATGCGGTGATCGGCGATGGGTGCACATTGCATTCGCACGCTGTCGTGGCCGGACATACCAGCCTTGGTGCCAACAGCGTGCTGTTTCCCCACGCGACGCTCGGTTGCAGCCCGCAGGTGATCGGCTTTGAGAGCACCCCGGAGTCCCGGCTGGAAGTCGGTGAGAATTGCACTTTCCGGGAATACGCAACTGCGCATGCCGGCATGCCGAAGTTCGGTGGTCTGACGAAAGTCGGAGACCATTGCTACATCATGATCGGCGCGCACATCGCCCATGACAACCATATCGGCAATCATGTGGTGATGGCGAACAATGTGTCGCTGGCGGGTCATATCGAAGTGGGTGACCATGTCTGGTTCGGCGGGCTTGCCGCTGTGCACCAGTTCTCTCGCATTGGACGAAATGCCTTCATCGGTGGCGGGGCCATCGTGGTGGAAGATGTTATCCCGTTCGGCTCTGTTGTGGGGAACCATGCCAAACTGTCGGGCCTGAACATGGTCGGCCTGAAGCGGCGCGGTTTTGACAAAGAGCAATTGATGCAGATCCGCAGCGCGTACAAGGCCGTGTTCTTTGGAGATGGTCTGTTCAGGGACCGTCTGGCGAAGGCGGCGGCTGACTTTGCGGACAAGCCGTTGGCGATGGAACTCATCTCGTTCATTCAGGCCGGTGGAGACCGGCCTATCTGCAAGCCGGCCTGAGCCATGACAGCGCCTCTGGGTTTGATTGCAGGGCTGGGGGAACTCCCTGTCGCTATCGCAAGTAATGCCGTGGCCAGCGGGCAGGGCGTTTATGTGCTGCGTCTCAAAGGATTTGAAGAGCCGGCGCTGGCCGAATATCCGGGAGACGTTGTCGGACTTGGGGAAATCGGGGGTGTCATCGACCGCCTGAAATCGGCAGGCTGCAAGGACGTGGTTTTCGCAGGCATTGTGAAACGTCCGAACTTCAAGGATCTGAAGCTCGACATGCGGGGCGCCATGCTGTTGCCCAAAGTCGTGTCAGAGGCCCGCAAAGGTGATGATGCCTTGCTGAAGGTCCTTGTCGCTGAGTTCGAGAAGCACGGCTTCAACGTGATCGGGAGTGAGGAAGCGAACAAGGCATTACTGGCGCCGGCCGGTTTGATTGCCGGTCCTTCTCCGACCGATGCAAACATGGCCGATATACGCCATGCCGCAAAAGTAGCCGCTGCGACGGGCGCTCTGGACATCGGACAGGGCTGCGTTGTCTGTGACGGGCTGGTCCTGGCTGTGGAGGCTCAGGAGGGGACGGACGAAATGCTCCGGCGTTGCGCCACCTTGCCTGAAGCTGTCCGGGGAAGGTCTGGTGCCCGGCGCGGTGTGCTCGCCAAGCGGCCGAAGCCGGAGCAGGAGCGCCGGATTGACCTTCCTACAACCGGTGTCTCGACAATTGAACTGGTCGCCGCTGCGGGCCTGGCCGGCCTGGCTGTAGAAGCAGGCGGCGCCTTGCTGCTCCGCCGATCTGAAATGGAAGCGGCGGCAGACCGGCTTGGCGTCTTCATTTATGGATTTGCGCCGGACACGGCTTCATGAGCGGTCTGCGCATCTTCATGGTTGCCGGTGAGGCCTCGGGGGATCTTCTGGCCCGGGAAGTCGTTGAGGCGATCCGTCAGAAGACGAACGATGTCGAGTTTGCCGGGATCGGCGGGCAGGAACTGGCATCGGTGGGTATCAATTCCCCATTCGATATTTCACCTCTCTCTATTCTGGGATTTGCCGAGGGGATCAGGGCTTACGGCACAGTGGTGAAGCTGGCAGATGCGGCGGCGGATGCAATTGTTGCATTCAGGCCGGACGCAGTTGTGCTCGTGGACTCCTGGGGATTCATGCTGCGTGTGGCGCTGCGGGTGAGGGCGAGAGCCCCCGACATCAAGCTGATCAAGTTGATCGGACCGCAGGTCTGGGCGACGCGGCCCGGGCGCGCGAAGACCCTGGCGGCCACGGTGGACCACTTGCTCTGCATGCACGATATAGAACCGCCTTATTATGCGTCGTTTGGCTTGCCGACGACGGTGATCGGTAATCCTGCCCTTTCGCGAAACAGACCTGGAGATGGAGCGAGGTTTCGTGCGGCAAGGGGTATCGGGTCGGATGAGCAGATCTGTCTGGTTTTGCCCGGCAGCCGAAGAAGCGAACTGGCAAAGGTCGCACCGGCCCTTCTAGAGGCCGCCAAGCAGCTTGCCAAAGAAAAGCCAGGCGTGCGGATTGTCGTTTCGCCAGCAGGAAACATGGCCGACACCTTTGACCAGGCTTTTCCGGATGTCTCCGGCTGGGCTGAAGTCCTGCATGCGCCAGAAGAGCGCTACGATGCGATGGCAGCAGCCGATGTCGCGCTCGCATGTTCCGGCACGGTGACCAGTGAGCTTGCTATGCAGGGGACGCCCATGATTGTCGCCTACAGAACCGGCTGGCTCACATGGGCGCTGGCGCGAGGACTTCTGTACAAGAAGCATCATATCACGCTGCTGAATATTGTGTCCGACGATCAGGAGATTGTTCCTGAATTTGTCCAGACTCAGCAGAAACCCGAATTGATCGCGGGGAAAGCCATTGAATGGCTGAGCGATCCACAAAAGCTGGAGCGACAGAAGGAGGCCCAGCGGAAGGCCTTGAGCCGGATGCAGGGCAAAGGGCATTCCTCCGCCGAGATTTCTGCCGATGCGATTCTGTCAGTTGCGCGCGGGCAGGCTGTGCTCCCGCAGGAATGAGAAGTCGATCGACTTCTTGAGTTTCCAGACCCAACCGCCTTCCATTGTGAAACCAAACTTTTCGGCAATGGCTTTTTTTTCGCCAAGACTGACCAGTTTCAGGTAGTCAGATTGCGGATCGAACCGGGTCAGCGGCAAGTCCTGTGACCAAAGCCGGATGTTCTCTGCAATGACCGGGCCGGCGCGGACAGCGAACACGCCAGCAGGTTCCAAAGGATCTGCCCTGAAGTAACTTGTATCTCCCGCAGCCCAGACATTTGGATGGCTCGTTGAGCGCAGGCAAGGGTCGACTTCAACACGTCCCTTAGCGGTCGCCAGCGCAGACTCGCCGATCCAGCCATGCGGCGCGGAACCGGCACAGTTGACGACCAAAGCGCTTTCAAGTGTCTCACCGGTTGAGAGGCTCACACTGCTGGTATCAACGGATTGAACGCGCGCCGTCAGCGAAAGTTTGATGTTCGCCCGGTCGAGGGCGTGCTTGAGCTTGCGACGAAGTGCCGGTGAATTGCCGGAGGCGATTGAATTACCGGCATCGACAAGATGAACCCTGGCGTCCGGAAGGCCTTCCTCTGTCAGGCGGAACTTTATGGCCAGGGCGACCTCGATACCGGCCAGACCCGCGCCCACCACGACAATAGATGGCGGAGTGTCAGCGCCCCTGACCTTGTCGATAGTTTTCTGCCATTTCAGCAGGAATGGTTCGATCGGCCGGATCGGAACAAGTCTGTCGTCGCTCCCGGCGATTTCCAGCCGCCGGATGCCAGAGCCGACATCAAGGCTCGCCAGATCGAAGGAAAGCGTGTTTCCAGATGCGAGATGCACGGTGTTCGCACCAGCGTCGATTGAGGTGATGCTGTCCTGGACGAATGAAACACCCGCAGCTGCACATAGCGGCTCCAGAGGCACGCCAATGGCATCGGCCGTCCAATGGCCGGCTATGACGCCAGGAAGAGCTCCGCTGTAGAGATTGTGCGTAGAGGGCGCCACGAGCGTCAGCGTAATGCCAGGGGCCGGAGGCTTCTTCGCAAGGTGGCGCAATGCGACGGCATGCGCGTGCCCGCCACCGGCGAGCAGGACGTGGCGAGGCCGCCCCGTCAGCGCGCCCACCAGGATTGCAAGGCGCTGGCGATGTTCAGGGACGCCTCACGCGCAGCGGCGGGCGCGCGATAGGCGACGATTGCGGACCCTTCAAGGGCGCCTTCATCCAGCGGGTCCATCGGCCAGCGGGCGCCAGCAACGAAACAGTCATCCAGCTCGGTCAGGTATTCGCCGAACTCGATTTCCCGGCCGTCCTTGAATAGCGGCAGCCACAGGATCAGCGTGCCTTTCGGCCATCTTTTGAGCGCCTTCGGAGTCCATAGGGCGAGGGCATCAATATCGCGGCTGGTTTCGTAGCTCGGGTCAACGAAGCAGATCATCCGCTCGCTGCTGCGTGGCGCGAGTTTAAGTGCACCGGAATACCCGTCGGCGTGTTTCACCTGAAGGCGCTGGTCTGTGCCGATGGCTTTGACGAGTTCCTTATGTTCCGTCGGATGTTTTTCAAAGAAAATCATGCGGGACGACGAAGGAAGCAATTGCTGTGCAAGTGCAGGCGACCCCGGATAGTCGCTTCTGCCGCGCTGTTTCACTAGGTCCAGCCAGGGGCGTAGCGGCTTTGGGGCACCGTCTTCCAGAAGGGACAGAACGCCATCCTGGACTTCTCCGCCTTTTGTTGATTGCGCGCCGTCAAGGTCATACCGTCCGCGTCCGGAGTGTGTCTCGACGTAGAGCACATTCGGGGATTCTTTTGATGCAGCACTCAGGATCGCGTGCAGGACAGAATGCTTCAGGACGTCAGCCCGATTGCCCGCATGAAATCCGTGCTGGTAGGAAAGCATGCCGTCCGGCCTCGTTGGAAAAGGGGCCACCCGCCGGACAGTTCCGGCGGGTGGCAGATGATTATTCGCTTCCGAGGCTGGCTTTGCGAGCCGCTTCGAATTCGTTGCCTTCATACCAGGTCGGCCATTTGTCGGACTGCGCAATCGCTTTGCCGACTTCGAAGAGTGCAGTCACGTCTTCTTCATTGCCCGAGAGGTCCCAGTCGTCCGAATACTCGTCCATCGGCTTGTGATAGCGCTGTTCGTTATAGGCCTGCGCGATGGCTTTGCCGGCCGCGATGCCGCCGTCCAGCTTGTCTTCGCCACCGTCAGCATAAAGCATCGGAACGCCACGTTTTGCCAGCGAGATATGGTCCGAGCGATAGAACGAGCCGGCTTCCGGTTTCGGATCCGGTTTCACGACTCGGTCCTGCGTTTCGAGATAATCGATCAGCATGTCTTCAAGTTCGGACGCGCCATAGCCGACGACGACCATGTCATGTGTCCGGCCAACAGGCAGGGACCCGTCCATGTTGATGCCGGCGACGATCTTGTTCAGCGGTACGGTCGGGTGCTGGGCGAAATACTCAGAGCCGAGCAGTCCTGATTCTTCCAGCGTCACAGACAGGAACATCACGGAACGGTCGAGCGGCTGTGCGGCCATGGCCTCTGCGATTTCCAGAAGCGCGGCAGCGCCCGTTGCGTTGTCCACAGCGCCGTTGAAGATCTGGTCCTGATAGAAGTCTTCGCCCGGCGCGCCGGTTTTCTCTCCGGACTTCTTGCCGAGGTGGTCCCAGTGAGCGGTGTAAAGAACATACTCATCCGGTGTGGTCTGACCCGGAAGGATTCCGATCACATTGTGGCTGGTCAGAGGCTCGATCTTCTGGGTGATCGCACCTTCAGCCTTGAGGCCGGTAAGAGGCACTGGTTTGAAGCCACGTTCCTTGGCCGCGCCTTTCAGCGTCTCATAATCGAGACCGGCAGCCTTGAAGAGTTCTTCCGCCTTGTCGCGGGTGATCCAGGCTTCCATCGTGGTACGGTCTTCGCCGCCATTGGCGCGGACGAGGTCAGACTGTGCGCCAGACCAGGAGTTCGCCACCACGTCCCAGCCATACGCAGCAGGCGCTGTTTCGTGGACAACGATCGCCGCCGCAGCGTGCTGGCGGGCAGCTTCCTCATATTTGTAGGTCCAGCGGCCATAATAGGTCATGGCCTTGCCTTTGAAGAGGTCCGGGTCCTGCGTGGCAAACCCCGGGTCGTTCACAAGGATGATCACCGTTTTGCCGGTGAAGTCCTGATCGTCATAGTCGTTCCAGTCATACTCCGGAGCGACGGCGCCGTAGCCGACAAAAACGACGTCGCTCGGATCGAAGGAAAGTTCGGTCGCATTCTGGCGCTTGGTCCAGATTACAGCATCGTCTTTCAGCTTGGTCGGGATTTCCGTTCCGTCTTCGGAGGTGAAGGTCAGATAGGATGTGGAAGGATCGATGGTCTGGTTCACCATCTTCACTTCCTGAAGGTATGTGCCGTTGTCGCCGCCCGGCTCAAGACCGATACGGTTCATTTCGGCGGCGATCCAGTCTGCCGCGGCTTCCCCTGTTGGTGTTCCGGGGCCGCGGCCTTCAAACGTATCGTCAGCCAGCGTCTTGATGCGAACCGCCAGGTCGTCGGCGGTGATGTCCGCGACGGTGCCTTCCGGAAGCGGCATCAGCAGCTCCGGGGCAGCTGCGGCTTCGTTCGTTTCTGTCTCGGGGGCGGTGTCGACCGTGGCGGCTTTCTCTCCACAGGCGGTCAACGCCAGCAGGGAGGCTGCCAGGAACAGCTTCTTCATGAGATTCTCCGTAACAATCCTGTTAGGAGGGGTTTTGCACGGGGCCGGGCGGTGAGCAAGCTCGTGCCTCAGGGAAGGGGAATCCATTCCTTCGCATCGCCGGGAACTGTCGGAAACCGGTCAGATCCGCCTGACCCGGCCGAATGTTCCCAGTCTTTTTTCGCCTGATCTATGAGGGATTGGTCGCTGGCGACGAAGTTCCACTCGATCTTGCGGGGGCCATCCATGGCTGCCCCGCCGCAAATCACACCCTTCGTGCCCGGTTCAAAGCGGACGGCGACATCGGCGCCCGGGGCCAGTACCAGCATCTGGCCCTCGTCAAAGACCTCCCCTTCGATTTCGGCTTTCCCACTGACGAGGTAGATCGCCCGTTCCTCGGCAAGCGCATGAGGCAGGATCAGGTTTGCGCCATCGTCCGCTTCAAACGCGACATAGAGGATGGGCCAGGGAAAGCTGACAGGCGAAACCGTCCCGAAGGCCTCTCCCGCCAGAACCCTCATGCGTACGCCCTGGTGATCGAACTCGGGCAAGGTGTCGGCCGGGTGATGGTCGAAAGCCGGTGGAATGTTCTCATGCGTCTTTGGCAGGGCGACCCAGGTCTGCAGGCCGTGCATTTTCTGGCCGGCTTCACGCTCCGGTGCCGGCGTCCGCTCGGAATGGACGATGCCATGTCCTGCCGTCATCCAGTTCACGGCGCCCGGGCGAATGACAATATCGGTGCCAAGGGAATCCCGGTGTTCAATCGCGCCTTCGAACAGATAGGTGACGGTCGAAAGTCCGATATGCGGATGTGGCCGCACGTCGAAGCCTTCGCCCGGGGCATATTCCACGGGGCCAAAATGGTCGAAAAAAACAAACGGGCCAACCATTCGCTGGGCATGAAACGGCAGGACCCGGCGCACCCGGAAACCGCCGCCCAGATCGCGGGCTCTGGGTTCAATTTTCCGCGAGATTTGTCCGTTCATGCTGAATTCTCCTTTTCGGGACCGCATTCCCCCTCAAATATGGCACCATGAGCGATGATCTCCAGTCCCTGGTAACGGAGATGCGCCAATGCCGTCTGTGCGAGGCGGACATGGAGCGTGCCCCCAATCCCGTTTTCCAATTGTCGGATACCGCCACAATTCTCGTTGCCGGGCAGGCGCCGGGCAATCTCGCAGATACGACCGGCACGCCGTTCAACGATCCATCAGGGGATCGTCTGCGGGACTGGATGGGCGTTTCGCGCGATGAATTTTACGACACTTCGAAAATTGCCATTCTGCCAATGGGGTTCTGTTTCCCGGGTTATGATGCAAAGGGCGGCGACCTGCCACCGATGAAACGCTGTGCCGAGGTCTGGCGCCATCGCGTTCTGGAGCAGATGCCTCAATTGGAGCTGATCCTACTGATCGGAGGGTATGCCCAGCGATGGCATCTTGGACGCAAAGCGGAAAAAACACTGACGGCGACTGTTGCGAACTGGAAAATGTATGCACGTGATCACATGTTCACTCTGCCGCACCCAAGCTGGAGGAATACGGCATGGCTGAAACGCAACCCATGGTTCGAGGTGGATGTCCTGCCCGAGCTGAGGCGCGCGGTTCGCTCCGCATTATCCGCCAGCTGACTTTGTTTGCGATGCTGGCCGTTAGCGCCTGCGCAACGCCTTCAACTCAGGAACCGTTTCCCATGACGCAATCTGTGACGCCTGAATTCCTGCCGGATCAGAACACTTTCGTTTCCTATGATGGGGCCAGGCTTGGGCTGACCTATTGGGAAGGGCAGGATGATGGTCCGGCGGCGGGGCATGTCGTTGTCGGCCTGCACGGCATGAACGATTACGCGAATGCCTTCCACATGGCGGCACCTTACTGGGCCTCGAAAGGTGTCACCGTCTATGCCTATGACCAGCGTGGCTTCGGCCGCTCGCCTGGCAGGGGAATCTGGCCTGAAGAAGACCTGATGCGGGAGGACCTGCGAACTGCGGTGGACCTTGCCCGCAAACGTCATCCCGACGCGCAAATCACGGTGGTGGGTATTTCCATGGGGGCGTCCGTTGCGATTTCAGCCTTCGGGTCCGAGCGTCCGCCGCTCGCGGACCAGTTCATTGCATCCGGACCAGGCTTGCGGGGCTGGGGCGCGATGAACCTGACCTACCGGACCAGTCTCTGGCTGTCTGCGCATGTCCGGCCCAGCTGGGTCGTGGAGCCGCCCCGGCGGTTCGTCCGGATCGAGCCGTCGGACAATGTCGAGATGCTGCAGCGGACATGGTCGGACCCGCTGATGATGCCTTCCAACCGGATCGATCAGGTCTATGGGCTTGTCTCGCTGATGGAGCGGGCGCATGAGCGGGCTCCTAACCTGCCGCAGAGCCTGCCTACGCTGATGTCGTACGGGGCAAATGACTATGTCGTGCCGAAAAGGGGCGTGCAGCGGACCGCCAGAGTGCTGCCGCCTTACGTCCGGACGGTCTATTATGAGCAGGGCTATCACATGCTGCTGCGGGACCTGCAGGCACAGACCGTGCATGACGACTATCTGGCCTTTATGATGGATCCCGAGGGCGAATTGCCCAGCCGGGCGCCGGAATGGCCGTTTCGCTAACGCTTTCCACAGCGCATCGCCCCTTGTAGCACTGCCTGCGTGGACAAATATCAGCCATTCTGCCAGTTCTGGCAGAGTAGAGATTCCTTTTTTCGACGCCCGAGGCCCGACTTATGTCAAATTCGTACCAGACTGCCCTCAACCTAGTCCCCATGGTGGTGGAGCAGACCAGCCGTGGCGAACGGGCGTTCGACATCTTCTCACGTCTCCTGAAGGAGCGGATCATCTTTGTGACCGGCGGTATCGATGATGGCATGGCCGCCCTGATCACAGCTCAGCTGCTGTTTCTCGAATCGGAAAACCCGAAAAAAGAAATCGCCATGTATATCAACAGCCCCGGTGGGTATGTGTCCTCTGGTCTGGCGATTTATGACACGATGCAGTTCATCCGGTGCTCGGTGTCCACGGTCTGTATTGGCCAGGCGGCCTCAATGGGCTCGCTTCTGCTCGCTGCCGGTGAGGCAGGCGCGCGATTCGCCCTTCCAAATGCCCGCGTGATGCTGCACCAGCCGTCCGGCGGCTATCAGGGCGTCGCGACGGATATTGAGCGCCATGCCGAGGAAATCATTGATCTTAAGCGGCGTCTGAACCAGATTTACGTCAAGCATACCGGCCAGGACTACGACGCGATTGAGCGGAAACTGGATCGGGATACCTTCCTCACGGCTGAGGAGGCCCAGGAATTCGGCATCATCGACAAGGTGTTCGAGCGCCGGGCCGCAGAGGATGAGAAATAGTTCGCGCCTTTTCGCGTATTTCGGCCTGCCACTTGCAGTGCAGGCCAATGCCCATATTGTTCTGTTAAGGAACTGGGTCCGGGCGCTTAAAACCACGTTAAGCCTTAAACGGCATTGAGGACAGCATGACCAAACAAACCGGCTCAGGCGACTCCAAGAACACGCTTTACTGCTCGTTCTGCGGCAAAAGCCAGCATGAAGTTAAAAAGCTCATCGCTGGTCCGACCGTATTCATCTGCGATGAATGCGTTGAACTTTGCATGGACATCATTCGCGAGGAAAACAAAACCTCGCTGGTCCGCTCTCGCGAAGGTGTTCCGACACCGCAGGAAATCTGCGATGTGCTGGACGACTATGTGATTGGGCAGACCTACGCAAAGCGGATCCTCTCGGTCGCCGTGCACAACCATTATAAGCGCCTCTCCCATGCCGGGAAAACCGATGGGGTTGAGCTGGCGAAGTCCAACATCATGCTCGTCGGGCCAACAGGGTGCGGTAAGACGCTGCTCGCCCAGACGCTGGCGCGCATCCTGGACGTGCCTTTCACCATGGCAGACGCCACGACGCTGACCGAAGCCGGCTATGTCGGCGAGGATGTCGAGAACATCGTGCTGAAACTGCTTCAGTCCGCCGATTACAACGTGGAGCGTGCACAGCGCGGCATCGTGTATATCGACGAGATCGACAAGATTTCCCGCAAGTCGGACAACCCGTCCATTACACGCGACGTGTCGGGTGAGGGGGTCCAGCAGGCGCTCCTGAAGATCATGGAAGGCACCGTGGCAGCGGTTCCACCGCAAGGTGGCCGCAAGCATCCGCAGCAGGAATTCCTGCAGGTGGATACCACGAACATCCTGTTCATCGTTGGCGGTGCCTTTGCCGGCCTCGACAAGATCATCTCTGCGCGCGGTGAAGCCGCTTCGATCGGCTTCGGTGCGACGGTGAAAGATGCCGAAGCCCGCGGTGTTGGCGAAGTTCTGCGCGAAGTGGAGCCGGAAGACCTGCAGCGCTTCGGTCTTATTCCGGAATTCATCGGCCGTCTGCCTGTGATCGCAACGCTCGAAGACCTTGATGAAGCGGCCCTGATCCAAATTCTCACCGAACCGAAGAATGCTCTGCTGAAGCAGTACCAGCGTCTATTCGACATGGAGAACGTGCAGTTGACCTTCACGCCGGATGCGCTGACGGCTGTCGCGCGCCGAGCCATCGTCCGCAAGACAGGTGCGCGGGGCCTGCGGTCCATCATGGAAGGCATCCTGCTCGACACGATGTTCGAACTGCCGAATTTGCGCGGTGTCGAGGAAGTCGTGATCAGCGGCGAAGTGGTGGACGGCAATGCCGAGCCGCTGTACGTCCACGCCAAGAAGAGCCAGCCCGAAGCCGGCTGATCTTCAGGCCACCACAAAAGACAGAATTGAAAAGCCCCGGCATCGCGCCGGGGCTTTTTGTATTTGGCACCGGTGTCGGCACGAGTCTTATGTATCGTGTAGGCGCCCGGAACGGTAAGGGCCGGCACCTTCCGGTGCCGGCCCCGCCTTCCCCCGTTATGTCGGGTGTATCGATCGGAAAGTGCGATCAATACTTATAGTACATGTCGAACTCGACCGGGTGCGGGTGGAGTTCGTACTTCATGTTTTCTTCCATCTTCAGGTCGATGTAGCCATCGATCTGGTCGTCGTCGAAGACGCCGCCCTTCTTGAGGAAGTCACGGTCTGCGTCGAGGGCCGCAAGGGCGTCACGCAGCGAGCCGCAGACCTGCGGAATAGCTTTCGCTTCTTCCGGCGGCAGGTCGTAGAGGTCCTTGTCCATGGCGTCGCCCGGGTGGATCTTGTTCTCGATCCCGTCGAGGCCCGCCATGAGCAGGGCAGCGAACGCCAGGTAGGGGTTGGCCATCGGATCCGGGAAGCGGGTTTCGATACGCTTGGCTTTCGGGTTGTCGCCGAAAGGAATACGGATCGATGCCGAACGGTTGCGGGCTGAATAGGCCAGCATGACCGGTGCTTCGTAACCCGGCACCAGGCGCTTGTAGCTGTTGGTCGACGGGTTGGTCAGCGCGTTCAGGGCGCGGGCGTGCTTGATGATGCCGCCGATGTAGTAGAGGCAGGTCTCGGACAGGCCGGCATACTGGTCACCGGCGAACAGAGGCTTGCCGCCATTCCAGATGGACTGGTGCACGTGCATGCCGGAGCCGTTGTCCTTGTACATTGGCTTCGGCATGAAGGTTGCCGTCTTGCCGTACGAATGCGCCACGTTCTGAACGACGTATTTGTAGAGCTGAAGGCGGTCAGCCATCACGGTCAGGGTCGAGAATTTCAGACCCAGTTCGTGCTGTGCTGGCGCCACTTCGTGGTGATGCTTCTCCGGGTCGAGGCCGATGTCAGCCATGACCGACAGCATTTCGCTGCGCATGTCCTGTTCGGAATCGATTGGCGGCACCGGGAAGTAGCCACCCTTCGGGCCTGGGCGGTGGCCCATATTGCCCATTGGGTATTCCTTGGCCGTGTTGATCGGCAGTTCGGTCGAGTCGAAGGAATAACCGGTGCTGTGCGGTTCGACGCTCCAGCGCACATCGTCAAAGACGAAGAACTCTGCTTCCGGTCCGAAGAAGACGGTGTCGCCAACGCCGGACTGTTTCACATAGGCTTCAGCCTTCTTGGCGGTCATCCGCGGGTCGCGGTTGTAGGCCTGGCCTGTGATCGGATCCAGAATATCGCACATCACGGCGAGCGTGGTCTGCTGGAAGAACGGATCGATGATTGCAGACGACGTGTCCGGCTTCAGAAGCATGTCGGACTCATTGATGGACTTCCAGCCGGCAACGGAAGAGCCGTCAAACATCTGGCCGTCGACGAAGAAGTCTGCGTCCACCATGTCCTTGTGGAATGACACGTGCTGCATCTTGCCGCGCGGGTCTGTGAAACGAAGGTCCACGTATTGGACGTCTTCGTCCTTCATGATCTTCATGAGGTTTTCAGCCATTGGAAATGCCCTCCATCTGTAAACTTGCTGAATTGTGTTTTTCGTTATGCCGGATCAAAGCGCAGTTTCGCCCGTCTCACCGGTACGGATACGCACCGCGTCAATAATATCGGAAACGAAGATTTTGCCATCGCCGATCTTGTCGGTATGTGCAGCTTTCTTGATGGCTTCGACCGCGCCGTCGACGGCGCTGTCTGCCAGAACGATTTCGATTTTCAGCTTCGGCAGAAAATCGACGACGTATTCGGCGCCACGATAGAGTTCGGTGTGCCCCCGCTGACGACCGAAACCTTTGGCTTCGATGACGGTCATGCCTTGCAGGCCGATCTCCTGCAGAGCCTCTTTCACATCATCGAGTTTGAACGGTTTGATGATTGCCTCAATTTTTTTCATGGCCCGTGTTCTCCCAGCCGCTGAGTGTCTGACTATAGACTCCGGTAGGCGGCTTCCCGTGCGTAGGCGAGACATTCATGCGTGTCGTGCCGAGTCATATACAGGCGTGGTCGAAATTTGTGCGTCGTTGCTGAATTATTGGTCAGTCAGTTTGCGCCGGTAGCATGTGCCAGCAGAATGACGCCACATCCGATTTGGGAGGAATGTGCAGTGGCGCCGGGCGATTTTGCAGTAAACAACGGCGGCTCAAGAGGGGGCAATGGTCCGGCAGGTGACTCGCAACCAGCCCATGGGCCGCTGCCTCAGAACGCTCAAGGCATGGGCAAAAGGCGAATTTGAGCCGCAGCTCCCAGCGCAAAGGGCACAGGGTTGGCGGCTTAACATCTGCGGGACTGTGCTCTATCACCGCCGGGCAGGGTCCGGGGCCAGCCTTCCGGCTGAAGGTGCCCGGACTGTCGAATTGAGGACATCAGCATGATCTATCTCGTCCGTCATGGCGAAGCCGCGGCAAGCTGGGGCAACCACCCCGATCCGGGGTTGAGCGAACTTGGCCACAAGCAGGCCGAGGCGGCCGCGGCGACGCTGATCGGCCTCGGGGCGCGCAGTGCGGTTTGCAGTCCCATGCAGCGTTGCCGCGAAACGGCGGCGGCATTCGAACGCCAGGCAGACGTGACGGCTCAGGTTGAACCTGTGGTTTCGGAGATCGAAACACCAGAAGGTGTCGGCGACCGGGTCGAATGGCTGCGGTCCTATATGGCGGGCACCTGGGAAAACGAGGGGGCTGCGCATGACGCCTGGCGCAAGAAGATCGCGGAGGCACTGGCACTCCTGCCGGATAATACGGCGGTCTTTTCGCATTTCGTCGCGATCAATGCCGTTGTCAGCCTGATCGATCAGGACAGCCGCACCACCGTGTTCCGGCCGGGCCATTGTTCTATCACCAAAGTAGACTTCAGTGGCGCGGTGCCGCGCGTCATTGAATACGGAAGCCAGGCCGCGACTCGCGTGTTATGAGCCTGCCATGGGCAGACCGATACTTACACCGCAGGAAATGCAGGCCGCCGAACAGGCGATTTTTGCGCAGGGGCTCGACAGTTTCGAGCTGATGCAGCGCGCTGGCGATGCCGTCGCCGAATTCGTCCACGCGAACTGGCCGGAAGGATCCATCCAGGTCCTGTGCGGGCCCGGCGGGAATGGTGGCGATGGCTTCGTCGCGGCGTCGAAACTGGCGAAGCTCTGGCGGGATGTGAACGTTTACTGCATGGTCCCGGTAACTGAGCTGACGGGCGATGCAGCCAAGGCAGCTGCCCTGTGGGATGGCCCGGTCGGTACACTGGAAGACGCACTTGAAGCGCCGCACGACCTTGTTCTGGATGGGCTTTTCGGCGGCGGCCTTTCCCGTCCCCTTGAAGGCACTGCTGCGCAGCTCGCCCAGCGTGGCGGGCGGGTGATCTCCATCGACGTGCCATCCGGTATTTGCGGTCTGCGCGCCAAACCGCTTGGCCCTTGTTTCATCGCGGAAGGGACGATCACCTTCGCCGCGCTGCGCCCGGCGCATGTTCTCCGCCCGGCATCGGCTTATTGCGGCAATGTTCTGGTCGCCGACATCGGCGTTCCGGTGCAGACGCGGCTTATGGAAAACAGCCCGATGCTGTGGCTGCGGATGCTGCCCCAACCGGGCATGGCAGACCACAAGCACAGCCGCGGGCACCTGAAAGTGCTGAGCGGCGGCATATCCTCGACCGGTGCAGCGCGGCTCGCCGTGCGGGCGGGCCTGCGGATCGGGGCGGGGCTGGCGACGCTGCTGACGCCGCCCTCGGCGCTGATGGTCAATGCCAGCCAGTTGACGGCTGTGATGGTCAAAGCTGTCGACGGCGCGGAAGAGCTCTCCGAAGCGATCCAGACGGCGTCGGTCGTGATCGCCGGGCCAGGCGCGGGAATCACCCCGGCAACCCGGGCCAATGTCGAGGCGATCCTGAACGGGCCGGGGCGCGCGGTGCTCGATGCCGATGCGCTGACTGTGTTTGAGTCACAACAGGACCAGCTATTCAAACGCCTGCGTCCGACAGACCTGCTGACCCCGCATATCGGCGAGTTCAATCGCCTGTTCGGGGACCTGCTGGAAACCGCCACCAACAAGGTGGAAGCCGTGCGGCAGGCCTCCGAAAAGGCAGGCTGTACGGTGCTCCTGAAAGGGCCGGACACCGTCATCGCACAGCCGGACGGGGGCGCAGTCGTCAATATTCATGCGACGCGCTGGCTCGCGACAGCAGGCTCGGGCGACGTTCTGGCAGGCTTTGCAGGCGGGCTGATGGCGCAGGGAATCGATACGCTGGTCGCGGCCAGCATGGCAGCCTGGATCCATGGCGAGGCCGGGCGCCGCGTTGGCGCGGGCCTGATTTCCGAAGACCTGGAGCGTCAGGTTCCGGATATCCTGAGCGCCCTGCATGGCGAGATTGGCTGACCCGGCTGTTGGATAAGCCGCCAGCCAGGCAATCACGAACACCGTCTATAGACCCTCAACAGACCGTATATAGCGCACGTTCCGGTGCATCGGCCCGTTGTCTCCGCGCGCGCTCTCGCCTAAACGTGCGCCCGGAACGCGGATGTGGCGGAATTGGTAGACGCACTGGATTTAGGTTCCAGCGCCGCAAGGCGTGGAGGTTCGAGTCCTCTCATCCGCACCATTCGGCCGAGGTGCCGCTTCGCGGCACAAATCGATCAAGGATCGATTTGAACGGCCGAATGCTCGAAGCGCAAGCGAGAGCCAGACTGAAAATTCTGTGTCGATTCCATTTTAATTGCTCTCCACGGTTGAGCGCGTAACTTGTGCTTAAATCCTTGGGGAGGATCAGATGCGGGCTTCACCACTTCGGTTTGTCATATTAGCAATTGGAGCACTCTTAGCCTTCAGTGCTTGGACAGCGCACGATTATCCTGGGCTTTCGACGATTATTACTTGGCTAGCGTACTTCAGACCGCCGGTAGCGCCTGATAGCCGAGTAACCGCAACTTCTATTGAACTAGCGAATTCGGCAGCGCAGCGGTCGATGGCATGGACATCTTATTGGTTGATGGTCGTTTCCTGCGTGGGCTTATTGGGGGTTGTCGGAACTCTGTACGAAGCGAGAAGGTTGTTTAAAGAAACAAGGGATAGCAACTTTATTCAAAGAGAAATTGGCTGGAACCAAACCCGCGCCTACGTCACTGTTTCAAACTGCACATTCAGTATGGAACCTGGAAATATTCCTACCGTCAGGGCGAGATTTAAGAACAATGGATCCAGTCCGGCGAAAGATATGGTTATCCAGCGACGCCTAGGCGTTCGAATGGTGCCCCTTTCACCCGATGACTTTGATTTGCCCTACATTGAAGGGGAATCTCGAATTAGTTTGGGATCCGGGTCTGAGATTGAGATTATTCAGGATGCACCTCCAATGGCTCCGGAAATGCTCGCCGCCTACGAAGGTGAACTCGCTGTCTTAGTTTTTTTCGGTGAAGTTACCTATCGCGACATTTTTGATCGGGCCTTTGTCACCAAATTTCGTATGACCCGCAAAAGAAGTCAGAGGCTTACAGCGATGACATTCACAGCCGAAGGAAACAGCTCGACTTAGAAGGCGAACAATCTATCTCGGGGCAGGGCTATACGCTTCCGGCAGAGATGCCGGACGGGGGCAAAGAGACAAAGGAAACACGCGACATGACATTCGACCCCTCGATCGGTGTTCCCGGAAAACCCTGGGGCGAGGCGGAACGCGACCAGTGGAGAGCCCTGCAAACGCCACAACGAAGCTATGCTGACGATGTCCTCTCCCGAATGGATAGGCTGGGCGAACGGTTTGCGCGGGTTACCTACGGCCGGATCGAATATGCTGGCGAGTCTTATGACCTCCATGCCTTTCGCAGCCCTGATTGGGACCCCGCTCTGCAGACAGCTTTGGTGACCGGCGGCGTGCATGGATATGAGACCAGCGGCGTCATGGGTGCACTGGCCTTTCTCGAGCAATCCGCAACGGCCTATGCTGGCAAGGTGAACCTACTGGTGGCGCCTTGTGTAAGCCCGTGGGCGTATGAGCGCATCAACCGCTGGAACTATGATGCCGTCGATCCGAACCGGAATTTCCGGGCGGATGGGCCGGCACGTGAAGCGACCGCCCTGATCGAATTGGTGCAGGCCACCTCACGCGATTACCTCCTCCATGTCGACCTGCACGAAACGACGGACAGCGACGAGACCGAATTCAGGCCGGCTCTGAGTTCGCGCGATGGCAAGCCTTTCGAACCGGGCGCCATTCCCGATGGGTTCTACCTGGTCGCCGACAGCGAGGATCCGCAGCTGGATTTCCAGCAAGCCGTCATCTCGGCGGTCGAACAGGTGACCCATATCGCCCCGGCGGATGAGAAGGGTGAGATCATTGGCTCGCCCGTTATTGGCCCTGGCATCATCGAGTATCCCCTGACACAGCTGGCCCTCTGCGCGTCGATCACGAATGCGCAATTCAAGACTACCACCGAAGTCTATCCGGACAGCCCGCGCGTGACCCCGGAAGACTGCAACCGGGCGCAGGTGGCGGCGGCTTGCGCCGCGCTGGACTTTGCATTGGCGCACTCCGTGCGCTTCATACAGCCGGGCTAATTCGTCTCCGTAATTTCTACCGCAAACGGATCATCAGACGGGTCGTCGTTCCAGAGGTATTCCGCCACTTTGGCGACGTTCTCGGCTTTCTCCCGGCCTTCGAGATCTTGGATCAGGGCAATGGCCATGTCGATACCGGCGGAGATGCCGGACGAGGTGACGTATTTCCCGTCCTCAACCCAGCGGGCGCTTGGCTGCCAGAGGACGTCGTCGTCCTGGCTGGTCACGAAGGTCCAGGCCATCTTGTTCGAGGTCGCTTTGTGCCCGTCGAGCAGGCCAGCCTTGGCCAGCACGGCCGAGCCGGTACAGACCGAGGTCGTGTACTCAGTACCTTCATCCTGCTTGCGCAGGAAATCGAGCATGACGGGATTGTTCACTTCCGTGCGCGTTCCCATGCCGCCGGGGATCATGATGATGTCGAACTGGGGCGCGTCGTCGAAGGAATAGTCGGTGACCGTGTCGATCCCCTGGGCCGAGCTCACATTGCCGCCATGTTCGGAGACGGTGACGATTTTGTAGTCATTGAGGCGGCCCCACATTTCGACCGGGCCGAACACGTCCAGCGTCTCGAAGCGGGGGAAGAGCACGATGGCGAGCGTTTTCGCCTTCTCCTTTGCCATCACCGGCGGCACTGGGGGTGTTGGGGCAGTCTGAGCGGCCGCTGGCAAGGCAAGGCCGGACAGCGAGAGGAGGGACGAGGCGAGCAGGGCACGGGCGAGGGTGGGAAGGTTCATGTTGCGGGTCTCCATCTGTCGTAGAGCCTGCAGGCGTAAGCTGTGTCGCGAAAGGGATTTCCGGCCGATCCGGGCGAATTCGGCGTCATCTCCGACGGTTCCGGCAGAGGGCAGGCAGCTTCGCCGGGATTTTGAGCGAAGAGGCCGGGCCACTCCTTGAAATTGGCTCGCTGAAAATCCCGCAGAACCCGCGTGGACACGGCGTTTTCCGTGTGACATAAGCCGCCCCTTCAGACACAGATCAGAAGGCTGCCGGATGGGCATGACCGGGCCTGATCGCCAGAACGGATGAATGAACCGATGGAAGTGACCCAGACGAAGGCAGAAGGTCTCAGCCGCACCTTTGCCGTCAAGGTATCTGCAAGCGAACTGCAGTCCAAGCTCGACGCCCGGATTGAGGAAATCCGCCCGACCATGAACCTCAAGGGCTTCCGCCCCGGCAAGGTGCCTGCGTCGCACGTGCGCAAGATGTTCGGCCGCGACCTGATGGGCGAAATCATCGACAAGACCGTCAACGAAACCAACCAGAAAGCCATCGAGGACGCAGATCTGCGCCCCGCCGGCCAGCCGGATGTGCACCTGGAAGGCGAGATCGAAGACGTGGTGAAGGGCGAGGCTGACCTTGCTTATCACATGCATGTCGACGTGATGCCGGAATTCGAGCCGGTGGACGTGAAGACGCTGAAAGTCACCCGCCCAGTCGCCGAAGTGGCTGACGAGCAGGTCGACGAGGCGCTCAAGAACCTCGCCGAGCAGAACAAGCAGTATGAGCCGCGCGGCAAGACCGCGAAGGCGAAAGACGGCGACGCAGTGGTCATCGACTTCGTCGGCAAAATCGACGGCGAGCCCTTTGATGGCGGCACCGCCGAACAGCAGACCGTCGTGCTCGGCTCCGGCCGCTTCATCCCGGGCTTCGAAGAGCAGCTCGTCGGCGTGAAGACCGGTGAAGAGAAGAACCTCGAAGTCAGCTTCCCGGAAGATTACCCGTCGAAAGACCTGGCCGGGAAATCCGCCGTCTTCGAAACCAAGGTGCACGAAGTCCGCGCGCCGAAGGAAGCCGAAATCGACGACGAATTCGCCAAAGGCCTCGGCCTCGAATCGCTGGAACAGCTGACCGGCCTGCTCAAGGACCAGCTGAAAGGCGAACTGGATCAGGCATCGCGCAACAAGGCGAAGCGTGACCTGCTGGACCGTCTGGACGAAGCCCACAGCTTCGACCTGCCGCCGAACATGGTCGAAGCCGAATTCGGCCAGATCTGGGACCAGCTTCAGCGTGAGATGGACGCTGGCCGGGTCGACGACGCCGACAAGGAAAAGTCGGAAGACGACCTGAAGAAGGAATATCGCGAAATCGCTGAGCGCCGCGTGCGCCTCGGCCTCGTCCTGGCTGAGATCGGCCGCGTCAATGACGTGAAGATCACCGAGCAGGAAGTGCAGCAGGCCCTGATCCAGGAAGCCCGCCAGTATCCGGGGCAGGAGCGTGAAGTCATCGAGTTCTTCCAGAAGAACCCGAACGCAATGGCTCAGCTCCGCGCGCCGATCTATGAGGACAAAGTCGTCGACTACATCCTCGGCGAGGCGGACGTGACCGACAAGACGGTCTCCCGTGAGGAGCTGTTCAAGGAAGACGAAGACTAAGCCTCTTCTGAACCTCACAGAAATTTAAGAACGCCGGGCCCCAAAGCCCGGCGTTTTGCTGTTTGGCCGACTGTTCTCAAGTGGTGGGAGCGGGTTGGTAAACCGCCTATTAACCGGGGCAGGCGAAGGTGCCTCGAATCGTTAATGAGGGGTTTCGGTTCCTATGAGCGTACAAGCCATCCGGCCGCAACTGACAGAGCAGGACATCCACCGCCTGATGAAGGGCGAAACGCCCGAGCAGCGCGCGTCGGTGGCGCATCGTCTGTGCCGTCGCATTGCGCTCGACGTGCTGAGCGATGACGAACGCAAATACGCCGAAGAGATCATGGCCATCCTGGCCGATGACGCGGCGGACCTCGTGCGCCGCACCCTGTCGGTCACGCTGCGCAATTCGCCGATCCTGCCGCGCGAGATCGCGCTGAAGCTGGCGCAGGACATCGAGGCCGTTGCCATTCCGGTGCTGCAGGATTCGCCGGTCTTTACCGAAGAAGACCTGATCGAGCTGGTTCTCTCCGTCACCTCGGCCAAGCAGGCCGCCATCGCAGCGCGTGACGGGATTTCCGTGACGCTGACGGAAGTGATCTCCGAGCATGGGCAGGTGGAAGCCGTCCGGGCGCTCGCCTCCAATTCCAGCGCCGAATATACCGACCGGGCTTATGACGACACGCTGCGCCGTTTCGGCAGCGACGAGATCGTCCAGAAGGGCCTGATCCGGCGCGAGTTCATCCCGACTCATATCGCAGAAAAGATGGTTTCGCTGGTCTCCGGCCAGCTGTTCGACATGCTGGTGAACCGGCATGAGCTGCCGGCGCAGATGGCCATCGATCTGGCTGCTGGCGCGCGCGAGCGGGCGACCATCGATCTGGTCGAACAGGCAGGCCGGTCAAACGACCTTGTGCGGTTCGTGTCCCAGTTGAACCTCAATGGCCGTCTCAGCCATTCCCTCATCATGCGCGCGCTCTGCTGCGGACAGATGCCATTCGTGGAGCATGCGCTGGCCGAGCTGTCCGGTGTGGCGCACCAGCGGGTCTGGCTGATGATCCATGATGCCGGGCCGCTGGGCCTGCAGGCGGTGTTCGACCGGGCAGGCATGCCGCGCAAGATGCTGCCGGCGTTCAAGGCCGCCGTGAACGTGTTCCATGAGACGGCCTATGATGGCGGGCCGAATGACCGGGCACGTTTCCGCGCCCGCATGATCGAACGCGTGCTGACCCAGTTCCAGGCAATCCCGAAGGACGACCTCGAATACCTGCTTGAGAAGCTGGACTATTATTCCGAGATGGCGGCAGCCGAAGAGGCTGACAACGCCGATACGGACGCCGCTTAAGCGTCTGTGCGCAGGCGCGTTCCGGCGGAGATGCCGAGGCGGCCAAGCTCATCTGCATCGCGCCAGTTGGCGTTTTCCGCAATCACGAGAATACCGGCACTGGCAGCGGCCTCACAGGTCTCCATCAGATTGTCGTCGTCAAGATGACGGGCGTCGACACGCAGCGTATCGATCAGGAGGCGCATGCCTTCGGCCAGCGGTGTCTGCCAGGATCTGCGCATGTCGACGGACACACGGAAGCCATGACGGCGGAAATGGGCCACCCGGCTGGTACAGTCGGCGGCATCGCCGGCAAAGGCGGTGTCGGTGAATTCGATGCAGAATTCCTGCTGGCAGAACACGCTGCGGCGCACGCGGGCATCGCAGGCCAGGGCTGTGTCGGGGTTGGCAAGAGCGGCAACCGGCGCCGGCACGATGATCGGGCGGTGATCGTGACGGAATTCGTGCGCGATGCTGGAAATCTCGCCGATGCGGTCAGCGACCCATTTTGCGGAATTGGATTCGCTCTGGCGGGCACGGGCCGGGCCAAAGGACGGGCCGTCTTCAAAACAGAAGGGCAGCTCCGCCGTCATGCCCATGGCATCACCCGTGGCAAGGTCCAGCACCGGGTCAAACCGGACGGCTGGTGTTGGGAGTGTTTGGACGGTCGTATTGGCCCAGGTCTGTTTCATTGTGTCCCGCTCGTATGCTGTGTTGGTCTTGCCTTCCCTAGGGGCTGAGGCTGAAGATCACGCGTAAGAACAGAGGCACATTTCGATGAAATTTGCCCGATAGGGGGAACCACCATGGAAAAGACACCCGCAGAACCGAGACTTTCGGCAACAATCCTGATGGTGCGCGATGCCGCATCCGGCCCGCCGGAAGTGCTGATGGTGAAGCGCCATTATGAGATCGACTTTGCAGCGGGTGCGCTGGTGTTTCCGGGCGGCAAGGCCAGTGAGGACGATTCGCGGACCGACTGGGATGCCTGGACCGACGGTGACTATGGCCCGGTGCAACAGGACGCCCGGATTGCGGCTGTGCGGGAGGCGTATGAAGAAAGCGGCCTGCTGCTGGCACGGCATGCCTCGGCCCGCGGACCTGGCGCGCCGCTGGTGGGCGCCGACATCGCCGACAAGCTGGCGCCACACCGCCACGCTGTCGACCGGGCGGAAATGAGCTTCCTGGACCTGATCCGCGAGCATGAGCTGGTGCTGGCGCTCGATAGCCTCGTGCATTTCGGCCACTGGATCACGCCGATCATGATGCCCAAGCGCTTCGACACGCATTTCTACATCGCGCCGGCCCCGGAACACCAGATTGCTGCCCATGATGGCCGCGAGACCACGGACGCCGTGTGGATGTCAGCGGAAGAGGCTCTGGCGCAGGAGGCCGATGGCCGGGCGACGATCATCTTCCCGACACGGATGAACCTGAAGCGCATGACGCTGGCGACATCCGTCTCCGACGCGCTGGCGCGTTTCGGGGCGATGGAGGTGCCGACTGTCCTGCCGAAACCCGGCAAGGATGATGATGGCAATCCCTGCCTGTTCATCCCGGACGTCGAAGGCTACGGCCAGACGGTGGAGCTGCTGTCGAACGTGAAGGTCTAAAGTCGTTCGTTACAGGATGAATTTCGACAGGTCCGCATCCGCGGCGAGGCCGCTGACGCGTTCATTCACATAATCCGCCGTGATCGTGATCGTCTCGCCCTTCTTCTCGGGCGCCTCGAAACTGATTTCATCCAGCAGGCGTTCCAGAACGGTCTGAAGGCGGCGGGCGCCAATATTCTCGACGCTGTTGTTCACGGCCTCGGCGAGGTCTGCCAGCGTGTCAATTGCGGCATCCTCGAAGACAAGGGTCACGCCTTCGGCAGCCATGAGGGCTTCGTACTGGCGGATCAGGCTGGCTTCCGGCTCCACGAGAATACGGCGCAAATCGTCCCGGGTCAGCGCTTCCAGCTCCACACGGATCGGCAGGCGGCCCTGAAGTTCCGGCAGCATGTCCGATGGCTTGGACACGTGGAAGGCCCCGGAAGCGATGAAGAGGATATGATCCGTCTTCACGGCGCCGCGTTTTGTCGAAACAGTCGTGCCTTCGATCAGGGGCAGGAGGTCACGCTGCACGCCTTCGCGGCTGACATCGGCGCCGCCGCGTTCTGACTTGGCGGCGATCTTGTCGATCTCGTCGAGGAAGACGATGCCGTCCTGTTCCACAGCCGCAACGGCTTCGCGGGCGATGGCTTCTTCGTCGATCATCTTGTCGGCTTCTTCGTCGAGCAGGGGTTTGTAGGCCTCTTTCACGGTCGTGCGGACGCGCTTGGTGCGCCCGCCCATGGCCTTGCCCAGCATGTCCGACAGATTGATCATGCCCATGGAACCGCCCTGGCCGGGTAGGTCAAACATCTGCATCGGGCCACCGGTCTCCGGCATGTCGATGTCGACTTCCTTATCGTCGAGCTCCCCGTCGCGCAGCTTGCGGCGGAAGACTTCGCGGGTAGAGGATTGCGCATCCTGGCCGACCAGCGCGTCCAGCAGGCGTTCCTCGGCGGCGTCCGTTGCTGCTTGTTGCACGCCTGCGCGCTTCTGCTCGCGGATCATGCCGACGGCGGCCTCGACGAGGTCGCGGATGATTTGTTCCACGTCGCGGCCGACATAGCCGACCTCTGTAAACTTGGTGGCTTCGACCTTCAGGAAGGGCGCATTGGCGAGGCGGGCCAGGCGACGGGAGACTTCTGTCTTACCCACGCCGGTCGGTCCGATCATCAGGATATTCTTCGGCGTGATCTCGCCCTGCAGGTTTTCCGGTGTCTGCTTGCGGCGCCAGCGATTGCGCAAGGCAATGGCGACGGCGCGCTTGGCACCGGTCTGGCCAACAATGTGACGATCGAGTTCAGCGACGATTTCGCGGGGGGTGAGTTCTGTCATGTGATCTGGGTGTCCGGTCAGACGTCGAGGGTTTCGACCGTGAAATTGGCATTGGTGTAGACGCAGATATCGGCCGCAATCTGCATGGCCTTGCGGCCAATTGTTTCGGCGTCGTCTTCATAGTCGATCAGGGCGCGGGCGGCGGAGAGGGCATAATTGCCACCGGAACCGACGGCGACGACATCATATTCAGGTTCCAGCACGTCGCCCGAGCCTGTGAGCACCAGCGTGACTTCCTTGTCCGCGACGATCAGGAGGGCTTCGAGTTTCTGGAGGTATTTTTCCGTCCGCCAGTCCTTGGCGAGTTCCACGGCGGCGCGCGAGAGCTGGCCATTGTGGCGCTCCAGCTTGGTTTCCAGCCGTTCGAACAGGGTGAAGGCATCGGCGGTGGCGCCGGCGAACCCGGCCAGGATCTTGCCATCGCCCAGGCGGCGCACCTTGCGGGCGTTGCCTTTCATGACGGTCTGTCCCATGGACACCTGGCCATCGGACATCATGACGAGTTTGTTGTTCTTGCGAACGGCCAGAATGGTTGTGCCATGCCAGCCGGGGGAGTTGGTTTCGGATGCGCCAGTCATGCCGGAGATGTGGACGCTCAGGCCGTCCGGTGCAAGGAGTCGACTGGGCCGCAATGTCGGCACGTTTTGTCACATAAGTGTCGCGGCACTCCAGTAAGGGGAGCACAGCTGACAGTTGAACGAGGACTGGATGCTCTCGCAATTGGGCCACCTGCCAATGGACTTCCTGCTCCTCGCGGCGGCAGTGACTCTTGCGTCTTTCGGTTTTATCGCCGGGCGCCTGCGGGCGGAGCAATTCTCCTTCACTGGTGATATTCATCCGAACTCCCGCCCCAATGCGCACGGTTATTTCGTCCTGATGTGGAGCCTGGTGCCGGTCGTGGTGATCGGGCTGGGCTACGTCCTGTTCGGCGAGGGCGCTTCGCGCGCGATCCTGCGTAGTGAGTTGCCGGAGGGGTTTTCCATCCTGTCGCCCGGCGAACTGACGACATATCTGGACACCGTGGCCCGCGCTGCGCGGATGCCGGACTTCCTGAGCGGCGAGCGCGTGTTCGATACGGTGACCGAACGCTATGGCGAGATCCGCGGCACGGTGAACATGGCGACCCTGCTGGCGGCGTGCGCGTTGTCTGTCGCGGGCATGTTCATGGCGCGGCGGTGCCTGTCGCCGGGCTTCCGGGCGCGCCAGCACGTCGAGAGCGGCATCGAATGGTTCCTGTTCCTCTGCGCCGCCCTCGCCATCGCGACGACGGTCGGGATCGTCGCGTCGCTGGTGTTCGAGAGCCTGCGATTCTTTGCCGAGGTGCCGGTGTGGGACTTCGTGCTGGGCACCCGCTGGAACGCGCAGACAAATGCCGAGTTCGGGGCACTGCCGCTGTTCTTCGGCACATTCATGATCTCATTCTTCGCCATGATGGTTGCGGCGCCGATCGGCCTCTATGCGGCGATCTACCTGTCGGAATATGCCAGCAGCCAGGCGCGGGGGATCATCAAGCCGGTTCTTGAGGTGCTCGCGGGCATCCCGACCGTTGTGTACGGCTTCTTTGCGCTGCTGGTGATCGCCCCCGCTGTGCGGTCGGTCGCGCTCTGGATCAATCAGATCCTGATCGCCTGGGGGCTGGCAGACGGGGCGGTCCTGGCGGCCCAGCCCACAAGTGCTCTCGCGGCTGGGATCGTGATGGGCATCATGGTCATCCCGTTCGTTTCTTCGCTCTCGGATGACGTTATCCGCGCTGTGCCGCAGTCCCTCAGGGACGGCGCCTACGCCATGGGGGCGACCAAGTCCGAAGCTGTGCGGCAGGTGATTGTGCCGGCTGCATTGCCGGGCATCATCGCTGCGCTGCTGCTGGCCGTGTCCCGCGCCATCGGCGAGACCATGATTGTCGTCATGGCAGCAGGGCAGCGGGCGCAGATCTCGACCGATCCGACCTCCGACCTGACAACCATAACCGTGCAGATCGTGGCGCTGCTGACAGGGGAATCCGAGTTCGACAGCCCGAAGACGCTCTCCGCCTTCGCGCTCGGCCTCGTCCTGTTCATCGTGACGCTGATCTTCAACCTCGTCGCCATCAATGTTGTGAAACGGTTCCGTGAAAAATATGAGTGATCCGTCCACCTCCCCAATTGCCAATGCGCCTTTCGCCAACGAAAGGGTGTTGAAGCGGCTGCGTCGGCGCCGGGCAGCGGACCGCCGGTTCAAATGGTATGGCCGCATGGCTATCGGCTTTGCGCTGGCGGCGCTGACACTGCTGCTCGCGTCAATCGCGACGCAGGCTGTGTCGGCGGCCACCTATCATGTCGTGACGTTCGACATGACGTTCGACAAGGACACGTTCGGCGATGTTCAGCCTGACAGCCCTCCGCCGGTGGACAGGGTCTATGGCCTCGTCCGCGACGATCTGCTGGCGCAGTTCCCGGAAACCGCGAGCAGCCCGGTACTGCGGCACGACCTGCTGGGGCTGGTGACCCGCCTTGCCGTGCTTCCTGCCGCGAAGGAACTCGTCCGGAAACCAGCTGAGATTGGCACAGCGCAAGTTGTCGAACTGCCTTTGTCCGACGATCTGGACCTGTTCCTGAAGGGCGCGGCGGCGCGTCATCTGACCGTTCCCGTTGGCCGGGTGGATGCTGAAGAGTCGGCCGGCAGTGTCACCCTGGCCAGCGAGGCCGCCTTCAACCGCCTGATTGCGGCAACCGCCCTTGAGAACATGCAGCCCGCGGGCACGCCGGATACCGGCTCTATCCTGGTAACAGCCGGAAGGTCGACGATCCGGCTGGACAGTCTGGCGCCATCCCGCGTGACCGGAACGCTGCTGACCGGCAGCGTGCGGGACTTCCGCACATACCCGGCCCGGGCGCGCCTGATCCCGTCACCGGAGAGCGAGCGGACAGTCAGCGACCGGCAGATCGCCTGGCTGCTCGCCCTGAAAGCGGACGGGCGTGTGCTCCGCGTGCCGCACTGGAGCCTGCTGACGCACACCGACAGCACGCAGCCAGAGCTCGCCGGGGCGCTGGCCGCAATCATCGGATCCCTGCTGACATTGCTGGTGACGGCGTCGCTGGCAATTCCGGTCGGCATTCTGGCGTCGGTCTATCTGGAAGAATTCGCGCCGAGAAACCGGATTACGGGCCTGATCGAGGTGAACATCAATAATCTGGCGGCGGTGCCGTCGATCGTGTTTGGCCTTCTGGGCGCGGCGGTGTTTCTCGGAGTATTCGGCCTGCCGCGCTCTGCGCCGGTTGTGGGCGGTCTCGTGCTGGCGCTTCTCATCCTTCCGGTGGTGATCATCGCGTCCCGTGCCGCGCTGAAGGCGGTGCCCCAGTCCATCCGCGATGCAGCGCTCGCAATCGGGGCTTCGCGGATGCAGACGGTGTTTCATCATGTCATGCCGCTGGCTGCGCCAGGCATGCTGACAGGCGCCATTCTCGGCATGGCCCGGGCGCTGGGCGAGACGGCGCCTTTGCTGCTGATCGGGATGGTCGCGTTCGTCGCCGAAGTGCCACGCGGCCCGACTGACGAGGCAACGGCGCTGCCGGTGCTGATCTATTCCTGGGCAATGCAGGCCGAACGGGCGTGGGAGCCGATGACGGGCGCGGTCATTTTGATCCTGCTGGCCTTCCTGATAGCGATGAATGGCGTAGTCGTATTCCTGCGTCGGAAATTCGAGCGGAGATGGTGATGGACGGGACTCTCGGAAGTACTGAAGCGGAGACCGGCACGCTGCCGGGGGCACCGGACGCGTCCGTGCGCATGTCCTGCCGCAACATTAATGTCTTCTACGCCGAGAAGCAGGCGATCTTCGATGTGTCGCTGCAGATTGCCGACCGCTCCGTGACGGCGTTGATCGGGCCGTCCGGTTGCGGCAAGTCGACGTTCCTACGCTGCCTCAATCGCATGAACGACACGATTGAAGGATGCCGGGTGGAAGGCGAGATCATGATGGAGGGGAAGGATATCAACTCTCCGGCCATCGATCCTGTCCTGCTGCGTTCACGCGTCGGCATGGTGTTCCAGAAACCGAACCCGTTCCCGAAGTCGATCTATGAAAACATCGCCTACGGCCCCCGTATTCACGGGCTGGCGCAGGGGCGCGAGGACATGGATGAAATCGTGGAGAAAAGCCTGCGCCGGGCAGGCCTCTGGGATGAAGTCAAAGACCGGCTGAACCTTGCCGGCACCAGCCTGTCCGGCGGCCAGCAACAGCGCTTGTGTATTGCGCGGGCAATTGCCGTGCGGCCCGAAGTGATCCTGATGGACGAGCCTTGCTCGGCTCTGGACCCTATCGCAACGGCGCGTATCGAAGAGCTCATCGACGATCTGCGCAAACGCTACTGCATCATCATCGTGACCCACTCCATGCAACAGGCCGCGCGGGTTTCCCAGCGTACGGCTTTCTTCCATCTCGGCTCCCTGGTGGAAGTGGGGGACACAGACCAGATTTTTACCAGTCCCCGTGACCGCCGGACGGAAGACTATATCACGGGACGTTTCGGATAAGACGCCATGGCAGACCATATCGTATCAGCTTTCACTGAAGAACTAGAAAGTCTGTCTGCAGACATTTTGCGCATGGGCGGGATTGTCGAGGAGATGATCGTCGACTCCTGCCAGGCCGTTCTCCATAACAATCTGGACCTCGCCGCGGATGTCATTGACCGCGATCCGGAAGTGGACAGGATGGATTCGGAGGTTGAACGGCAGATCGTCAGCCTGATTGCCCGCCGCCAGCCCATGGCGCACGACCTGCGATCCGTTTTTGCCGCGCTCAAAGTCTCGGGCGAACTGGAGCGTATCGGCGACTTGTCGAAAAATATCGGCAAGCGGTCTCTGAATCTGGATACCGCGGTTTCTCCGGCAATGCGCAGCGGCGTTGCCCGCATGGCCGGGCCGGTATCGCGACAATTGCACCAAGTGCTCAATGCCTATGCTTCGGGTAATGCGGCTGAAGCGAGAGCTGTCTGGGAAACGGATGATGAAATTGACCAGCACTACAATGCCCTGTTCCGCGAGATGCTGACCTACATGATCGAAGACCCGCGTTCGATCAGCGATGGGGCGCACATGCTGTTCATGGCCAAAAATCTTGAGCGGATCGGCGACCACTGTACGAATATTGCCGAATTCGTCTTCTTCCAGATCACGGGTGAAAACCTGGTGCAGCAGGACCGCCCGAAACAATAAGTGCCCGAACGGTGCTTGCCAGGAGTATGACATGAAACCTTACGTGCTGATCGCAGAAGACGAGAGTGCCGTCTCGGAGCTGCTTCAATACAATCTGAAGCGTGAAGATTATGAGGTCGCCATCGCCAATGATGGCGAGGAAGCCCTGCTGATGATGGAAGAGCGGGCGCCGGATCTGTTGCTGCTCGACTGGATGCTGCCGAAAGTCAGCGGTATTGAAGTGTGCCGCCGGGTTCGCAGCGGCGGCGCCAATCCGAACCTGCCGATCATCATGCTGACGGCGCGGGGCGAGGAAAGCGACCGCATTCGCGGTCTTGATACGGGTGCGGATGATTATGTCACGAAGCCGTTCTCAACGACGGAGCTGATGGCGCGGGTGCGCGCTGTGCTGCGCCGTATCCGGCCGGGTCTGCGGGATGACAAGGTGATCGTTGGCGACATTGAAATCGACCGGGTGGAACACCGGGTCAGCCGCAATGGCAATGACATTCATCTGGGGCCGACCGAATTCCGTCTGCTGGATTACTTCATGCAGCATCCGGGGCGGGTGTTCTCGCGCGAGCAGCTGCTCGACACGGTCTGGGGGTCGGATGTCTATGTCGAGCTTCGCACGGTGGACGTGCATGTGGGGCGCCTGCGCAAGGCGCTCCGGCAGAGCGGGGGCGAGGATCCGATCCGTACCGTCCGCTCTGCCGGGTATGCATTGCGCGCTGACTAGAGGAGTTCTTCCAGGAACAGTTTGAGGCTGGCGAAGCTGCGCCGGTCAGCATCGGCATTGTACACCGTGCCCATGTTGGTGTCGTTCGCGCCGAGTGTCGTGAAGGCATGGTAGGATTGGCCATGGGCATGCAGCTGCCAGTCGGCGCCGGCGTCACCCATTTCCTTGGCAATGGCCAGCACGTCAGCCGGCGGGGCCATCGGGTCGAGCCATCCATGTTCGATCAGGACCTTGGCGCTGATCTTGGGCGAGGAGATGTTGTCTGCCGGGTTGAACAGGCCGTGGAAGGAGGCAACGCCGGCCAGGTCCATACCGGCGCGGGCCATGTCCAGCACGCAGAGGCCGCCGAAGCAGAAGCCGATGGCGGCCGCCTTGGAGGCGTCGACACCCGGCTGGGCCTTGGCAGCGGCGAGGCCGCCCGCGAGGCGTTTCTGCAGCTCGGCCCGGTCACCGACCAGCGGGTTCATCAGCGCCTGGTTTTCTTCAACGGTCGTGCCGCGCTTGCCCTTGCCGTAAACGTCCATGGCGAAAGCGGCATAGCCAAGCTCGTTCGCCACGCGTCCGGCTTTCTGGATCTCGTTTTCGCCGAGGCCGGCCCAGGCGTGCGCGATCGCGATGACCGGCAGGTTCGTCTTGCCTTCGGGGGCAAGGAAGTAGCCTTCATAGGTCTGGCCATCCACGGAATAGTCGACTGCGCTCATAATGAAATCCTCTCTTTCTGATGGGGCATTCATAGAGAGGCTGCGCCACGCCAATCAAGGGCAATGGTGATTAGTATGCGGATTCTAGACTTTTTCCTTATCTCTGGTGCCATAGACAAACCCGTGAAGGAGTGACTTCCATGGCAAAAGACAAAAAAGCAAAAGCCAAGAAGACCAAGAAATCCGAGGCAGGCGCCAAAGCCGTGAAAACGGCCAAGGCGATTGAAGCCCAATCCGTCGAAATGGCCCACAAGATCTGGCTTGCCGGCGTAGGCGCCTATGGCAAGGCGTATGATACCGCGCTCGCAAACGCCAATACGTTCAACAAACAGTCGACCGAACTGTTCGATGAGCTGGTTAAGCGCGGCGAAAAGATCGAGTCCGATGTGAAGACCCGGTTTGGCGAAGACGAGCGCGTCACCAAGGCGACCAAGACCGTCGCCAAGGCCAACGCGGCCGCCCGCCAGTTCCAGGCTGAAGCCTATGACCGCTTCGAAGCCCGTATGGAGCGCATGCGCGACCTGCTGGGCGTCAAGCAGATGAACGAGCGGACGTCCAAACTGGCGTCCAAGATCGAGAAGCTTGAAGACGAAGTGGCCGAAACGGTCGCGAGCGCCAAGGACCGCGTCAGCAAGGTGGACCTCAAGGCCCGCATCGCGCGCCTGTCTGCCGAGATTGAAGCCGTGGCCGGAGAAACCGGTGCAGACATCGCCAAGACGGCTAAGAAGGCTGCCGGTAAGACCAGCAAGGCCGTGAAGGCCGCTGTGGCGGTGCCGGACGCGTCCGACGATCTCTCTCAGATCACCGGTGTCGGCCCGGCCATGGTGAAGAAGCTGAACGCTGCCGGCATCTACAGCTTTGCCCAATTGGCCACGCTGAAGAAGGCCGAGGCTGAAAAGCTCGATGAGCAGATCGGTGCACGTGGCCGTGTCACCCGTGATGAGTGGGTGAAACAGGCCAAGGCGCTGGCGAAAAAGTAAGCCGGTCAGAAACAGGCGGGTGGCTGGAAAAGCCGCCCGCCTCTATTTTTTGCTCGCCTCATAGTGGGCGATCATCCGGGACAGGGCGTCCATACCGTTCTCGCCCATATAGGGCACGATCAGACACATGACCTGGAACACGGTTTTGTGGATCAGGGCGGCGCCGTCCAGATTGTTCCGGTTCATGCTGTCGGCTTCCAGCCAGAAGGTGAGGGTCATCATCATCTGGTCAGTCAGCACTTCCATGAGGCGCGGATCGATGGAGAGCGCTTCGGCATCACGCAGATCGTCCAGCACGTTGTGGATGGTTGTCCGTTGTTCCGCGACCAGGGATCGGAAACGGTTGGCAAGGTCCGGATAGCGGTCGAGCAGAACGCCGAGGTTCCGGTAGAAGAAGCGGAAATCGTAGATCTCTTCGAGGATGATGTAGAGATAGACCCAATTGTCCTCGATCGATGTGACCCGCCCGCGGGAGCCGCGCAGGATGACCCGCATTTCTTCTTCGAAACTTTCGAACAGGGCCCGGATAATCGCGTCCTTGCCCTTGAAATGGTAGTATAGATTGCCCGGGCTGATGCCCAGGGCATTCGAAATGTCGACAGCCGTCTGCTGTGCTTCCCCTTCCTCGTTGAAGAGAAGCAGGCTGACGTGGAGGATGCGATCGCGTGTCTTCATGGGCGTTACGGTAGAGTTTGACACGCAATTCTGACTATGAAACGAATTTTCTTTCAAAGTTTACAAGTAACTCTTTCCGGAAGTGAAAGAGAAAAAAGATAAACAATGCTGGCGGACACCGAATACCTGTCCTCTGGCCGTCTCCGGGAGGGACTGATGACGACGCCGAAGGATGAAATCGCCAGAAGTGCGGCCGAAACTACGCTGGCGCTGAACCCGCTGATGGGCGGGATCAATCGGGAGGAACTGGTCGGGGCGGTGGCGATGATGCTGCGCTCCACGATGACGAACCCCGTGACCACCGCGAAATCCGCATCCAGGATTGCGAAGGAAAACGCCAGTATTCTGATGGGCAAGTCCAAGCGGAAGGCCGATCCGAAGGACCGGCGGTTCCGGGACCCGGCCTGGGAACACAATCCGTTTTATCGGCGCGGCATGCAGGCCTATCTTGCGACGCAGGAACACCTGAATGATTGGGTGTCTGATCTGAAGATGGGCGAGCTGGAGCATGCGCGCGCCAAGTTCGTCATGGGCATGATCACCGATGCGCTTGCGCCTACGAACACGCTGATCGGGAATCCGGCGGCGACCAAGCGGGTGGTCGATTCCGGCGGCTTGTCCCTGCTCAAGGGGTTGAAGAACGCATACACAGACCTGACGAAAAACGGCGGTATGCCGAGCCAGGTCGACAAGCGGCCCTTCAAGGTCGGGGAGAACCTCGCCATCACCGAAGGGCAGGTGATCTGGAAGAACGAGATGCTGGAACTGATCCAGTATGCGCCCAAGACTGACAAGGTGCATCGCACGCCAATTCTGATCATCCCGCCACAGATCAACAAGTACTACGCGATGGACCTGTCGCCGATGACGTCGATGGTGCAGTTCCTGCTCGCCATGGAGCAGCAGACCTTTGTCGTATCCTGGCGCAATCCGAAGCGGGAACACCGCGACTGGGGCATGCAGGAATATATCGACAGCCTGATCCAGGCGAGCGAAGTTGTCCGTAAGGTCACGAAGTCGAAAAAGATCAATGTATCTGGGGCCTGTTCCGGCGGCATCACGACGGCGACCCTCGCCAGCTTGCTTGCCGCGGCAGGTGACGACCGGATCAATGCTATCACATTTATGGTCTGTGTGCTGAACCCTCAGAAGGAAGACAGCGAACTCGGGCAGATCGTTTCTGACGGCAGCCTTGAAATCGCACGGGCCTACTCCAAGAAGAAAGGCATCCTGAAAGGCGACGACCTTGCGCGCATGTTTGCCTGGATGCGGCCGAACGACCTGATCTGGAATTATGTCGTGAACAATTATCTGATGGGTGAGGATCCGGCACCGTTCGATGTTCTCTACTGGAACAACGATTCCACAAACCTTCCGGCTCAGCTCCATTCGGATTATCTGGACATGGGGCTGAACCAGCCCTTCGATCATCCGGGCGAGTATGAAGTGGCCGGGCATATGCTGGACATGTCCAAAGTGAAGTCCGATGCCTTTATCGTGGCGGGGCTAACGGACCACATTACACCCTGGAAGGCCTGCTACCGCACGGCCGGTTTGCTGGGGTCAGACAATATCGAATTCATTCTGTCCTCCAGCGGGCATATCCAATCGCTTCTCAATCCGCCCGGAAATCCCAAGGCGAAAATGTTCCGGAACCCGGGGATTGCGCCGACAGCGGATGAATGGGCCGCAGGGGCGACAGAAGAAGCCGGCAGCTGGTGGCCCGTCTGGGGCGAATGGCTGAAGGCGCGGTCAGGTACACTGAAAACTGCACCTAAAGCTTGCGGAAGCGACGCATTCCAGCCTCTCTATCCTGCGCCAGGCCGATACGTCTTCGACGTGTAGGCCGGTCGTAAAACAGTGGAAGGTGGCGCTATGACTGAACAACGCCCACAGATTACCATGCAGGATGTGGATGGCGTCCGGCTTCGTACGGCGTTCTGGCCGGCAAAACAGCCGAGCGGCAACCTGCCTCTGCTCTTCTTCAATGGCATTGGCGCCAATCTGGAACTGACCCAGGGGCTCGGCGACATGTTCCCGGAGCGGGACATCATCACTTTCGATGTTCCGGGCGTTGGTAAAAGCCCGGTGACACAATGGCCTTATCGTCCCTGGATGCTGGCACGATGGGCGCGCAAGCTGCTCGACCAGTTTGGTATTGATGCGGTGGATGTCATGGGTGTGTCCTGGGGCGGGGCCCTGGCTCAGCAGTTCGCCTTTCAGTACCGCAACCGCGTCGGCAACCTGATCCTGTGCGCCACGAGCGCAGGCATGACGATGGTGCCGGGGCGCCCGAAATCGCTTTCCAAAATGATCGATGCACGCCGGTATACCGATCCTGACTTCATGCGGGAAAGTTTCAGCTCGCTTTATGGCGATGCCGTGGATGGAGAAGTCGGGCGGCATATCGACAATCTCCTGCCGCCAGAACCGCGGGGCTATTTCTACCAGCTCCTCGCCTTTATCGGCTGGTCCAGCCTGCCATTCATCCGCTTCCTGAAAATGCCATCGCTGGTGATCATGGGCGATGAAGACACGATCGTGCCGGTGGCGAACGGGCATATCCTGCGAATGGGGCTGCCCAATTCACGCCTTCACATTGTCGAGGGCGGCGGACATCTGTTCCTCGTGACCCGGGCTGAGGAAACGGCCGGGATTATCCGGGATTTTCTCAATTCACCGGCTGAGGTGGCCGCAGCGGCCTGACCTTAGCTATGGGCCACTTTGAGCGCGACACGCTCTTCAAGGGCTTCGCAGACGGCATCCGCGATGGACTGTGCGTCGCTGCCCTGGCCGATGGAGTTGAATGCCGCGCGGCATGCCTCGACATGCAGATTGATCAGGGCGGAGTTTTCCCCCGGACGCGTGTCTGAGAGCAGGCGGCTGAGGGATCCGCAAAGGCGGGCAATCGCTGGATATCCGTAAGAGTTCGCCGCGCCCTTGATATTATGGGCTGCCGTAAAGACGGCGCGGTACTGTTCGGCTGTCGCGCCCGGTTCGCGTGCCAGGTGCCATGTGCGGACCAGCTCATCGAGATCGCCGCGCATCCAGGCTTCGAACTGTCCGGACAGCGAATCGACTGCGTCTTCTGCAAGGCCGCCCAGGAAATCGGTGTCGGCGGGTTCGGATTCGTTGGCGAGAATGGCGGCCTGTGCCGTCTGGGTCGCTTCGACCGGCTCTGCAGGCTTGATAACACGGCTGATGTCGATGGAGACTTCGGATGTGTTTGGATTCGCCGGTTTGCGGCGGGATGGCAGGGCGGTCAGCAGATTCTTGAACATCGGGTACTCCTGAGCGCCCAATAAACTGTCCAAGCCTTAAAAATATCCTAGGAAATCAGAAGCCGAACTGCTCCCGGAGGATGCGCTCGTCGAGGGCGTGCCCGGGGTCGAACAGCATGGTCAGCCGCTTGCTGCGATCCGCCTCGACTTTCACGGTCGCGATGTCCCGTACCTCCTGATTGTCAGCCGCGGCAGCGACGGGCCGGCGGTCCGGCGCAATCACCTCGATCGTGACTTTGGCATCATGGCGCAGGAGCGCGCCGCGCCACCGGCGGGGGCGGAAGGCGCTGACCGGCGTCAGGGCCAGCAGGTTCGCGCCAATCGGCAGGATCGGTCCATGTGCTGACAGGTTATAAGCGGTGGAGCCTGCAGGTGTGGCGACCATGACTCCGTCGCAGGAAAGCTCCTCCATGCGGACCTTGCCATCCACTGTGATGCGCAGGCGGGCGGTCTGGGCGGTTTCCCGGAACAGAGAGACCTCGTTGATGGCAAGGGCGGTGTGCTCCTGTCCGTGAATGTCTGTTGCGGACATGCTGAGCGGAATAATCTGCGCCCGCTCGGCGGCATTCACGCGCTCGACCAGGTCGTCTTCCCGGTATTCGTTCATCAGGAAGCCGATCGTGCCGCGGTTCATACCATAAACCGGCTTGGAATCACCGAACCGGCGGCGCAGGGAGTCCAGCATGGCGCCATCCCCGCCAAGCGCGACAACCACATCGGCATCCGCCTCGCTGTGCTGGCCATAGCGCTGGACAAGCGTGGGCAGGGCGGCCTGGGCTTCAGGACGCTTGGAGGCGAAAAAGGCAAAACGGAGCGTACTCATCGGACCCATGTGGTTGAGGTTCCGCAGCGGCGTCAAGGCATGGGATTGCAAGTCATTTGCCAAGCATGACGGAGGCGTCAGCTTTGGAGTGGCGAAGCCGGGGCTTTTGGGATAAGTTGCCGGCAAAGAACAAAGGGAGACAGAGATTATGGCCGATGGCAATCAGAAGGTCGATATTCGCAACTCAGTCAGCGCTGAAGAGTGGCAGGCACGCGTGGATCTTGCGGCGCTTTATCGCCTGACAGCCATGTATGGCTGGGACGACATGATCTTCACGCACATCTCCCACCGCGTGCCGGGGCCGGATCATCATTTCCTGATCAACCCTTATGGTTACTTCTTCGAAGAGATTACGGCGTCCTCACTTGTGAAGGTGGATCTGGAAGGGAATGTTGTCCAGGAAACGGATTTCATGATCAATCCGGCGGGCTTCACGATCCATTCGGCCATCCATGCCGCGCGGGAAGACGCCAAATGCGTGATGCACGTCCACACCGACCAGGGGGTTGCAGTCTCCGCCCAGAAGGAAGGCTTGTTGCCACTCAGCCAGACTGCCATGGCGGTCCGTGAAGACGTTGCCTATCACGACTATGAGGGCATTGCGCTGGACCTTGATGAACGCGAGCGGCTGGTGGCGGACCTCGGCCCTACGAAGCACTCCATGATCCTGCGCAATCACGGCACGCTGACCTGCGGGGAAACGGCCGCGATGACCTTTACGCGCATGTTCTTCCTCGAACGCGCCTGCACCATGCAGGTCATGGCGCTCTCGGCCGGCCGTGACGGCGTCATTGAGTGTGGTGAGACGCTCCAGGACAAGGTTGCCGGGCAGGGTGGTATGACACAACATAGCTCCGGCATGTCTATGCTGACCGAGAAGCTGGTCTGGCCTGCGCTTCTGCGGAAACTGGACCGTGAATATCCGGGTTATGACGCCTAAGTAGTCTCCCGGATGCGACAAAAACGGCGAAAGGGCTATCAGGCCATTAAATGTCGTGTCGCAACCGACTAAGTAGAATTCCCAAAGCTTACGAGGGATGAGCAAATGAAACACCTGAAGGCCTTTGAAGACGCCCTCGGCAACATCCATTCTGAGGGACGTTACAGGGTCTTTATTGACCTTCAGCGCCACAAGGGACGTTTCCCGAAAGCCACGGCGCGCTTCGAAGATGGCGAGCGCGAAGTGACGATCTGGTGTTCCAACGATTATCTCGGCATGGGTCAGGATGACCACGTCATCAATTCCATGCATGAGGCGATCGACAGCTTCGGTGCCGGGTCTGGCGGCACGCGCAATATTTCCGGCACGACGCGGTATCACGTCGATCTTGAGCGCGAACTGGCCGATCTTCACGAAAAGGAATCGGCGCTGCTGTTCACGTCCGGCTATGTCTCCAATGATGCGACGCTGTCGACGCTCGGCAAGATCATGAAAGACCTGATCATCTATTCCGATCAGCTCAATCATGCCTCCATGATCGAAGGGATCCGCCGGTCGGGTGCCGATTACCGGGTGTTCCGCCACAATGATGTGGATCATCTACGGTCCCTGCTCGAAAATGACGATGCGGACCGCCCGAAAGTCATCGCCTTTGAAAGCGTCTATTCCATGGACGGCGATTTCGGCCGCATGGAAGAGATCTGCGATCTGGCTGACGAGTTCAACGCACTGACCTATCTGGACGAGGTGCATGCCGTCGGCATGTACGGGCAGGAAGGGGCCGGGGTTGCCCAGATGCTCGGTCTGGCTGACCGCATCGACATCGTCGAAGGGACGCTTGGCAAGGCGTTCGGTGTGATGGGCGGCTATATTGCGTCCAAGGCAACCGTCATCGATGCGATCCGCTCCATGGCGTCCGGCTTCATCTTCAGCACGTCGACATGCCCGGTTATGGCCGCTGGCGCGCTGGCGAGCATTCAGAAGCTGCGTACTGATGAGGGGCGCAAGCTGCGCGCCATTCATCAGGCAAAAGCTGCTGAGCTGAAGCAAAAGTTCCGGGATGCCGGCCTGCCGGTCATGGAATCGCCCTCACACATCGTGCCGCTGCTGGTGGGTGATCCGGAACGCTGCAAGGCCCTGTCCGACACGCTGCTGTTCGACTTCGGCATTTACGTTCAGCCGATCAACTATCCGACCGTGCCGCGCGGTACGGAACGCCTGCGTTTCACGCCAAGCCCGGTGCACGATGCGGCGATGATGGATGAACTGGTCGAAGCCATCCTGGCCGTCTGGAAACAGCTCGGCCTCGACAAGGCGGCCTGACCGGACGCGCTGAAACAATCAGATCAATTGCGATAGGCGCCTTCGGGCGCCTATTTCTTTTTCTTGCCCAGGCCGATGTTCTTGGCATGCTTCGAGCGCAGTTTTGCATAGTTCGGCGCAACCATCGGATAGTCGGCTGGAAGGTTCCAGCGCTCCCTGTACTCTTCCGGCGTCATGGAATAGCGCGACCGCAGATATCGGCGGAGCATTTTCAATTTCCGTCCATCTTCAAGGCAGATCAGGAAGTCCGGTGTAATGGATTGTGACACGGGCACCGCGGGCGCCAGAGTCTCGTCACTCGCAGATTCGCCTTCGGAAAGGGTGGAAATGGCATCGTGAACCGACCGGATCAGCTCAGGGAGATCCGACGCCGGAACTGTATTGTTTGAAACGAAGGACGAGACGATGCCTGTCGTCATGCCCAGCACGTCAACCTGTTTCGGTTCACCCATCTTGCCACCACCGCTTTTCTTATAATGTTACGGTAATTGAAGTCATATTCTCACGAAGCGGAAAATAACACCAGAAATTCATAAGTATTAGAGGGCGATTACCGGCATTCAGTCAGACAAGATTGAGGAAACCTGCAGTCCGGTATGCGGGATTGTCCAGTTGCGAGCCTGCGTCTCTGAGCGTAAACAGCGCACGAAAGCAGGAGATTCCCATGGCAGACACCGCCCAGACGCAACGGTTCGATACCAGCGGTTTCTTTTCCACTGGCCTTGAGGCCAGCGATCCGGAAGTATTCGCGGCGATCGGCAAGGAACAGGGACGCCAGCAGCACGAGATCGAGCTGATCGCATCCGAGAATATCGTCTCCAGGGCAGTGCTTGAGGCGCAGGGATCCGTTCTCACCAACAAATACGCTGAAGGCTATCCGGGCCGCCGCTATTATGGCGGTTGCGAGTTTGTCGATATTGCCGAGAACCTCGCCATCGACCGCGCGAAGCAGTTGTTCAACTGCCAGTTCGCGAACGTGCAGCCGAATTCCGGCAGCCAGGCGAACCAGGGTGTCTTCCAGGCGGTTCTGAAGCCGGGCGACACGATCCTTGGGATGAGCCTCGATGCCGGCGGCCACCTGACCCACGGTGCCCCGCCGAACCAGTCCGGAAAATGGTTCAATGCCGTGCAATACGGTGTGCGCCGCGAGGATGATCGCATCGATTTCGAACAGGTTGAGCGCCTGGCCAAGGCGCACCGTCCGCAGATGATCATCGCTGGCGGCTCGGCCTATCCGCGCGAGATCGACTTTGCCCGTTTCCGGGCGATTGCGGATGAAGTCGGCGCGGTGTTCATGGTCGACATGGCGCACTTTGCCGGGCTCGTCGCCGGCGGTGCGCATCCCAACCCGCTCGATTATGCAGATGTCGCAACGACGACGACCCACAAGACACTTCGCGGCCCCCGCGGCGGCATGATCCTGACCAATGACGAGAAGCTCGCCAAGAAGATCAACTCGGCCATCTTCCCGGGTATCCAGGGTGGTCCGCTGATGCACGTCATTGCAGCAAAGGCGGTGGCTTTCGGCGAAGCGCTGCGTCCGTCTTTCAAGGAATATGCAGCTCAGGTGGTGGTGAATGCCCGCGCCATGGCAGCAGCAGCGAAAGCCAGCGGACTGGATGTGGTTTCCGGCGGTACGGATACGCACCTGGCCCTGATCGACCTGCGCCCGAAAAAAGTGACCGGCAAGGATGCCGAAGCCGCCCTCGGCCGGGCTTATATCACCTGCAACAAGAACGGTGTGCCGTTCGATCCGGAAAAGCCGACCATCACCAGCGGTATCCGTGTCGGATCGCCAGCCGGTACGACCCGGGGATTTGGCGAACAGGAGTTCACCCAGATCGGTTCCTGGATTGGCGAGATCGTCGATGCGGTGGCGAGCGGAGAAAGTACGTCTACGGAAGACCGTATTCGCGCAGAAGTGAAAGCGCTGACGGCGCAGTTCCCCATTTATGGTGGCCTTGGAGGCTGATCCGTTTTGCGTTGTCCATTTTGCGGCTCTGAAAACACATCGGTAAAGGACAGCCGTTCGGCTGAAGACGATACGGCCGTCCGCCGACGCAGGGTCTGTGAAAGCTGTGGCGCGCGTTTCACGACATTCGAACGGGTTCAGCTGCGCGAAGTGACGGTCGTCAAGCGCGATGGAAAACGCGTGCCGTTTGACCGTGAACGTCTTGCCAGGTCGATCACGATCGCCCTGCGAAAACGCCCGGTCGACCGGGAGCAGATTGACCAGATGGTCTCAGGGATCCTGAGAAAACTGGAAAGTGCCGGCGAACCTGAAGTCGCATCGAATGATGTGGGGGAGCTGGCCATGGAGGCGCTGCGCATGGTCGACCCGGTCGGCTATGTCCGTTTCGCCAGCGTGTACAAGGATTTCCGTGATCCGAGCGATTTTGCGCAGTTTATAGAAAAAGCTGCGCTCGAGGACGAAGAGGACCTCGGCGAGATATGAGCGGCGTGCGCGTCACGCTGAAGCTCGCCACCTCGCTGGACGCGCGTATCGCCCTTGCTGACGGGACGAGCCAGTGGATCACGTCGAGCGAATCCCGGGCCCGCGGGCATGAGCTGCGCGCCAATCATGATGCCATTCTCGTCGGAATCGGGACCGTCCTGGCCGATGATCCGCTGCTTACTGCGCGGACTGTTCCCATGCCGAAGAAACAGCCAGTGCGCATCGTGGCCGATTCGAATGGCCGGACACCGCTCAGCTCCCGTCTGGTTCAATCTGTTTCGAGCGGCCGGGTGGTTGTGGCGACAAATGGACAGCCGCAAGACTTCCTGTCGCGGAGCGGTGTCGAGGTCTGGCGCTGCGGCAACGGCGTGCGCATGGATGTCCAGGAATTGCTCCGGCGCGCAGCTGCCGAGGGGATCTCGTCGTTGTTGATCGAAGGCGGCGGAACGCTGGCGGCGAGTTTCATCCGCGAGGGGCTTGTTGACGAGATTGCCTGGTTTGTGGCGCCCATCCTGATCGGCGGGGATGGTCTTCCGGCATTGGGCGGCCTGGGCCTTCAGGCCTTGTCAGATGCGACACGGTGGAAGCCTGTCGCGACGGAACGCATTGGGGATGACGTTCTGAACACTTATGTTCGTTTTTAGCAAAAGTCGCCCGAAGGTCTTCCCATGTTCACAGGTCTCGTCACCGATGTCGGCACAGTCCGGAAGGCAGAGCACAGAAACGGTCTGACCCGGTTCGAAGTCGAAAGCGGTTATCCGCTGGACGACATCGTCATGGGCGCTTCGATCATGCATTCTGGCGTGTGCCTCACCGTCGTCGACATGGGGCAGGGCGAACGGGGCGCCTGGTTCGCTGTCGAAGCCGTCCCCGAGACGCTCGCAAAGACCGTTCTGGGCGACTGGAACGAGGGTGCGAAAGTCAATCTGGAGCAGAGCCTGAAGCTCGGCGACGAGCTTGGCGGGCATTTCGTGTTCGGTCATGTCGATGGCGTCGGCGAAATCGTCTCCATCGAGGATGAAGGCCAGAGCCGCCGGATCACGATCCGGCCACCGGCCGACCTCGCGCGGTATTTTGCTACCAAGGGCTCTGCGGCGGTGAATGGCGTTTCGCTCACTGTGGCCGAAGCCCTGCCGAATGGCGACTTCCAGGTCGCTGTTATTCCACACACATGGGAGGTGACCACGCTGGCCGAACTACAGCCGGGCAGCCGTGTGAACCTTGAGATAGATATGCTGGCACGGTACGTCGCCCGCATGATCGGTGCCGACGCACCGGAAGGGCAGTGAAACTATGTCAGACGACTTCAAACACGCGATCTCATCGATCGACGAGATCATCGAGGACGCTCGCAACGGGCGCATGTTCATTCTGGTGGACGCAGAAGACCGGGAGAATGAGGGCGACCTGATCATTCCGGCAACCTTCGCGACGCCGGAGCATGTTAACTTCATGGCCCGCCATGGCCGCGGACTGATCTGTCTTGCTATGACGCAGGAGCGTGCCCACACGCTCAACCTCGACATGATGACCCGGAACAACCGGGAGAGCATGGGCACCGCCTTCACCGTCTCGATCGAGGCGAAAGAGGGCGTGACGACCGGCATTTCGGCGCATGATCGCGCCAAGACCATTGCGGTCGCTATCGACCCGACCAGGGATTGTGACGACATCGTCTCGCCGGGGCACGTGTTCCCGCTGGTCGCCAAGGATGGCGGCACGCTGGTGCGGGCGGGCCATACCGAGGCCGCTGTCGATATTTCGCGCATGGCGGGTCTCTACCCGTCGGGCGTAATCTGCGAGATCATGAACGAAGACGGCTCGATGGCCCGTCTGCCAGACCTCGTCGCCTTTGCGCAGCTGCACAATCTCAAGATCGGCACCATCGCAGACCTGATTGCCTGGCGCCGACAGAATGACCGCTTTCTGGAGCGCCGGGTCGAGGCGCCGCTGGAGTCGGCCTATGGCGATGGATTCCGGACTGTCTGTTTCCGCAATGTGCTGGATAATTCAGAACATATCGCCATCGTCCACGGCACGATAACGCCGGACTCGACGACGCTGGTCCGGGTTCACCGGACCGATGTGCTTGCGGATATCCTGGGTGAACGTGGCCCAAGGCAAGGTCTGGTCGAGAAAGCCATGCGTATCATCGCCAGTGCTGAAGAGCCGGGTGTGATCGTTTTTGTGAATACAATGCAGCCCAATGCGATTGCGGAGCGTATGGGCCTCAAGTCATCCACACCCAAGGATCCGACGGCGCCGCTGCGGGAATATGGAATCGGCGCACAGATCCTGCGGGAACTGGGCGTGCGCAAGATGATTTTCCTGTCCGATACGCAGCCCACCCGCGTTGCAGGGCTTGACGGATACGGCATGACGATAGAGGGGTGGCGCCGCCTCAACGAGGAGACAAACTGATGGCTGACCGGGTCCTGGTAGCGGTTTCGCACTACTACAAACATATTTCCGAAGAGATGCTGGCTGGCGCGATGGAAGTGCTGGAAGCAGCCGACGCGAAAGTCACCGTCATGGAAGTGCCCGGCGCGTTTGAGTTGCCGGGACTGATCGCCATGGGCGCAGACTCCGGCCGGTTTGACGGCGCTGTTGCGCTGGGATGCGTGATCCGCGGTGAGACGACCCACTATGATTATGTTTGCGGCGAGAGCGCGCGCGGCCTGATGGACCTGATCGTCAACCGCCGCCAGGCGATCGGCTATGGTATCCTGACCGTGGAGAACGAAGAACAGGCCCTGGCCCGTGCAGACCGCAAGCGTGGTAACAAGGGCGCCGATGCTGCGAATGCCTGCCTTTCCATGATCAAATTCCGTAAGGAACTCATTCGTTGAGCGATCAGAATTTCCCGTTTGAAGTCACGCGCGCGCGCCGGGCCGGTGCGCGTCTGGCCGCTGTGCAGGCGCTCTATTCCATGGAGCAGACCGGCAAGTCGGCCCGCGAGACCATCCGCGCCTTCATGGAAGACAAGCTTGGGATCGGTCCGAATGAGGAGCCGGTCGAAGAAGCAGATCCGGATCTCTTCAAAGCCATCGTCAATGGCGTCGTCGACAATCAGGCGGCCATCGATAAAGCCATTCTCAAACGCCTTGCCTCAGGCTGGAAGCTGACCCGCCTCGATGCCACGATGCGTGCGTTGCTGCGGGCAGGAGCAGCTGAGTTCATCGTTCACCAGCATTTGTCCCATGCCGTGATCATGGACGAATATGTTTCACTCGCCCATGACTTCTTCGAAGAGTCCGAAGCGAAGTTTGCGAATGCGGTTCTGGACAATGTCGGGAACGACCTGCGCGCCTAATCCAGCGCGCTGGCCCAGGCCCTGATTTCATCAACGAACAGCGTAGGCTTTTCCATCGCGGCGAAATGGCCGCCTTTCGGCATGTCCCGCCAGTGCACAAGATTGTAGGCCCGCTCGACCCAGCTTTTCGGCGGAGCGGTATAGACTTTTTCTCCGGGAAAATTTGCAAAGCCCGTCGGCGTTTCGCAGCGTTCGCCTTCCGGCAGCTGCCCGCCGCCTTCCTGGAAAAAGGCATTGTAGAACCAGACACTGGTCGCGATGGCATCATTGACCAGGTACAGCATGACATTCGTCAGCAGCTGATCTCGTGTGTAGACGGAGTATAGGTCTCCGTCCCGCAGGTCTGACCAGCCATGAAACTTTTCCAGAATCCAGGCGGCCGTGCCCACTGGCGAGTCCATCAGGGCCATGGCAAGCGTCTGGGGCTTGGTCGACTGTTCCATGAAGTAGGCGCCTTCTGCCTGCATGGCGCCCTGCATATGAGTCAGCCACTCACCCTCTTCCTCCGTGGCCGGAGTAGGTGGTGTTGGGCGCAGTCCAATCATGTTGAGGTGGATGGCCTTGCAGCCGCCTTTCTTGTCGTGCGTGCCATGGTTCTTGCCAAGCCAGGATGTAACAAGACTGCCCCAGTCACCGCCCTGAGCAAGGTAGGTCTTGTAACCCAGCACATCCCGCATCAACTCATCCCAGAGGGCTGCGGTCGCACGCTGGCCCAAAGGCGAGGCCGGCTTTTCCGAAAACGCATATCCTGGCAGACTGGGGATCACGAGATCGAAGGCATCTGCGGGATCGCCGCCGTGGCGGGACGGGAAAGCGAGCGGCTCGATAGTGTCCCAGAACTCAAAAAACGAGCCGGGCCATCCGTGCGTCACCAGGAGTGGCCGTTTGCCTTCAGCTTCACCCACCGCATGCACGAAATGGATCTCCATCCCGCCGACATCGGCCTTGAAATGCGGGTATTCATTCAGCACGTCTTCCTGCGCGCGCCAGTCATAGTCGTTCAGCCAGTATTTGCAGAGATCCTGCAGCACAGGTGTCGACATGCCATAGGCAAATCCCTGCTCATTTTCCGGTGCCGGGAACCATCTGTAAGCAGCTACGCGCTCGCGGATCAGGGCAAGTTTGGCGTCGGAAATCGAAACGTTGAAAGGGCGTACCTGGCTCATGAAGGTCCTCCTGCGCGGCGGACCCTAACGTGAAGGCCTGCCCCGAGCGAGGCTGACCCAGCGTCAGATGGAGAAACTGGTCCCGCACCCGCAGGCAGCGGTCGCGTTCGGATTGTTGATCTTGAACGCGGCGCCGATCAGTTCGGTCGAAAAGTCGATTTCCGCGCCACTCAGGAACTCCAGGCTCATCTCGTCGATCAGGACCTTTGCGCCGTCCCGTTCGACAAGCAGATCATCGGAATTCACCTCAGAGGCGAAATCAAACTTGTACGAAAACCCGGAACAGCCGCCGCCTTCGACGGAAACGCGCAAATAGTCTGCGCCGTCCTGTTTCGCCAGAATCGCATTAATGCGCTTGGCAGCCGAAGCGGTAAGGGTCACATCAGGGGCAGTTGTCGTGCTCATAGGCTATAGATAGGGACGTTTGTGCCAATGGAAAAGAGAGCGGTGTTTGCTACACGCCATGAAGACAGCCGGGGCCGTTATCATGACGAGGCGCCGTCTGCCACGCGTACGCCGTTCCAGCGGGACCGGGACCGTATCATCCACTCCACGGCATTCCGGCGCCTGAAACAGAAAACGCAGGTGTTCGTGGCACATGAGGGCGACCATTTCCGCACCCGGTTGACGCATTCGCTGGAAGTGGCGCAGATCACGCGGAGCATCTCCCGTACGCTGGGTCTGGATGAGGACCTCGCCGAGGCCATGGCCCTGGCGCACGATATCGGCCACCCGCCATTTGGCCATGCCGGCGAGGACCAGCTGGACGCCTGTATGGAGCCGTACGAAGGCTTCGATCACAACGCCCAGACCCTTCGCGTCGTGACGCGGCTGGAGAAACGGTATCCCGATTTCGACGGGCTGAACCTCACCTGGGAGATGCTGGAAGGCCTCGTTAAGCACAACGGGCCCCTGATCGACGCGAATACCAGCGTCGCTGACCTGCCGGCCGCCTTCCGTGAGTTTTCCCGGATTGAGGACCTGGAACTGGACCAGTTCGCAGGGCCGGAAGCGCAGGTAGCGGCATTGTCAGACGATATTGCCTACAACAATCACGACATTGATGACGGTATCGCCGCCGGCCTGTTCACGATTCAGGAGCTGATGGAGCTGCCTGTGGTGGGTGATGTCTTCCGCGGCGTGAAAATCGAGTATCCGCATCTTTCTGACCGGATGGTGACCTATGAGGCGGTTCGCCAGCTGATCGGCATCTGGATCAATGACCTCGTCGATGAAACCCGCCGCCGTGTGAAACGGCTTCAGCCGGCCAGCGCGGCCGAAGTCCGCGCCCTTGGCGAGCCCTTGGTGGCCTTCAGTGATGAACTTGCGGATAAACAGCGCGCACTTCGGGCCTTCCTGTTTGAGCGCATGTACAAGCACTACAAGGTCAACCGGATGCGGTCCAAGGCGAAGCGGATCCTGGTCGAATTATTCGACGGTTTCACGGCCGAGCCGCAGACCTTGCCATCCCCATGGCGCCAGGACGCAACCCAGGCAGACACTTTCCGGCGGGCGCGGATTGTCTGCGACTACATCGCCGGCATGACGGACGGCTATGCGATAGAGGAACATCGGCGCCTCTGCGACCTGACTTCTCTGGCCTGACGGGCAGGGCTCGCTGCCGAAGCTGGGGAAATCGCTGCTATCGGGCCGTCGGTGCGGGCAAGCGTTCAATCTGCGTTAACGAAACATCCCTAAAAATTAACCTCACGAAACAGTGCGGAAGGGACGATTCATGAGTCGCTATCATTACGGCGCCGATGAAGGTTCACCATTCGAGGATGATTACCGGGGATTCGACATCCGCGACGACGAGACGGCGCGCGGCCCGCTGATTCTTGCGCTCGCGATTGGCGTGTTGCTGGTTTTCGGCGCCGTGGTCTGGAACACCTACCGGCAAGGTGTCCGCTCGAACGGCGCCGGCTTGCCGAGCGTGATCGCCGATGCACAGCCCTACAAGCGTATTCCTGAAGAGCGCGGCGGCCTGGAAGTACGTGACACAGACAAGCGCTTCTATGACCAGATGGATGCCTCTGAGCGGCCAACGGAGGTCGCAGAACTTAACGGGGATGACGGCGGTGACCTGCTGCAGGGTGGTCCGCCCATCGACCTGCGCCCCCAAGCGGACGACGAAGAGGATGGTAGCGACCCTGATAACGGGATGCCGAATGCGGTTGCAGATGAGGTTGCCGAGCTTGCAGACCTCAGCCGGCCGGACCGTGTGTATGAATCCGCGGCGCTCGACCCGATCCCGACGCCGCGTGCGCCTCCGCCCCCGCCGCGTCAGACGGCACCGCAGTTCGCGTTCAGCGAAAGCGGGACCTATCTCGTCCAGGTGGCCGCTTTCCGGTCTCAGGATGCGGCTGAGGCTGCTTGGCGGAAGTCATCTGCAGAGCACCCGGACCTCTACCGCGGTGCAGGAAAACGCATCCAGCGCGCTGATCTTGGCGCCAAGGGTGTGTTCTACCGCTTGCGTGTCGGCGGCTTCGCCCAAAAAACGGAGGCCGATGCTTTCTGTGATGCGCTGAAAGCGGAAGGCGATAATTGTATTGTGGTGACCGGATAGTGGCCAAGGCCTGCATCCTCAGTGTTTCTGGCCCCGTCCTGACGTCTGGCGAGGCAGCCCTGTTTCGGGCACAGAACCCATGGGGCGTGATTCTGATGGGCCGGTCCTGTGTCTCGCGGGATCAGGTTCGCCGGCTGGTGGCCGACATTTGGGATGCGACAGGCCGGGAGACACTGGTCTTCATTGACCAGGAAGGTGGCCGTGTGGCCCGCCTGAAGGCGCCCGAATGGCCCCTGTTTCCGCGCGGGGCGGATTACGCTGCGATCTATGAGAAAGATCCGGAGCTTGGCCGGGAAGCCTGCTGGCTGGGGCACCGGCTGATCGCTTCTGAACTCGCAAACCTGTCGATCCATGCCGATTGTGCACCAGTCGTCGACCTGCCGGTTGCCGGGGCGCATGACGTCATCGGCGACAGGGCGTTCGGAACAGAGCCTGCGCAGGCAGCAGACCTCGCCAAGGCGGCGATGTCGGGTCTTCATGCCGGCGGCGTTGCAAGCGTGATCAAACATATTCCGGGGCATGGCCGGTCCATGTCGGACAGCCATCTGGAGCTGCCGCGCGTGACAGCGGGCGACAATGAACTGTCGAAAGATTTCGAGGCGTTTTCCCGCGTTGCGAATGCGCCGATGGCGATGACGGCGCACATCGCCTACGACGCCTATGACCCAGGTAAGGCAGCGACTGTTTCGCACTACATGATTCAGGAGATCATAAGGGACCGAATCGGGTTTGATGGGCTTCTTATGACTGATGATCTGGGGATGAAGGCGCTGGGCGGCAGTCTGGCAGACCGCGCGGCAGCGTCGATTGCGTCTGGCTGCGATGTGCTGCTTCATTGTTCGGGATTCCTGAAGGATGCCGATGAAATCCTCGCGGAAATGACGGAAGTCGCGGAAGCAGCGCCGGTTCTTGAAGGCCGTGCGGCCGAGCGCGCCGCAGCGGCGGATGCGATTGCCAGCCAGGCTGAGCCTATCGAAGCGGCGCGTGCGTGGCAGCGTTTCCATGAGTTCTTCCCTGATCACGGGGCGAAAGCATGAGCACCGACGCCCTCACCATGGAAACCCTCTCGTCCGATATGGAAGAGGCGGACATCCAGGACATTTTCCGGGTCGATGTCGGCGGCTATGAGGGGCCCTTGCACCTGTTGCTGGAACTCGCCCGGCGCCAGAAGGTGGATCTTCTCCATCTCTCCATGCTGGACCTTGCCGAGCAATATCTTGTTTTCATTGAAGATGCGAAGAAGCGCCGGATGGACTTGGCAGCAGATTACCTGCTGATGGCATCCTGGCTGGCTTTCATGAAGTCGCGCCTTCTGCTGCCCAAGCCGGAAAAAATCGAGGAAGACGAGCCGACCGGCGAAGAGATGGCGGCGCGTCTGGCGTTCCGTCTCAAGCGCCTCGATGCCATGCGCGATGCGGTGAAAGAGCTGCAGCACGGCCCGATCCTCGACAATGTCGTGTTCCTGCGCGGCACACCGGAACAGCCGAAAGTGATCCGCCACACCGAGTGGAATGCCAGCCTGTATGAACTCACACAGGCCTTCGGAACCATTCGCGACCGACGCGAGAAAGAGCGTCCGCATGTGATTGAGCAGCAGATGGTTCTACCACTGGAACTCGCCCGCACGACGCTCAGGCAGCTGAGAGGACAGCTCTCACAGTGGTCTTCGCTTGACGAGATCAGCCTGACCATGACGGATGTGGACCCGGAACTGCCAACACGGTCGGTGACGGCCAGCGTGTTTTCAGCGGCCCTCGAACTTGTCCGCGATGGCGAGGTCGATGTCCGGCAGGACACGCATTTTGCGCCGCTGTACCTGCGCAATGCGCAAGCCGACCCGCAAGGGGGTAGCCATGCAGATGTTTGAGAAGATTGAAATGAACGACGAAACGCCAGCCGATAAAAAGCCGAGCGCGGTCACGCAGCTCGCTCTGGCATTCCGGCGCTCCGAAGAGTCTCTGCACGACGACATGACTGAGGCGCTGGCCGAAGGCGTGCGCCGGGCCGAAGCGGTCCTGTTCGCGGCCGGAGAGCCGATGTCGGCCACGCAGGTTGCCGAAATTCTGCCGCATGGCGTGGAAGCGGCGGAAGTGCTGATGACCCTGCGCGCACTCTATGTGAACCGCGGCGTGAACCTTGTCGAAGTGGCAGGCAAGTGGCGGTTCCAGACAGCGCAGGACTTGTCCTACCTGTTTGTGGAGGAGCGTCAGGTTCAGAAGAAGCTGAGTCAGGCTGCGCTCGAAACCCTGGCAATTATCGCTTACGGACAACCTGTGACGCGCGCTGAGATCGAAGCGGTACGGGGTGTTGCTGTCTCCAAGGCAGTGATCGACACGCTGATGGAAACCGGGTGGGTCAAGATCAAGGGCCGCCGCAAGACGCCCGGCCAGCCGCTGACCTATGGCACAACGGATGCGTTCCTGGAGCATTTCGGCCTCGAAAGCCTCGGCACGTTGCCGGGCAAGGCCGATCTTGAGGCGGAAGGTCTCTTGTCGGATGTTATTCCGGCCGGCTTCCAGATGCCGGATGAGGAAGCGCTCAGCGAAGAAGAGCTTTTGGTCGATGCCGGCGGCGACACCGAAGAGATCGAATCTTTCGTCACGGACTTCATGGATGACGAAGCGGAAGAAGATACCTCTGCGGAACCTGAGCCGGATGAAGTTGCAAATGCGGAACCCGATGCGGCTGCATCTGAACCCGTTGATGCCGACGAAGACGACGATGATGGCGAAGGCATCAGCGTGTTTGCCTATACACGTGCGCCCGTTCGTTCTGCGGAAGATGAAGACGAGTTCGACCGCGACGACATCAAGGCTGCAGTGATGCGGCTGCGCAAGGAAGAGCGGACGCCGGAGCAGCCCATCTCCAAGTGGCGCGACGACGAATAGTCAGGCGCTGACTTCATACCGGAAGCGGCGCTCATCCTGGAACATGCCGAGGATGTCCTCCTCCTGCGTTCCCCCGCCGATATTGTGGATCACATAAGGATAGCCGTCCGGCGTCAGCCTGTCTGACACGATGCCAATATGCGGCAGGCGCCCGCCAAGACGTATCGTGTACAGATCACCTGGGTTCCAGCCGTCGAGTGTGGCGGGCAGGGGCAGATCGGCGCCCCGTCTTTCGAAGAAGCGCTCCAGGTTCGGGACACGACGATGATCGATATTCCGGTCAGGGCGGCTGAGGCCCCAGATTGCGGGATAGTCCGCAAACGCCTTTTTCATGTCCTCATGGACGAGCTTCTGCAGGTCGACATCGAAAGCATCACGATAGGCGCGGATGACGACGTCGGTACAGACGCCGGTCGAACGATCAATATCGCCCATGGGATAATCCAGGCGGACATAGGCGCCGTTATAGCTTCGCGTCACGCCGATCTGGTCCCGGGCCGCCTTTGACAGGCGCGCGGGGAAAGGCAGCGCCCGCTTGCCGAATGTTTTCGGCAGGAGCGGAAGCGCCAGCGTCGTTGCAAGCATGGATCGGCGCGTCTGCATGCACCGATCAGATCATGCGGTTCCGGCAGGAATACGGCGAAATCTAGAAGCCGTGGAATTCCGCGATTTCGTCAATGTCGGCGCGTTCGGCCCGTAGTGTGTTCACCGGATGGGATGGGTCTGGCTTGCCGACGGAGACACCGCACCAGATCATCTCGGTCGGGGCGAGATTGAAATGCTCTTTCAGGGCCGGGCGCAGCACGCCCCAGCACTCCTGGAAACAGGTGCCCCAGCCGCGCTCTTCGGCCAGCAGGGCGAGGGTTTGCAGGTACATCCCTGCGTGTCCCCATTGGCCGTGCCCCATGCGCTCGTCGATCACGAGGAAGAGGGCCAGCGGTGCGCCGAAGAAACGGAAATTGTTGCTGAACCAGGCGAGGCGCGCCGCCCGGTCTTCGCGCGGGATATTGAGGGCTTCGTACATCATTTCGCCCACGCGCCGGCGGCGGGCTTCGTACGGCTCCCACAAGTCTTTCGGGTAGATCGGGCGATCCGTTTTCTGGCCGCGCGGGTCAGCGGCAAGGATCGGCGCAGCCATCGCGATGACGTCGTCCTTGGCCTGTCCGGTCACTGCGATTGTGCGCCAGGGTTGGACGTTGCCGCCGGACGGCGCACGCTGGGCCTGTGTCAGCCATTCGCGGACTTCGGCTTCAGGGAGCGGGTCGGGCAGGAAGGCCCGGGTCGAGATGCGCTGGTCGACTGCTTTGGAAACGTCCATGAAAAACCTCCCGTCAGGATCTGACGGGAGGTCTAACTACTTATCGCGGGGTCAGCCAACAGGCTTCTTGCCCGGGTCTATTTCTTCGGGTGCAGGATCACCGGCATCCATGTGTAGCCGTGGACGAAAGCGCCCGCCGTGTAGGACGGCTCGTCCAGCACTTCGATATGCTCGAAACGCTCCATCAGTTCCTGCCACAGGATCTGCAGCTGCAGTTCGCCGAGGCGGTTGCCGACGCAGCGGTGGATACCGAAACCGAAGGACAGGTGACGGCGGGCATCGGCGCGGTCGATGATGTAATCGTTCGGCTTGTCCCAGAACTTTTCATCGCGGTTGCCCGAGATGTACCACATGGCGATCTGCTCACCTTTCTTGATGAGTTTGTCGCGGAGCTGAACGTCTTCCAGCGCTGTACGGCGCATGAAGGCCAGCGGCGTTTGCCAGCGGATCGTCTCGGACACCATGTTCGGGATCAGGGACAGGTCGCCTTTAAGCTTCTCGTACTGTTCCGGATACTTGTTCAGGGCGTAGACAGACGCCGTCATCGTGTTCCGGGTCGTGTCGTTTCCGCCGACGATCAGAAGGATCACGTTGCCGAGCAATTCCATCGGCGTCATGTTCTTGGTCTTCTCACCGTGAGCCAGAAGGCTTATCAGGTCGTTCTGCTGCGGAATGGCCTGGCGTTCCTGGAAGATGCCCATGAACGTTGTCAGGCATTCCATCATTTCCTGGCGCCACTGTTCTTCCCCGCCCGGGCAGATGTCCGGGTTGTTCATGTTCGTGGACACGTCCGACCAGCGGGTCAGCTGGCGGCGGTTCTCGAATGGGAAGTCGAACAGGGTGGCGAGCATCATCGTGGTCAGCTCGATCGAGACCTTGTCGACCCAGTCGAACGGTTCGCCGACGGGCAGAGAGTCCAGCAGGCCCTGGGTCCGCGAACGGATGAGCGGCTCATACTCTTTCAGCATGTTTGGTGCGACGGCCGGCTGAACGGTTTTGCGCTGTTCGGAGTGGCGCGGTTCATCCATGGCGATGAACATCGGCATCTCGAAGTCTTCGAGTGGCTGGCCGAGTGTGATGCCGCCATGCTCCCAGCTGGAAGAGAAGCGCTTGTGGTCGGTATCGACCGCCATGATGTCTTCGTATGTTGTGACGGACCAGTAGGGGCCTGCGAAGGAATCCGGCGTATAGTGCACCGGGTCTTCTTTGCGCAGGCGGTCGAAGCGGTCCCACATCTTGTTCTGGCGCCAGATTTCCGGGTCCAGCAGATCGAGGGTTTTCATGTCGAGGCTGGAAGCCGGGGGAACGTCCCCGCCGACCTGAAGGTAGCCTTCGTGAAGGGGTTCACGGTCTGAAACTTTCGGCCGTTCAAGGGCCGGATGGTCGATGGAATGAACTGTATCGGCAGCCATATTATATCCTCCTTATGCCGGTCTCCCTGGGCACCGGTCTGCTCGCTTGAGACGTGTATATCATGGTCATTTTGAAAAAACCATGACGCTCGCGTCATTTTTTATGCGATGTGACGTTCAAGTCGCGCCCTGTGGAGCGCCGTTTTCATGGCATCGGCGAGGGATTTCCGTTCCGGTACCGTCAGGAACCGGCCGATAACCCATCCGGTGCGGCCATGTTCAATGCGCAGCGACGAATCAGGCTGGAGGGGCTCATCGAGTTCGACGCGGGCAAATCCCGCGGGAACACTGACACGTTTTTCGGTGCCATTGGCTTTGCGATGCATCATGTCAACGCTGCTGGCGGTAATGCGGATTCGTGTTTCTTCGCGCTGTTTGCGGAAGGACCAGCGGAACGCGAACCAGATGGCGAGGGCATCCAGGCCAAAAAAGCCGATTACCGGAATGGCACCCATGGACAGGAAGGCCATGCCTGTGAGGAAGCTGACGACGCCGACGATGGCCATGACAATCGTGAAACCGCGTTCCGACAAGGAGCGGTTTGGCGTCAGAAGCGCGTCAAAATAGATGATTTCATCTGTATCAGGCATCAGGAACAATACTTATCACGCTCTTGCCCCACCGGAAGCGGCCTGACAGACAAATTGCATGACCGAATCGACGCAGAAGAAACCCGCCCGCAAACCCGCCAGAAAGCGGGCACCGCGCACGCTCGGGCCGGAGAAGACAGAGAAAATCTTCGCCGCGCTGGCGCATGACCGGCCGGACCCGAAGACGGAGCTTGAATATTCGGATCCGTTCACGCTTCTGGTGGCCGTTGCGCTCTCCGCCCAGGCGACAGATGTCGGCGTGAACAAGGCGACGCGTAAACTGTTCGCCATTGCCGATACGCCGGAAAAAATGCTGGCACTGGGCGAGGACGGCGTTGCTGAATACATCAAGACGATCGGCCTCTGGCGCAACAAGGCCAAGAATGTGATCGCTCTCAGTCAGAAGATCCTGGACGATTTTGGCGGGGAGGTGCCGCGGACCCGGGATGAGCTTACGACCCTGCCGGGTGTCGGCCGCAAGACAGCCAATGTCGTCATGAATGAGGCGTTCGGCGAACCGACCATTGCCGTCGATACGCACATCTTCCGGGTGTCGAACCGGACGGGGCTGGCCCCCGGCAAGACGCCGGATGAGGTCGAGGCAGGTCTGGAACGGGTCACGCCTGCGGAGTGGAAGAAGGGCGCACATCACTGGCTGATCCTGCACGGCCGCTACGTCTGCAAGGCGCGGACGCCTGAGTGCTGGCGATGCGTGATCGCAGAGTGGTGCAAGTACACGCCGAAAACACCGGATCCGGCCAGCGTTTCCGCGCTGGGCCCGAAGGCGCCGAAAAAGAAAAAATAGCGTCATCGTCTCCAAGTCCGTGAACGCGCCATGCGTATGAGTTCAGGAATGCCGCACAGAATACCTCCGGCCACGGAGGTGTCGGATGACTTTCTTTTTAAGTGCGCATTTACATCAGAATGAGATGTTCAAGGGGGTGGAGAGGCCATGCGAATCGGCTGCCTCCAGTTCGCCTCATTTTCGCTAATCTTGCGTCACGCCGGACGGGGAGAGCGAACGACGTAACAAGGGAAGTGTCGATGAAGTATATTGTCTGTGCGGCTGTGGGCGCCGCTCTCTCGGGATTTGTTCTGGCCGCGCACGCGGATGACGAACGGGTGGAAGGCTGGTCGGGCGAAGGCGCGCTGAATGCCGGCATGACGAGCGGGAACACCGATACGCGCGATGTAGGGCTGACGTTTGATGTCGATCACATCACCGGCAAATGGGACTATGGTTTCCAGGGGCAGGTCGATTATGGCGAACAGGACGGTGTGGAAAGCCGTAACCGGGCCTTTCTCGGGGCCAATATCGACTACACGATCAGCGACCGTGTCTTTTCGTTCGCCCGCGCTTCCTATGAAGTTGACCAGTTCACCGGTTTTGACAGCCGTTCCTTTGTCGGTGGCGGTCTCGGGTATCGCTTCCTCGGACTGGACCCGGTGACCTGGGTCGTCCGCGGCGGCCCGGGTGTGAAGATTGATGAGGTGAAGCGCGTTGTGACCGTGGACGACCTTGGCAATCCCCTGATCATTCCGGCAGAAACCGAGACGTCTTTCGGTCTTGTCGGCAAATCGAAATTTGCCTGGGCGCTGAACGACAAGGTCGAGCTGTCAAACAATACCGATATTCTTTATGCGTCGGACTCGACCCAGATCTCCAACGGCCTCGCGCTGACGGCACAGATCAATGGCTCGCTTTCGGCCCGTTTCAGCTTCGATACGCGTTACGACACCAACCCGCCGGACGGGTTTGAGTCGACCGATACGGCGACGAAGATCGGCGTCGTCTACAAATTCGGCGCTCACTAGGCGGGCGCCCGCTCCAGACGTTTCCTTACGGCCTCGGCGATCATCTCGCCGAGGCGCGGGCCTTCGACCGGGTAGAGATAGGGCTCGATCACTTCCAGCTCCATCAGGACCAGCCGGCCATCCTCGCCGCGCACCATGTCGACACGGGCATAGAGTGGGGCCTCGTCCAGCATGGCGATGATGGCGGACGCATCCGCGAGATCGGCGGCGGGCGGGTCGACGGGCGTTTCCTTGCCGCCATATTTCGATTGGATGCGATAGTCTCCCGGCACGGCCCGCTTGACCAGCGCGTGGCAGAAGTCGCCGCCAATGAAGATGAAGCTGTACTCTCCCTCGCTCTGGATAGCCGGAAGGAAGGGCTGCACCATCATTGGATGGGGCATGTCCGGGATGGCGCCGCCCCGCGTCAGGCGGTGCTGGCCGTCCGCGCCGGCGCCGACCTGGCGCTTGAAAACCAGATCTTCTGAGCCGAGCGTATCGAAAGCCGCTGCCGCGCTCGCAGCATCTGCCCTGTCCAGCCAGAGGGTCGGGATAATCCGCGCGCCGCGGGCTTCCAGGTCCCGCAGATAGGTCTTGTGGATGTTCCAGCGCACAAGGCCCGGCGGATTGTAGAGGCGCGTCGCCGCCCCGATCCGGTCCAGCGTTGCGAGGAACTCCTCCTGCCGGTCCCAATAGTCCCACGTTGTGCCGATAATGACCGCGCCATAGCTCGCCCAGTCTGCTGCCGGATCGTCCCAGGAGACGTCCTCGATGGTGAGGCCCCGCGCGGCAAAGGCCGGGCGCAGGGCGTCCATCATGTAATCATGCTCGAATGCGTCTTCGCGGCGATTGGGCGTACCGGGCAGGGTGACGGGGGAAGCAAGGTAAGCGATTTTCATGTCGCGGCCTTTAGCATGCCTGCCAGTTGCGTCCAGCGGCCGCCTCTGGCAATTGCCCGGTTTTCAGCGGGAGATCTCGAATGGCAGATGTGCGTTTCGATGTTGTGGGCCTCGGCAATGCGATCGTGGATGTGCTGTCGCGGGCGGATGACGCCTTTCTGGCAGAGTGGGGCATCCACAAGAATGCCATGAACCTGATCGAGGAACCGCGGGCGCACGAGCTGACCCGGGTTGCCAAGGAGCCGCTCTACACATCCGGCGGAAGTGGCGCCAACACGATTGCCGGCCTTGCCAGCTTCGGGGCATCGGCGGCCTATATCGGCAAGGTCGCCGATGACGAACTCGGTGCCCAGTTCAAGCGCGAGATGGAAGCCGGCGGTGTGCCGTTCCCGACGCCGCCGCTGACAGACGGCCCCGCTACCGCCCGCAGTATCATCTTCGTTACGGAAGATGGTCACCGGTCCATGAACACTTTCCTCGGCGCCTCGGTGATGTTCTCGAAAGAGGATGTCGATGAGGAGGTCGTGAAAGGGGGCGGCATCCTCTATCTGGAAGGCTATCTGTTCGATAAGGACGAGGCCAAGGAAGCGTTCATCTATGCCGCAGAGATTGCCCGCTCCGCTGGCCGCAAGGTCGCGCTGACCCTCTCCGACAGGTTCTGCGTCGACCGCCACCGGCCGAGCTTCCTTCAGCTGGTCCGCAACAATGTCGATATTCTCTTCGCCAATGAGGAAGAGCTGCTCGCGCTTTACGAGACCGATGATTTCGAAAGTGCGATGACGTCCCTGCAGGCCGATACGGCAGTCGCGGCGGTGACCCGAAGCGAAAAGGGCTCGGTCGTCCTGGGCGATGGCGAGCCGATTGTCGTCGAAGCCGTTCCGGTCAAGGAAGTTGTCGATACGACCGGGGCAGGCGACCAGTATGCCGCCGGTTTCCTCTTCGGCATGTCGCGCGGCCTGCCGCTGGCGACCTGTGCGCGCCTTGGCCATATCGCGGCCGCTGAGGTGATCAGCCATTTCGGTCCGCGCCCGGCCGTTTCCTACAAGGTGCTGGCGGAAGCTGCAGGCATCTTCATTTAACTGAAGGTCTGCACCAGCACGTGCGACGCCCGTAAAGGCGCCTGGTGGGAGTGCTTGGATTTTCAGGGCTGAATGCGCGTCAGGTTTCCGGCAGGGGCAGGTTCGGGACGCGTGGTTGTGCGCCACGTCGGTCGGCGGGCGCAATGCCGCCATGATGGCATTCGCCAAACTGTATGGAATATGCAGGTGTCGCCGCGCGGCCATCGCACGCGGCGGCGAGGCGGTCAGAGGCATGGGCGGCAGGTTTCAGGATCGGCCGCTCAGTTTTCTGGCCCGGCATCCAGTCAATCCGGACCAGATAGACGCGCAGATTCGGCGTCAGGCTCCAGCGATACACGACGCCGCGTCCATAAGCGGCCCGTATCTGCGCGCGCAGCATCAGCACCTGGACCCAGATAATGGGCCAGAGACAGGCAAGCTGCGGCGGGAACCATGCGGGAGGGTGCAGGAGTGACATGGCGTGGACTATACGTCAGGCCACGGAGGTGTCGGATGGAATTCTTTTTGCGGCAATGATTGCAGCAGGATGGGGTGGGCCTTGTGGTGGATAAGCCCCCGCCACGTGTCATCCCGGAAAGCGCACAGCGCTTATCCGGGACCTTGTTCCAGCCCGCGCCCGTGTATCCCCCCTCCGTCGCCTTCGGCGCCACCTCCCCCGCAAGCGGTGGAGGATGTCCCTGCCGCACGTACCGGACTTCATCCTCCCCTGCGAAGCGGGGGAGGTGGCGAGCGCAGCGAGGCGGAGGGGGCTTTCGCGGCCTGCGAGAAGGTCCCGGATATTTGCTGCGCAAATTCCGGGATGACGGGGGCCATGTGTTGGTATGACCGGCAGATGATTAAATCCGCCTACGTCATGACTTCGCATGACGAGGCATGACTATGCCGGACTATAAATGACTATACCGGATCAGGCGGTCAGGGCTTCGGCAGCGTAGTCCAGCCGGTCGTGCCCGAAGAACATCTCCTCGCCCACAAAGAAAGTGGGGGAGCCGAAGGCGCCGCGGGCGATCGCCGTGTCGGTATTTTCTTTCATTGCGGCTTTGTTCGTTTCATCGGCAGCCAGCGCCTTGATCTCTTCGAAGTCGAACCCTTCGGCGTCGCACATGGCTTTGACGGATGCATCATCATCCGGCTTCAGCGCTTCAGGTGTTTCCCACATGTAACGGAAGCACGTATCGATGAAGCGCTGCTGCTTGTCCGGATCGCTCGCGAGGCCGATCGTGGCCCGCAACAGGTCGCGCGTGCTGACCATCGGAAAATAGGGGTTCATGCGGATGCTGAGCCCATACCGCCTTGCGCAACGCTGCAGGTCGGCCAGCATGTAGGTGTTCTTGGCCGGCACCATGCCCGGAGGACGGTTGCCGGAGCCCTGCATGATCGCGCCGAGAAACATGGGTTTGATTTCGACGGACGCGCCGGTGCGTTCCTTCAGCTGCTTCACTGCTGCATTGGCAATATGGGAATAGGGGCTGATATAGTCGAAATAGAACTCAAGCGCCTTGGTCATCCGGATCTCCATAAGTTTCATTTTGGAACTAAGGCAAATCAGGTTAGGCTTGCAAGTATGAAATGGACAGAACTCTCGGATAATTGGTGCCCGGTGGCGCGGACCCTCTCAGTCGTGGGCGACCGGTGGACGCTGTTGATCCTCAGGGATTGCTTTCTTGGCCTGTCGCGGTTCGAGCAGTTTATCGAGTCGAGCGGCATGACGCGGCACATCCTGGCCGAGCGCCTCAAGCGGCTGGTTGAAGCCGGTATCCTGGAACGCCGGCAGTATTCCGCCGGGCCGAAGCGCTATGATTATGTGCTGACCGACAAGGGGCAGGAACTGGCGCCTGCGCTGCTGACGCTTAAGGACTGGGGCAAGAAGCACATGCCTGTCCGCCGCGCGACGAACGCCTGACAGGAACGCCTGGCGCAAACGCCCCGGGCGGCCAGGATCAGGCCTCGACCAGTTCCACGACTTTCTTCTGCACGCTGCCATAGTCGACCTTTCCGGTGCCGAGCACCGGGATATCGTCGACATGGAAGACCCGCTTCGGAACGGAGATTTCCGGCACGCCATGGCTCTGCGCCCAGGCCAGGATTTCCTCGCGGTTACAGTCGGGGCTGTCGCTCAGCAGGATGATCTGCTCGCCCTTGCGGGGGTCCGGGATGGCGGCTGCGGCGTGGAGATTGTCCGGCCAGATTGCGCTGGCGCAGTTCTCGACCACGGCGAGGGACACCATTTCCCCGCCGATCTTCGCGAAGCGTTTCACGCGGCCCATGATGCGGATGAAGCCTTCCTCGTCGATGGCCACCACGTCGCCTGTGTCGTGCCAGCCATCGTCAGGCGCTTCGAGGACGCCGGGGGCTGACGGGCGCAGATAGCCCATCATGATGTTGGGGCCCTTGATGTGCAGGCGTCCGCCTTCGGGAATGCCGTCCACTGGCAGGAGGCGATAATCCATGTCCGCCATCAGCAGGCCGACCGTGCCGGGCTTGTTGCGCTCCCACTGATTGGCCGCCACGACGGGCGAGGCCTCGGTGGCACCATAGCCTTCCAGGATTTCGATTTCGAATTTCCGGCGCACCAGCGACCGGGTCTCGTCCTTGACGCGCTCGGCCCCGCAGACGGCGAGGCGGATGGAACTCATGTCGCCGTCGCCGCCGACACGGGCGTACTGAGAAATGAACGTGTCCGTGGCCAGCAGAATGGTCGCCCCGGTTTCCCGGATACGTTTCACGATCTCCCTCGGCTGTAGCGGAGAGGGGTGGAAGATCACCTGGATACCGGCGATGAGCGGCAGGATGGCCCCGACCGTCAGGCCGAAACAGTGGAAGGTCGGCAGCGGGTTGAACAGCTTGTCCGTGTTCACGTCGAGACCGATATGGGCACGTACCTGTTCGACATTCGCCATGACATTCTCATGGCTGAGGACGACGCCTTTCGGCTCGCCTTCGGTGCCGGAGGTGAACAGGATTACGCCGGGGCTCTTGTAGCGGGCTTTCTTGCGGATGAGGCCGGGCGCGATCGGGCCGATCAGCGCAGCCAGCTTGTCCTTCAGGGAGAGGTTCTCGCGAACGTCTTCGAGATAGATGATCTCGGCGACGCGGGAGAGGTCCTTGGTCAGGGCTTCCAGGCCGGCCACTTCTATAAATTTGCGTGCGGTGACGATCTTGGTGATCTCGGCCGAGCGCATCGCCGCTTTCAGGTTCCGCGACCCGGCGGTGAAGTTCAGCATCGATGGGACGCGGTTATAGGCCGACAGGGCATAGAAGCCGATCACGGCGCCGGCCCCGGTGGGCAGCATGACGCCGACCGATTCGCCGGCTTTGGTTTTCGAGGCGAGGGCGGAGCCCAGACCGAAAGATCCCCGGATCAGGTCCTTGTAGGTCAGCAGGCGTTCTTCGCCGTCGACCATGTCGTAGATGATGGTCTTGTTACGGCCAAACTCGCCAGCCGCGCGCATCAGGGCGGCAAACAGGTCGGTACGGGTTCGCGCTGGGCGATACGGCAACGGCGCCGGGATCGGTGTCGTGGTCATGAACAGCTCTGGTTTCCTCGCGGGCGGGTTTGCGCCTCACATGTTTGTAACATTTTGTCGCCAAGCAGCCAGAGCGCAACAAACATTGCAAGTTTGCATGAGCAGATTGCAGTGTCTCCGACTTGAGTTCAGGCGCAGGTGAGGCCATGTTCCGGCGATGGCAAACCTCATTGATCTCAAGGGCGAAAAGCCCCGCCTGCGCCACCCGGAGAAACAGTCCCGGCCGGACAGCCCGATCCAGCGCAAGCCGGACTGGATTCGCGTCAAGGCGCCCGGTTCGAAGGGCTATTCCGAAACGCGGGAGATCGTGAAGTCCAATGGGCTGGTGACCGTCTGCGAAGAAGCGGGCTGCCCGAATATCGGGGAGTGCTGGGACAAGAAGCACGCCACGATGATGATTCTCGGCGAAATCTGCACCCGGGCCTGCAGTTTCTGCAACGTGTCCACCGGCAAGCCGCCCGCTGGTGTAGACGAGGACGAACCGCGCCGCGTCGCCGAAGCGGTCGCCGAGATGGGGCTGCAGCATGTCGTGATCACGTCGGTTGACCGGGATGACCTGACCGATGGCGGGGCGATGCATTTCGTGCACACGATCGAGGCCATCCGGGCGGCATCTCCGGCGACCACAATCGAGATCCTGACGCCCGACTTCCTGCGCAAGGATGGCTGGGAAAACCGCGTCATCGATGCGAAGCCGGACGTGTTCAACCACAATCTCGAAACCGTACCGCGGCTCTACCTGTCGATTCGGCCGGGCGCGCGTTATTTCCACTCGCTGCGCCTGTTGCAGAAGGTGAAGGACCGCGACCCGAACCAGTTTACCAAATCCGGCCTGATGGTCGGCCTTGGCGAGACCAAAGAAGAAGTCATGCAGGTGATGGACGACATGCGCTCCGCCGGCGTCGACTTCCTCACCATCGGCCAGTACCTGCAGCCGACGCGCAAACACGCCCCGGTCGACCGGTTCGTTTCACCGGACGAGTTCAAGTCGTATGAAGAGATCGCATGGGCCAAGGGTTTCCTGATGGTGTCTGCGACGCCGCTGACGCGTTCGTCTCACCATGCGGGAGAGGACTTTGCCCGCCTACGCGCCGCCCGTGAGGCGCTGAACGCGTCCCGGGATTCCGGCAAGACCGCCTGAGCGCATGGCCCGGTTCTCCAAATCGGTCCGGCTGCCTTACACGCCCGAACAGTGTTTTGATCTTGTCTCGGACATCCGGCGTTATCCGGACTTCATCAAATGGATCACGGCGATGCGCGTCAGTGAAGAAGTCGCGCTCGGAGATGGCGCCTCGTCCTGTCTCGGCGATGCTGTGATCGGGTTCAAAGGCTTTACGGAACGCTTTTCGACCCGTGTCACGAAAACCCCGTCCGCCGGAAACGTGATTGCCTCGCTTGTGAAGGGGCCGTTCCGCCGGTTGCGGGCCGAGTGGCAGATCACGCCGCAGGACAAGGGCACTGATGTGCGCCTCGACATCGATTATGATTTCAAGAACCCGTTCATCGGCATGTTGGCCGCGGCCAATCATGATCTCGCTGTGACGAAAATCCTTGAGGCATTTCTGACCGAAGGGCGCCGCCGTTTCGGGACGGTCTCCGGACCCGCGCCCGGCGCCTAGTTCATCTGGTACTGGATCAGTTTGAGCGCGCACTCGACGGCAGCCATCCGCACTTCCGTGCGACCGATTTCCCCGACCTGGAGCATTTCGTGGACAACGGCGCGGTTCTCCCGGGCACAGGCCACATGAACCGTGCCGACGGGTTTCATGCGCGTGCCGCCGCCGGGGCCTGCCACGCCAGTGATCGCAACGGCGATATTGGCCCGGCTGGCTTCCAGCGCGCCTTCGGCCATCATCCGCGCCACAGGTTCTGAGACGGCCCCATAGTCCGCCAGCACATCGCCAGGTACGCCGAGCATCTCTTCCTTGGCCCGGTTCGAATAGGTGACGAAGCCGCGCTCGAACACGGTCGAGGACCCTGCAATATCGGTAAAGAGGGCGGCAACGAGGCCGCCGGTACAACTCTCAGCTGTGCAGATCCGCAGGCGGGCCTGTTCGGCGTCGTCGAGGATCAGCATGGCGAGGTTGCGGAGTTTATCTGGAAACATGGGGTGAGCTTAGGCCTGGTTTATTTGCCGGTGAAGACCGGGTTGCGTTTTTCGATGAAGGCGGCTGCGCTTTCTTTTGCATCGTCTGTCTGCATCAGGCGCCGGATCTCGGTAATTGCCATCTTGCCGACCTCGCGCCATGGCGGATCTACCGTTTCGCGAAGGCCCTTCTTGATCGCCTGAACGGCCAGCGGCGGGTTTGCGGCGATCTTGCGGGCAAGGTCCAGTGCGGTCGGCATCAAGTCGTCTGGGGCGACGACCCGGGATGTGAGCCCGATCTCCTTTGCCCGTGCGGCGTCGATGATGTCGCCGGTGAAGAGAAGCTCGCAGGCATGTTCCCGCCCGACCAGCTGGACGAGACGGCCAAAGCCCGGCGCATCGCAGGTCAGCCCGCGTGTGACGAAGATTTCCCCGAAGCGGGCCTTTTCCGAAAAGACCCGGATGTCCGCCATGATGGCCAGTTCGGCGCCCCAGCCGAGGGCGAAACCGTTCACGGCGGCGATGACTGGAATATCCGTGCCGAGCAGCGCATCGGCGGCAGGTGTCAGGCCGCCTGTCTTCTTTGCACGCTCTGCCATTTCCGGCGTGGAGGGGGCACCCTTCGACAGGATCTGTTTGACGTCATCGCCCGAGCAGAAGGCCCGTTCGCCTGCGCCCGTGATCACAATGGCCCGGGCATCCGCCCCGCGGACGGCATCTTCGAGGGCCATATAAGTTGGATAGTCGAGGGCGTTCATCGCCTCTGGCCTGTCGAGCGTCAGGATCGTGACGTGGCCGTCCTGCTCGATGTTCAATCCGCCTGACATGCGTGCTCTCCCTTTTTGCAAAGGGGAGCATGCAGGAAGCGATTGGCAAGAGGGGACGCGGCGTCAGGCCTTTGGCGCGAGTACGGCAACGGCTTCTGCCGCAATGCCTTCCTGGCGGCCCGTAAAGCCGAGCTTCTCAGTCGTCGTCGCCTTCACGCTGACGGCATCGAGCGGAAGCCCCAGGAGTTCGGCGGTGCGGATGCGCATGGCTTCCCGGTGCGGCTTCACCTTGGGGGCTTCGCAGATCACCGTAATATCGCAGCTGGTCAGCGTATAGCCAGCCTCATCGGCCAGCGTCTGGGCGTGTTTCAGGAACAGGCCGCTGTCGGCGTCTTTCCACCGGGGATCCGATGGCGGGAAGTGGTCGCCAATGTCGCCGAGCGCGGCGGCGCCCAGAATGGCGTCTGTCAGGGCATGCCAGGCGGCGTCGGCATCCGAATGCCCTTTGAGCTTGGCCGTGTGAGGGATCTTTACGCCGCAGAGGGTGACATGGTCGCCAGGCTCGAAGGCGTGAACGTCAAAGCCCTTTCCGACACGCGGGGCGGACAGAGCGGGGGTTAGCAAGCGTGACACGAGGTCGAAATCCTCTGCATAGGTGATCTTGTGAAGCCGGGCGCTGCCCGGAACCAGCGTGACCCGTGCGCCGGCAGCTTCCACAGCCTCCAGATCGTCCACGAAAGAGCCGGGAGCCTCCAGCGCTGTGCGAATGGTCGCCTGCCGGAAGGCCTGAGGGGTCTGGACGCGGTAGAGGCCGTCACGCGCCACGTTAGAAAAGTGCCCGGAGTCGTCCCGTTTCAGCGCATCCGACACCGGCAGCGCAGGGGCGGCGGCATCATGCTCGTTCAGCGCCTCGACCAGCGCATCGATCAGGGAGGGACTCAGGCCCGGGCGGGCGGCGTCATGAATGAGGACCGGTGTGCCATCTTTCGTCGCAAGTGCAGCAATTCCGGCGCGAACCGAGGCGGTTCGGGTGTCACCGCCGCCTACGACTTTGGTCTTAGGCGGAAAACTGGTCGCGACGGTGAGGTCATCGACCACAATGACAAGCTCGATGAGGTCCGGATGGGACAGGAATGTATCGACAGACCAGTCGATCACCCGCTTGCCGAGCAGGATTTCCCATTGCTTCGGGCGTTCTAGCCCGGTACGGGCGCCTTTGCCGCCTGCGACGATGATTGCTGCGAATCCGGTCATGCGCGCCTTCTAAGATACCTGTTGTATCTATGCCATGCTGTTTGCACTTCTGCAGCTGCGGAGGGGTGCTTATGTTTTGTGCACTTGCGAACTCGAAAAAAGGTGCAAGAATGAACAAATGGTTAGTTTCGAGGCACCTAAGGTCTGGTTAGCGCCCATGTCAGGCGCCACGGACGCCCCTATGCGGCGTCAGGCGGCGCATTTTGGGGCACCGGCTGTCGTCTCGGAGATGGTCGCCGGCGAGATGCTGGCGACAGAGCGCCCGGATGTCGTCCGCCGTACCTGCCGCCATGAGGGGGCGGGCTACTGGATCGTCCAACTGGCGGCGCGGCGGCCGGAAGACATGTTTCGCGGGGCGGAATTGCTCGCCGAAAGCGGCGTCGATGTGATCGATATCAATATGGGGTGTCCCTCCCGCCTGGTGACGGGTGGCCAGTCCGGGTCGGCCTTGATGCGCGACGTGCCGCTGGCGAGCGACATCATGGACGCGGCCATTGAAGGGGCGGGCGAGCGTCCCGTGACGCTGAAGATGCGCCTCGGCTGGGACGATACGGCGCTGAACGCGCCGGAGCTGGGGGCGATTGCGGAATCCAAAGGTATCCGGATGCTGACCGTTCACGGGCGCACGCGTTGCCAGTTCTACAAAGGCGCGGCCGATTGGGCCGCTGTGCGCGACACGGTCGAGGCGGTGTCGCTGCCGGTCGTCGTGAATGGCGATATTGGTTCTTACGAAGATGCAGCTGAGGCGCTGGAGCAGTCCGGCGCCCACGGCGTCATGATCGGGCGTGCGGCGATGGGGCGGCCCTGGCTGGTCGGCGAAGTCGCTGCGGCACTGGAGGGCAAAGCCTGGACGGCACCCGGCCGGGCCGAGAAACTCTCTTCCCTGTGTGAGCAGATCGAGGATTCGGTCGCGCTCTATGGGCCGAAACTGGGTGTGCTGACGGTGCGCAAGCACGTTTCCGCCGCCATTGATGCGCTTGATCTTCGTATCGCTCCGGCTGAACGCCGGGCGATGCGCTCCAAACTCTGTCAGATCACGGACTGGCAGGAACTCATCGCCGCATTGCGGCAGGTATATTTTGAAACCGACCTCGTGGAGGCCGTCTGACATGCCGGTGGATACTTTGCTGGATGCTCGTTCCCTTGCCGATCTCTCTCCGATCGCCTTGCTCGTCATCGACGACAGGCGACGTATCGTGGATGGTAACCCGGAAGCGGAAACGCTGTTTCAGCTGTCTCGCAGATCGCTTACGGGCAAGCCGCTCAGTGAGCTGATTTATCATGACTCCCTGATCTGGGAGTTGCTGGATCGCGCCCAGCGCCAGGTGGGTGATATTGCTTCGCCGGGAACGCCGATTACCGGGCCGTCCATTCCGTCAGGCCTTGTCTGCGATGTCTGGGTCCGCACCACGGGCGATGAAGGCTTTGTTATCGCGCTCGTCGAAACGGCAGTGCGGGAGGGGAATGAGTCTTCCGCCGGCGTGGCAGGGTTCGGCCGCATTCTCGGGCATGAAGTGAAGAACCCGCTGGGTGGCATCATCGGCGCCGCGCAATTGCTGGAACGTCAGGGTGTCGAGGGGCAGGCCGAGCTCCTGGAGATCATCCGGGATGAAGCCCGCCGGATTGAGCGCCTGGTCAATCGCCTGTCGGCATTTGAATTGTTCTCTGCGCCGCGGATGAAAGAGTTCAACATCCATGCGCTGCTGGATCGCGTGATCGCGTCGGAACGGGTGGCCATCGGCAGCAATGTCGAAATCCGGCGGGACTTTGACCCGTCGCTCCCGGAATTGCTGGGCGACGCGGATCATCTGCAGCAGGCTTTCCAGAACATCATCCGCAACGCTGCCGAGGCGGCCCAGGAGGGCGGCGGCAGCGGTCAGGTGATTATCCGGACGGCCTATGCCACCGGCCTTGCGTTCAAACGGTCCCGGTTCGGCGTCGGCCTGCAGAGGGCCATGTTGGTGACGATCGAGGACAATGGCCGCGGTATTCCGCGCGAGAAGCTGTCGCGCATTTTCGATGTTTTCCAGAGTTCCAAGTCCGGCGCGCGCGGGCTGGGTCTTTCGATCGTGAAAGAAGTCATCACGGCCCATGGCGGCCAGATCCGGGTGGACAGCGAGCCGGGCACAACCCGTTTCACTGTTCTTCTGCCAATTCGTACAGGAGGCCTTAATGGCTGATAAAACCGTTCTTCTTGCAGAGGACGATGCGAGCATCCGCCTGATCGTGAACCAGACGCTGGTCGCCGCAGGCTATGAGGTCCGTGCGACGAGTTCGCCAGAAGCCCTGGAAAGATGGGTGCGGAACGGTGAAGGCGATGTGGTCGTGACCGATGTGTATCTTGGGGATGCATCGATCTTTGACCTGTTGCCATCGATGCGTCTGTCTCGGCCTGAGCTGCCCTTCATCGTGATGAGCGGACAGAACACGATCCTGACCGCGGCAAACGCGGCCCAGCACGGCGCGTTCGACTATCTTCCGAAACCGTTCGACATCGATGCGCTGACCAGTCTCGTGCAACGCGCCCTGAAGGCGCCGCCAAAGACATCGGTGCGGGCAATCAATCCGGAATCCCAGAAAGCGATCAGCGATGCCGGCCTGCCACTGATCGGCCGGTCCGATGCGATGCAGGAGGTCTACCGGATCATCGCCAAGGTGATGAACACCGACCTGACCGTCCTGATCGAAGGGGAAAGCGGCACCGGCAAGGAACTGGCCGCCCGCGCAATCCACCAGCTTGGATCTGCAAAGGATGGAAAGTTCGTGGCGCTGGACCTGGCTGCGCTTCCGGCGACAGAGATCAATCGCCAGCTGTTCGGCGCAAATGGTGAGCCCGGGGCAGTCCATCAGTCGGGCGGAACGCTCTACCTCGATGAAATCGGGGACCTTCCGGCCGAGGCGCAGACCCAGCTCGTCAAATTTTTGCGGGACGCCACCGGGGCGCGCCTGATCGCGTCGACGCGGCGCAATCTGGGCCGCATGGTGGAAGAGGGCGCCTTCCGGGAAGACCTTTACTACCGCCTGAACGTGGTGCGTCTTGCCATGCCGCCGCTGCGGCTGCGCAAGGAGGACATTCCGGAGCTTGCCAGGGCCTTCCTGATCCGGGCGCAGCGCCAGGGTCTGTCGGCAAAGAATTTCGACAAGTCCGCCATAGATCTCATCATGGCCTATGACTGGCCAGGCAATGTGCGGGAGCTGGAGAATCTCGTTCTCCGACTCGCTGTGCTGAGCCCTGATGACACGATCACACTGCGGGATGTAGAGCGCGAACTTCGCGCCGGGGCGAGCGAGCAGAAGGGCGCCAGCGGCGGCTTCGAGAAGGACATCGAGACCCTGCTTCACCGGCACATTATGGGAGACCTTATCTCCAACCGCGAGGACGAGGAGAGCACGGTCTATTCCCGGGTTATTGACCAGGTTGAGCGGCCGCTGATCCGGCTTGCTCTGTCTGTTACGGCCGGAAACAAGGTGAAGGCGGCGCAGCTGCTTGGCATGAATCGCAACACGTTGCGGGCGAAGATTAACGCACTCGGCATTGCAGAAGAGTGATTGACGATTGCAAGGACTGTGGCTCTAGTGCATCACTGTTGCCGTAGAGGCACGATTGTGTGACATTGGAGCAACGGGCCGGGGGGCCTGTACAGAGCCGGTAGATTGTCGAACCCGTTAAGCCAGCATGCACCCAAAGCGAGTTGGGCCCTTTTCGAAGGGCTCTTCATCATTGCGGCGCTTGTTGCGGTGTTTGCGACCTTCATCACCATTGCCGGCGTGAACCCCGACAATCCGACAGCCGGGTCCACGCCGTGGCTGCTGGCGCTGAACCTTGTTCTGATCATCGTTCTCGCAGCGATCGTGATCCGGGAGTTCCTGGCGATACGCAGCCGTTCGCGTGAGGCGGGAGAGGGACGGCTCGCCCAGCGCTTCGTCATGCTGTTCGGCTTCTCCGCACTGGTGCCGTCCATGGTGGTCGCCATTTTCCTTGGCGCGGTGATTACCCGCGGCCTCGATAACTGGTTCGGCGACACGGCCGAAGCGGTCATGGAAAAGAACAAGCAGATCTTCCAGGACTATGTCGACAATTTCGAATCTTCGTTCGATGTGGATGTGCGGCTTGCGGCCCTCGATGTGGAAACCTTTGCACGCGAAGTGAAGACTTCCATGGCTGCCGAAAATGGCGGGCAGGATGTCGACGCCGGCCAGTTCGCGGCGAGCGCGTCTGCGGCGCTGTCTGAAGGTCTTCGCCAGACACTGGCCTACCGGGAATTCGTGACCATCTCCATCGTTAGCGCGGATGGGCAGGAGATTATTGCCGAAGAAAATGCCGGGACGCCCGTCCGCCTGCGGCCTCCGCCGGATGCTTTCGAGGAAGCCCGGAAAGGGGAGGTGGCTGCGCGTCTCTACGAGTCACAAGGTGTGGCAACGGCGTTGATGCGGATTTCCGAACCGATCGATGGGTATGTCTATGTGGCCAAGCCTTTCGATCAGAACCTGTTTGCCATGCTGGGCGACGCCAAGGAGCAGCTGGCGCAATACAACAACGCCAAAGAGCGCAGCGGACGGCTGCAGACCATTTTTGCGATCGGTTACGCCCAGATCACCGCGCTGATCCTGCTGCTCGCGGGCCGTCTTGGTCTTGAGGCCGCCGGCCGGGTGACCGGCCCCATCGGGCGGCTGGCATCTGCGGCCCACACCGTGCGTGACGGTGACCTGACCGTCAGGGTGCCTGTCAGCGGCCCGAAAGACGAAGTGTACGCGCTCAGCCAGTCATTCAACGCCATGACGGAGCAGTTGTCCGAACAGCGCAATGCGCTCATCCGGGCGCGAGAGGATGAAGAGGATCGCCGCCGGTTTGTCGAAACACTGCTTGCGGAGGTCAGCGCCGGTGTCATTCGCATGGATGCGGACATGACGGTGACACTCGCCAACAGGTCTGCCGGTGAGCTGCTGGGCACCGACGAGGTCAAATCCGGTGATGCGCTGGAAGTGGTGGCGCCAGAATTTGAACGCTATGTGCGTGACACGCTGGAGCGCAATTCACCCGTCGATGCCTCTATCGAAATCAGCCGGAACAATTCCACGCGCCATATCAGGCTGAAGACGGCGCCGGATCCGGCCGGGGGCTGCGTCCTGACATTTGACGATACGACCCGTCTGATCAATGCGCAGCGGCAGATGGCCTGGCGCGATGTGGCAAGACGCATCGCGCATGAAATCCGCAACCCGTTGACGCCGATCATGCTGTCTACGGAACGTTTGCGCCGCCGCTATGCCAGCAAGATCGATGATCATGATGGCGTGTTTGAAAAATGCATCGACACCATCCTGCGTCAGGTGGGGGATATTGGCCGTATGGTCGAGGAGTTCTCCAGCTTCGCACGAATGCCGAAGCCGAGCGTCGCGCCGTTTGACATGGAAGAATTGCTGCAGGAGGCGAGCTTCTCCCGCAGCGTGGTCTATCCGGACATCGATTTCGAATTTGCCAGCGAAGCGTCATCCAAGACCTATTCAGGCGATGAAAGACTGCTCGGGCAGGCGATCGGCAATCTGCTGAAAAATGCTGCTGAAGCGATTGAGGGCATGCCCGAGGAAACGGACGTGCAGGGTCAGATACGCATGGTGCTCAGCGGCGATGAGCAGGGGCTGGAAATCACGATTGAAGACAACGGGCCCGGTTTTCCCGAAGACGTGCGTGAGCGGCTGCTGGAGCCGTATGTGACCACACGGGAAAAGGGCACAGGGCTCGGTCTGGCGATCGTGAACCGCATTATTGCAGACCATGGCGGATCCATTTCGCTGCAGAACCGCCTCGACGGCCTGCGCGGTGCGCGGGTACGTATCTGGCTGCCCCCGCATGATCCTGCCACCAAAACCATACCGGCCGTCAGCGAGGATGGCGCCGGGATCAATCCACATTCTCCACAGACTGTCCGCGTAGAGGAGCCAACGCCATGGCGTTAGATATTCTGGTCGTTGATGATGAGCCTGACATCCGGGAGCTGATTGCCGGCGTTCTCGGCGATGAGGGCTATTCGGTTCGTACCGCCGCAACGGCGGAGGCGGCGCTGGAAGAGGTCCGTACACGGACACCACGCCTCGTGGTGCTGGATGTGTGGCTGCAGGGCAGCGGCATGGATGGCCTGTCCCTGCTGAAATACCTGAAGTCGATTGACCCGCTGCTGCCCGTGATCGTGATCAGCGGACACGGCAATATCGAGACGGCGGTCGCCGCCATTAGGCGCGGTGCTTATGACTTTATCGAGAAGCCGTTCAAAACCGACCGCCTGCTGCACCTGATCGACCGGGCCATCGAGTCGGCCGCGCTGAAATACGAAAACGCAGCGCTGCGGAACCGCGCCGGAGACGATGAGCGCTGGATCGGGGACAGCCATGCAGCGGCAAATTTGCGGAGCTCCATCGAGAAGGTGGCGCCGACCAATTCACGCGTGATGATTACCGGGCCGGCAGGCGTCGGGAAGGAACTGGCCGCCCGCTTGATCCATCGCAATTCCTTGCGGGCGAACGGACCGTTCATCGTCGTGAACGCGGCAACGATCGCGCCGGACCAGATGGAGATTGCGCTCTTCGGTGAGGAAGATGCCCATGGCCGGACAACGCGTATCGGTCTGTTCGAAAAGGCCCACCTCGGGACGCTCCTCCTTGACGAAGTCGCGGACATGCCGCCGGGCACACAGAGCAAGATACTCCGTGTTCTTACCGAGCAGCGCTTCCAGCGTGTCGGTGGCCGGTCGGACGTCAATGTAGATGTCCGGGTCATGTCCGCCACGACCAAGGACCTGAAAAAGGAGATCGAGGAATCCCGCTTCCGCGAAGACCTCTATTACCGCCTGAACGTCGTGCCGCTGAGGGTTCCATCGCTCGCAGAGCGCCGGGACGATATTGCCGATCTCGTGACCTATTTCATTGAGCGGATCGCCGATTCCTCTGGCCTGACGCCTAGAACCTTCTCCCAGGAGGCCATGGCTGTCCTGCAGTCGATGGACTGGCCGGGGAATATCCGGCAATTGCGCAATGTCGTGGAACGGATCCTGATCCTGTCGCCGTCGGACTCCAACCGGCCCGTCAGCGTCGATGAATTGCCCCGGGATGTCGGCAGCAATGTGCAGAATTCTAAAGCCGGGTCAGCAGACCTGGTCGGCCTGTCCCTTCGTGATGCGCGCGAGCAGTTTGAGCGCGAATATCTGGCACTGCAGATCACGCGGTTTAACGGGAACATTTCCCGGACGGCTGAATTCATTGGAATGGAGCGCTCTGCACTCCATAGAAAATTAAAGGCTTTGGGCGTAGCGTCCGGGGCGAGTCGTCAAGACAGCTGATGTCGGCGGAAGGCTGAGAAATGCGCGTTCTTATCTGCGGGGCTGGCCGGGTCGGACACGGTATCGCGCGGCGTCTCGCGCGTGAAAAGCACGATATTACCATCATCGACGAGGATCAGGACCTGGTCGACCAGGTTTCGACTGACCTCGATGTGCGCGGCTACACGGGGCATGCGGCGCATCCGGATGTGCTGAAACGGGCAGGTGCGGCAGACTGCGAAATGATCATCGCTGTGACGCATTTCGACGAAATCAACATGGTGATCTGCCAGATCGCCCACACGCTCTTTTCCGTACCGTTCAAGATCGCCCGTGTGCGCGACCAGTCCTATATCGATCCGGCCTGGAAGAATATTTTCTCCCGCGAGGGGCTGCCGATCGACATGGTGATCTCGCCGGAAGTCGAAGTAGGCGAGGCCATTCTTCAGCGGCTGCGGACGCCGGGGGCGATTATGTCCGCGACGTTCGGCCGGGGCAAAGTGCGTTTGCTCGGGCTGGAGATTTCGGACAACAACCCGTTGCTGGACACGGCCGTCGATCAGATCCGCGGCCTGTTCCCGGACCTTTCGGCACGGATTATCGGCATCGGAACTGGCGACTCCGTGCGGGCACCTAAGGGCAGTGACGTCCTGAAACCGGGGGACCGCGCCTATATTGCCGTGCTGGATTCCCACGCGGAGCGGCTGACCTCGATCTTTAACCGGAACGTGGAACGCTCCGATCATATTGTGATCGTCGGTGGCGGGAATGTCGGGCTCTACGTGGCGCAGACGCTGGAGCGGGAAAGCAACAAGCGGATTCGCCTCATCGAAAACGACCCGGACCGGGCGAATACCGCGGTCGCAGGCGTCAAACGCTCCATCGTCATTCAGGGCGACGGGCTCAATCCGGATATTCTGACCGAGGCTGGCGCTTCAAAGGCGGATTTCGTTGTCGCCATCACCAATGACGACAAAACCAACCTCCTGATTTCCAACCTGGCAAAGCGCGCCGGTGCAAAGCGGACGCTGGCGCTGGTGAATGCCACGGAGCTGGCAGGTCTTGCGCATGACATGCGGGTGGATGCCGTACTCGATCCGCGCGCGCTGACCGTCTCGCAGATCCTCTTGCGGATGCGCCGCGGCCGGATTCTCGGACTGCAATCCCTGGAAGACGGACAGGCTGAAGTGGCTGAGGGCGTCACGCTGGAATCGTCATCGCTGATCGGAAAGCCAACAGGCTATGATGACCTGCCGGATGGTATCACGGCAGCGGCCATTGTGCGCGGTGATGAGGTCATCATGGCAGGACCGGAAACGATTGTCCGCACCGAAGACCGTCTGATCGTTTTCTACGAGGAGGAACTGGTCCGCAAAGTGGAGAAATTCTTCCGCGTCAGTCCGGACTTCTTCTAGGCACATGAATTACGCGTCCGTCGTCCGCATCCTGGCCCTGGTGATGCTGATCCTTGCGGGCTCCAGCGTGCCGGCAATCCTGACAGCTCTGGCCTATGGTGAGAACGAACAGGTTTTTGCCTTTCTTGCCATGGTGCTGGGGATCAGCGTTATCAGTACCAGCATTCTGTTCCTGACTCCCAAGCCCAGCCAGAAGGCGCGTCCGTCCGATGCGCTCGGGCTAGTGATCCTTTGGTGGTTCCTCGCGCCTGTCGCGGCCTGTCTGCCGTTCGTCGTCGGCGTCCAGAATGCATCGCTGCTGCAGGCCATCCATGAGGCCACGGCCTGCCTGACGACAACTGGCCAGTCGGTCATCGCGGTTGAGGGCAATCTATGGCCGGCCAGCCTTATCGTCTGGCGTGGAACGCTGCACCTGCTGGGTGCGTCGGCGTCGATTATTGTCGCCGCCAGCGTCCTTGCCGCGCTGAACCTCGGCGGCCCGGGGATTCATCGCAGCGAGCTTTTTGTCATGCCGGAAACGAGCTTCTTCGATGCAGTCCCGAAGGTCGCGCGTTCGGTCATCCTCATCATGGTCGTGTCCATCACTCTGACCGTTCTGGCGCTGGAGCTGGCCAGTGTTTCCCCCGGGCGGGCCATGTCCGATGCAGTCAGCGTCTGGACCACCGGCCTTGTGGATCCGGCGCCTTATGGCCGGGCAAATGCGGGGGCTGTGGCCGATGTGATCCTGGCGATCGGACTGGTGGGCGGCGCGCTGGGGCTCGCGATCGCGCTTCCGCTCAGGGAACGGCGTTTCCTCAAGGCGCTGACGGACCCTGAATTGCGCGTTTTCGTCGTGTTGGTGCTGATCTTCACCGCCATGGCCGTCTTCTCCGGACTGAAAGTGATTGAGTCCCTCGGCTGGTCGATTTCCGCACTGGCCACGTCAGGCCTGCCTCTGGGCAGCTCGGACACCTGGGACAAAGTGCCCCTGCCTGTGTTTGTGTTGCCGGCACTGATCGGCGGATCTGCGCTTTCGGCCGCAGGTGGCGTGAAGATCGCGCGGCTGATCGTCCTGTCCCGGCGCGCCGGGATGGAGTTCCGGCAGCTGGGCTATCGCCGGTCGGTTCTGGGATTTCAGTTCCGGGACCGTGAGATGAACGAGCGGAGCGTGATCGGCGTCTGGGTTTACCTGATCGCCTATATCCTCAGCGTTTTCCTTGTGATGCTGGGATTTACCTTCACCGGCATTCCTTTTGAATCTTCCATCCGGCTGGCCATCGGATGCCTGACCAATTCCGGCGGCCTGGTTATCGGCCATGTCGCGCAGCTGGATCACGCTGCCTCGATTTTAGCCATTTTCTCCATGCTGCTGGGCAGGTTGGAGATTTTGGCGATCATTCCTGCAATTTCTGTCAGTTTCTGGCGGGGGTAGATGGGGTTGGCCCTTGCTTAAGCCCCTCAATCCAGTTAGCCCGCGATCATAACAAGAACAACAGGAATTAACCTGCTATGTCGGCTGATAAAAAACAGAACCTTCAGGATGCCTTTCTGAATGCGGTGCGCAAATCGCGTACGCCACTGACGGTGTTTCTCGTGAATGGTGTGAAGCTGCAGGGCGTAGTGACCTGGTTTGACAACTTTTGTGTGTTGCTGCGGGGCGATGGTCGTCCGCCGCAGCTGGTGTACAAGCATGCCATTTCCACGATCGCGCCAAGCGCCCCCGTCCAGCTCTTCGACGAAGAGATTGACAAGGAATAGGGCTTTTTGAGCGACAAGCTTATTGATCGCCTTCCTGCGCCGGAAATTGCCGGGGCCATCATTCCCTGGTTCTCGCCAGCCAATCGACCTACGGCAGACAGGCTGGAGGAAACCTCCGGTCTGATTGAAGCCTTGGGGTGCGAGTTGGCATTCCTGCGGCCCGAACATGTGCGGCAGGTCAATTCGGCCCAGCTGATTTCCGGCGGCATTCTGAACCGGCTTGCTGAGGACCTTGAAGCGGCAAACTGCACGCTGGTCGTGATCGATGGCGCGCTGACGCCCGTCCAGCAGCGCAACCTCGAAAAGAAGCTCGGCGTGAAGGTGATCGACCGGACCGGGCTGATCCTTGAAATCTTCGGACTGCGGGCCCGCACCAAGGAAGGGCGGTTGCAGGTTGAGCTTGCGCGGCTGCTCTATGAGCGCTCCCGTCTTGTGCGGACATGGACCCACCTGGAGCGCCAGCGCGGTGGCGGCGGGTTCCTGTCCGGGCCGGGGGAGAGCCAGCTTGAAGCCGACCGCCGGATGCTCGACGACAAGATCGTCCGCCTCAAGGCAGATCTGGACGATGTACGCCGCACACGCGCTGTGCAGCGCGCCGGGCGCCAGCGCACAGGCAAGCCGGTGGTCGCGCTCGTGGGCTATACGAATGCCGGCAAGTCGACGCTCTTCAATCGCCTCACAGGGGCAGACGTCTTCGCCAAGGACATGCCCTTTGCAACCCTGGACCCGACAATCCGCCGGCTGGACCTGCCGACATTGGGCGAGGCAGCGCTGATCGACACGGTCGGCTTTATCACCGACCTTCCGACACACCTGATCGACAGCTTTCAGGCGACGCTGGAAGAGGCGATGCAGGCCGACCTGCTGGTCCATGTAAGGGACCGCTCCAGTCCGGCCGATCTGGAGCAGGCTGAGGATGTGCTGCGCGTTCTGGGGCGCCTTGAGCAGGAAACCGGGCTGCCTCTGCCGCCGATGATCGAAGCCTGGAACAAGGCGGATCTGCTGTCACCGGAACGGGCCGAGGCGCTGGAGATCGCGGCGTTGAACCAGGACGGTTATCCCGCAGTCCTGCTGTCGGCGGTAACCGGCCGTGGGATGGATGAGCTGCTGGCCGCAATTGAGCGCGGGTTGCTGATGAGTGCAGCTGAAGTGCGAATGGTCCTCAAGCCGGAGCATGGCCGGGCGCGGGCCTGGCTGCACCGCAACGGCGAAGTGTTGAGCGAAGAGATCCAGGACAATGGCGCATCGCTGATGCGTGTCCGCCTGAAGTCTGACCGTCTGGGGCAATTCCGGGCCGAGTTCCCGGAGATCGAAACAGAGGTAGCGGACTAGCCACTCACTTCGGTCTTCTTGACCGCCTGCCAGAGGCTTTCCTGCGTATCGAGGTCAAGCTGGTCGAATTCCTGACCGCGCTGGCCGGCGAGCTGTTCCATCGCGCGAAAACGGCGTTCGAACTTGGCATTGGCCTGACGCAAAGCCACTTCGGGATCGATGCTGAGGCGGCGGGCCAGGTTTGCGACAACGAAGAGCAGATCCCCGATCTCATCCTGAACTGCCTCAGCATCTCCTGAAGCGATGGCGTCCTTCACTTCGGCCGTTTCTTCGTCCAGCTTTTCGAATATCTGGTCCGCTTCAGTCCAGTCGAAACCGGTGCGGGCAGCGCGTTTCTGAAGCTTCTCTGCGCGCAGCAGGGCAGGTAGCGACAGGGCCACGCCGTCCAGCGCGCTCACTGGCGCCTTACCCTGTGTCTTCGCTTCGCGTTCCTTTGCTTTGACGACTTCCCAGGCAACGATCTGATCATCAGAGGAGCGGTCATCTGCCGCTTCGAAAACGTGCGGATGGCGGCGGATCATTTTCTCATTGATCGCCGCCGCCACATCAGCGGCTTCAAACGCGCCTTCCTCGGCCGCCATCCGGCTGTGGAAGGCGACCTGAAACAGAAGATCGCCCAGTTCTTCCCGGAGTTCGCCCTTGTCGCCGCGTTCAATCGCGTCAGCCACTTCATAGGCTTCCTCGATCGTGTATGGGGCAATCGTGTGGAAGGTCTGCTCCAGGTCCCAGGGGCAGCCGCCATCGGGATCGCGCAGCCGGTCCATGATCTCCAGCAGCCGCACGAATTCATCGGCTGCGCGTTGATGGCGGGATGTGTCTGAGTGATCCATGACGCGGGTCCTGATCGATACGGTCTGGGCGGTGAAGCTCTTTTGGGGTTTGCGGTTGCACGTGACACATACCGGAATGGATTGACTTTCCCCGCGGTGCAAGAGACGTGAAAGCATGCGACCTGTAATCTCTACAACTCTCGAACGAATGACGGGACGCCGCTCATGAAAGACCGCACGATCCTTATCGGCATCGACTGGGGTGCTTCCACGTTCCGGGCCTGGGCCTTCGATGAAGAAGGCGATGTCATTGGCGGGACTTCTGTCCCGGACGGCATTCTGACGCATTCGGGCGATGCGATGGGCCGCCTGACATTTCATATCAATGAGTGGCTGAGCGAGTGGCCTGAAGTCCCGATCATTGCCTGTGGAGGTGTTGGCGGCGCTCAGGGAATCCATCGCACGGATTACCTGCCAGTCCCGATGTTGATTTCCGACCTGCCCAAGCATCTGGTGGAAGTGAATGGCATCCACATCGTGCCTGGACTGAAGCAGGTGTCTCCCCCCGATGTGATGCGCGGAGAAGAGACGCAGCTATTCGCGCTCGATGATTCTGTTGGCGCCGTGTGCATTCCAGGCACCTACACAAAGCATGTCAATTTCGAGCATGGGCGGATCCTTGGCTTCACCTCAGAGGTGACCGGGGAGATGAGGGCTCTGCTATTGGCCAATGGCGGCCTGAAGACGCCTGAGGGCGTCGAGCAGGAATTCGATGAAGCCGTGTTCCGGGAATGGGTGGAGTATTCGCTGGATCCCGATGACGCGGCCTCTCCGTTTGCTGTCCGTGCAGCCCGCAAGACGGGCGTTTTGGATCCGAAGCACCATGAGACGGCCCTGACAGGTCTCCTGATCGGGGCGGACATCGCGGCACATTACGACCCCGGGGACGAGCTGACCCTGGTCGCGGACGGCGCGATTCTCGAATCCTACCGGATTGCGCTGGAGGCGCTGGGGGCAGACTTCGATGAATGCTCGGCGGAAGAAGCGACGCAGGATGGCCTGTTCGAGCTGGCGGAAGAGGCAGGGCTGATCGGATGATGCTGGCGCCGGAATGCGTTGCGCCCACAGGGTGCGTGTTGGGCAATGGCCCGGTCTGGAGCGAGACTGAAGGGTTTCTCTGGTGGGTCGATGTGAAGCGCGCAAAGCTGCATCGCTACAATCCACGAACGGGAAACACACGCCGTTACGACTTGCCAATCCGTGCTAGTGCAATCGCGCTGTATGAGGGCAGTTTTCTGATGGTGGGTGACCGGGAAATCGGCGTCTATGATCCGTCAACGGAAGTATATGACACTTTGCTGGGTGTTGAGACAGAGCCGGAAGGCAATCGGACCAATGATGGCGGCGTGGCCCCGGACGGTTCTTTCTGGTTCGGGACGATGGACGACCAGGAGCGAGACGCCAGCGGTAATTATTACCGGTTCGGTCCCGACAAGGCGCTGAGCCAGCTGCGCCTTCCGTCTGTCCTGTCGACCAACACAATGCAGTTTTCGCCGGACGGCAAGACATTCTACACCTGCGACAGCGCTGAACAGGAAATTCTCGCCTTCGACTTCGAACAGGCGACCGGCGCGCTCACCGGACGGCGCATCTTCGCTTCCACCTATGAGTTTGGCGGCTTCCCGTACGGGTCGGCTGTTGATTCGGAAGGTTGCCTCTGGACGAGCCTGTGGGGGGCATCGCGAATCGTGCGGTATACGCCAGACGGGAAGGTGGACCGGGTGATCATCCTCGCTGCCCCGAGGCCGACCGGAATCGCCTTTGGCGGACCGGACTACAGAACCATGTTCATCACGACTGCGCGTGCCGGCATGTCATTCCCGCAGCTCGACGCGCGACCCTTGTCCGGCAGCCTGTTTGCCGTTCAGGTCGACATTCCCGGCCTTCCTGCCAGACAGTTCGGGCGCGCGAATGGATGACGGAGAGGCAGAGGCGGCCTCTTGCAAGTGCGCGCAACCCGCCTCAAATGCCTTCACATTGAAATTGGTGTAGTTTAACCGTGGACGTAGCGGCTCAAAACCGCTAACCCCCCGCTTTTCAAGAGAGTGTCGGAATGGCCGATAAGGTGAAGAAGAAACGGGTCGGGCCCATCACGTTCCTGCGCCAGGTGCGCGCGGAAGGGAACAAGGTGACCTGGACGTCGCGTCAGGAAACGGTTCAGGCAACGATTTTCGTTGTCATAATGTCGGTCCTTATCGCGCTCTTCCTGTTTGCCGCCGATTTCTTGATCAACTTGTTTGTAAAAGCGATCACCGGCCTTTGAGGTTTGTGACCGTCCGGTTTCAAGGAGCGCGCTGGCCCCATGGCTGAAGCGAAATGGTACATTGTCCATGCCTATTCCAACTTCGAAAAGAAGGTGGCGGCTACGATTCTCGAACAGGCCCAACGCAAAGGCCTGTCTGACCTGATCGAAGATATTCAGGTTCCCACCGAAGAGGTGGTCGAAGTTGCCCGCGGCAAAAAGAAGACCGTCGAGCGCCGTCACTTCCCGGGCTATGTCCTGCTGAAGACGGTGATGACCGATGATGTGTATCACCTTGTGAAGGATACGCCGAAAGTCTCCGGCTTCCTCGGCGCGGAAGGGGGCAAGAAGCCGCTCCCGGTCCGGCAGCGTGAAGTCGACCGTATTCTCGGCACAGCATCCGATTCGACCGCAGAGCGCCCGCGTCCCAAGATTTCGTTTGAAGTCGGCGAACAGGTGCAGGTCAATGACGGCCCGTTCCAGGGCTTCGAAGGTGCCGTGGAAGAGATCGACGAAGAAAATGGCCGCCTGAAAGTGACCGTTTCGATCTTTGGCCGTGGAACGCCGGTCGATCTGGAATTCGAACAGGTCACCAAGGTCTGACAGGTTTGAGGTGATTCAGGTGGGATCCTCTGCCGGTCCCGCTTGAAACCTCGTAACATGGGTTGTATTTGCCAACCCCAGTGCCGCCTTAGCTCAGTCGGTTAGAGCGCTAGATTGTGGATCTAGAGGTCCCCCGTTCGAACCGGGGAGGCGGTACCATCCTTTCAATACAGTCTGCTGCGCTGACGCAGATTTTTCAGTGGAAATGGAACTCTTTTGTGTCTCGGGCGTAATTTGACGCGCTTGATACAATCTGTTGCAAAAGGGCCGCGGTAGGTAGAAAATCCCTGCCGTTCCCGGGGATTGACTCCCAAAAGGGGCTCGCAGCGAGAGTAAATTGAGTTTAACAGGAATCATCGGGTAGAGTGCCCGTATGAACCTGCGGCCGAGGACAATCCCGTCATTCGGCACACCAAAGGGGATTGAGTATGAAGAAAACTCTTATGTGCGCGACAGCCGCGGCCGCATTTGCGACTGCTGGTCTTGCCGCTCACGCGGAAGACGGCTGGTACGCCCGTGGTGACGTCCAGTACGGTTTCGCGGGCAAGCTGGACCATGATCCTGTCACCCAATACGTTGCCGGTACGCTTGAAAGCAGCTCTGATTCTGATGAGATGCTCGGCGGACAGCTGGGTCTTGGCTACGATTTTGATAACGGTTTCCGCCTTGAAGGCGTCGGCGGCTATCGCGGTGGTGAACTGGATGTTCCGTCCAGCTTCTCTCCGGGCCTGACAGGCGTCGCATCCGACCCGCATGGAAATCTGCAGATCGCAGACTTCATGCTGAACGGCATTTACGATTTCAACCGCGCCGGAAAAGTCCAGCCGTATATCGGCCTGGGTGTGGGTGGCGCGCGTTTGAAAGCCAAAGCCAGCAACCTGAACATTGGCTCGCCCGGGAACTGGGCTGCCGTCAACGGTTTCAGCGATACCGACACGACTCTGGCGTATCAGGGCCTGCTGGGCCTTGGCTACAAAGTGTCTGATCGTCTGACGCTGGACCTTGGCTACAAGTATTTCGTTGCTGACGACCTCGAACTGGCTGGTAACCCGGCTGGTGGCACGGACTATGACGGCACCTATTCGGATCATGTGGCGACCGTTGGTCTCCGCTGGGCATTCGGCGCAGCTCCGCCTCCGCCGCCCCCACCGCCTCCGCCGCCTCCGCCGCCACCTCCGCCGCCGCCGCCGCCTCCGCCGCCGCCACCTCCGCCGCCGCCTCCGACCGAGGCTTCGACCGGTCCGGAAGTGGTCTGCTCGGACCTCGGCCAGAGCTTCGTGGTGTACTTCGAGTGGGATCGTGCTGATCTGACGAGCCAGGCTTCTGCCGTGATCGATCAGGCTGTTGCGAACATCCAGTCCGAAGCCAGCTGCGCAACCAGCTCGGTGAGCATCGCCGGTCACACCGATACGTCGGGTGCCAGCGCCTACAACCAGCGTCTGTCTCAGCGTCGTGCTGACGTCGTTGGCCAGGCTCTGATCGCTCGCGGCATCGACGCTTCGCTCATCACTGAGGAAGCCAAAGGTGAAACCGACCTGGCAAAAGCAACTCGCGACGGTGTTCGCGAGCCGCTGAACCGCCGTTCGGAAGTTGTGATCACCGTTCAGTAAGGCGACACACACCTAATTGAGTTCGGCCCGGCCTTAGCGCCGGGCCGTTTTCGTTTCGGCCACCAGCCCGGGTCTTGCCGGATTTCGTTTCCTGTGAAACCAAGAGCCATGATTGATCTGAGCACTCTGAGTAAAGAAGACGAGGCGGCGCGCGAGCGCCTTGCAGCGCGCGCGTCTGACATGATTTCGCAGACGAAGAATTGGGCGGCCATCAATACCGGGAGCTGGAATGTCGACGGCTTGCGGAAGCTTGCTCCGATCCTGGCTGACGCCTTTTCTGAACTGGACGCGGAGGTCCGCCTTGATCCCGGCGATCCGTTTGAATCCGTCAATGACTCGGGCGAGACGGAGACGACTGAAACCTCCTCCATCATCCGCGTGTCATCGCGGCCTGACGCGCCGGTCCAGGTCATCATGTCCGGTCACTATGATACCGTTTTTGCACCCGGAACGTTCGAGTCGATTCGCGATCTCGGAGACGGCCGCCTGAACGGTCCTGGGCTGGCGGACATGAAAGGCGGCCTCTGTATCATGCGGGAAGCGCTGCTGGCTTTCGAGGCTGGCCCGCTGAAAGACCGGCTCGGATACCAGATCGTCATCAGCCCGGATGAAGAGATCGGAAACTTCGCAAGCGCCCGCGCCCTGACTGAAGCTGCCCGTTCCGGGGCGCATATCGGCATGACCTATGAGCCCTGCATGGACACAGGCGCCATGTCTGGCGGCCGGAAAGGTTCGGCGGTTTTCGATATTGTCCTGCACGGACGCGCGGCGCATGCCGGGCGCGCCAAGGAGGAGGGGCGTAGTGCATTGGAAGCTGCCGCCGAACTCGTGGTCGGGCTTGAACAGCTGAATGGCCGCCGGGACGGGGTGACCGTCAATGTCGGGTCGATCGATGGCGGAGGGCCGGTGAACATTGTCCCGGATCTCGCCATCGTCCGCTTCGGTGCCCGTGCCCCGGATGCCGATGCCGCGCAATGGGCGACCGATGAGGTGAAGCATCTGTTCGAACGTGCAACAGCACGCGACGGCATACACGGGCATCTTCATGGTGGCTTCTACAGACCGCCCAAACCAAGGAACTCCGCCCAGCAGGCCTTGTTCGACGCGGTACAGGCAACGGGGAAGGCGATTGGTCTGGACCTTGTCTTCCAGGACACTGGCGGCGTGTGCGAAGGCAACAACATTTTTGCGGCAGGCGTTCCCAATGTCGACACGCTGGGCGTCATGGGCGGACGTATTCATTCTAATGAGGAATACGTACTCACCGACAGTTTTGCGGAGCGCGCCGCCTTGTCCGCCCTCATTCTGAACAGGCTTGCCGATGGGCGTCTCGATGGCGCCGGTATAAAAGCGCTAATGGATAGCTGATCATGGCAGACACCTATGTGATGCGGCCCTCGCGGCTGGATGACCTGCAATCCCTTATTGAGCTGGCTGAACTGTCAGGACCCGGATTTACCAGCCTGCCTGTGGATGTGCCCATTCTCCGCGAGCGGCTGCAGAAATCCGATGATGCGTTTCTTGGTCGTCTCCAGCGCATTGAATACGGCAAATACCTCCTGATGATGGAAAATGCCGAGACCGGCGAAGTGGTGGGGTGTTCTGCCGTGAAGGCCGGCACCGGAATTGACCAGCCATTCTTCAACTACCGGGTCATCACGCTGGCCCAGGCCAGTCAGGCTGCTGGAAACCTGCGGTTCGACATGGATGCCCTCGTGCTGACCAATGAATATGTTGGCTTTACCGAAGTCGGCACGCTGTTCCTGAAGCCGGAACATCGCGGGGGCGGCGCCGGGCGCCTGGCTGCCCAATCCCGCTACCTGCTCATGGCAGCGGAACCTGAGCGTTTCGGCACCAAGGTGCTGGCCGAACTTCGAGGCGTGGTGGACAATGAAGGGCGTTCTTCGTTCTGGGAGTGTCTTGGACGACACTTTTTCAGAATGGACTTCACCGAGGCGGATCGCTTGTCCGCGACAACGGATAACCAGTTCATTCTGGACCTGATGCCGAAATACCCGATCTATGTCGATTTGCTGCCGCCTGAAGCGCGCGAGGTTATCGGCCGGTGCCATTCCGACGGCGTGGGCGCATACAAACTGCTGCAGTGGGAAGGCTTCGAATTCGACCGTACCGTGGATATTTTCGATGGCGGCCCGCTGGTGACCGTGCAGCGCCGCCATATCCGCACCATTCAGGAAAGCCGCCGCGTCAGGTTCGAAGCCGGCGACGTGGATTCCGATCCGGCTGCGAAGCAGGGGCTCGCGTCCAGTGACATGATGCCTGAATTCAGGGTCAGTCTTGCAAAGAGCATTTTGAAAGATCCGCAAACCGCGGTCGTCAGCCCGGACACTCTGGCGCTTCTGAAGCTGAAGCCCGGGTCCGAAGGACGAATCTGGCAACGGAGTAAATAGGTATGGATGGCGTCTATATAAACGGGCAATGGCGTACCGGCGCGGGTGCCCCCTTCCAGAATCATTGTCCTGCGACGGGGGACGTCGTCTGGGACGGGCGCGGCGCTGACGCGGCCGAAGTCAATGAAGCTGTCGCATCTGCCCGACAGGCTTTTCATTCTTGGGCCAATCTTCCCCAGAGCGACCGGACAGCAATTCTGGAGCGGTATGCGGACGAAATCGAAAAGCGTACAGACGCGATTGCTGAAACCGTCAGTCGCGACATGGGCAAGGTGCTTTGGGAGTCGAGATCCGAAGCCGCGACCATGAAGGCAAAAGTGGCTGTTTCCATAGCTGCGCAGGTGGAGCGCGCAGGTAGCAAGTTCAGCGAAGCCAACTTTGGTTCATCGCATCTGACGCATCGCCCGCACGGGGTGATGGCTGTGTTTGGGCCCTTTAATTTTCCGGGACATCTGCCGAACGGTCACATCGTTCCTGCGCTCCTTGCGGGTAATACGTGCGTATTCAAACCATCTGAACTGGCGCCCGGTGTGGCGTTTCACATGGCTGAGGCTTTTGCCGCAGCCGGACTTCCAGAAGGGTGTCTGAACATCGTGCATGGCGGGCGGGAGACCGGCGGCGCTCTGCTCAATGCAGACATCAATGGGCTGCTGTTCACGGGCTCTGCAGCCACGGGTGTACACTTTCACAAACACTTCGCAGGCCGGCCGGAAGTCATCCTGGCGCTGGAAATGGGCGGAAACAATCCGCTCATCATCTGGGACCCGGCAGATGTGGATGCAGCGGCCGATATCGCAGCCCAGTCTGCCTTCCTGACCAGCGGACAGCGGTGTTCCTGCGCCCGCCGGGTCATCCTTCCAAAAGGCGCCTGGGGCGACCAGGTTGCCGATGCAATCGTCGCGCGCGCCGAAGGGCTTGCGATTGGTGCCTGGGACGAAGAAGGCATGTTCATGGGGCCGCTCGTGTCTGAGAAGGCGGCCGTGAATGCGGTGGAGTTCCAGGAAATGCTGGTCGCACGCGGCGGATGCGCACTGAAGGCGCTGGAACGTCTGGAGCGGGGCGGAGGTTTTGTTTCTGCCGGCGTTGTGGATGTCACAGACGCAAACGACATTCCGGATGAAGAATTGTTCGGCCCGGTCATGCAGATCGTGCGTGTTGAGAATTTTGATGAGGCTCTCGCCCGCGCAAATGCGACGCGATACGGCCTGTCCGGCGGTCTGGTGAGTGATGATGATGCGCTCTGGGTGCGTGCGCATCGCGAAATGCGTGCCGGCATCCTCAACCGGAATCGTCCGACAGCCGGCGCCAGCGGTGCGATGCCGTTTGGCGGCCCGGGGCTGTCAGGAAATTTCCGTCCGGGTGCATACTATGCAGCCGATTATTGTGCCTGGCCTCAGGCGAGCCAGGTGTCAGATAAGGCCGCGCGCATGAGCGCCCAGGGTTTCCCGAAGTGACTGCGCGGGAAGTCAATTTTGATGGGCTGATCGGCCCAAGCCACAATTATGGCGGTTTGTCGGACGGCAATCTCGCGAGCTCACGCAACGCCGGTGATGTTTCCAATCCGAGGGAAGCGGCTCTTCAGGGGCTGGAGAAGATGCGCGCCTTGATCAGGGCAGGGCTGACGCAGGGTATTCTCCCGCCATTGCCGCGTCCGAATTTTGACTTGCTTACATCGGCAGGGTTTGGAGGGAGTGACCGACAGATCCTTGAAAAGGCCGCCGCCCAGGCGCCGCGACTTCTGAAAGTCGCATATTCAGCCAGCAGCATGTGGACGGCCAACGCGGCAACAGTGTCCCCATCCGCTGATACAGCGGATGGCCGGCTGCATCTTACGGCTGCCAATCTATCCACCATGCTGCACCGATCCATCGAGCACCCGGACACGACGGCCTCTCTGCAGGCGATCTTTCGCGATGACCGGCACTTCTCGGTTCACGCCGCACTACCCATGCATCCGGACTTTGCCGACGAAGGGGCTGCCAACCATGTTCGTCTTTGTGCCGAGCATGGCCAACCTGGCGTGGAGCTGTTCGTCTATGGCCGGGAGGCGGGTGAAAGCACCGCAGGTTTCCCGGCGAGACAGACACGTCTTGCCGCCGAAAGCACTGCACGTGGGCATGGTTTGAGCGAAGGGCGTCGTGTTTTTGCACGCCAGTCCAGAGAAGCCATCAACGCCGGGGCTTTCCACAATGATGTGGTTTGCGTTGGCGCCCTCGATACACTGCTCTTCCATGAAGCCGCATTCGAGGACACGAAGGCTACTCTTGCGGATTTGCAGAAGGCGTCGCAGGGTTTGTTCGATCTCCAGCCTGTCATGGTGGCGTCTGCAGACGTCTCTCTACAGGACGCGATCCGTTCCTACCTGTTCAATTCCCAACTGCTGAGCATGCCCGGTGAATCCCGTCTGGTGCTGGTTGCGCCAACAGAGGTGCGCGAAACGGAATCAACGCGCGCCTATTGCGATAAGCTGGTGGACGGGAACGGCCCGATTGGCCGGGTACATTATGTTGACGTCAGGCAGTCCATGCGCAATGGCGGCGGCCCAGCCTGCTTGCGGTTGCGCGTGGTCATGACAGATGCCGAGCTAGCGACCTGCCATCAGGGTGTCCTGTTGACGGAAGAGCGGATCGACGCGCTGCAGGCGGTTGTGCGGAAATACTATCGGGACCGGCTCGCTCCGGGTGACCTCGCGGATTCGTCATTTGCCGATGAGTGCCGAATTGCGCGAGAGGCCTTGCTCGATGTTCTTGAGTTGGAGGAACTCGCATGATCCGTCTTCATGATTACTGGCGCTCTTCAGCCGCGTACCGGGTGCGCATTGCCCTCAATCTCAAAGGTCTCTCTTACGAGCAGGTGTCAGTGAATATAGCACCGGGGGCAGACGAGCAGTTGTCCGACGCCTACCGGTCTGTAAATCCGCAGATGCGCGTCCCGACGCTTGAAATCGATGGCGTGAAGACCGGGCAGTCGATGGCTATTCTGGAGTGGCTGGAAGAAACCTACCCGGATCCTGCGATCCTACCGTCAGACCCCGAAAGCCGGCTTCAGGCACGCGCCTTCGCGGACACGATTGCCTGCGACATTCATCCGCTGAACAATCTATCCGTTCTGGCTTCGCTGAGACAGGATTTCGGAGCCGATGATGCCGCTGTAACGCGCTGGTATCACGACTGGATCCGCCGTGGCTTTCAGGCGTTGGAAGAGTTTGCCGTAACGCGGACGAGCGGCCCGTTCCTGTTCGGGGATGCGCCCACGATTGCGGAAATCACGCTCATTCCTCAGGTCGCGAATGCGCGGAGATTCGAGATGGATCTTTCAGCTTTTCCGGCGTTGGTTGCGATTGATGCAGCCTGCCGCGAGCTGGACGCCTTCCGTAAAGCGTCGCCCGAGGCCAACAGGCCAGCCTAATCGCGGTTCTTCCGCTTTGAGCGGTGCTCATCTGTATCGCCCGGGCGGCGGATATCGATGATCTCTACCTCTTCAAGGTCCCCAAGTGGCTCAGCCATAGGGGAGGCATTGGCGGCAAGCCAGTCGCTGAATGCCTTCGCCGACTCTCCGATGGCGGAGTCCGGTGCCAGCACCGAGAAGCCTTTTTCGTGAACGGTCGCCACATCCGTGACGCAGGCGCCGCGTTCTGTCAGGTGGGGCGGGCAGTAGGCTTCGATGGACTTGTCCGGCGTCTCCGTCAGAAGAACGGCCTCAGGGGCCTTACCGATACGATAAAAACCACCAAAACGGTCCATCAGTTCCGGTTCGAATTCAAGTTCGGACAATAATGCGTCGGGCAGGGTGGTGTCTGCCGCAATGACGACGGCGCGGCCGTGATTGTGGTTCTTGAGATAGATCAGAAATGCCCGCGCGAGATCATCCCCTCTGGCATCGGCTCGGTAGAGCGGTGCGTAAACCGGACCGATCGCCGTCAGGCCATCTTCAAGCATGCGCCCCTGCAGGCGGGCCTTCTGCTCTTTCTTGTCGAGTTGCGCGCCGGTCCGGCCTTTCAGTTCCGAAGCGTCTTCCACGAGAAACACATCGGTTGCCCATCCGTCCTGCCAGACGGCCGGCGGCGTTTCTTTTGGAATGACGGACCAGCTGGCATAGTCGGTATAGCTGAGCGGGCTGACCTCAATATAAGGCGGCGGAGAGATCACGGTTCGCCAGAGCCAGGCCCCCAGGCCGATAGCGATAACGGCTGAAGCGATCCAGAATGCAGGTTTCTTCATGAGCAGAGGTCCGGTTGCGGTAGTGGCTCAGCCACGTGCTTGCAACGCGAGAGCCAGCCCTGAATATCGAGGTTGGTCGATAGACAACTGCGCAATTGTGGTGGTTTTTAGATGGTCCAGCAAGCCGTCTGTGGAAAGGTCCATCTCACCGGACTGTATGCGTCTGCAAAGGTCCCGGTTCAGGTCTTCCAGAGGTGTATCCGGGGCGGCGTCCAATAGCGCGACAAGCCTTGCCTGTTCCGAACTTTCTGCTTCAGGACGCTGCTCCAGCTCCCGAACAAGAGTGGACAGGACGTTTGATGCGACGCGTGCGTGGAAGGCGGCGTGACCCGTGAGCTGTGGAGAGGCCGTGTCGTCGATGAAGCGCTTCACCGCTTCCACCAGCTCTTTCGTTGAGGGCGCATCATGCATTGTTGCGTATCCCTTCCAGCAGGTTCACGAGATCAATCTCCGTTTCCGAAACGCGCCGGCCGATTGCCGCACGCTCCACGCTTGGATCCGCACCGGAACGGTAGGCTTCGTACATGATCATGCACATGATGCCCCATTTCAGGCTTCCCATGATCTCCCACCAGTCAATGTCGCGAGGATGGATGGTTGCGCCGCCCGCTGTAGCATAGGCTTCGAGCAGGTCCGGAAGGTCACCGAAGCCGCCCACACGTTTTTCAGCATTTCCGAACCGCCATGAATTGACGCAGAGCCAGGCGATGTCTTCGCGCGGATCACCGATATGGGCCAGCTCCCAATCGAGCACGGAGGCCAGCCCTTTTTCGGAAACCATCAGATTGCCCAGCCGGAAATCGCCGTGCACCAATACGACCGGAAGCGGTTCGGGTGCATTCGCTTTCAACCAGGAAAAAGCAAGTTCGAACACCGGCCGCGGCAGGTCGAAGGATCGGTAGATTGCTTCATACTTTTCGAGTTGGTTGATTCCGTTGCTGATAGGCAGTTCAGGCAAAGTGTCAGGGGGAATGGAGTGAATTCCGGCCAGAGCTTCGCCGCACTGCCGGGCCAGAATTTTTCGAGCTGCTGCATATTCGGCGTCGCGGAGAATCTTCCGGCCAAGGGTTTCTCCACTGATCCTGTCCATGATGAAACACTGGCCAAGCGTGGGATCGTCTTCGAAGACGCCAAGGACCGGTGGAACAGGTACGCCGGCCTTGTCGGCATGGGTGAGCAGGGTTGCTTCCATCGCCAGTCCGATCGCTTCGGAGGAGCGGGCAGTTTCCACGCCGCCCGGCGCTCTGCGAAGAATCAGGGGTGTTTTGCCCTTATCGGTAACGACGTCGAAAGCCCAAGTTTCCTGGCTGGCACCGCCAGAAAGACGCATTAATGCGTCAACTTTGCTGTCTGCGCCGAATTTTGCACCGGCCCAAGCCTCTAGCGCTGTTGCGATCTGTTCGTTACTTCCCATCTTGGCCACAATTGCAGGGAAGAAAGAGCACGCCAAGCTCTTCCCTTGCGAGAGCATGACGTGCGGTCGGGAAGGAGTCTCCGTAGATGGCCAAAAAGCCAAAAAAGGACATGGGCATTCTTGAGGTAGAGAAACTGCCTCGCGTCAGTGCCTGGGCCTGGCTGCGGGCGCGTTTCTTTGCCGGCATGGTCATTGCGCTGCCGATCGTGGTGACGTTCGCCATCCTGCAATTCTTCATAAATTACATCGACCAGCGTGTGGTTCCGATTCTGCCGGAATCCCTGCGGCCGGAAACTTACCTGAACTATGCGGTTCCGGGTTTTGGTGTGATCGTGCTGGTCCTTTTCCTGACCATTCTGGGGGCGATCACGACGAACCTTCTGGGGCGTTCGGTTGTTGTCATCACTGACCGTGTGTTGAGTCAGATTCCGATCGTCAGGACGGTGTATTCGTCGTTCAAGCAGCTGGTCGACGTCTTTGCGAACAATCCCACGGAACAGTTCCGCGAATGCGTGTTGATCCAGTTTCCGCGGGCAGACAGCTGGTGTCTTGGCTTTGTGGCGGCCCCTGCGCGCGGTGAAGTCAGGACGCACCTCAGCGAAGAATACATTGGCGTGTTTGTGCCGACGACGCCGAACCCGACCTCCGGCTTCATCATGTTCGTGAAAGCCGAAAACACGATCAAGCTGCACATGAGCGTCGAAGAGGGCGCGCGGATGATCCTGTCGGCCGGTCTTGTCGTACCGGAGCATCCGGACGTGAAAGCGGCGATCGAAGCCGCAAACGGCAAAACGTCTACGACAGAGCCCGGGGAACCATCAGCTCCCTCACCAGACGCAGAGCCCGGCCCCGAACCGACTCAAGATCAGGATCCGAAGTGACGAGCGCTTCGGCGTCTTTCGCGGCGATGGCGAGAAGTGCTGCGTCTTCTGACAGGTCGATCACGCGATAATCCGTTGCGCCAGCCTGGCGCAGGCCAAGTATGTCTCCGGGGCCGCGGAGCCTGAAATCTGCTTCGGCGATTTCAAACCCGTCGTCGGTCCGCCGCAGTGTTTCGATTCTTTCCCGGGCCGTTTCCCCGAGCGGTGGCCGGTACAGGAGCAGGCAATAGGAAGCCTTGTCGCCGCGGCCGACACGGCCTCTCAGCTGGTGGAGCTGGGCCAGGCCAAAGCCCTCGGCGCGCTCAATGACCATGATCGTCGCTTCAGGCACATCCACACCGACTTCGATCACCGTCGTGGCGACCAGCACGCGGGTTGCGCCTGTCCGGAAGTCTTCCAGCGCGGCATCTTTTTCCATAGCCTTCAGGCGGCCGTGCACGAGGCCGACCGGGCAGTTCAGCTGTTTGGACAGCATGGCGTGACGGCCAACTGCCGTGGAGTCGTCATCGTCCACATCCACTTTCGGACAGACCCAGAAGACCCGCTCACCACGGGCTACGGCGCGGCCGACGGCGTCGACCACTTCTTCCATGCGCGTGTCGGGAATGGCCCGCGTCTCCACCGGTTTCCGCCCGGCTGGCTTCTCGTCGAGAATGGATACATCCAGATCGCCATTGACCGCTTGCGCGAGTGTGCGCGGGATGGGCGTTGCGCTCATGACCAGCATGTGGGGGCTGGTCGCCTTGCCGGCGAGCTTCATACGGTCGGCCACACCGAAGCGGTGTTGTTCGTCCACAATGACCAGACCGAGATTTCTGAAACGAACGGCCTCCTGGAAAAGAGCGTGCGTTCCGGCGACAATCTGGATCGAGCCATCGGCAAGCCCCATCAAGGTCGACTCGCGCGCAGTGCCTTTGTCGCGCCCCGAGAGGGCTGCAACTGTGTAACCGAGCGGGGAGAGGAGCTTTGACAGGGTCTCATATTGCTGCCGCGCGAGTACTTCCGTCGGCGCCATGAAGGCGGACTGGAAACCGCCTGCGGCCGCCTGCACGGCCGCCATCGCGCCGACCAGTGTCTTGCCCGCTCCGACATCCCCTTGCAGCATCCGCCGCATGGGCGATGTGCCGGCCATGTCTTCCGCAATCTGATCTGCCGCCCGCATCTGGGCGCCGGTGGGTGTGAAGGGAAGGGAGCGGATCAGGGCTGCGATGCGTTCCTCTGCTTTTGGAACGCTGGGGGCTGAGCGGCGCTTGCGGGCCATCCGCGCCAGAGCGAACGCGCTTTCCCGGGCCAGGGCCTCGTCATAAGCCAGACGCTCCCGCGCAAGCGCGAATTTGTCTTCGTCGTAGGTGTCAGGGGTATGCAGCCCCTGGAGAGCCTCTTTGAATTCCGGCCAGCGTTTGGCTTCGATCAGGCCGTTGTCTGCCCATTCGGGCAGGTCATCGGGAACCCGCTCCAAAGCCTGTTCCGCAAAGCCATGAACCCGTTTGTTTGTGAGGCCTGCGGTGAGCCCGTAGATCGGCTCGACCGCTGGCGGCAGCGCGCCACGCGCTGGATCGACGATATAATCGGGATGCGTCATCTGCCGCTCGCCGCGATAATCCTCGATCCGGCCTGAGACGACCCGCTCCTTTCCCATCGGGAACTGTCCTTGCAGCCAGCGGCCGTCGGCGCGGAAGAAAGCGAGGGTAAGGAAGCCTGTCCCATCGAAAAGCTGCACCCTGTGCGGGGACTTTTCATTGTAAGGCGGGTGATAGGCGTGGACTTCACCTTTGACGGTGGCCACCTCGCCGAATTCCGTCGACTCTATGGACGGGCGGACCCGGCGGTCGACCCAGCGCTCCGGTAGATGGAGCAAAAGGTCCCAGACATGCTCACCGCCCACCAGGCGTTCCAGCGCAGGCTTCAGCTTCGGGCCGACGCCCGACAGGGAATCCAAAGGCTCGAACAGGGGGAAGAGTCGCTCGTCTCGCATTCCGGCGAACCTAAGCCGCGCCCTTCGATGGCACAACGCCACTTTGACCCGGGCGGGAAAGGCCTTATGTCTTTCCCCAGATTAAGGAGCCGCCCATGGATGCCCGCCGCCGCAAGCTGAAATTCCGCGCCTGGCGCCGGGGATTCCGGGAAATGGATCTCCTGATGGGCAGTTTTGCTGACCAACACCTTGGTGAATATGGCGAAACGGAACTCGACCAGTTCGAAGCGCTGCTGAAACTGCCAGATTGGGAAGTTTATGCGTGGCTCGTAGGCCAGGCCGACGTCCCTGACGATCAGCGCAGCCCGGTTCTGGACCAATTGATCGCATTCAAGTACGCCGCGCAGGCCGGTTGAGCAGACGCTTCGGCGGCCGGGCTCACGGCCTAACTGCGTCTGAAGGTCTGGCATGACACCTGTCGAACTCCTGAAATCCCTGAGCGGCCCGGCCGCACTTGGCGGCGCGCCCTTTGGCGCCGACCTGATGGCCTTTATTCCAGCCCTGGAGGCGCGGGGCGGCATCGGCATTTATGTCGCCCGGGATGATAAAACCGCTGCAACGGCACGACGGCTGGCCGAATTTATTTCGCCGCGCCTGGATCAGGTGGATCTGCCGGGATGGGACACGCTGCCCTATGACCGGGTCAGCCCCACCGCCAGTGTCGCGGCCCGCCGCTGCGCAGCACTTGCGCGATTGTCCCGCTATGAGCCTGAGCAGGGACCGTTGCTGGTTGTGACCACTGCGACATCCATTGTTCAGCGGGTTCCGCCGATTGAAACGATGCGCCGTGCGTCCTTTTCGATGATATCCGGGCAGACGGTCAGCCAGAAAGACCTGAACGACTATCTGCTTGTAAACGGCTATGTCCGGGCCAGCACCGTCAGGGAGCAAGGCGAATACGCCATTCGTGGCGGGATCATCGACATCTTCCCGCCGACCGCCGGCGAGCCGCTGCGGCTCGATTTCTTCGGCGATACGCTGGAAACCATCCGGACGTTCGACACCGAAACCCAGCGCTCAACCGGTGAGACAAGGTCTGTCGCCTTCGCGCCGGTGAGCGAGATTCTCTTCGACGACGATGTGCTCAGCCGTTTCCGGGAGAAATACCTGGACGTCTTCGGTCCGCCTTCGGGAGACCCGATGTACGAAGCCGCGCGAGCATCGATCCGCCGGCAGGGTGTTGAGGCGTGGCTGCCACTCTTCCACGAATCTCTGGACACGCTGTTCGACTATATCGGCACGGAAGCGTTGATCGGTTTTGGGCATCTTTCCGGAGAGGCGGCGGCAGAGCGTCTCTCGCAGGCGGCTGACTATTATCAGGCACGGCTTGAAGCGGGTGAGGGCGATGCGCGGGCGGCGAAAGTGCTCGCGCCGGAACAATTGTACCTGGATCCTGCCGAACTGGAGCAGGCGCTGGAGGCGCACCCTGTTGTCCGGTTCAGTCCGGCCGAGCCTGCGCCCGGCCACTACGACATGGAAGTCCGGCGCGGCCGTGATTTCGCGCCAGAGCGTATGATGAGCCAGGAGAACATCTTCGAGGCAACAATCGCCCATACGAAAGACCTCCGGAAATCCGGGCGTCATGTCGTATTCGCAGCCTGGTCTACCGGGTCTGCCGATCGTCTGATCAACGTTCTCGCAGATCACGGTCTGGATGACCTTGTGCAGGTGCATTCTCTGGAAGCGGCGAGAAAGGCAGAGGCATCTGTCGTCGAAATTCCGCTGGAAACCGGCTTTGTCAGCACGGACCTGGCTGTGATTTCAGAAGCCGACATTCTGGGTGACCGCCTTGCTGCGCCACGCCGCAAGCGGAAAACGGCCAACTTCATCACGGACGCGGCCACGCTGAATGCCGGCGACCTGGTGGTGCACGTGGACCATGGGGTGGGCCGCTATGTTGGCCTGAAGACGCTGGAAGTCACCGGCGCCCCGCATGACTGCCTGCAACTCGAATATTCGGGCGGGGACACGATTTTCCTGCCGGTCGAAAATATCGACCTGATTTCGCGCTATGGCTCGGAAGAAGCCGAAAGCCAGCTCGACCGGCTGGGCGGAGCAGGCTGGCAGAACCGCAAGGCCAAGGCCAAGAAACGTATTCTGGAAATGGCGGCTGAGCTGATGGCGATTGCAGCAGCGCGGGAGCTGAAGCGCGCCGATGCGGTCAATGCCGGACAAGGCATCTATGAGGAATTCGCTGCGCGCTTCCCCTATGAAGAAACCGATGACCAGCTGAATGCCATTGAGGATGTGCTGGGGGACCTCGGCTCCGGCCGTCCGATGGATCGCCTGGTCTGTGGGGATGTTGGTTTCGGGAAAACCGAAGTTGCTCTGCGGGCTGCCTTTGTGGCCGCAATGAGTGGCAAGCAGGTTGCCGTGATCGCGCCGACCACCTTGCTCGCCCGCCAGCATTTCAAGACGTTTGAAGAACGCTTTGCAGGATGGCCGCTCAAAGTGCGTCACCTTTCGCGTCTCGTCGGTGCCAGAGAGGCCTCTGATACACGGGCCGGCCTGACCGATGGGAGCGTGGACGTTGTCGTCGGAACGCACGCGCTGCTGGCAAAAGGCATCGAGTTCAAACGCATGGGGCTACTCATCGTCGATGAAGAGCAGCGCTTCGGAGTGAAGCACAAGGAGCGCCTGAAAGAACTTAAAGCGGACGTTCACGTGCTGACGTTGTCTGCGACACCAATTCCGCGGACGCTGCAGATGGCACTGACCGGTATCCGGGATCTGTCGATCATCGCGACACCGCCGGTCGATCGCCTGTCGGTGCGGACTTATATCACCGAGGAAGATACGGTGACGCTCCGCGAGGCGCTGCTGCGGGAGAAATATCGCGGCGGACAGGCCTTTTTTGTTGCGCCGCGCATTCAGGATCTCGACAAGCTGGAACGGTTCCTGACGGATAACGTGCCGGAAGTTTCCTTCATTGTGGCCCATGGCCAGATGGGGGCAGGGGAACTCGAAGACATCATGACAGCCTTCTATGAGGGCAAATATGATGTGCTGCTGTCCACGACGATTGTTGAGAGCGGACTGGATATTCCGCGTGCGAACACATTGATCATTCACCGCGCTGACATGTTTGGTCTGGCACAGCTCTACCAGCTGCGCGGCCGCGTCGGCCGGTCAAAACTACGTGCCTATGCCTATTTTACCACGCCGCGGGATAAGGTGATCACGGAGACTGCGGATCGCCGCCTGCGCGTGCTGCAATCACTCGACAGCCTCGGCGCAGGCTTCCAGCTGGCCAGCCACGATCTCGACATGCGCGGATCAGGCAACTTGCTGGGCGATCAGCAATCCGGCCATGTCCGGGAAGTCGGCGTCGAACTCTACCAGTCGATGCTGGAAGACGCGGTGAATGCGCTGAAAGCCGGGGCACAGGGCGATGACGAAGTGGCTGATGACTGGTCTCCGCAGATCAATATGGGCGTCGCGGTTCTGATCCCTGAGGACTATGTCGAAGACCTCTCCATCCGCCTGTCTCTGTACCGGCGCTTGTCCGAGATTTCGACAAGCCAGGAACGGGAAGGCTTCGCTGCAGAACTGATTGACCGGTTCGGTCCGCTTCCTGATCCCACAAAGCAGCTCCTGGAGGTCACTGCGATCAAGGTGCAGTGCAAGGCGCTTGGTATCGAGAAGCTGGATGCAGGCGACAAAGGCGCCGTCTTTGCTTTCCGGCAGGACACGGTGCTGGACCCGGCACACCTGATGGAGATCGTCCGCTCCCGGCCGAACGTCTTGCGTCTGCGGCCGGATTCGAAACTCGTTCACTCTTTCACTGGTGGTGATGCCGTCACGCGCCTGGGCCGGGTCCGCGCTTTCCTGAAAGAGCTTGAAGCAGCTGCAGGCCTCGTCAGCGCTTAAGCGGCATATTCCCGCGTGTAGGGCCCTGACAGACCTTCGGCGAGCAGGGTTCCGGCGGTGTGGTAGGAACGCTTTTCGACGACACGCCAGCTGAGGCTCAGGCCGTCAAAGTCGGGACTGCGTGTCAGCTTCGTCATCAGTCTTTCTGCCAGCCTCACCGCGCCGCGATAGGGCGTGTGAGGGGTGGAGATGATGATTGTGCCGTTTCCGAAGTGCGCGATGCAGTCGGTATCCCTGACGCAAGTCCGTGTCAGCTGTGCGAAATCCGGAAGTCTGCTGGTATGGGAATCGTCGAGTTTGATCGTCAGGACACAGAGCGGCTCGCCGCGTTCTGACGAGAGTGAAATCTGCCGGTCCAGGTGTGCTTTGATGAATTCGCGGTGAAACAGACCGGTGTCCGGATCAACAGACGGCGTGGACTGCAATTGGGCAGGCAGGACGGGTGCGCTCGCCGCATGCTGGCTGATAGCGCGTGAAATTCTGCCGGCGAGGGCTTCTGCGTCACCGGATTGTTCGACGAGGTCTGTGCTGACCATCAGAGCAGTGAGGTGCGCCTCGGAGAGGTCCGCGCCCGGCTGGGTCAGCACGAAGAGAGGCGTGCCCGTGAGCGATGCTTCCGCGCGGGTCCAGTCGACATGATTGGCAGCGTCTCCTCCGCTCGGCGTCAGGTCTGCGAGCACAGCAGCGAACCGTCCGGATTTCAGATAGTCGGCAGCTGTCCTGAGGGTCAGCGCTGCGGTAACGGGAATGTCGTGGGCTTTCAGCGCAGATCTCAGCGCGAAGAAGCCGGCGCCACCGTCACCCAGATAAAGGACTTCCGGCCGGCGCTCTGAAACGGGCTGTACATCCGCTGCACCGAATGAGGCGGCGGTTTTCATGCGAATTCGGAATTCAGCCGTTCGTGCTTGTCGCCGCACAAGCGACGTCAGGCGGGCTTTGAGCATTTCGAGGTCGCTGTCCCGGCTGACGATCAGGACGTCGAGACCTTCAGCGGTTTGTGTGTCTGGGGTCAGCAGCACCAGAGGCCGCCGTTCGGCGCCTTCATTGAGCAGGATGTCCCGGTCCCGCAAGCCAGAGGGCAGGCTCTCCATGTCGATCAGAAGTGGCTCAGTTGCGTCGAAATCGATGGGGTCGCTCGCCGGATAAGCCCGCATGCCGTGATTGCGCAATCTGGTCAGAATCGACTCCAGACGCGGTCCGGACGCAGCGACCTCTATGGGAGGATCGAGGAAAGACAGATCAAGCATACGCAACTCTGGAATCGTCGCGACAGGCGACGTCGGGGTACCCCTTCCTTTTGGAGCGAGCCGCCTTAATGATCTGCTAATACCGAGATTACGGCTTAGAAAGGGAGTTTAGAGATGGCGCAGGGACCTCTCAGCGGAGTGAAGATTGTAGAATTTGCAGGAATCGGTCCCGGACCATTCTGCGGCATGCTTCTTTCTGACATGGGGGCTGACGTGATTCGGATTGACCGTCCGGGCGATGGCCGTCCGGGACGGGCAGCGGATGTCACCGGCCGTGGCCGCCGGTCTATCGGCCTGAACCTGAAACACCCTGGCGATATTGAAACCGCCCTGAAGCTGCTTGAGAAGGCAGACGCCCTGATCGAAGGCTTCCGTCCCGGGGTCATGGAGCGGAACGGCCTTGGCCCCGACGTCGTCCTCGCGCGCAACCCGAACCTTGTGTACGGCCGGATGACCGGTTGGGGGCAGACCGGCGCGCTCTCCCATTCCGCAGGTCATGACCTGAACTATATCGCCATCACCGGCGCGCTTCATGCGATGGGTGACGGGGATGGCCGTCCGCGTCCGCCGCTCAACCTTGTTGGCGATTATGGCGGTGGTGCCCTGTACCTCGCCATGGGTGTGCTGGCTGGCATCATCAATGTGAAGAATGGCGGCAAAGGACAGGTCATCGATGTGGCGATGTCCGACGGTGCCGCATCGCTGGCGTCGATGTTCTACGGTATGAAAGCCGCCGGCATTTGGACGGACGACCGGGAGGCAAACCTGCTCGACGGCGGTGCGCACTTCTATGACACCTACGAATGTGCTGACGGGAAATGGGTTTCCATTGGCTCCATCGAGCCACAATTCTACGCTATCCTCCGCGAGAAAGCCGGCCTGACGGATCCGGCCTTCGATGCACAGATGGACAGCTCCAAATGGCCGGAGCTGAAACAAAAGGTCATGGACGTCATCAAGACCAAAACGCGGGATGAATGGTGCGAGATCATGGAAGGGACGGACATCTGCTTTGCGCCGGTGCTGTCCATGTCCGAAGCGCCGAAGTACAAGCACAATACAGACCGTGAGACGTTCATTGAGATTGAGGGCGTGATGCAGCCTGCACCGGCGCCGCGCTTCTCCGGAACCCCGGGCAAGGTCCAGCGCCGCCCCGCAGGGCTTGGTGAGCATACGGACGAAATTCTGAAAGACTGGGACGTTTCGCGCGGATGAGCGCACTTCCCGGAACAACGGGCCGGCGCCGCATCTATCTGATGCGGCACGGCTTCGTCGATTATACATCTGAAGAAGTCCGGCGGACGCGTGACCCGTCGATCGTCAGCCTCACGCCAGCTGGCGAAGACGAGGCGCGCGCGGCGGGCGCCGCTCTGGCAGAGGTTCACTTTGATCTGGCTATCTGTTCCGGATTGAAGCGGACGCGCCAGACTGCGGAACTTGTGCTGGCAGAACATCCCGATGCACCTGAGCTGGAAGTCGAGGAACGCTTTCAGGAATTGCGTTCCGGACAGTATATCGACTTCAAGTCGCCCGAACATCTCGCGGCGACGATGACTTTCCTGTTTGAACAGGCGGGTGAGCCGGATTCCGAGTTTCTGCCCGGCGGCGAAAAATTCTCCGAAGCGATGGTCCGGATCATGGACGGTCTGACAGACCTTCTGATGCGTCCCGGCTGGGCCAGCGCGCTGGTGGTCGCCCATGAAGTGGTGAACCGGATGGTCCTGGCCTCGGTGATCGGGGCGCCCCTCGGCGCGAGTGCCGGATTCGAGCAGGACACCGGCTGCATCAACATCATCGACTTTGATCTCGTGCCCGATGAATCCGGCAATCGGACACAGATCGAACGGGGCATGATCAAGGCCGTCAATCTGACGCCCGCCAATTACCTGAAGAACGGCATGAACCTGCGCAGCCTGGAAGCCATCTTCACGCGTCCGGAAGAGACTTCGTGATCCGGGGAATATTAAGCTGGCATAACTCGCCTGATAGGTGAACAGAGCACAACAAAAGGCCCATCCTGCCGTTCAGACTCACTTTGCTAGAAGAATTGATGTCGGCCGGGAGCTTCAGCTGCTTGCAAAGGCATCAGGCCGACGTCCTTCTTGCTAAACCTTAGCCGCTCCCCCGGGAGCGGCCTTTTTCTGCTGTTGGGTTTCTTGCCACGCTGTCATGAACCACTACGGTTCGCGCAGCATTGGAAGGAAAGACTCACATGCGCAAAATGCTCCTGGCCGTCTCAGCCATCGCACTTCTGGGTGCCTGCGCCCCGAAAGCTGCTGAAACCGAACCTGCCGCGCCGGTCGAAGCGGTTGAGGCCGCGACGCCTGCCGAAATTCACGCAGACCTGATGGTGCTCGATTCGCACCTCGATACGCCCGCCAACCTGTCAAACCCCGATTTTGACATCATGGCGGACAATCCGAGGAAGATGGGGTCTGTGCAGGTCGATGTGCCGAAGATGACCCGCGGTGGCCTTGATGGCGGCTTCTGGGTGATCTTCACGCCGCAGGGCCCGTTGACCGAAGAAGCCTATGACGCCGCGTTCAAGGCCGCGACGGCCCGCCAGGATGAAATCCTGAAAATGGTGGCCGACCATCCCGACACGTTTGAACTCGCCTATACCGCAGACGACGCGGAGCGTATTGCGGCTGCGGGCAAGATCGTGGTTCTGCAGTCGATGGAGAACAGCTATCCGCTGAAGCTCGACATCACCAATCTGGAGGCCTTCTATGACAAAGGCCTGCGCATGGTGGGCCTGATCCACTTCCGCGACAACCAGTTCGGCGGCAGCGCAACCGACTTTACCAGCCCGGATGACACCGGCCTGACCGATCTTGGCAAGGATCTGGTGCGTGAAGCGAACCGGCTCGGCATGGTGATCGACGGATCCCACTCATCCGACGCCTCGGTGCGGGACATGATCGAAATCTCGACCACACCGGTGATCCTGACCCATACAGGCCTGAAGTCGGTCTATGACCATCCGCGCAATATTTCGGATGAGTTCCTGAAGGACATTGCGGCGCAGGGCGGCGTCATCCAGATCAATGCCTATAGCGGGTATCTGGAGCAGCTGGAGGATTCGCCGGAGCGCCGCGCCGCGCTGGAAGGGCTCAAGACCGAGTTTGAAGGGGTAAACCCGTTCACCGCCGACGAAGAAACCAAGGCGCGCTATATGGAGCGGATGGAAGCGATCAATGCCGAATTCCCGCCGCCACGCTCGACGTTTGAGAAGTTCATGGAGCATATGCTGCGTGCCCTGGAACTGGTTGGCCCGGACCATGTCGGCATGGGCGCTGACTGGGACGGTGGCGGCGGCGTGATCGGGATGGAAGATGTTTCCTTCCTTCCGAAGGTCTCCGAACGTCTCATGGAAGAAGGCTATACAGAGGAAGATCTGGCGAAGATCTGGGGCGGCAACATGATGCGCGTGCTGCGTCAGGCCCAAGCTGCAAAGGAAACAGCGGAATAGGGTGGATCGGCCGGGCTGAAGAAAAGCCCGGCCGGATGCCGCTCAAGCCTTGCAAAGTCCGATTCGCCTCTGTATGACGCGCGTTTCCAATTCACATGTGCCATCTGGCGCAACAACTCCGGATACCTGTCATGGCAGTCCCAAAGAGTAAGAAATCCAAGTCTCGCCGCGGTATGCGCCGTGCGCACGACCGTCTGTCGATGAATACCTACATCGAAGACGCGAACTCCGGCGAACTGCGCCGCCCGCACCACATCGACCTGAAGTCGGGTGAGTATCGCGGCCGCCAGGTCCTCGAGCCGCGCGACGATATCTAGCATTTGCCGGCTGTTGCGCTTTCGGGCGCAGCCGACTAAGGCTTCAGGCGCCTCCTGCCAGCGGGTAGGGGGCGCCTTGCATTTTGGCCAGATAAAACACGGAAAGCCTGACATCCATGAGCGAGATCATTGACATCCACGCCCGCGAAATCCTCGACAGCCGGGGCAATCCGACCGTCGAAGTCGATGTGACCCTGGACGACGGTTCCACCGGCCGCGCTGCCGTGCCTTCAGGTGCGTCCACCGGTGCCTATGAGGCCCACGAGCAGCGCGACGGCGACAAGGACCGCTACCTCGGTAAGGGCGTTCTCAAGGCCGTCGACGCCGTGAATGGCGAGATCTGCAATGAGCTCACCGGTCTCGATGCCACCGACCAGCGCATGCTGGACATGCTGATGATCGATCTCGACGGCACGGATAACAAATCCCGCCTCGGCGCGAACGCCATTCTCGGCGTGTCGCTGGCCCTCGCGAAGGCGGCGGCGGAATACTCCACCATGCCGCTCTACCGCTATGTTGGCGGCCCGAATGCCCGCGTCCTGCCGACGCCGATGATGAACATCATCAATGGCGGCGCCCATGCCGATAACCCGATCGACATTCAGGAATTCATGATCATGCCGGTCAGCGCGGAAAGCATGTCCGACGCGGTCCGCATGGGCGCTGAGGTGTTCCACGCCCTGAAGAAAACGCTGCACGATGCCGGCCATAACACCAATGTTGGCGACGAGGGCGGCTTCGCCCCGAATCTCGCCTCGACCGACGAAGCCATCGGCTTCATCATGAAGTCGATCGAAAAAGCCGGATACACACCGGGCGAGGAAATCGCGCTGGCGCTCGATGCCGCGTCCACCGAATTCTACAAGAACGGTAAGTATGAGCTGGCCGGTGAGGGCAAATCGCTCGGCTCTGACGAGTTTGCTGCGTACCTGGCTGACCTCTGTGCCCGCTACCCGATCGTCTCCATCGAGGACGGCATGGCCGAAGACGACTGGGACGGCTGGGTCGCCCTGACTGATTCCATCGGCGACCGTGTCCAGCTGGTCGGCGACGATTTGTTTGTGACAAATCCGGACCGCCTGGCCATCGGCCTCCAGAAAGGCGCAGCCAACTCGATCCTGGTGAAGGTCAACCAGATCGGTACGCTGTCGGAGACGCTGGATGCTGTGGAACTGGCCCACCTGCATGGCTACACGGCCGTCATGTCCCACCGTTCGGGCGAAACCGAGGATTCGACCATCGCGGACCTCGCTGTGGCCACCAATTGCGGCCAGATCAAAACCGGCTCGCTGTCGCGCTCTGACCGGATCGCCAAGTACAACCAGCTGATCCGTATCGAGGAAGAGCTGGGCCCGGTGGGCATCTATGCCGGCCGTTCGCGTATTAACGCTGAATAAGCAGTAGCGAGGGCGGCCCCGGCGGGCCGTCCTCACGCTCTCTTAACCAAAACAGTCCAGTCTTTAACCCATGACCTCCCGACTCGAGGCCCTGGGCCTTTGCCTTGTGATTCTCTACTTCGCCTACCACGCCTTTGCGGGGGAGAAGGGCCTTGGGCGTTGGACGGATGCCCAGTTGGAGCTGCAGGACCGCAAGGCGGAACTGGCCCAGATCAATAGCGAAATCGAGCATTTGCGCAGTGACATCCGGCGTCTGACGCCGGGCTCTGTCGACCGCGATTATGTTGAGGCTCTGGCCCGCCAGAAGCTGGCTTTTGTCTATCCAGACGAGGTTGTTCTCCTCGCATCGGACACCACCTCTGCAAAATGACATAGCTGGATGGACTTGCCCCGGCGGTACAGTCCCCACATAACGGCCATAGGCAGGAGGACCCATGGCTACGAAACCTAAGAGTTCAAAAAAGGCACCCGCTAAGGCGGGTAAAGCCGAAATTCTCAAATACTACCGCGACATGCTCCTCATCCGGCGTTTCGAGGAGAAAGCCGGCCAGCTTTACGGCATGGGCAAGGTTGCGGGTTTTTGTCACCTCTATATCGGGCAGGAAGCCGTCGTGACCGGCGTACAGGCCTGTCTGAAGGATGGCGACCAGGTCATCACGGGCTATCGCGATCATGGCCACATGCTGGCCTGCGGCATGGATCCGAAAGGCGTCATGGCCGAACTCACCGGACGCATCGGCGGCCTGTCGAAGGGCAAGGGCGGCTCCATGCACATGTTCTCGAAGGAGAAGAACTTCTTCGGCGGCCATGGCATCGTCGGGGCGCAGGTGCCGATCGGCACAGGGCTTGGCTTCGCGAACAAGTATCGCGGCAATGACCATGTCTCGGTCGCTTATTTCGGTGATGGCGCCTCGAACCAGGGCCAGGTTTATGAGTCCTTCAACATGGCGTCCCTGTGGGACCTTCCGGTCGTCTATGTGATCGAGAACAACATGTACGCCATGGGTACGAGCGTGGACCGCGCATCTGCCGAGACGGAACTCTTCAAGCGCGGCATCTCCTTCGAAATCGAAGGCGAGGAAGTCGACGGCATGGATGTGCTGGCCGTGCGGGAAGCCGGTGAACGTGCCGTGAAGTATGCGCGCTCCGGCAAGGGGCCCTACATTCTCGAAATGAAGACCTACCGCTATCGCGGCCACTCCATGTCCGACCCGGCGAAATATCGCAAACGGGAAGAGGTGGACGACGTGCGTAGCCACCACGATCCGATTGATGGCCTGAAGAAGCACATACTGGAAGCCGGTCATGCCGATGAAGCCGAGCTCAAGAAGATCGACAATGACATCAAGGCAATCGTGAAGGAGGCTGCAGACTTCTCTCTCGAAAGCCCGGAGCCTGACCCGAGCGACCTGTGGACCGATGTTCTCAAAGAGGCGGAGGTCGCGTGACAACAGGAACTGGCCGGTTCCTCACGCATTCTGTTTCAAAGGCCTTTTCAGGCCAGTGGAGGATTAGTGCGATGACGGAAGACCTCGCAACACATGCTGCTTTGCGCGGCGTCGCGCAGAACACCAATATGATTTCCGGAGCCTTTTGATGTCCGTTGATATTCTCATGCCCGCCCTGTCTCCGACGATGGAGGAGGGCACGCTTTCGAAATGGCTCAAGAAGGAAGGCGACACTGTCTCTTCCGGCGATGTCATTGCCGAGATCGAAACCGACAAGGCGACGATGGAAGTCGAAGCCGTCGATGAAGGCACGCTCGCCAAGATCCTCGTGCCGGAAGGCACTGAAGGGGTGAAGGTCAACTCGGTGATCGCCGTGCTGGCGGAAGAGGGTGAAGATGCCGGTAGCGTCGAGGCAAAAAAGTCGCCTGACAGCAGCCCCGTGCCTGAAACCGAAAAGAAAGATGAAGCGCCCGCCTCCGAAGGCGCCGCTGCGCCGGATGCACCAGAGGTCGAAGTGCTCTCGGATCCTTCAATTCCGGAAGGTACCAGCTTTACAGAGACAACCGTCCGCGACGCGCTGCGTGACGCCATGGCCGAGGAAATGCGGCGGGATGAGGACGTCTTCCTGATGGGCGAGGAAGTCGCCCAGTATCAGGGCGCCTACAAAGTCTCCCGCGAACTGTTGCAGGAATTCGGTGACCGCCGTGTGGTCGATACGCCGATCACGGAGCATGGCTTTGCCGGCCTCGGCGTCGGTGCGGCCTTTGCGGGCCTGAAGCCGATTGTCGAATTCATGACCTTCAACTTCGCCATGCAGGCAATCGACCAGATTGTGAACTCGGCGGCCAAGACGCTCTATATGTCCGGCGGGCAGATGGGCTGTCCCATCGTGTTCCGCGGCCCGAATGGCGCAGCCGCCCGCGTCGGCGCGCAGCACAGCCAGGACTATTCCTCCTGGTATGGTCATATTCCGGGCCTGAAAGTGGTGGCGCCTTATGACGCCGCCGATGCGAAGGGCCTGCTGAAGGCAGCCATCCGCGATCCGAACCCGGTGATCTTCCTGGAACATGAACTACTCTACGGCCATTCCTTCCCGGTGCCGGATCTGGATGACCATGTCCTGCCGATCGGCAAGGCGGCCATCAAGCGTCAGGGCACGGATGTGACACTGGTCGCGCATTCCCGCATGGTCGGCTTCGCGCTGGAAGCTGCCGAGAAACTGGCAGAGCAGGGGATCGACGCCGAAGTCGTCGACCTGCGCACCATCCGCCCGCTCGACACGGCCACCGTGATCGAAAGTGTGAAGAAGACGAACCGCATCGTCTGCTGTGAGGAAGGCTGGCGCTTCATGGGCGTCGGCGCGGAGATCGCCGCCACCGTCACCGCCGAAGCCTTCGATTATCTAGACGCCCCGCCGGCCCGCGTGCACCAGAAAGATGTGCCGCTGCCCTACGCCGCCAACCTCGAAGCCCTGAGCCTGCCGAACGCCGACGATATCGTCGAGGCGGCGCTCAAGGTCTGCTACGTGAAGTAAGGGGACAAGATACCATGTCCATCAACATCACCATGCCGGCGCTCTCTCCCACGATGGAAGAAGGCACGCTATCCAAATGGCTCGTCAAGGAAGGGGACACGATCTCCTCAGGCGACATCATCGCCGAGATCGAGACCGACAAGGCCACGATGGAAGTCGAGGCCGTGGATGAAGGCACGGTCGCCAAACTCCTGGTCGATGCCGGAACCGAAGGCGTGAAGGTCAACGCCGTCATCGCCGTCCTGGCAGAAGAGGGCGAGGATGCCAGCTCGGTCGAAGTGCCGGATGCGAAGGCCGCACCGGAGCCCGCCAAGGAGCCTCCTAAAGAGGCAAAGAAAGAGTCATCTGAAGACACGCCGAAGTCAGACAAAGTCACGGCGAAGTCCGATGTGGTCATGGATAAGTCCGGTAAGGTCGGTGGCAGTCAGGGCAAAAAAGAGCTCGCGACCACGCCGCTGCCGTCCGCAAACACCGCTGACGGGCGCATCAAGGCGAGCCCGCTGGCGCGCCGGATTGCGGACATGAAAGGCATCGACCTGTCAGACATTTCAGGTACGGGCCCGCGCGGCCGGATTATCAAGCGCGACGTGGAAAACGCGAAGCCAAGTGCCGTGCCATCTGCAGCATCTGCAGCAGCGCCGAAGCCGGATGGCCTGATCCTGCCGCAGGTCCTCGACGACCGTATCTACGCGCCGGACAGCTATGAGCTGAAACCGCTCGACGGCATGCGCAAGACGGTGGCCCGCCGCCTGACCGAAAGCTTCATGCAGGTTCCGCACTTCCCGCTGAATGTTGACCTCAACCTCGACCGTCTGCTCGCCTCGCGATCTGCAATAAATGCAGCAGCACAGAAGGGGATCAAGATCTCGGTCAACGACATGCTGATCAAGGCCGCGGCCCTCGCCCTGATCGACGAGCCGGACTGCAATGCCAGCTACACCGACAAGGGCATCGCCTATCACAAGCACGCAAATGTCTCGGTCGCCGTCGCCATTGATGGCGGCCTGATAACGCCGGTGATTTTTGAGGCGGAAGAAAAAGGCCTCTCCGAGATTTCGAAGGAAATGAAGGATCTGGCAGAGCGCGCCCGGGAGCGTAAACTGAAGCCGCAGGAATATACCGGCGGGACGTTCTCGATCTCGAATCTCGGCATGTTCGGCATCAAATCCTTTGCCTCGATCATCAATCCGCCGGAGGGCATGATCCTCTCCGTCGGCGCCGGCGAGAAGCGCGCTGTGGTCAACGCCAAGGGCAATGTCGAGGCCGCCACCATCATGAGCGTCACGCTCACCTGCGACCACCGCGTTGTTGGCGGCGCAGAGGGCGCCAAATGGCTGCAGGCCTTCAAGCGCTACGTTGAAACGCCTGAAGCGATGCTCCTCTAGGCCGGAAGGAAACCCATGAGTACCCAATACGACCTCATCGTGATCGGTTCCGGTCCCGGCGGCTATGTGACCGCGATCCGGGCTACGCAGCTTGGCCTGAAGACGGCTATCGTCGAGCGCGATGCCCTTGGCGGCATCTGCCTCAACTGGGGCTGTATCCCCACCAAGGCGCTGCTGCGTTCGGCTGAGGTGCTGTATCTTGCGAAACACGCCAAGGATTTCGGGCTCGTCATCGACAAGGCGGACTTCGATTTGGAAGCGGTCGTAAAGCGCTCTCGCGGCGTGGCGAACCAGCTGTCGAACGGCGTGAAGTTCCTCATGAAGAAGAACAAGATCGACGTTCTGGAAGGCACTGCACGCCTTGAGAAAGGGGCGCCTGCGCCGAAAGTCATCGTGAAGGGCAAGGACGGGAAGGATACATCGTACCAGTCCAAGCACGTCATCCTCGCCACCGGCGCCCGCGCGCGTGACATCCCGCAGGCTGGCCTCGTTGCGGACGGCAAACTTGTCTGGACCTATCGCGAAGCCATGACGCCTGATGTGATGCCGAAGCGGCTGCTGGTCATCGGCTCCGGTGCCATCGGGATCGAGTTTGCGAGCTTCTATAACGAGCTGGGTGCGGAGACGACTGTCGTCGAAGTCATGGACCGCATCCTGCCGGTGGAAGACGAGGAAATCTCGAAGCATGCCGAGAAGGAATTCAAGAAGCAGGGAATGAAGATCCTGACCGGCACGCAGGTCGGCAATTTGAAGCCCGGCAAGAATACCGTCACCGCCGAGATCACCGGCAAGGATGGTAAGAAGGAGTCGCAGGAATTTGACCGCGTCATCCTGGCCGTCGGCATCGTGGGCAATGTCGAGGATCTCGGCCTTGAGGCCCTCGGCGCAAAGATCGAGAAAACCCACGTTGTGGTCGACGGCCATGGCAAGACCGGCGTGCCCGGCCTCTATGCCATTGGCGACCTGACCGGTCCTCCCTGGCTCGCCCATAAGGCCAGCCATGAAGGCGTTATGTGCGTTGAGGGTATCGCCGGCAAAGGCCATGGTGAGAAGTTCGATCCGTGGAACGTGCCCGGCTGCACCTATTCGCACCCGCAGGTCGCCAGCGTCGGCCTCACGGAGAAGGCGGCGAAGGAGAAAGGCTACGACATCAAGGTCGGCCGCTTCCCCTTCATCGGCAACGGCAAAGCCATTGCCCTCGGCGCACCGGATGGGTTCGTGAAGACAGTCTTCGACAAGAAAACCGGTGAGCTGCTCGGCGCGCACATGGTCGGCGCGGAAGTGACTGAGCTGATCCAGGGCTATGTCATTGCCCGGCAGGGCGAGCTGACGGAACAGGACCTCGCGCACACTGTCTTCCCACACCCAACGCTGTCGGAAATGATGCACGAATCCGTGCTCGATGCAGAAGGCCGTGTTCTCCACACCTAAGCGCGCCACAGCCGCTTCCTTGCCCTTGCGCAGTCCCGCCTGATACGCAGGATGCGTGCATCAAGGTCAGGGGTTGCAGATGATCGGAAGACTAGCCGCGTGTATGGTTGTGGTAGCGGGACTGGCGGCATGTGCGCCGAAGCCTGCGCCTGAAGAGGACAAGCCGGTCGTGACTGAACCTGCCGCAGACCTGCCGGAACCGAGGGAAGGCGTGGTCACAGACCGTTTCGCGCGTCTCGCGCTTGCCTGCGTTCACAAGGAATACCCGAACAAGATCGGGCACCTCATGAATTCCGATGCTGATGCCGGTACACCTCGGGAATTCCACCCGGCCTTCTACGGCTGCTTCGACTGGCATTCATCGGTACATGGTCACTGGCTGCTTGTGCGCATTCTCAACACCGATCCGGACACGCCTTACCGTCCGGCGATCATCGACGCGCTGTCGCAAAGTTTCACACCGGAAAACATTACTGGCGAACTGGCCTACTTCGAGTCGCCAGACCGAGCGGGCTTCGAACGTCCCTATGGCCAGGCCTGGTTCCTGCAGCTGATGGGCGAGCTGCGCGAAGCTGATTTCCCGGAGGCCGCAACCTGGGTCGAAACCCTCACTCCGCTGGAAGACCAGATAGAGGCGAATACGTCAGCCTGGCTCGACAAACTGGTTTATCCGATCCGCATTGGCACCCACAATCAGACGGCCTTCGCGTTCGGCCTCATGCTGGATTGGGCGGATATGGCAGATCGCATGCAATTCCGGGAGAAGCTGGCCGCCAAGGTGCTGGGCTTCTACGAGAAAGACGTAAACTGCCCGCTAGCCTATGAACCTTCGGGCGAGGACTTCCTGTCGCCCTGCCTGATGGAAGCAGACCTCATGCGCCGCGTTATGGGCACAGAGCAATATGCCGCCTGGCTGAGCCTGTTCCTGCCACAGATCCCGGTGGATGGCAGCGCCGACTGGCTGGAGCCCGGCATGGTGCTCGACCCGTCGGACGGCAAACTCGTCCACCTCGATGGTGTGAATCTCTCCCGTGCCTGGGCGCTTGAGGGCATCGCCTCAGCCCTGCCTCCAAGCGACCCCCGACGGGCCGCGTTGCTGGCCGCTGCAGCGCGCCATAAGGAAACCGGTATCGCGGCCGTCAGCGACACGCACTATTCGGGTAGCCACTGGCTCGCGAGCTTTGCGACCTATCTCGAAACCCAGCGGGGCATTCGCAGTCAATGAAACTGCCTTTCGGCCCCGGAGCGCTCGTTGCGGCCGCCTTCATAGGGCCGGGTACCGTCACCGCCTGTACGCTGGCTGGCGCAAACTTTGGCTACGCCCTGATCTGGGCGCTGGTCTTTGCGACCATCGCGACCATGGTTTTGCAGGACATGGCAGCCCGACTGGGTATCGCCAGCGGCAAAGGGCTGGGCGAGGCACTTATCGCGCCCGGAACGCCAATCGTACTGAAATGGCTGTCAGTGGCTCTGGTTATGGCGGCATTGGCCCTAGGTAATGCTGCATATGAAGCGGGTAATCTCTCCGGCGGTGCTCTGGGGGCAGGGGCCGCGTTTGGTTTGCCAGAAACAGCCCAGCGCGGGATTGTCTGGGCACTCGCGGCACTGGCGGCGGTGGTTATTCTGATCGGGCGCTACAAGCTGCTGGAGCGGCTTCTGGTCGGATTGGTCATCCTGATGAGCCTCGCATTTGCAGGCAGCCTGTTTCTGGTTCGCCCGGATGTAACGCAAATGTTCATGGGCCTCAGGCCGGGTTTGCCGGAAGGCAGTCTTCTGACGGCAATTGCCCTCATCGGGACAACGATCGTTCCCTATAATCTCTTCCTGCACGCAGCCTCCGTCCGCGAGAAATGGCCGGAGGGCGGGCCCGAAGCGCTACGCGCCGCCAGCGCGGACACGCGTGCCTCGATTGGCCTTGGCGGGTTGATCTCGATCCTGATCCTTTCAACGGCTGCGGCCAGCCTCTTCGGCTCAGGTATGCAGATACAAGGGGCAGCCGATATGGCCGCAAGTCTGGAGCCGGCCTATGGGCCGCTGGCACGCCTGCTGGTTGGCGCAGGCCTTTTGGCGGCAGGCTTGTCATCTGCGGTGACAGCCCCGATTGCGACGGCGTACGCTGTTTGTGAGGTCACCGGTCTGCGCAATCGCGGACAGGCATTCCGGGGAATCGCTTTGGCCGTCCTTGCCATCGGAACAATCGTTGCGTCGCTCGGTCTGAAGCCAGTGAACCTGATCTTGGTCGCCCAGGTTGCGAATGGTATCTTGCTGCCGATCGTCGCTGTGTTTCTGATTGTCACAATGAACCGGAAATCCATTCTCGGGGAGCATGTGAATGGTCTCTGGAGCAACATTCTGGGGAGCATCGTTGTTCTGATTGCCAGTGGCTTTGGATTGAGACTTGTTCTCCGGGCATTCGGAGTCTGGCCATGAGGTCTTCGATTTGTCTGAACGCAGATGTGGGCGAATTGCCGGGGCCTGAAGGCCGGGCACTTGATCGGGCAATCCTGGATGTCGTGACCCGATGCAGTATCGCTTGCGGAGGTCATGCTGGAGATGACGAAACGATGGAGGCAACTATCCGCGCCGGGCATGCCCGGGGCGTGAGAATTGGCGCACACCCGTCTTATCCTGACCGTGAAGGTTTCGGCCGGTCACGGGCAAACATCGGTGATGAAGACCTTTTCCGTTCCCTGATGTCCCAGGTCAGGACGTTGAAAGCGATCGCTCGGGAACGAAACGCGGTGATTGCTCACCTCAAGCCGCATGGCGCTTTATACAATGACGCAGCGAAGAGTGAGCCCCTCGCAGAACGCGTGGTCTCCCTGTGCCTCGAAACGGATATACCGGAACTTATCGGGCCGCCGGAGTCAGAGCTGGAAGCGAGCGCAAAACGGGCTGGCCTTGTTTTTGTCCCTGAGGCATTTGCGGACCGGTCTTATGAGGCCGATGGCAGCCTGACGCCCCGGACCATGGAAGGGGCATTGATCACCGATGATGCCCGCCAGTTGGAACAGGTCCTCAATTTGATTGAGACCGGACATGTCACTGCGCGCACAGGAGAAATGATCAAAGTGTCAGCCGATACAATTTGTCTGCACGGAGATACGCCCGGTGCTGCCCGTGCAGCGCACCTCCTCAAGACGTCTTTGCTGGACCGCGGCGTAACGATCGAGGCGTGAGACATGATCGATTGCGATATTGCTCTTCTCGGCGATGACGCGGTGTCCCTGCGACCGGCCTATAGAGAGCATCGCCATACGCTTGCGCAGTCTCTGCGCGAAGGCGGGCGCTGGGTGGATGTCGTGCCTGGAAAAGAGGTTGTGGCTGTGCGGTTCGACCCTCTGGTCACGGCGCCTGCAGAAGCAATTGCCGGTCTTGAAGATTGGTTGAAAAACTATGATGGGCAGTCATCCGGAGCAGGGGAGCCGATAGAGCTCGTATTGGACATATCCGCCGCAAATGCTCCGGACCTTGAAGCCCTGGCTCAACAGAACAAATTGTCGCCGGAGGCATTCCTGCAGAAAGTTATTCAGAGCGATCTGGTCGTGGACATGCTCGGTTTCACCCCGGGCTTTGCCTATGTCGACGGTGTGGATAAGAGCCTGGTGGCAGAACGCCTATCCGTACCCAGAGTAAAGGTGCCAGCCGGTTCGGTAGGACTACTGAGTGGTCAGATCGGATTGTATGCTCTCGAAGGGCCGGGCGGTTGGCCGATTATTGGCCGCCTGAACGAAAAGCTGTTCGACGCAGAGAAACGAAATCCGTTCCTGCTGCAGGCGGGGCAACCGATTTCCCTGAAGCTGGCAGCCAGTTGATATGAGCTTCATTGTACTAAAACCGGGGCTTCAAACGACGCTGCAAGCATCGCCACGACATGGATTTCGTCATATGGGCGTGCCGGCGTCGGGGCCCGCAGATCCTCTCTCCATGGCGCTTGCAAACAGATTGGTCGGCAATCGTTCGGATACTTGCTCGCTGGAAATTCCGTACGGTGTATTTTCGCTGGAAGCAAAGGCGGAAGCAAAAATTGCGGTGACGGGCGCCCCGGTAGCAGTCCTGATAGATGGCAATGTCGCGCCGATGCACAAGACTCTTTCGGTGCGGGCAGGGGACGCGATAGAGCTCGGTCCGGCTGAAACAGGCGCACGAGTATATCTGTCTGTCGCGGGTGGCTTCACGGGGAACGCATTTCTGGGAAGCACGTCGACCTATCTGCCAGCCGGGTTTGGCGGACAGGAAGGGCGTGCGCTCAAGAACGGAGATGTGCTTTCCGTATGTAACCCAGACACCAACCCGGTTGATCTGGAGACGCCTGAACAAATGCGGCAGGTCTTTTCTCACGGATTCGCGTTGCGGTGTGCCCCGGGGCCGGATGAAGACCTGATTGCCGGCTGGGATCGCATACAGGATTTCGTGGCCTCACGCCGCGCTGACAGAACCGGCATTGAAGTCACGGGCTCCTGGCCACAATTGCAGAATTCAGCACTGAAACCGAGCGCGCCCATATTTCCCGGTGGGATCCAGCTTACGCCATCCGGCGCGGCTTTCGTCCTGCTACAGGACGCGCAGACCACGGGCGGCTACCCACACGTTCTACAGGTCGCTCATGCCGACCAGCACCTGCTCGGGCAAATCCGGCCGGGTGACCGAATTCAGTTCCTGAAAAGGACTCCTGAAGAAGCGGCAGAAGATCTGCGGGAGAAGGTGGCGTACTTCAGAGACTGGTTACCTGATTTGCATCTCTAAAGCGGTTTGTCTTCATCATCGATGAGGATGCGATTGGCAGACCCAACGGGATCATCGAATTGCCCCGAACGCACAGACCAGATGAACGCGCCCAATCCGAGCAGGCCCATGAAAAGGGCAATCGGGATGAGAAAGAGAATACCGCTCATATTATTTGTCTTGCGCGAATGCTGCGAGACGGATCGCATTCAGCGACACCGCAACAGAGGAAAAGGACATTGCCAGGGCGGCAACAAGCGGCGTGGCATGGCCGGTGACGGCAATCGGAATCGCGACCAGATTGTAGAGGGCCGCAAAGGTGAAGTTCTCAAGCATGACGCTGCGCGTGCGCTTCGACAGTTTGAGCAAAACCGGCAAGGACTGAATGCCGCCTGAGTAAACCGCATCGCTTGCGGATTGGCTTATGTCGATCGCGGAGCCGGGGGTGACTGACGCGTGCGCCAGAGACAATGCTCCGGCGTCGTTAAGGCCGTCGCCGACCATCAGGACCTTGTGTCCCTGATCTCGCAGAGATTCCAGGTGCGCGGCTTTGTCCTGCGGCGATGCAGCAGCTGTGTAGTGTGAGATCCCCAGCTCGGACGCAACTTCGCTGACCCTGTCTTCCGTATCGCCAGAAAGGATTTCCGTTTCATATCCGGCTTCGGCAAGCGCCCTGATGGCATCATCTGTTCCCGGGATGAGGCGATCCGTAAACTCCAGCGGCACCGGCTCTTGATCACCGCGCTGCAGGTACAGGTTCCGGGTATGTGTCTCGCCGCGGCCCACGCCGATCCAGCGGCCCGAGCCCAGTCTCCACAATTGTCCTTCGACAGACGCCTCAAGACCACAGCCGGGCACTTCCTTGACATCCGCCGCTACAGGACCGGGGCCTGCGACGTCAGATATGGCGCGTGAAAGCGGATGGCGGCTGGAGCGGGCGAGCAGGGCGGCATCGGCGATGACCTCTGGTCCCGTATCTTCGCTCAGTTGAGGGACGCCGAGAGACAGCGTGCCGGTTTTGTCCAGTACGATCCGGTCCACCGATGCAAAACGTTCCAGCGCGTCGCCGGATTTCAGAAAAATGCCGCGCTGGAAGAGTTTGCCCGCTGCAACCACGTGCGCCACCGGTGCGGCAAGGGCGAGTGCGCAGGGGCAGGTAATGATCAATGTCGACACCGCGATCAGGATAGATTCCCGAAATCCTGCACCGGCCAGCATCCAGCCAATGAAAGTCAGAGCCGCTGCAGAGTGGACGAAGGGCACGTAGAGGGCGACAGCCTTGTCCGCGATCCGCCTGTAAGCAGAGCGCCGTTGTTCACCGGCCTCCAGCATCCGTCCTATGTCGGCAAGCAGGGAGTCCGAAGCACGTGACAAGGCTTTTGCCTGAACCGGGCCCGAGAGGTTCACCGAACCGGCATAAATTCTCATGCCTTTGGAAAGGACATGGGGCGCGCTTTCTCCGGTAACCAGACTTTCGTCCAGCTCGCAAATATCATCCGCGAGGGCCATATCGACGACCGCTCGTTCCCCCTGCGCCAGAAGGATTGTGTCGCCCGGCGCCACAACGCCAGGGTTCACCTTGATTGCGTTTCCATCGCAGTCGACACGCGTAACTGCCCGGCTCGACATCCCGGCAAGGTCATTTGCGGCAGAACAGGCTCGTCGTCTCACACGGGCTTCCAGAAACCGCCCGATCAGAAGGAAGAAGATCAGCATTGCGGCTGCGTCGAAATAGGCGTGCTCTCCGCCGCGGATTGTCTCCACAACGCTCACTGTAAAGGCGAGAATGATGGCCAGTGAGATTGGCACATCCATATTTGCGCGGCCGCGCCGCAAGACAGACCAGGCAGACCGGAAAAATGGGCGCCCGGAAAATGCAACGGCCGGTAGCGCAATCACGCCCGAAATCGCGTGCATGATTTGCTTGGTGTTACTCCCCATCTCGCCGGCACCGGACCAGACAGAAACAGAAAGCAGCATGATGTTCGCCGCCGCAAAGGCAGCAACACCCATTGCCAGGAGAAGGTCCTTCTCTTCCTTGCGCTGGACTTCGTCTGCGTCAGTCTCTGCTGCGGCGCTGACGCCGTAACCAAGACCCGATACGGTTTCGGCGATCTCCGAGGCGGGCAGGGGGCCTTGCCAGGTGATATTGAATTTGCCCGTGGAGAGGTTCAGCCGGGCTTCAGAGACACCCTCTAAGGCACTGACCGATTTCTCGATTTTTGCCAGACATCCCGCGCATTTCGCACCCGAAACATGAAGTTCCAGATGCTGGGATTTGCCACTTTTCTGCACAAAAGCGGACAGGCCCGAATATGGCGACTCCTGCTCTGGTGTGTCGCTGAGGGACCAGTCACGCGTATGCGCGAGGACGTCCGTCGTGCTCATGGGATGATCAGTTTCTTACTCGCTGTGAACTCAACCTGATCTGTACCATAGGGAACGCTCGCTTGCACACGCGCTTCCCATACGCCTTTCTCGAGCAGGCTGATGTCGGCAAAATAGTCGCCGTTTGCGCTGCGCTGAAGCTCAACCGGAACATCTGCAGCTCCGGTGACGGTGCGGCGCAGTTGTGCCTGCACATCCTGTGTCGTGAGCGGGGCGTCCTCCTGAGTGAGAAAGCGCACAACCAGCCGGTCACCCGTTTCTGTCGGGGTCAGGCCAATTTGTGCTGACCAGCCCTGTTCTTCCTGGATTCGGCGCGCCGAAATGGTTTCGTTGTAGTGGAGGCCCTGAATGTAGGATTTCTGCTCGTCCTCACCGGGAAATGAGCTCAGTGCTGCCCACAGGAAGATCCCGTTGACGATGAACATGAACCCGAAGAATGCGCAGAGCATCAGGAAGACGTGCCACCCATTCAGGCGGAACTGTTTGCGGGTTGCAGTGGCAGGCATCAGTTCTCTCCCTGAACAAAGACAGCTGCAGCGTCTTCAGCTTCGCCAGTCTCTGTATCGCGGACAATCACGGTGTAGTCGACCCGTGGCGCAGTGCCTTCAGGTGCACGGGTGACAAGCATGCGGAAGCGCTCCACACGATGCGAGCCAAGGTCAAGTTCGACAACGCCGTTTTCCTCTGTTTCGAGTCCGATCATCTGAAGCGACGCGCCGTCCAGGCCTTCAATCTCAACCGCAACATGGCGTCGCCCGGAGGCCTTATTGACCAGTTTGAGCGTATATCCATTCCGGATGTCGCCGCTGGACAGGCGGACAAAGGGCGGTGACCGGTCTTTCAGAACGTTCACTTCAAATGTGGATTTGTTGAAATACCCAAATCCGACCATGGATGCGATGATGAGCATAAGGGTGGCGTACAGGATCGTACGGACACGGAAAATCTTGTAAGTCGGTTTGCGCCCGGCAGCTCTATCAGCAACGGCGACATCCGTATCGTATGCGATAAGACCGGTCGGCCGTCCGATCTTTTTCATGATGTCGTCACAAGCATCAATGCAGAGTGCGCAATGGATGCACTCAAGCTGGGCGCCATCGCGGATGTCGATACCCATCGGGCAGACCTGCACGCATTGTTTGCAATCGATGCAGTCGCCGCGGCCTTCCCAGCTTTCGTTCTTGCGGTGAGGGCCACGCGGCTCACCGCGGTCGAAGCGGTAGGTCACGTTCAGCGCATTCTCATCCGTCAGGGCGCCCTGAATACGTGGCCATGGGCACATATAGGTGCAGACCTGTTCCCGCATCCAGCCAGCGAGGAAGTAGGTCGTAAATGTCAGAATACCTGCGAAGAAATACGCTGTGAGCGGAGCTTCACCCGTGAACCAGCCTTTCGCGACAGTTGGCGCATCGTGCCAGTAAAGAACGAAAGCGCCGCCTGTCCAGAATGCGATGATCAGCCAGATGAGATGTTTGCCCAGCTTCCGCCAGGCTTTGTTGAAGGACCAGGGTTGTGCATCAAGGCGCATCCGGGCTGCCCGGTCGCCTTCGAACGCTCGCTCAACCCAGATGTAGAGGTCCGTCCAGACCGTCTGGGGGCAGGTGTAGCCGCACCATGCGCGGCCAAACAGAGACGTAACCAGGAACAGTCCGAGCGTGGCGACGATGAGTAGCCCGGCCAGATAATAGAGTTCCTGAGGCCAGATCTCGAACCAGAAGAAATAGAATTTTTCACCGGCAAAGTCAGCCAGAACGGCCTGATCCGGAATACCCTCACCGCGGTTCCAGCGGATCCAGGGAAGGGCATAATAGATGCCCAGGGTGACGGCCATTACGACCCACTTGATCATCCGGAATTTGCCATGGGCAAGTTTCGGGTAGATCTGCTTCCGCCCTTCGTAAAGGGACGGAGGCGTCGCATTGGACTTCGTGTGATCGATGACAGTCGTCATTACCTGGGCACCAATATACTTCGATTACTAGGTTTACTCACCGCCACCGAGGGAGTGCACGTAAACGGCCAACGCCTTGATGGTGGCGTCGTCAAGACGACCCTGCCAAGCTGGCATATGGGAGTTGCGGGCATTCGTGATGGTGGCGCGGATGTCGTCCGGGTTCGAACCATAGAGCCAATCGGCGTCGGTGAGGTTCGGGGCGCCGACATCTCGGGAGCCTTCTGCGTCCATGCCATGGCAACTTGCGCAGTTCGTCAGGAACAGTTCATCCCCACGAGCCGCAGCAGCTGCGTTGGCCTCATGACCGCTGACGCTGAGCACATACTGCACCAGGTCATCGATCTGCGCTGAGGTCAGCAGGCCATCGCGCCCGAAAGCCGGCATGGCGGAGAACCGGGTATCCGGATCTTCCTCATGACGGATGCCGTGACGGATCGTCTGCTCAATACCATCAAGCGTACCATCCCACAGCCAGACATCGTCTGCCAGCATCGGGTAGCCCTTGGCGCCGCGGCCGCCAGAGCCGTGGCAGGTCGCACAATTGTCGCCAAAGGCACTTTCACCCATGGCCATCGCAAATTGCTGCAGGTCCAGATTGTTCTGAATGTCCTGCAGAGACGCATCCAGCAGCTGGGCCGATGCCGCACTGCGTTCGGCATGCAGCGATGCGACGCTTTCAGCGACCGCGTCCCGGTCAGACATGCCGAGAACACCAGGAGTGTTCCGGCTACCCATGCCCGGAAGCGACGGCAGGGCTGGCATGGCGATCATATAAAGGATCGCCCAGAAGATCGTGCCATACCAGATATACAGCCACCAGCGGGGAAGGGGGTTGTTCAGCTCCTTGATGCCATCCCAGGAATGCCCGGTTGTTTCCACGCCGGACAGGACATCAACTTCCTTGTCGGTCTCACTCATCTCCAGGTTCCCCTTCATCGAGCGGCCAACGGGCCGCTGCTTGGAATTTTTCCTTGTTTGACGGCCACAATGCGTACGCAACAGCGACTGCGAACATCAGAACGAAGAAGCCCAGGCCCCATGTCTGGGCAAATTTTGACAGAATCTCATACATGGCCCTGCCCTTACCTGCGATTATCCAGGTCGTCGGCTTCGTAGGTGGAGAAGTCCACCAGCGTGCCGACCATCTGGAGGTAAGCGACGAGCGCGTCGAGTTCCGTCACATTCTCCGGATTGCCGTCATAGTCGGCGATCCGAACCGTGCCTTCGCGACCGGCAGCCTCTTCATAGCGGGCCACGAGCGCATCCTGCGCGTCATAGTCTGCATCAGGATCAGCTTGAGCGATCAGGTCGGCCTGGGCGTTCTCGATCATCTCATCGGTGTACGGAACCCCTTCGAAACGAAGCGCCTTCAGGTGATCGTCGATCGTTTCGAAGTGAAGCGTATTGTCAGCGAGGAACGCGTAAGGCGGCATCACCGATTCCGGAACCATCGACTGCGGATCCTTGAGGTGATCCACATGCCAGGTGTCGGAGTACTTGCCACCAACACGGGCCAGGTCAGGCCCTGTGCGTTTGGAGCCCCACTGGAACGGGTGGTCATACATGCTCTCTGCAGCCAGGGAGTAGTGGCCGTACCGTTCGACCTCGTCCCGGAGCGGCCGCACCATCTGCGAGTGGCAGACATAGCAGCCCTCGCGGATGTAGACATTGCGGCCGGCCAGTTCGAGTGGCGTGTACGGGCGCATCCCTTCAACTTTCTCGATCGTGTTCTCGAGATAGAAGAGCGGTGCGATTTCCACGATCCCGCCGATGGCGACAGTGACCAGGATACCCAGCGTGAGTGCCAGAGAGTGACGCTCAAGCGTTTCGTGCTTTTTTATCAAGCCCATGAGTAACTCTCCTATTCAGCGGGCTGGAGCGTCGCGGCGGCCGGTGCATCGACAGGGCGGGTGCCTTCAGCGGCAGCGCCGTGGCCGAGAGCCGTGCGGACGAGATTGTAGGCCATGATCAGCGCACCCGTGAGGTACAGGCTGCCGCCCAGGGCGCGGATGATGTAGCTGACGTGCTTAGCTTCGACAGTTTCAATGAAGCTGTACTCGAGGAAGCCGTACTCATTGTAGGCGCGCCACATCAGGCCTTCGAGGATACCGGCAAAGTACATCGCAACGATGTAGAAAACGATGCCGATGGTCGCGAGCCAGAAGTGCCACTCAACAAGCTTAAGCGAGTAGAGGGACGGACGCTTCCAGAGCCACTGCGTTGCGCAATAGAGCGCACCGAAGGAGATGAAGCCCACCCAGCCCATCGAACCGGAGTGAACGTGGGCAATGCCCCATTCCGTGTAGTGCGACAGCGCGTTGACGGCGCGGACGCTCATCAGCGGGCCTTCAAAGGTCGACATGCCGTAGAAGGCGAGGGCGACGACCATCATCCGGACGACGGGGTCTGTCCGCAGACGGTCCCAAGCACCCGACAGCGTCATAACGCCGTTGATCATACCGCCCCAGCTGGGCATCCAGAGCATCACGGAGAAGGTCATGCCCAGTGTCTGCGCCCACTGCGGCAGTGCCGTGTAGTGCAGGTGGTGCGGACCAGCCCAGATGTAGATGAAGATCAGCGACCAGAAGTGCACGATCGACAGGCGGTAGGAGTAGACCGGCCGCTGCACCCGCTTCGGAATGAAGTAGTACATGATGGCCAGGAAGCCCGTCGTAAGGAAGAAGCCCACGGCGTTGTGGCCGTACCACCATTGGGTCAGAGCATCCTGAACCCCGCCGAAGAGCTGGTAGCTCTTGGAACCAGTCAGTGTGACGGGGAGGGTCAGGTTGTTCACGATGTGCAGCATGGCGATCGTGACGATGAAAGAGAGATAGAACCAGTTGGCCACATAGATGTGGGGTTCTTTCCGTTTCCAGATCGTGCCGAGGAAAACGAGGAGATAAGCCACCCAGACAATGGTCAGCCAGAGATCGGCATACCATTCCGGTTCAGCATATTCCTTGGATTGGGTAACTCCCATCAGATAACCGGTGCCGGCAATCGCGATGAAGAGGTTGTAGCCCCAGAAAACGAACCATGGCCACATGCCGCCTGCCAGACGTGTCCGGCAGGTACGCTGAACGACGTAGAAGCTGGTTGCCAGCAGAACGTTGCCGCCGAACGCAAAAATGACCGCTGAAGTATGCAGCGGACGCAGGCGCCCGAAGTTCGTCCAGCCAAGCTGTTCGAAGTAGAAGATATTGGGGAAGGCCAGCTGGAGGGCGATAATCAGCCCGACCAGGAACCCGGCAATGCCCCAGAACATAGAAGCCGTGACGCCAAATTTGACAATCGTGTCTTCATAGACCGTCTGATCGAATGGATCCCGGTCACCCAGGCTGCCTGCCCAGAGTGCAAGTGCCAGAAGCCCTACCACGGCGAGGCCGAGGAAGAGCCAGGCATGTGCGCCCATAAGCGGATCGGCAGCATGGCTAGCGATCAGCAATGCCAATATGGCGAAGATGCTGGTAAAGGCCGCGACACTGCCAATGCTGGCAAATGCCGAGGACCGTCTTTTTAGTAACGTGCTCACGTTGTTGACCCCCTGCGAGTCGTTGGAATTCTGGCGCCTTGATGCCGGTGTCGACTTCAAACCGGTATACGGTAAAATACGGATGGGCTTCGCTGTCGCATCCGCCTAGTTCACAAAACGTATTCAAATCCACTCGAAGGAGCAAACAGATGACAAAATGGCTTTTGACGGGAGCAGCCCTTCTCGTGGCCGGTTTGTTAAAGATCTGGCAGCACACCAACGCTCCAATGACTCTGGAAGACTATCTCGCCTTCCGTTGCGGGTCTGCGTCCGGTGCAGCTGGCGATTCCTTTCTGACATTCGCAGGGCATTGCTGGGGATGTCCGGTAGCCGCGATTGGTGCAACGATGGTCGCCTATAGTGCGGTTATGATCATTGCATCGTCTCGCCGTCAGATGCTTGCCGTCCGCCGTTGACCGGCCCGGTCGCGCTCATTCCACATTTTGATACGGCTTACTTGGTACCAGGCACTTGACCGATTTCACCAGCGACGCGGTATCGACAGATCTTGAGGCGCTACAGCTTCACCTGAGGTCGATTCTGGCTTCGGTGCCTGACGGCATGATTGTGATTGATGAAAAGGGGAAGATCCTCGCCTTTTCCAACGCGGCGGAAAAACTCTTTTCTTACAAGGCGGAAGATGTGATTGGCGCGGATGTCAGCCTGCTCATGGGCGGGCATGACGAAGCCAACCATCAGGCCTACGTCAACACTTACCTCGAGACCGGAAAGCGCCACATCATAGGCGTTGGCCGCGTCGTTACAGCGAAGCGATCAGACGGCACGCTCTTCCCGGTCGACCTTAAAATCGGAGAGGCCAGGGTTGGCGATCATTACCTGTTCACCGCCTTCGTCCGCGACCTTTCCGAGCAACGCCGCAATGAATTGCGCATGCAGGAAATGCAGGCCGAACTGGTGCATTTTTCCCGTATGAGCGCGGTCGGTACGATGGCTTCTGCGCTCGCCCACGAACTGAATCAGCCCCTCACAGCGGTCGCGAACTACCTTGAAGCGGCGCGTGACTTGCTCGAATCCGATTCGGATAATGCGCGCGAAATACTGCACGAGGCGCTGGATGAGGCCTCTCGTCAGGCTGTGCGAGCGGGTGAAATTGTCCGCAAATTGCGCGGCTATGTGTCTCGCGGGGAAATTGATGCGCGGTCCGTCGTGCTTGCACCTTTGCTGGTTGATTCGATCGCCCTTGCCCGAATCTCCGGAGACATGGCGGACATTCCGATCGACAAGGATATAGAACCAGATCTGGGCGCGGTCCTTGCCGATCCAATTCAAGTCCAGCAGGTCGTCATAAACCTGCTCCGTAATGCCGCTGAAGCTCTCAACGGGGTCGCGTCACCCAAGATGCGGGTTGCCGCCCGGAAACACCCGGAATCCTTTGTGACCGTTGAAGTGTGCGACAATGGACCCGGCATGTCTGAAGAGGTCCGGAAAACCCTCTTCAAACCCTTCATGACTTCCAAATCCCAGGGCATGGGCCTTGGTTTGTCGATCTGTCAGACGATTATCGAGGCCCATGGCGGGAAGATCGAAGCGACTCCAGCAGCTGAAGGTGGCACGTGTTTTCGGTTCACACTCAGGCAGGATACCGCTAGTGGGAATTCATGAGTGAACAAAGACTGATCCACCTCGTCGACGATGATGATGCCGTCAGGCACTCGGCCAGCTTCATGCTTCGCCATGCCGGATTCGCCGTAAAGACCTATTCAGATGGCGTGGCGTTTCTCGAAGTCGCCGACGATGCGCAAGCTGGCTGCATCCTGCTGGATGTGCAGATGCCGCGCATGGACGGACTGGAAGTTCAGGAGCAGCTCAACGCCAAGGGAATCGCGATGCCGGTCATCGTTCTGACCGGACATGGCGATGTGAATGTCGCGGTCAAAGCCATGAAGGCTGGCGCTGTGGACTTCGTCGAAAAGCCCTATGAAAAACAAACACTTGTGGAGGCGCTCAATCGCGCATTCCAGCATCTTCAGGAGCGCTCCGAACGCGATCTCCTGGTGGATAAAGCCCGCGGCAAGATAGAGCATCTAACGCCGCGAGAGCGTGAGGTTCTTGAGGGGCTGGTTGATGGACATACAAACAAGTCCATAGCCGATACTCTGGATATCTCTCCACGCACCGTTGAGATCCACCGGGCAAACCTGATGGAGAAACTTGGCGCGACAAGTCTCTCGGGCGTCCTGCGCATTGCCTTCGCGGCCGGAATTGGCTTTCAGGGCAAGGTTACGGACTAGTACCTAAAGACAGAGACCGGCCGTTCCGCCAACATACAGGCTCGATAATCCTGTTGTTGGGTGGCCATGTCGAACGCTTTGCTGAACAGACCAAAAAATGTTGCCGTCATTGACGACAGCGATGCTGTGCGCCGGTCTTTGTCACTGTTGCTAACCGCAAGAGGCTACGCGGCGATGGCCTTCGCCACCGGAGCCGAATTTCTCAAATCTCCTCTGAAGGGGTCCTTCGATTTCCTGTTGATCGATTACAAAATGGAAGATCTCTCCGGCGTCGACGTTTTGCATGCTCTCAGAGGGGAGGGCGTGGATACGCCCGCAGCAATGGTCTCGGGGTGGGAAACGTCGGGACTGGAGTGCCTGGCGATAGAGGCCGGATTTGCGGCATTCATCCGGAAGCCAATGCTGGACCACATTCTGTTTTCACTGATCGGTCCTCCGCTAGGCGGGGAAGGGGTGTCGCGCCGGCGCCCGAAAGCTGAAGGCGCAGCTTAACAAAACCTTTCACACTGATCTCCAGCACATATGTTGCCGATGAAAACTGCAGGCGCTGACCGCAGGTTGCTTTGATGGCGACAAGCGTATGATGGGGCTCAGGCTGCTCGAACCGATAACCACAAGGTCCGGATCTTATTGGGTTTTTATATTCCCAAGTCGCATAATCATCATTATGGGAAATTGGGTTATAGCGCGCAGTGGTGCTTTTATCTGATCTCTATGACCATCCCGTCGAAGCCAGGCTCCACGGATTTGGGGAGCTCCCTCTTCAGCGTCTCATAATCCAGATCCACGTGCATATTGGTCAGCACGGCGGCTCGGGGTTTGAGTTCAGCGATCCAGTCCAGCGCTTTCGCGACGTTGGCGTGGGTCGGATGGTCGGTATAGCGCAGCGCATCGATTACCAGTGTATCCAGGCCCTCAAGCGCAGTTTTCGTACGCCCGGGCAAATCGCTGACATCATTGCAATAGGCGAAATTGTTTATCCTGAAGCCAAGGCAGCGGATGCGCCCGTGCTCCATGTCGACCGGCAACATCGTGATATTGCCGCCTGCTCCGGAGATCTCGAACGGCGTGTACGGCGTTATATCGGGCTGAAGGTCGAGTATGGGTGGATAGCCGCCCATACCTTCGAAGCAGTAATCGAACCGCTTTGTCAGGATGTCCCGTGTTGCGGCATTCATGAAAGTCGGCAACGCGGCCCGCTGGCGGATGACCAGTGGCCGGACATCATCTATTCCATGCACCTGATCTGCATGCTCGTGGGTATAGACGAGCGCATCCAAACGGGTGACGCCTGCGTCCAGAAGCTGCTCGCGCAGGTCGGGCGAAGTGTCGATGAGTGCAGACGTTACACCGCCGCGCCCATCATCCTTTTCGATCAGCACACAGCAACGCCGGCGCCGGTTTTTTGGTTCGTTCGGATCGCATGCGCCCCAGTCTCCACCGACACGCGGCACACCGCCGGAAGAACCGGTGCCGAGGAGCGTGCAGCGAAATCCTGCGCTCATTGTTGGGTTACCTTGGCGAACAGACGAACGGCATTTTCATCTGTTATCTGCTTGATCTCATCAACAGGCATGCCTTTCAGGCTCGCCAGCGCCTCTGCCACATGGGTCAGGTAAGCTGGTTCGTTGCGCCGCCCGCGCATTGGGACAGGAGCCAGATAGGGGCAATCCGTTTCAAGAATAATCCTGTCGATCGGAACGTCCGCTATGACCGCCCGGACTTCTTTTGCGCTCTTGAATGAAAGAATTCCCGATACAGACACATAGGCGCCGAGAGACAGCGCCCTCTGAGCGAGATCCGGCCCACCGGTGTAGCAATGCAGCAATGGTTGGAATGTGCCCTTTCGATATTCGTCCTCGAGTATATCAGCCATCAACTCATCGGCTTCGCGCGTATGAAGGATCAGGGGTAAGCCAGTGTCCCGTGCTGCGGATATGTGTTTGCGCAGGCTTGTCACCTGGTCATCCTCAGCGCTGTAGCCGTAGTGAAAATCGAGCCCCGTCTCGCCAATGGCAACCACTTCCGGATTCGATGCGGCCTTTATGAGCGTCTCAACCGTCAGGTCCGGAAAGTCTTTTGCGTGATGCGGGTGCACGCCGGCAGAGCACCATATGTCGCCATGAGAGCGGGCGATGGCGAGGACAGAGGCGAAATTGTCAAACCTGTCGCAAATAGCGAGAAACCTGGCCACACCGGCTTCGCGGGCGCGTTCAAGCACCTCTTCCAGGTCGTCGGCAAAAGGTTCGCCGTGCAAATTGACGTGAGTATCAAACATGGGTCTCAATCACTTAACGGCCGGATGCTGACAAAAGTCCGGAGACCAGTTTCGCTGCAGCTTGCTCGGGATCCATGTTCAGTTCACCAACTTCTCCGACCAGCTTCACTGTGTTGAGCCAGGTCCGGGATTTCGGAGGTTCCTCTGTTGCGTCTTCCGCAAGCTTTGCCAGTACTTCGTCCCTGAATGCCGCGAACGCTGTCTGGTCTATGCCCGCTGCCTGTATGGCCCTCGTTACGAGCGCGTCATTGGGCCGTGGCATGGAGGTCATCAGTGTGCGTGCGGCGTTGGCAGCAATGCGGCAAGTTTCGGAAGCTCTCTCCACCGCCAGTCCGGGACGGCCATGCCGGATTGCGGAAACGTCTCCCTCATAGCCCTGAAGCTTCAATACCTCGGACATCTCTTCCTTGTTCAAAGTGTGGACCCGGAGCGTGCGGCAGCGTGAGCGGATCGTTGGGAGTACCGGGCGGGATCCGTGATTGACCAGAAACATGATGGCCGCCTTGGGCGGTTCTTCCAGCGTCTTCAGGATCGCGTTGGCGGAGTTCCGGTTCAGCTCATCCAGAGAATCCACAATACCCACGCGCCAGCCACCCATCGCTGGCCGATAGGTGAAAAACTCATTGAAGGCGCGGATTTGCTCGATTGAGATATCCTGCTTCAGTTTGCCTTTATCATTCAATTCACGCGTCAGGATGCGTAGGTCCGGGTGGCCGCCGGACAGGCAACGCGACATGACCGGGTCATCCACAGACGCATCGAATGGCGCATCGGCCGATCCTCGTGCGCCAAGCAACCAGGCCGCACAGCGCATGGCAAAGCGTGCCTTTCCGATCCCCGAGGGGCCTTCAATCATCCAGGCATGGTGCATCCGGCCGCTGGCGGCCGCTGCCTCAAACGTCCGCTCAGCGTCATTATATCCGATGAGAGGAAGCGCCGCAGTCATGCGCGAGTCTCCTGGCTAATGCCCAGACGGATCTCGATCTCGTGCCACGCGCGTTCCGATACCTCTTCTGGCGCCTTCGACGCATCCAGCAGGACGCAGCGCTCCGGTTCGCTGCGGGCAATATCTATAAATGCCTGTCTTACGGCCTCGTGAAACGCCTTGTCCCTGAGTTCAAAAGCATCTGCTGTTCCGCCACGCTCGGCGCGCCGCTGGGCGGCTTGCTCCACGGGGGCATCCAGGACGAGCGTGAGCTCAGGTCGGCTGTCACCAAGCACAGTATTTTCCAACATCTTCAGTATGGCCGGTCCGACACCGCTCTGAACGCTTTGATAAACGCGCGTGGAATCGGCGAACCGGTCACACAGGACCCAGTGCCCAGCCTCTAGCGCCGGTCTGATCTTCTTTTCCAGATGATCCGTTCGCGCCGCATTCATCAGAAGGGCTTCGGCCATGGAAGACCAACTCTGCTCCCCCGGCGGATGCAGAACGAGATTCCGGATGGCTTCGGCAAGGTCTGTCCCGCCTGGCTCGCGCGTCTGAACGACCGATTGGCCTGCCGCTTCCAGCTTCTCCCGCAATGCTGCGAGCAATGTGGACTTGCCGGTACCTTCGCCGCCTTCCAGCGTTATGAAGCGTCCCCGTGTCACGACTGGCTTTCACCGCCGCCGAGCATCTGGCTCAGCCCTTCAATTGCGCGTCCAAAGAAACCAAGCTGGCCGACGTCTGCGTCCGCGACGATTGGAGACTCCACCGGCTTCTGACCTTCGATGGTGATCACAAGACGGCCCAGTTCATCACCCTTTTTGATCGGGGCTTCGACCGGTCCGGGAAGAACGATCTCGGCTTTTGCCTTTTCCATGCTTGCCTTGTAGCCAGCTACGCGCAGATCGCCCGCAAGCTTTACCGGAACATTTTGTGTTTCCCCGAGCCAGACAGGCACATCCGGCAGGTCGACGGTCTCCGGTGTCAGCGTTTTCAGATCGAAGCTGCTAAAGGCAATCCGCATGAGGCGCTCACCCTCAGAAGCGCGCGCGGCCATGGTCGGCAAACCATTGATGACCACGGTGCGTCGAACCCCGTCACGGACAGCAGAAGCGGTCAGGCCGTAGCCCGAAACTTCAAGGTGCCCGGTCTTCACGCCATCGGCGCCGGAGACTTCCAGCAAGGGGTTCCGGTTGGCCTGGGTGAAGTCACGCCACGTGTAAGAGGGCAAGGAGTACCAGGCATAGTATTCGGGGTAATTGTCGATCGTCAGCTTGGCCAGTTTTGCGAGATCTTCTGCAGAGATCACATGCCCGACGGCTTCAAGACCTGTGGCGTTGAGGAAGTTCGCCGAGTTCAGGCCCAGTTCATGGGCGAGATTGGTCATACGGCGGGCAAAGGCTTCTTCCGAACCGGAGATGTTCTCAGCCAGCACGATACACGCATCATTTCCGGACATGATAATGACGCCGTGCAGAAGTTCCTCGACCGTTGGCGTGTCACCTGGTGCGAGCCCCATTGTCGACGTACCGGACGGAAATCCACCTTTGCGCCAGGCGTTTTCACTGACCGTGAACTTGTCACTCATGGAAAGCTCGCCGCGGCGAACCATTTCGAAGACCGTGTAGGCCGTCATCATCTTGGTCATGGAAGCAGGGACCATGGGTTCCTGGCCGGCCTTGGAAAACAGGATCGCGCCGGTTTCGTGATCCATGATGACCGCATGCGTTGCCGGCGTATCCATCATCTGCGCGTTGGCGGCACCCATCATGCCCGACAGGGCGAAAGCGGCTGCGGCGACAGTGTTTCTGGCGATCTTCGGCAAGTTCATCAAAGGGGCCTCCAACATTCTGTTCGGAGGCCGGAATCAAATCCGGCCCAGTTTCCGATTATACAGGAAAAAGGGCCGGTTTGTGGTCGGGGTCAATGGCGGGGCGTGCGGTTATTCGCCTGTAACAATGCGTCCTTGCGCAATTCCGGCATAGGAGAGGTCTTCCCGGGCGCGTTCGGCTTCCGACCGGCTGACCAGTGGTCCGACGCGGACGCGGAAATAGTCAGCGCCATTCACGCGGGCGGGAACAATCGTCACCGGGAGTGAAGCCTGCACGCGATTGCTCAGTGACTGTGCGTTCGAGATATCCGTGAAGGAGCCAATCTGGACGAAGAAATCGCCCGTCGGTGCTGCAGCTGGCTGAGGATCAAAGGTGTAGGTGGGCCGAACTGCACGTTGCGGCTCCGCCGAGACGGTTTGATAGGCAACCGGCTCCATGAAATCGTCCGCTGCGGCAGGCTGCGGTGCAGCCTCTGCGGGCAACGCTGCCGACTGAGCATAGACCGGGGCTTCCGCCTGCGGTGCGGTGGTTGCGACGGCAGGAGCAGAGCCCAGATAGCGAACCCGGAGCGTGGCCTTCCCTGCCCCGCCCATGCCAAGCTCATTGGCCGCGCGAGGGGAAACCTGAAGCGATGCGCTGTCTTCAAACGGACCACGGTCATTGACCCGGAGTACGACTTCCTTGCCGGTCTCTTCGTTCACAACCTGGATCAGGCTCGGAAGAGGCAATGTTGGATGAGCGGCCGTCATGGCATCCGGAGCAAAGGTTTCGCCATTGGCCGTCGGCAGGCCGTTGAACTCGCTTCCATACACAATCGCAACGGCCGTCTCGTCGAAGACCGGGACCGGCTCGCTGGAGACGGAATAAGACGTGGCTGGCGTCAGCTGGCGCGGCGCTTGCTGGAACTGCTGAGGCGCTGGCGCAGGGACAGGCTGAACCTGAATTGGCGCGGGCGCCGGTGCGGCAACCGCCTGCAGGCTTGGCAGCGCTTCGCTCTCTACAGCGGAGATCGAACGCTCGGCTTCGATACGTGCAGCGGCGGCGCGGGCTTCGAAACTGTTGCCAGTGGAGACGGGCGTGCTGGAATAATTCGGGGACGGGGTCTTCGTGCTCGCATAGTCACGCCCCCCCTGCTCTGCCGGTTGAGCTTGCGGCGAAGGTGAAACGGGCGAACCCGGATAGCGGAATTGAATCCGCGCCTGCTTCTTCGCTGAGGCGTCTGCAGAACGGCTCGGCTCGATATACTGGGGCTTGCCGGCAGGATACGGCGAAGTTCCGTTTGCATAGACGATGGGTGCCGGATTGCGGCGGTCAGCATGCGCAGGTGTCACGACAGAGATCGCAACCGCGCCAGCCAGGACCAGAGACGTCAGGTGCAGAGATTTTGAATCGGAAGAAACGGTCTTCAAGGTTCACCTCATTCTGAGCTGCGGGTCATTTGATGACCCTTTGGGACGGCTTTTCTGCCCTCCAGCGAACCCTATGTAGCATAGTGTGGTGCAGTCCTTATGAACCACACCTGAAGGATCCGGAGACTACGGTTACCGGTTGTTTACATCTTTTCAAGCTGCGCTCTTGCCGGATCCCGGAAACGCAGGTGAAGAGAAAGAACATCAATTAGAGCGAGCGAAGACCGCTGCCTGCACACTCAGGGGGAAGAACGAAATGCAACAAAGACTCGGAGAAGGTCCCCTGCTCGATGCGCGCGGCCGCTTGGTTGAGCGTGGTTGGTCCACCGCAGAAGTTCGCCAATATGAGAGGTCAGCCATCCGGGCGAACGGCCTCCGGATCAAGGAGTGGGACTATTACTGCATCCTCACGCCGGACTTCGGCCTCGCTCTGACCGTTGCCGACAATGGCTATCTTGGTTTCCTCGGTACGTCCTGGATGGACCTGAAGAGCGGGACGGCTGTGAATGACGGCGCAGTCATCCCTTTTCCAATGGGCCGGATGGACCTGCCTGCGTCCGCCGACCGCGGCGACATCGTCCAGAAGCACAAAGACATGTCGCTGAGCTTTCTGCACGAGGAAGGCGGACGCCGCCTGATCGTGGATGCGCCGCGCTTCGATGGCGGGCGCGGGCTGAAGGGAGAATTGTGGCTCGCCCAGCCTCAGATGGACCGTATGGTCATCGCCACGCCCTTCCCGAATGCGCCCAAGGCATTCTACTACAATCAGAAGATCAATTGCCTTCCCGCCACCGGGGAAATCAGGATCGGCAGTGATGTTTATCAGTTCTCGCCGGACTCCGCCTTTGGTGTCCTGGATTGGGGACGAGGCGTGTGGACTTACAGCAATGTCTGGTACTGGGGCTCTGCCTCCGGGATGTGCGGCGACCGCTGCGTTGGCTTCAATATAGGCTACGGCTTCGGTGATACGTCCGCGGCGTCTGAAAACATGGTTTTTGTGGACGGAAAGGCGCACAAGTTGGATCAGGTAACGTTCCAAATGCCGGACGGTCCGCCGGATTCTGCGCCCTGGCGCTTCACCAGCAATAATGGCCGGTTCGAGCTGAGTTTCGAGCCGATTGTCAATCGGCACCACACGACAGATCTCGGCCTCTTCAAGACGTCCCAGGATCAGGTGTTTGGCTTGTTTTCTGGCGACGTGAAACTGGACGACGGCTCGACATTGAAAATCGACGCCCTGCCCGGTTTTGCGGAAGAAGTGCGGAACCGCTGGTAACGTGAAAAGCGGGGGCTGGAACAAATCTGTTTTGCTGGCGGAGGAGGAGGGATTCGAACCCCCGGAACCCGTAAAGGCTCAACGGTTTTCAAGACCGCCGCATTCAACCACTCTGCCACTCCTCCGCAGCAAACGGCTGTTTTCACGATCCTGGCCCGGCAGGCAAGCCCTGATCTGCGCTCGCCTGCCCCGCTCTCTTTGCGGAAGGTCTGGCCATTCGGTCCGGAGTGTCCGAGAGTTGCCGGGAAAACGATAAGAATTCCGGAGGAGAGAGCCCATGCTCGAGGGCATAAAGGTCATTGAATACGCGACTTACATGGCAGCCCCGGGGGCAGGATCGATCCTCAGCGACTGGGGCGCCGACGTTGTCAAAGTCGAACCGCCGGGCGGCGATCCGATCCGGATTTTCTTCCGGACCATCGGGACGGACCTCCAGGACAATCCGGTCTTCGACTTTGACAATCGCGGCAAGAAATCCATTGCCGTGGATACGTCGAAACCTGAGGGCCAGAAGCTGCTCCGGAAGATGGTGGAAGAGGCAGACGTCTTCCTCACAAATGTGCGTCCGGGCGGGCTGGAGCGGTCCGGCCTCAGCTATGAAGAACTCAGCAAGATCAATCCGAAGCTCGTTTACTGCTCGCTCACAGGCTACGGCCTGGAGGGCCCGGACGCCGACCGACCAGGATTCGACGTGGCCAGCTTCTGGAGCCGAACCGGGGTTGGCGCGTTGACGGTTCCAAAAGGGCAAGAGCCCTTCCCGCTTCGCACAGCATTCGGCGATCATACAACCTCAATGGCCACCGCTGCCGGCATCTGCGCGGCGCTTGTTGAAGCCACACGCACAGGCAAGGGACGCCTGGTGGAGTCGTCCCTGTTCCGGGCGGGTCTCTATGCCCTCGGCTCCGACTTCGCGATCCAGCTTTTCTTCAACCGGGTCGCCTCGACGAAGAGCCGGCATGAGCAGAACGTGCCGATAACCAATTTCTTCAAAACGAAGGACAATAGCTGGATTTGTATCGTTCAGCGTCAGGGAGATGTGGACTGGGTGCCGATGTGCAAGGTGATCGGCCGCGAGGACCTGATTGAAGATCCCCGTTTTACAAGCTCCAAGGCTCGAAGGAAGAATGCATCGGATCTGGTCGACTTCATCGATGAGGGCTTCGCGAAATTCACGAAAGCGGAAATCTCGGCCCGCCTCGATGAGCATTCCATCGCCTGGGCACCGGTTCAGACGCTTGCCGAAGTCGCCGAGGATCCGCAGACGAAGGCCGCGGGCGCCATTGTCGAAGTGCCAAGCAGCAAAGGCGATGGCACCACCTTCCCGTCCCCGGCCTCTCCTGTACGGTTCCCGGGCGCCGATGATGGCCCAAAGGGACCGTCACCGAAACTGGGAGAGCACACGCGTGCTGTGCTGGAAGACCTCGGCCTCGCCGCGAGTGAGATTGACGCGCTCTACGGCGAGGGTGTGGTGAAGTAACGCCTATTCGCCTTTGAAGTCCGGTGTGCGCTTTTCGAGAATGGCGTTGACGCCTTCCATGTGGTCGTCCGTCTCGTGCATCAGGGCCTGCGCCGCGGCAGACATTTCCATGATTGTGTCATAAGACGTCGTCGCGCCCTGACGCATCAGCGTCTTGGCGAGGCGCAGGGCCTGCGGCGGCTGCCCCGCAATACGTTTGGCCAGGTTCATGGCTTCATCCATCAGCGAGTCTGCCGGAACAACCTGGGAGACAAGTCCCCACTCGCAAGCGGTCCGGGCATCGATGACATCACCGGTGAAGAGCAGCTGCGCCGCCCGAGACGAGCCGATCAGGCGCGGAAGCAGCCAGGCGCCGCCATCACCAGGAATCAGGCCGAGCTTCAGGAACGTCACGCCCATCTTCGCCTTCTCTGAGGCGATACGAATATCCGCCATACAGGCCACGTCACAGCCCAGGCCAATTGCCGGTCCGTTGATGGCCGAGATCAGCGGCACTTCGAGATTGTAGAGGGAGCGGACAATCACATGGATATTCCGGCGGTAGCCATCGCGGATGTCATGCGGCTTGCCGCCGAATGCCCCGGTCTTGTTCTGCATCGCTTTCACATCGCCGCCGGCAGAGAAGGCCCGGCCCGCTCCTGTAAGGATGGCGCAGCGGATTTCGGGGTCCGCGGTGATTTCCGCGCATGCCGCAGCAATCGCCTTTCCATCGCCATCCTGGCCGAGCGCATTCATCGCGTCCGGCCGGTTGAGCGTCATGATGACGATTGGACCCTGTTTTTCGAGTTTGATGACCGACATCCGGTTTGCCTCCAATTCTGCTGGCGCAGACCTGACAGCCAACGCTGGTTTTGTCCATGTCCTGCACCGGTACGGCGTGGTGTCAGACTGCCACAGTTACGCTCGCAGGCAGCGGCGGATCAGTCCAGCCGAGAGGCGCCAGAACTATTGGCAGACCTGAAACGTGACGAGGCCGTCGCCCGATCCGAAGCGCTCCATTGTGTATTTTTCAATATCGACAAGATATCCGTCCCCGCCGAGATTTGCCGTGCAACATCCGTGGCAGTCCGCGTCTGAACACGCGTCAAAGACCTTTACCATCAGGGTTCGGTCATCCTGCTGAAGACGGAGGCGTTTCATACCCAGTGTCTCCCAGTCCTTGAGATGAACAGCGACGATATTGTGATCCCTCACCCAGCTTTCAGTTTTTTTGCCGGATAGACCGTAAAACTGGCCAGCCCATGTGCAGCCATTGTTTTCAATACACTCCTCGCTACCCGGCTTCGGATAGGACTCGTAATTGGTCAGCTGTGCTGTGTGCCGCTGCGACTCGCAAACAGGGGCGGTTGCTGCGGTGGTCTGATGTGGTGGCATGGAACAGCCTGTCGCGGCGAAGAAGCCAACCAACAGTGACCAATGTCGAACGCGGGACAGAACGGACATCTCAGGCAGTGACAGGGCTGCGAAAGCGCGTTCCCGGCGCGGGGGGATCGTTTCGCCCGCCTGCAAAACACTGCGCCTTGGACATCCAGTCTTCTGCAATCGGTCCCGTCACACGCAAGGCGGTGTCTTTGACGTTGCGCGTCTGTGTGACGACCTGGCAGAACTCTGTTGCGCGGCCTTCAATACGGTTTTCTCCATCGTCATCGCCAAACGTCCATTCGTCACCGGAGGGCGCGATCAGTCTGATGAAAGGCATCGGCCCGGGCGCCTCTTCCTGACGGACCCGATAGGTCCAGCCATAAGTGTTGACGCCAAGAACGACGATATTCCGGATCCGGTCCTGATCGACACGTGCGGTTCCCAGCACGTCATAAATCTCCTGCCCGTGCGCCCAGGTTTCCATCAGGCGCGCGGTGATGGATGACCGGGCACTCATCGACGGCCCGGCCCATTTCAGACGGGCTTTCGGGTCGGCTTTTGTGAACGCTGCGGCGGTCGCCTGAGCCTGATCCCACCAGGCTGAAAGTAATTCGCGTCCTGCCGCGTCTCCGGCGTGCGCCTGTTCGCGGTTGCGCATGCCGTACTTGCCCACCGCTGCCAGCTCGGTTTCCAGGCGCGCTTCATCAGCCAGCTGCAGCTCCGCCATCCAGTTCCAGTAGTGAAGGTGCCGGAGCACATCGTCGACGTGCCAGCCTTTGAACTGGGTTACTTTGCCGAAGTCCGCGTTTGGCCGGTTGACCAGCAGACCATAGAGCGCGCGGCTTTCTGCGAGGAAGTCGCCAGCTTGTTCCATTGTATTTCCTCCCGGCCCTTTCCTAGGCCGGGACAAAAGCAATGGCTACAGGGTCAGCGCGTGAAAACGATGGAGAAAGTGACCGGCACATCCGGTGTAATGCCCGGAAGGTTTGCCAACTCCCGCAGCTTTTCGACGCCGCCGTCCAACCCGAAGTCCGCGGCGTTGACGATGATCGGTACGCTCGTTCCGACCTGAACCTTGTCCGCCCCGATCCGCGTCACCAGCAGGTCGGTGTCGATTTCCTGCGTTTCGCCATGCAGGTCCAAGGTGGCAGTCACCGGTACATTCACCGCATCGCCAATCGCCAGGTCCGTGAAGACGGCCGGGTTCAGTTTGGTTGTGACCGTCGCTTCCGGGTAGGTTTCCGTTTCGAACAGGAATTCGCGCATGCGCTCGTTCCGGATATCGATATTGGTCTCTACAGACGAGAGCGGAATTTCGATCTCGGCATCGCCATTGGCCATCACTGTGCCCGACAGGCCGCTGAATGTGTGGGCCTCGGCCAGGGTGCCAGCTTTCACCGAAACGAATGAAAACCGGGACGCGCCGGAATCGACGGTCCAGTCGCCATCGAGCGTGGACATCTCAGCAGGCGCTGGCGGCGAACAGGCCGCAACGCCAAGTGCGGCAGCGGCGAAGAGAGAGCGTATCAAAACGGTTTTCATGGGGGACTCCTGTCGTGAACTCAGGTGTTCTCGGATGTGGTGTATCGAAACAGAAGTGCCAGAGCATGCCAACACAAGTCTGTCTTACGATCCTGCAAACCGGCGCAAAGCCTCTGTTTCAGGCGGACGCTATTCCTCGAGTGCCTTGATCATGTCGACGCGCGTTCCGTGGCGTCCGCCTTCGAATTCGGCGGTCAGGAACGCGTCCACGATATCCAGGGCGAGGCCCTCACCGATCACCCGCGCACCGAGGGAGAGCATATTCGCGTCATTGTGCTGGCGGATCATTCTTGCCGAGAAGGTATCGCTGCAAACACCGCAGCGAATGCCTTTCACCTTATTGGCCGCCATCATGATGCCCTGCCCGGTGCCGCAGACGATGATGCCGAGCTGGCACTCGCCGGAGGCCACCTTCTGAGCCGCGGCTTCGCCATGAATTGGATAGTGAGTGCTTTCTGACGTCATCGGCCCGATGTCGATCACGTCCCAGCCCTGAGCCGCGACATGCGCCGCTATGGTCTTGCGAAGTTCGATGTCAGCGTGATCGCTGGACAGAACAATACGTTTATTGGTGCTCATCGCTCGTACCCTATTCCCACTCGATCGTACCGGGCGGTTTTGAAGTCACATCGTAGACAACGCGATTGACGCCTTTGACCTCATTGATGATGCGCGTGGCAACGCGGCCCAGGAAATCGTGCTCGAATGGATAATAGTCCGCCGTCATACCATCTGTTGACGTGACGGCCCGCAGCGCGAGTACGGCTTCATAGGTCCGCTCGTCGCCCATGACGCCGACCGTATTCACGGGCAGCAGAACGCTGAAGGCCTGCCAGATTTCATTGTAGAGCCCGGCCTTCCGGATCTCTTCGATATAGATCGCATCGGCCTTGCGGAGCGTATCGGCCTTCTCGTGTGTAATCTCACCCGGGATACGGATGGCGAGGCCAGGCCCCGGGAATGGGTGGCGGTCGACGAAGGCATCGGTCAGGCCAAGTTCCCGGCCAAGCGCCCGCACTTCGTCCTTGAACAATTCGCGAAGTGGTTCGACCAGCTTCATGTTCATGCGTTCAGGCAGGCCGCCGACATTATGGTGACTCTTGATCGTGACGCTCGGCCCGCCGAGGGCAGAGACGCTTTCGATGACGTCCGGATAGAGCGTGCCCTGCGCCAGAAAATCCGCGCCGCCAATCTTCTTCGCCTCGTCTTCGAACACATCGATGAACAGGCCACCGATGATCTTCCGCTTGCGCTCCGGATCGGTGACGCCTTCGAGCTTGCCAAGGAAGAGTTCCGAAGCGTCCACATGGACGAGCGGGATGTTGTAGTGTTCGCGGAACAGGTTCACGACCTGATCGCTTTCCCCTGCCCGCATCAGACCGTGGTCGACATAGACGCAGGTCAACTGGTCGCCGATGGCTTCGTGGATCAGAACCGCCGCGACTGAGGAATCGACGCCGCCCGACAAACCGCAGATGACGCGCCCGTCACCGACCTGCTCACGTATCTTCTGGACGGCTTCAGCGCGGTAAGCAGCCATCGTCCAGTCGCCTTTCAGGCCGGCTACGCCGTGCGTAAAGTTGCGGAGCAGTTGCCGGCCGTGCGTCGTATGGACGACTTCCGGGTGGAACTGGGTGCCATAGAAGCGGCGCTCAGGATCCGCGATGATGGCGTAGGGCGCGCCGGGGGATTTTGCTATGACACCGAAACCAGACGCCATTTCGGCGACGTGGTCGCCATGGCTCATCCAGACCTGCTCATGATCGCCGGCGTGGAACAGGCCCTCGAGGATCGGATCTTCGACGACTTTCTCGATGAAGGCCCGGCCGAATTCGCGGCTGGTGCCGCTTTCGACTTTGCCGCCGAGCTGTTCCATCATCACCTGCTGGCCATAGCAGATACCGAGGACCGGAACGCCGAGGCTGAAAACGGTGTCGTCCGCGCGGGGGCTGTTGTCCCAGGTAACGCTGGACGGCCCGCCGGAGAGGATAATCGCCTGCGGGTCATAGTCTGCCAGAAAGGCGGCATCGACCTTGTTGAAGGGGTGGATTTCGCAATAGACGCCGCTCTCGCGAAGTCGCCGGGCGATCAGCTGGGTCACCTGGCTTCCAAAGTCGACGATAAGGGCGCGTTCGTGTCTCTGGTCAGTCATGGCGCCGCTTAGCCGAGGATGAGGGATTCGTCCATATCAAGATGCGGCTGCGGCGCTGCCAGCGCTTGACCCTGCTTCCGGACCGGCATTTCCTGCCCTTATGACAACCACGCTTCCCCTGGAAAGCCGCAAACAAGCGGCATTCGAACATGCGCGCGCCGGCCTGTTTGACGACGCCGCGGCCCTTTTGCTGTCGGTTCTGAGCGAGACGCCGAAAGACATCGGGAGTTTGCTGCTCCTGGGCGATGTGCAGCACGCTGCCGGCCGGACGCAGGATGCAAGCCGGGCCTATTCCGGCGCGCTTCAGGCCATCCAGCTTTCCGGCGGCCAAGTGGCGCCTGGTTTCCAGCAAGGCGTTCAGCGGGCGCAAGCCCGTCTCGGCGAGTATGCCCAGGGCTATGAGGCCTTCATCGAAGGCGAACTCCCGAAAGCGCAGCGGACAAGCCGGTTTGACCAGTCCGTAGACATCCTGCTGGGCAAGTCCGGCATCTATCTTCAGCAGCCGACGAAATACTATTTCCCCGGCCTGCCGCAGATCCAGTTCTATGACACGTCGGACTTCGACTGGGTGCCGGGCCTTGAGGCAAAGACGCCCGAGATCAAAAACGAACTCATGGGCGTTCTGTCTGATCATCAGGCCTTCCGGCCCTATCTGGAACGGCCCGACAGCCAGCCGAATGTGAAGAGCCACAAACTTGTCGGCAATGACGACTGGAGTGCCTTCTACCTCTGGAAAGACGGCGAGCGGGTTGAAGAAAACTGTGCGCGCTGTCCGGTTACCGCGGCCGCTTTCGACAATATTCCACTGGACCGCCTGCCCGGTCAGGCGCCATCGGTCCTGTTCTCCCTTCTGAAGCCCGGCGCGCACATCCCGCCGCATCACGGCCTGATCAATACGCGCCTGATCTGCCACCTCCCGGTTCTGGTGCCGGGCCCTGCCTGGCTGCGGGTCGGCAGTGACACCCGTCACTGGCAGGAAGGCAAAGTCTGTATCTTTGACGACAGTGTCGAACATGAAGCGAAGAATGAAGCGAGCGAGACCCGCGTCGTTCTCCTGTTCGACATCTGGCGCCCGGAACTGACCCTCGAAGAACGCGAGGAAGTCACCAAATTCCTTGGTGCCATCTCCACCTATTCCGGCGAAAAAATCGTCAGCGGAAACTAGGCCTTCCTGAGTACCGCAAAGAAGAAACCGTCCGTTTCTGCCCGGCGCGGCGTGAGCCGGACACTGCCGGATGGCCCTCGATAATTGCGCATCATGGCTGCGCCTTCATCGGTCAGCAGGCCGGATGCGATCGCGGCCTCGGCGGCATCTTCCTCAGTAAACTCCGGATGGCCGGACAGGAATTCCGAGACGCGGTCTTCATCCTCCTCCATCAGAAAGCTGCAGGTCGCGTAGACCAGACGCCCGCCCGGTTTCACGAAGGTGGAGGCCTTGGCGAGAATGTCAGTCTGCTCCTGCTGGCGCTTGGCCAGCTGGCCCGGCTTCAGACGCCATTTTGCATCCGGACGGCGGCGCCAGGTGCCTGTCCCCGTGCACGGTGCGTCGACGAAGACGAGATCCATCTGGCCGGTCAGGTCTTCCAGTTGGGTCGGCTCCGACGGATGGACGAGCTGAACATTGTGGGCGCCGGAGCGTTTCAGGCGCGGGATCAGCGCCGAGAGGCGCCGGCCGTCGATGTCATAGGCGAAGATCTGCCCCTTCCCCTGCATCTGGGAAGCCAGAGCGAGCGTCTTGCCGCCGCCGCCGGCGCAATAGTCCAGCACCTGCTCACCGGGCCGAGCATTGCCCGCAGCCGCCGCGATCTGGGATCCGGCATCCTGAACCTCGACCCAGCCTTTCGAATAGGCCGGGATGCTTTCGAGGCTCGCCTCGCGCTGAGACGGGTCGCGGGCGGGAATATGATAGGCATTGTGGAGCAGCTGCGACGGCTCTGCCTTCGCGCTTTTCAGCGGCGCGGCGGCCTTCTCCGCATCCACTTTCAGCGTGTTGACCCGCAGGTCGACATCGGCGCGCACCGACATGGCCTGGGCTTCGACGACAGCCTCTTCCGCGAACACACGCGCCAGGTGCGGCGCCAGCCATTCGGGATAGTCACCCTGCACATGCGGCGGCGCTGTCGGGTCCGGCGCCATGACGAGGCGTTCGCGCTCCTGCAGGGTCAGTTTTGACGGGGCATGTTCTTCGTCCATCGCCGCGTCGATCTCGCGGATATTCCAGCCCCAGGCATGGGCCAGCGCGCCGAGGATCAGGCCCCGGGGGCTGTCGTCGCCCATGGCATGCGCGATGGAGTTCCGCTTGCGCAGCGCATCCAGTACGAGGCCGGAAACCCAGGCGCGGTCCTTGGCACCGGCATAGCGGGCGCGTTTGCCCCAGTCGCGGGCCGCCGATTTAACCGGCTGGTGACGGTTCAGGACGTCTGAAATGACGTCGATGGCTGCCGCGATACGTCCGCCGTTGCGCATGATTTTGGTGCTCCTTTTGGGGAGGGCTGTGTTAGCGTCTCAAAAAACATAATGAAACCAGAAAGGGCGGAAGATGCTGGAGATAGACCTGCCGGAGGGGCTGAGACGGGCCAGTGCGGCGGACTGGCGGCAAGTCGGGGACATAACCGGCGAAGCTTTCGAATCCGATCCGGTGAACCTCTGGATCTTTGGGCGCACGCACGCGCTGAGACCGACTTTCTCCCTTCTGGCGCAGTCGATCTACCTGAAACACGGCATCTGCCACCTGGCGGGCGATGGTGGCGCAACGATGTGGATCGAGTCGCAGAACCGGAAGGAGCTCGGGCTGATACCGACGCTGCGCCTCTTGCCGACCCTGATGTTCAAGGGAACCCAAGGCTCCATCTTCCGGGCTCTCAATGCCGGCAAGGTGATGGACGAACACCACCCGAAAGACCCGCACGTCTACCTCTTCACGATTGGTACGCGTCAAGCCACGCGCGGCAAGGGACTGGGCAAGCTGATGATGACGCCGATGAAGGCCGCCGCCGACAAGGCCCGCCTGCCCCTCTATCTCGAAAACTCGAACCCGATGAATACCGGCTTCTACCAGAGCCACGGATTTGAACGGATGAAACTGTTTGAGATCGGCCCGGGCGCCCCGCCCATGGAAGCGATGTGGCGGGAGCCAAAGACCTAGCGCGCAGGCCTGCTAGCAGCCGTCGCCACTGCGTTGCCATCTTGAGGAATTGAAAATGGTGGTGGTGCCCTCGCCGGTTTCAACTTCGAAGCTGCTAGAGACCCGCACCAGGTTGAAGGCGTAGTGAACGCGCAGATTGCCGCTTAGCGGCCCGCAAGTGATCTTCGCATCCATTGTGGTCAGGTCACCCGTGGAACTGTAATTCTCTTCCGAGATCACGCACTGGCGATCTGCATATGTTTTGAGGAAAGTCTGATCCACCGCGCTCAACGTGTTGTTGCCTGCATCAATACAAATCGAACCGCTGCTGCTCTGTTGCTCGGTCTCTGTGCCGTCCGGCATTGTCTGCCTGACGAAGGACGTGTCGGTCCACGCGCCTGTGCCGAAGTTGCCCGGAGACTGGGCGACAGCAGGCTGTCCGCAGACGGCCACGCTCAGCGCGGCAAGCGCGAGATAAGAAGAGAATTTCATTGGATGGTCCCCTTGAAGCTATTGCTGCCTGCTCAGGATAGCCACCCGTCAGACACGGTCAATCGAACCTTACCTACCCCCGGCTAAGCGAATAATTCGGCGCCTCGCGCGTCATGTGTAGTCGTGCACATGGCATTTCTTAAAGGCACTCAACCATCGTCGAACCTACGGAGAACAGCGAAACTGTTCGAAGTCGGCCCCGGCTCCCCGCCCTGGAGGCAATGTGGCGTGAGCCGCGTGATATCCAGCACGTGTGACCGGCGCGGGCTTCAGCCCGTCCGGCAATTGGGTGTTGGATAAGGGGCGGGATCAGCTGCTGTCATTCCACCGGCTGAAGGCATCCGCCAGCAGCATGGGCAGGCCTGCCGCCGCCGCGCCGAGTTCGGGTTTCAGCTGATGTGTCCTGATTGGCAGACACAGCGGACGCGAGGCCCCTGCCCGGCGCTGGCGCTCCATCACGCGGGCGACACGCACGGCATATTTCTCAGGGTTGCGCAGGATGCGGGCGAGCGCCTCGAAGCGGCGCATGAGGCTCGCAACGGGCACCGGACCAGACGCGCCAGGAGCGCCATCGGGGAAGTCCGGGCCGTCGAGCGTGAAGACCTGGGTCTGTCCGCTCAGCGCGATGCTGTAAGGGATCTGGGCCTTGGTAAGTACAGGCTCCTCCTCCGCCGGAGCCGCCTTCGCGTTGCGCGGCTTCGGTGGATCAAGCGTCAGGCTAAGCGCCATCAGCATGATCAGACGGCGGAGGATGATCACCAATGCCTTCACCCGCGCCTTCCACCACCGCGCCGCGGACTGCGGAACGGTGTCGGAAGACCTGGTCAGCCCGGCATCATATGTGGCCTCTGCCAGGCTGACGCGAACCTGCTGCAGGGCGAAGGCGATGTAATCTGTGCTCATGCGCGGAGTATGGCGCGCGGGCTTATCCGGTTGGATTGGGTGGGGGATAAACGCACCTGCCCGCTAGCCTTCGAACATCTCGGCCAGTGCCGCGGCGAGCCCGCTAGGCGAACACGAGCGAGACGATGCCGAGCGCAGCGAGTCCGATCTGCCGAGCATCCCGTTCGCCCAGCAATAGGATTCCGATGTCGATACCCAACGCTGCGGAAATGACGAAGCACAGGAAGTTCAGCGCCGCGCCCAGCGGTGCGCGCCCGGAAGAAACCTCAAGCTCCGGCCGGGCCACCGCGATCGCGGCGAGCGTTTTCGAGACGACGTAATTGAACGCCACTTCGCGCACAGGGTCTGCCCCCGCGATGCGGGTCTTCATGAAGTTAAGGGCGATCGTGCGCCCCTTCCCCTCGATCAGCAGCGCGTAGTCGCTGCGTTGCGGGCTTTCCGTCACGACGTAGCGCAGCGTGCGGATATCTTCGAACAGCAACTCCCAGCTGCGCTTGCGGCGAGTGTGGATGCGTATCCTATCGTCCAGAAGGCTGACAACCAGCGCACGCCGTCCCGCCACCCAAGGTGGACAGTCTTTCATTTCGATTCCATAATAATGTAGCGTTTCGTGTCTGTGGGGGACGGCGCAGTGCTCAGGTCGCGGTTGCTGACAATGTTTCGGGACCATCAGATCGCTGTGATCCGATGGTCCATACTTGTGCTCTTCTTGTGGTTCATTCTCAGAATTGGCCGGTTCACCACTTCCATAACCGAATGCGACACAAAACCGTATTTCGACGTTATGGCCATTTCGGGCTTTCTGTCCTGCCTATCAGGTTGCCTCATCGCAACGCTGACGGAGGGCCGCTATCTGAAGGTAAAAGCGCAACTGATTGCCGATGGCATTATCGACCCCTACCACGGGTCAGTCATTCAGCGGTATGTGTCCCACAATCAGTGGAAGTGGCGCCGCCGCTCTCGTTTGTTCATTCTCGTTGTGGCTGCAGTGGGTAATATTGCGGCTCTCGGCAATGAGATCTCTTTTGAGTTCGGACTTGGCGTAACGCTTTGCGGGGCAGTGCTCGGAGATCGCCTTGGCTCTCTCGCAGGACACGGAACATTTACACAGTATTTTCGCAAACGCCCGAATTCTCTGCGGCTGATCCCCGATCACCCCGACAACGCAGGCGGTTCAGCAGGGCTGGGCAGCTTCATCCTGTTTTCCGGACTGCTGATATCGATCATAATCGTCTGGCTAATCTACTGGCTGTTCAACCTGTCCTCATTTGAAGTCCGCTGCACAGACTTTTTGTATGAGTATTCCACGTTGAACTATGAGCAGTACACGTGGTTTTTCTACATTCTTTTGGTTGTTTGCTCCGCATTCATGTATTTTTCCGTCGTCAGGCCAATTCTTGACATGCGGCCCATGATGAAGAGTGCCAAGCGGACAATGGCGGACGTCTATGCCGGAAACAGTCCGGTCCGGACCTTCGAACTCGTAGACGATCTCTACGACAGGAATTCCGACGAGGCATTCCAGACGAGGCTCGACAAGATCCGTCAGCGTATTTCCATACAGAACAAGATCGCGCGGCTGCCGGAGTTTCCGTTGTCCACACTGGCGCTGCAGGCCTTCCGGGTCTCCCGCCTCACGCCGTTGCTGTCAGTCCTGATTGGGATGATCCCGCTTTCCGATCCAATGCCCGGAATGCTGTCAGACTTCATTGAGGAACTGCTGAAAGGTCTCTGACCCAGTCAGCTTCTTTCCCTACCCTCTCGACAGCGAGTAGTTCGGGCTTTCGCGGGTCATCTGGACGTCGTGGACGTGGCTTTCGTGCAGGCCGGCGCCGGTGATCTGGACGAACTCGGCCTTCTTGTGCAGCTCGTCGATGTCCTTGGCGCCGACATAGCCCATCGCCGCGCGCAGGCCGCCCACCATCTGGTGGATGATCGGGTTGAGCGGGCCCTTGAACGGCACCTGGCCTTCAATGCCTTCCGGCACCAGCTTGTCAGCTGCGGCATCCTTCTGGAAATAGCGGTCGGCTGAGCCGCGGGCCATGGCGCCGAGGCTGCCCATGCCGCGATAGGCCTTGTAGGACCGGCCCTGATACAGGAACACCTCGCCGGGCGCCTCTTCGGTGCCGGCGAACATGGACCCCATCATGGCGGTCGCCGCGCCGGCCGCGAGGGCCTTGGCGAAGTCGCCCGAGAATTTGATGCCGCCATCGGCGATGACCGGCACGCCGCTGGACTGGGCGGCATTGGCGCAGGCCTCGATGGCGGTGAGCTGAGGCACGCCGACGCCCGCGACGATGCGCGTGGTGCAGATGGAACCCGGGCCGATGCCGACTTTCACGGCATCCGCGCCTGCATCAATCAGTGCCTTGGTGGCTTCGCTGGTGGCGACGTTGCCGGCAATGATCTGCACCGCATTGGAAATCTTCTTGGCGCGGGTCACGGCCTCGGCAACCGATTTGGAGTGGCCGTGGGCAGTGTCGATGATCACGGCATCGGCCCCGGCCTCGATCAGCGCGGCGGTGCGCTCATAGCCTGCATCGCCAACCGTTGACGCGGCGGCGACGCGCAGGCGGCCTGCCCCGTCTTTCGCGGCGTTGGGGTTCACGGCGGCCTTGTCCATGTCCTTCACGGTCAGGAGGCCAAGGCACTTGCTGTCCTTGTCGACGATGACGAGGCGTTCGATCCGGTGCTTGTGCAGCAGGCGGCGCGCTTCTTCCGAGGAGGTCTCCATCTCCACCGTGACGACGTCGCGCGTCATCAAATTGGCGACCTTCTCGTTCATGTCCTCGGCAAAGCGCGTATCGCGATTGGTGATGATGCCGACGACCCTGCCATTGTCCTCAACCACCGGAATGCCGGAGAAGCCGGTGCGCTGCTTCAGTTCGTTCAGCTCGCCGAGCGTGGCGGTCGGGGCGATGGTGATCGGGTTCATCACCACGCCGCTCTCGTATTTCTTGACCATGGCGACTTCCCCGGCCTGCTCCTCAATGGAGAGGTTGCGGTGGATGACGCCGATGCCGCCGGCCTGGGCCATGGCGATGGCGAGGCGGGCCTCGGTCACCGTGTCCATCGCCGCCGAGATCAGCGGAATGTTCAGCGGAATGGTTTTCGTCAGGAAGGTTGAGACATTGACGTCGGCGGGAAGGACCTCGCTCGCGCCGGGCTGGAGAAGCACGTCGTCAAAGGTGATCGCTTGTCGGATTTTCATGTGGGGAGCTCCCTTTTCGGCCCCATAAGGGAGTCGCGCGGTCTTGAAAAGGGGGGCGCCTGCCTCTAATGCACGGACATCTACTCTTGGGGGAATTTTTTCGTGAAAAAGAACCTGTTGGCGACCACTATGGTCCCATTTGCTCTGAGCCTGGTACTGGCATCTTGCGGAGCGAAAACACCTGACGTGCCCGACCAACAGGAAGTCGATGCCGGCATTGCGCTGACAGAGCCCGCCAAACCGCCCGCCATCCAGTCCTTCCACATGCCGACCTTGAAGCGCCTCGACGCCGATATGCAGCAATTTGTACAGAGCGGAAAAGTCGCCAACATCGCCTACGCCCTGATCAAGGATGGGGAATGGGTGCAGACGGGATACTATGGAACCCGAACGCTTGACGGTTCTGAGCCCGTGGACGAGCACACGATCTACCGGGTCTACTCAATGACCAAGGCTGTTACAGCCGTGTCGATGCTGATGCTCCTGGAAGAAGGAAAGTTCAGCCTGGACGATCCGATCACCCGGTTCCTGCCCGAGTTGGATAATCTGCAGGTAACCCGCACGTTTCAGGCAAGCGATGGCGCAGGACTACACCCAGCCAGCCGCCCGCCAACGATGCGGGAACTGCTGACTCACACGGCTGGCTTTGCCTATGGCGCTGGCCGGCCGGATTATGCCAATCGGAAATTTACAGAGCGGAAAGTCGATGGCGCAGCGACCAATGAGGAATACCTGAAACGGATCGCGGGTGTGCCGCTGATGTACGAGCCGGGCACTGCCTGGTCGTATTCGGCAGCATCGGACCTGCAGGGCATTATCATCGAGCGCATTACCGGCGAGCGCCTCGGGGACTTCATGAAGCGCCGTATCTTTGATCCGCTGGGAATGGTCGATACCGGCTTTTCTGTCAGCGATGAACAGCGCAGCCGGCTCGCAGACTTTACGGCATGGACTCCGGACCACCCGATGAAGAAGGTCTCCGGCCCTATGCAGAACATGAAAGCTGCCCAGCTTCCGCGCGACGCCGGCGGACATGGACTGGTCTCAACCATTGCAGATTATGAGCGCTTTGCAGACATGCTGCTGCATGACGGCACATGGGAGGACCAGACGCTGGTCAGCGCGGAGTCCTTAAGTCTGCTGCGCACCAGCGGCACGAACTTCGTCAATTCGGAGACCGGCCAACCGATGTATGAACCGTTTCGCGGTACCGGGTTTGGCTTTGGTGTCGCGGTGATTACGGACACGATCCGTTCGGGTCTCGGCGCGCCTGAAGGCACGTTTTTCTGGGATGGCGCCGCGGGGACCTGGTTCTGGGTAGACCCTTACCACGACCTCATCTTTATCGGCATGGTACAAAACGTGTCAGCCAACCCGGTGATGCCGCGCAAAACGGCTATGCGGGACGTCTATCACGCGCTTTTCACGGACTATTTCCCTTCCGGTTCCGGAACAGCGGAAGACGCGGCAGAGTAACCGGACACGGCACACCTGCAGGGTCGTAAGCTATGCCGGATATCCCGGTCATAGTGCCTGATGACAAATGTTGACCCGGCGCTCAAACCTCCCATAGAAAATAGTTACAAATGAAAATAATTGCTCTGGGAGGAGCGTATGTTGAGGCTTTCGGACTACGGGATGTCCCGTGAGAGAGGATTTCTTGCGTCATTTGATCCGGCGAAGGTGGAACTTCCCCCTGCCCTGAAACCGGCCCGGGACATGGCCTTGTCCATCCCTCAACTCGTCTGCACAGGCCGCGTGCGGGCCATGCTGGAACGGTTGCCGGTGACCGACCTCACCGATTTCTGCGCCACCGCCAGCGAGGCCGAACAGCGGATCGCCATGCTGCACTATTCCTTCATGGTGCAGACCTATGTCTGGGGAGAGGCCGAAGCACCGCGTGCCCTGCCCGCCTGTCTCGCCGTGCCGATCTGGCAGCTCAGCAAGAGCCTCGGCCAGCCGCCGCTGCTACCCTATTCGTCCTACACGCTGGAGAACTGGGCCCTGATCGACGAGGCCGGACCGATCGATCTTTCCAATGTGCGGGTGATCCAGCACTTTGACGGAGGGATGGACGAAGCCTGGTTTATCCTCGTTCATGTTGCCATCGAGGCGCGGGCCGGTGAGATGCTGGATGAATCCCTCTCCCTCATTGCGGCTGCCGAAGCTGGCGACACCAAAGCAGCCGCTCGCTGCCTGTCTGTCATGTCGGCTGTGTGGGACGATGTGAACGCGATCTTTGACCGGATGCCGGAGCGCTGCGATCCCTATTGCTATTTCCACCGGGTGCGTCCGTGGATCCATGGCTGGAAGGACAATCCGGCCCTTGGCGGCGGACTTGTCTATGAAGGGGTGGACGAGACCGGCGGGGCGCCGCAGGCCTTCCGTGGACAGACGGGATCTCAATCCTCCATCGTGCCTGCGATGGACACGCTGCTGAGCGTTGGCCACGCGGCAGATCCGCTGCGCAGCTTCCTGGATGAACTTCACGCCTACCGTCCGCCAGCGCACCGCCGCCTGATCGAGGACATCCGCGCCGCCAGCAAGGCGCGGGCTTTCGTGGAGGGTTCGGGCGATGCGACCCTGAAGTCGCTCTACAATGAGAACGTTTCGAAGCTCGCCCGCTTCCGCACCCGGCACCTCGAATATGCAGCCAGCTACATCAACAAGCAGGCAAGCCACAGCGCAGGCAACGACCCCGATGTCGGCACCGGCGGGACGCCCTTCATGAAATACCTGAAGAAGCACCGCGACGAAGCCGAGGCGCACCTGCTGCCGGTTTAGGCGCTAGTCGACGCAGATCGTCTGAGTCGCTCTGCCGTTTTCGACGCGGGCATAGCAGCCAAAAGGCTCGTCGCTGGTCTGGCAGACACCTTGCGTTGGTTTCCCGGCCTCAATAGGCCCCGCCGTGTCCTCGAGCCGGCATTGCCCGAGACAGTCTTCACTCCCGCGGCATGCCTGCCCGGCATCCGGATATGTCTGAATACAATGCTGCCAGCCCAGCATCCCGGCTCGCTGAACTTCGCCGCCGGCGGCTTCACAGCGAGCCCGTTCAGCGGGTGTCGCAAACTGGGATGCGAATTGTATACGCTCATAGGGGGGCGCTGAGCTGCCAAAGTCAGGATTGGCCGCATGATAGTCACGCAACGCACTGCAGGCGGCGATCACGGTGATCGCCGCCCCCATAAGGATCAGACGCGCTGGCGTCACCCGGGCCATCTCTCAAAGGCCGGAACGCCATCCGGAATATGATGGAAGCTCGGCGCGTCGGCCGTCTGCATCACCACCTGCGGCTGTCCGAACAGGCTGGTATCGTCGAGTGACCCCACCTTCAGGATCACCGCATCCGGCAAGGCCGGGGAGCGTGTCAGAATGTGCGTTCCGCAGTTCTGGCAGAACTCCCGCGTCACCGCACCTTGAAGGTCGCCCCGCTTGAAGCCTTTCGGCTCACCTTTGGTGTACCGGAAGCCCGCCGTGGGCATGGCCATGAAATCGTTCGCCTGGCCGCCGGTAATGTACTGGCATTCCCGGCAATGGCATTCGCCCTTCATGACCGGTTCTCCATCCGCTTCGTAACGGATTTCGCCGCAATAGCAGCCGCCTGTGGTTGTCATCGTCTATCCTCCCAATGTGTTGTCGCAATTGTGGAATGCCCGCCATGTTGGCGCAAGCGACAGTTAATTGGAACCTTTCCTGATGCTCGGGCATAAGTCTTGCGGAGGGAGTTGTTGAGCCAGAACGGGAAAAGCCTGCTCGCATGTCTGTAGACTCCACCACCCGCCAGATCACCGGCACTTCGGATATTTCCGTTGACGACGCGATTGCGCGGGCGCTCTGCGTGGCGAGAGACGGTTTTGGTGAGCCAGACTGGTTCGATGTCGTCACGGCGCGCGGCTTTATTTCCAACGGTCAGGTCACGCACTACCAGGTGACGCTGAACCTGGGCTACGAAAAAGCCCGGCACAGCGATGGGATGTGTAGCAACGAATACTATTTCCGACGTGCCTGTGGCGGCGGCCGGAGTTTCTCGGGCCGTTACACGATCGAAGCGCGCCTCTGATATTCGTCCGGCAGTTGCACAGGCTTTCACCGGACATGTGTCAGTTCTGGAGCCCTTCTGGCCCTGCCTGTCTCCGAGTTAGACCTCTTCATGCCTTCGCAAGCATTCCCGCCCCTCTGAATCACCTGTAAATACTATAGTTTCACCCTTGGTATTGTCGCTCTGGTCCGGGAATTGCCACTCGGAGTATACTTTTCAGGTATTCCAAGGGCAGGTTGAACTCCGTGCGAGGTCTAGGTCGTCTCAAACTCACATCTGTCGCGCTGGTTGACTATGTCGCAGCGCAGCGGCTGAAGAATACCCTGCTGATCAATGGATTCTGGCGGAGCGGCACAACATGGCTGCAACAGACGCTGGTCGAAGCGCTTCATGCGAAATCGCTGTTTGAGCCATTTTCGCCCGCGGCCTGTCATCACTGGGACCAGTTCCGCGGACGGATCTCGGACGCCAGTTCCAATGTTTACATGCCCCTCTCGGCGGACTGCCTCACGCCTCGCGACCGGGTAAAACTGCACCTCGCGCTGAAGGGCGTCGGCACCCACGGATATACGCACTTCCTGAGAGGGCCAGGCGACAATTCCTGGTCACGGGACCTCGTGGTCAAGTTTACCCAACTCGGTTTTGTGCTCGACGATGTAGCCGACACCTACCAGGTGCCGATCATCCATATACGGCGCCACCCTGCTGCTGTGTTTGCGAGTTTCAGCGAGACCGACTGGTCCTGGCGATTCGAGGATGTTCGCCTCAGGGAGCTGTACAGCCCGCAGGATTATTCAAAAGGCTCGCTTGAGCGGGAACGCGCCGAAACCCTGCTTCGCTTCGACCAGTTCCCTGCGCAAAGGCTGGCCGCCATGTGGAGTCTGAGCGAAAGGTCCGCCCAGAGAAGCATCATTGCCGGCAAGGCTCATCTGGTGCGTTATGAGGATGTTGTGGACCAGGGCCCCGGTATCCTGAACCGGCTGGAACTGTCTTCGGTGAATATTCCATCGAACGACACAGCGAGCCCTGTAACAACGTCAGGCCGGGAACAATTGTCGGTTTCGCAGCGCCTGAACGACTGGCAGTCGCGCCTCACACGAACAGAAATCAATACAATCGAGTCCGTCTGCAACGAGCTCTTCCCGGACAATGGCTATTTCGACCGCGATGCGTGGAAGTCCGGCACCTATTCCCGCTAAGCAGCGGGACACCCCTGCTCACTTTGCCTGTGAGCTCCCTTTGAAGCCCTTTGCGACAACAAAGATTTCCGGACTGCCGGCGCGGCTCGCCGGTGGCTTGATATGTTTCACGCTGGAGAAGTTCGCTTTCAGCAGGTCCAGCACTTCCTTTGTCGCGCCGCCCTGGAAAACCTTCGAGCAGAAGGTCCCGCCCGGCGCGAGATGTTCCACTGCGAACGCGGCCGCCATCTCAACCAGCGCGACCGTCCGCAAATGGTCGGTCTGTTTATGGCCGGTCGTGTTGGCTGCCATGTCAGACAGGACCAGGTCCGGCGCGCCGGTCAGCCCCTTGAGCAACTCCATGACATCTTCCGGATTGTTGATATCCCCCTGAACGATGTGAACGCCGGCCAGTGGTTCCACCGGCAAGAGGTCGATCCCGGCGATCTCACTTGCACCCTTGATCTGGGCCACCTGCATCCAGCCGCCGGGCGCACAGCCGAGGTCGACCACGCGTTGTCCGCGGCGGAACAGGTGCAGTTTCTCGTCGATTTCCAGCAGCTTGTAGGCTGCACGGGCACGGTAGCCTTCGGACTTGGCCTTCTGGACGTAAGGGTCCTGAAGCTGGCGCTCGATCCAGCGCTTGGAGCTTTCATTCTTGGCGCGGTGGGCGATGATCTTGCGTTCGCCCATGCGGCGTCCGGAGGACCCCTTCGTATCGGAGGGGCCTTTCCAGCGGCGTTTTTCGTCGTCCGTCATGGTGAGGCCTCCGCTGACCGGCCATTGCTGTCATTCGGCGAAGCCGGGGCTGCATCGCCGGCGCCGCTCTGACCATTCCGGCGGCGATTGCCGCGTCTGCGTTGACCTTTGCCGCCATACATCATCGACAGCAACAGGCCCTCGCGCAGGCCCCTGTCGCCAACACGCATGCGCTCGCCGGGGAAAGCATCCCAGATCGATTGCATGATCGCGCAGCCGGACAGCATGAGGCTGGCCCGCTCTTCTCCGATCGTTGGCAAGGTGGCGCGGCCATCGAGGCCCAGATCCCGCAGGAGCTTGACCGCCGCGTCTGCTTCGTCACGGTTCATCCAGCTGCCGTCGACCTTGTCGCGGCGATAGCGTTCCAGCTTCAAGTGAACGCCGGCGAGGCATGTCACCGTACCAGACGTGCCGATCAGGTGTGAGCCGCTGGTTGCCATGGCGCGGCTGACGCGTTCGGTGCCCTTCCAGGCTTTGATCACCTCGCCGCAATGCGCAAGCATGGCCGGGAATGCCTCCTCTTCCGGCAAATGGCCGAAGCGCTCATGCAGAGTGACCACGCCCAGAGGCAAGCTCGTCCAATCCTGAATGGGCGCGCGCTTGACCAGGCCGTGCGAGCCGCCTTCGCGCGCCACTTTTGCGTTGACCCAGGAAAGCTCTGTGGAACCTCCGCCGATATCGACCACAAGCACCGTTTTCGCGTCGTCCGCCATAAGGTCATGGCATCCGATGGTCGCAAGCCGCGCTTCTTCCTTGGCGTTGATGATCTTGAAGGTCAGGCCGGTTTCTTCCTGGACCCTGCGGATGAAATCCGGCCCGTTTTCAGCCTGCCGGCAGGCCTCCGTCGCGATGCATCGCACCCGGCCGACGCCGTGGTGTTTCAGCTTGCGGCGGATGGCTTTCAGCGCGTCCAGCGCCCGCTCGATGGCGGCGTCAGACATGCGTCCCGTTTCGTGCAAGCCTTCGCCGAGACGCGCAATCTGCGAATGCGAATCAACGACGCGGAAGGACTTCCCCCACGGCTCCGCCACGAGCAGGCGGCAATTATTTGTCCCAAGGTCGACAGCCGCATAAAGCGGTCCGCTACGTCCCTTGCGCGAACCTCGCCGGTTACCCCGGCGGTTCGCCGCTTTTTTGTCAGCCATGATGTGGCCCAAACTTAAATCTTGAGGCAATCTCTAGCACAGGAGACGGAAATGACCAGTAGACGTAGCCTCTTTGGATGGTTGACCGGGGGACGCGGCCGCAAGAGCAAGCCGTCCGCCGAAGCACCCTATGTGCTGGACCGCCCCGTTGACCGGAATGTCAGCTACAATGCCGTCTCCACATTCACGGCGAAGTACCAGATCGGACAGGTCGTCCGGCACCGCCACTTCCCGTTCCGCGGAATCATTTTCGATGTGGATCCGCAGTTCGCGAACACAGACGAATGGTATGAGGCCATTCCGGAAGAGGTACGTCCCCGCAAGGATCAGCCCTTCTACCACCTGTTCGCCGAGAATGAGCGCACGCACTACGTTGCTTATGTGTCGGAACAGAATCTCGTTCCGGATGACTCTGCCCAGCCGTTGAATCATCCCGACATCCAGGAATGGTTCAACCTGACTTCGCGCGGCACCTACGAACTCAAAAAGGGCGTCGCAAACTAGGCATCAGTTTGCCGGGCCTTCAGGCACGCCGTCCCCACTCCCCAGAATACTTATCACCTCGTCCCAGTGCGCCAGCGCTTCGGTGTCACCCTGCGCGGCGACTTCAGCAGCCCGCAACGTTGCGATCACCTCCGCATCCTCGCCATACTGAGCCGAGAGCTGGGCGGCGATTCTGGCGGCTTCACTCATGTCTTGCCCGAATTGGCCCGGGCAATCGCCGCGGTCGTCGACTGTCCGTCCAGCACCGGCACGATGTGAACCGTGCCGCCCCGGGCCAGGACAATGTCCGCGCCGACAATTGTCTCCAGCGTATAGTCACCGCCTTTGACCAGCAGGTCTGGCTGGAGGGCTTCGATCAGAGCGGCGGGCGTATCCTCATCGAACACGACGACGGCATCTACGGCACTGAGGCCGGACAACACCCGTGCCCGGGATTCCGCATCGTTTACGGGACGCGTCGGTCCTTTCAGCCGCTTGACGGAAGCATCTGAATTGAGGCCAACGATCAGGCGCCCACAACGGCTCTTGGCCTCTTCCAGCACTTTGAGGTGCCCGGGGTGCAGGATATCGAAACAGCCATTGGTGAAGCCGACCGTGAGACCGGCGTCGCGCCAGGTTGCGACCTGCGAGATAGCGGTCTCGAGCGGGATATGGCTGACACCGCCATTGACGAGCCCCATTTCGAGCGCGCCCTTCAGCTCAGCGGCGGAAACGGTCGCCGTTCCGGACTTGCCGACAGCAATCCCCGAGGCCGCAATGGCGAGGTCCACGGCCTGGCTGAGCGTCCCGCCGCCCGCAAGGCCGAGCGCCAGCGCGGCGATGGACGTATCCCCTGCTCCGGAGACGTCATAGACTTCGCGCGCCTTGCCGGCCCGGTGCGTCACCTCTCCATCCTGCGTGATAAAGGACATGCCTTTCGCTGCGCGCGTGACGACAACGGCCTTGGCCGGAAGGGTTTTCGCAGCAGCGGCCAGTGCCTCAGCAGCATCCCGGTCAGTTTCTGTCGGCATGCCGAACGCATGCGCAAGCTCGTTCCCATTTGGCTTGAGCAGGTCGACTGCGCCATAGCGGCGGAAATCCCGGCCCTTCGGATCAGCGATCACCGGAATACCAAAGGCCTCGCCTGCATCCAGCGCAGCCTTGATCACGGCATCGGTCATCGCGCCCTTGGCGTAATCCGACAGGATAATCAGGGCTGCATCTGCGGCAACCTGATGGATCGCGCCAGTTAGTTTGACTTCGATGTCCGGGCCGATACTTGCGATTTCTTCCGCATCGACGCGCAGCAATTGCTGGGAGCCGGCGACGAAACGCGTTTTCAGAGTGGTCGGCCGGCCGCGCATGGCGATGAGATCGGCCTCGACATTCTCGACCTGCCCCATCAGAGAAGCGAGTTCGCGGCCTTCAGGGTCATCTCCCACCACGCCGACCAGCGCCGTGAAAAGCCCCAGCGATGCGAGATTCCGGGCCACATTGCCTGCCCCGCCCGGCATGGAGGCTTCCCGGGTACGGCGCATGATCGGCACCGGTGCCTCGGGCGAAATGCGGGACACGTCGCCATAGACGAACCGGTCGAGCATGACATCGCCGATACAGACAATCTTCCGGCCCGCAGCCGCATCGATCAGATCAATCAGGGATGAGCGCGCCATCAGCCGCGAACCGTCCCGGCCAAAAGGGAATCGGACATGTTCTACTCCGGTTTTGAATGGATATAGCCGCTGGCAGGAGCCCGTAAAAGGCGAAGCCGCAGGATCGGTGGATCCAAACCGTCCTGCGGTACGTATCTAACCCATAAGAGTAAGAGGAAGGAAGCTCCCCTGTCTGACGCATCGGCTCCCATTATCGTCTGGTTCCGGGAAGACCTGCGACTGTCAGACAACCCTGCCCTGCATGCCGCAGTGCAGCAAGACTGTCCGGTGGTCTGCGTATATATTCACTCGGACGGATGCGAAGGCACACGTCCACTGGGCGGTGCTTCCCGCTGGTGGCTGGACAAGTCACTCAGGTCACTTTCTGACGATCTGGAACAGCTGGGTGGACGGCTGACAGTCCGGGCAGGCGATGGCAGCGCCTGCCTGGATGAGTTGATTGAGGAGACGGGCGCAAAGGCCGTCTACTGGAACCGGCGCTATGGCAAGGCGGAGCGGGATATCGACACCGCAATAAAATCACGACTGAAAGACCGGGACATTGACGTTCAGAGTTTCAACGGACGCCTGCTCGTTGAGCCCTGGGTCCTGAAAACGGGATCCGGCGGTTTCTACAAGGTGTTTACGCCCTTCTGGAAGGCGCTGCGGGATTGTTACACGGCGCCAGCTGCCCTGCCCCGGCCGAATTCCCTGGAGGGTCCTCAACCCGATACACTCAAAATCGGCGACCTCGGTCTGCATCCGAGCAGGCCGGATTGGTCCACTGGCTTCGATGCGGTCTGGACGCCTGGAGAGACGGGAGCGTACACGCGCCTGAAAGACTTTCTCGACGGGCCGGTCGACGCCTACCCTGACGACCGCGATCTTCCGGGTAAGGAGGAAGGCACCTCCGGCTTGTCCCCCCACCTTCAGTTCGGGGAGATCGGCCCTGCGCAAATCTGGCGCGCGACGATTGCCGCAATGGAAGCGGAAAAGATAAAAGATGCAGGCGGATGGAAATTTCTTTCAGAAGTCGCCTGGCGGGAGTTTTCCTATGTCCTCCTCTACTACCGGCCAGACCTTGCCGACGAAAACTACAATGTCGATTTCGACCATATGCCATGGCGGACGGATGAAGATGCCCTGAGGGCATGGCAGAGTGGCCAGACCGGTTACCCCATCGTTGATGCGGGTATGCGGCAATTGTGGGAAACGGGCTGGATGCACAATCGGGTCCGGATGATTGTTGCTTCCTTTCTGACAAAGCATTTGTTGCTGCATTGGCGCCAGGGCGAGGACTGGTTCTGGGACACGCTGGTGGATGCGGATCCGGCTTCCAACCCGGCAAGCTGGCAATGGACTGCCGGGTCCGGCGCAGACGCTGCGCCCTACTTCCGGGTGTTCAATCCTATCACACAGGGTCAGAAATTCGATTCCGACGGCACCTATGTCCGCCGTTGGTGTCCTGAACTGGCAAGTCTTCCGGACAAGGTTTTACACGAGCCCTGGTCGGCAGATGAGGCAACCCTTCGCAAGGCCGGCGTGAAACTCGGAACGGATTATCCGCGTCCGCTCGTTGAGCATAAAGCCGGCCGGGCACGCGCCCTGGAAGCCTACGAAACCCTTAAATCTCAACGTTCAAGCAAGTAAGACAGGCCAGCCATGAAACAGGATAATCCGGAAGCCATTGGATTCGAGCGCTCATTCTGGCAAACTGGGGACAGTTCCCTATGGCCAGAGGGAGGTACCATGACCGGGACGATACCAGCTTCGCCCAACACGATCCGGACCCTGAAAAATGTTCCGGCAAGCTTCAGGATCGCCTGTCTTGCCCTTCTGAACACCCAGCATGGTACATTGGAGTTTCAGCTGCCGGATGACAGGCAACTTGTGTTCAGGAACAAGCATCCCGGTCCACATGCAATAATATCCGTGCACGACTACAATTTCGTAAAGCGGGCCATGGCCGGCGGCGATGTTGGTTTCGCCGAGGCCTATATGGATGGGGAGTGGTCGACACCTGACCTGACTGAAGTCCTGCGCTTCTTTTCCGCGAATTTTGAAGCAACTGGCAAACTGGCCGTTGGCGGGGCCGTCGTGCGCTGGGTCAATATGGTGCGGCACGTTTTCTCCAGCCGCAACACACGCGAAGGCGCCAAGAAGAACATCATGGCGCATTACGACCTCGGGAATGATTTCTACTCCCTCTGGCTCGACCCCTCCATGACCTACTCATCAGCAGTGTTCGAGAGCCCGAATGTTTCCCTGGAACAGGGTCAGCACGCCAAATACAGGAACATCTGTGACCGGATCGATGCCGGACCGTCCAGCGAGATTCTCGAGATTGGATGCGGCTGGGGCGGTTTTGCGGAATACGCCGCCAAACAGCGAGGTTCAAAAGTCACCTGTCTGACCATCTCTCCTTCCCAGCGTGACTATGCAATGGCGCGGATGCAGCGGGAAGGCCTGAGCGAACGGGTTGAAATACGGCTCGAAGATTACCGGGATCACTCAGGCAATTATGATGGGGTTGCGTCCATCGAAATGTTCGAAGCCGTCGGTGAGTCCTACTGGCCGAGCTATTTTGCAAAGATCTTCGAGACCCTGAAACACAGCGGCAAAGCGGCCCTGCAGATCATCACGATCGATGACGACCTGTTCCCCAGATACCGCAAGCGCGTGGACTTCATCCAGCGCCACATCTTTCCGGGCGGCATGCTGCCGAGCGAGAAAGCGCTGAAAGAACAGTTCCATCTGGCCGGGCTCCGCCATGACGGCGTCACCTATTTCGGACAGGACTACGCCCGCACCTGCCGCGAATGGTCCCGCAGCTTCAATGACGCCTGGGACCAGATCTCCAGGCTCGGCTTCGACGAACCCTTCCGCCGCATGTGGAACTTCTACCTCGCCTATTGCGAGGCAGGTTTCGAAGGCGGCCGGATCAATGTCGGCCAGTTCCAGTTGTCGAAAGCCTGATCAGACGAGACGGCTTTGCTTCACAGCGGCATCGATGAAGCTGGCGAACAGTGGATGCGGCTGGAACGGGCGGGACTTCAGTTCCGGGTGGTACTGAACGCCGATGAACCAGGGGTGCGAAGGGATCTCGAAGATTTCCGGCAGCGTGCCGTCCGGTGACATGCCGGAGAACAGACCGCCTGCCTTTTCCAGCGCTTCGATATAGGCCGCATTGACCTCGTAACGGTGGCGGTGGCGCTCTGAGATATCCAGTGTGCCATACACTTCTGCAACCTTGCTGCCTTCTTTCAGGCGCGCCGGATAGGCCCCGAGCCGCATCGTGCCGCCCTTGTCGCTCTCAGCGGTACGGACCTGCTTCTCATTGCCCTGGGTCCACTCCTCCATCAGGCCGACCAGCGGGTTCGGGGTCGAAGGATTGTTCTCGGTCGTGTTGGCGTCTTCGATACCAGCCATGTGGCGCGCTGCCTCGATCACCGACATCTGCATGCCGTAGCAGATGCCAAAACACGGCACTTTGCGTTCGCGTGCGAAGCGGGCAGCCCGCATCTTGCCGTGCGCGCCTCGTTCCCCGAAACCGCCCGGCAGGATGATGCCGTGAACGCCTTCAAGAATATCGAGCGGGCGATGCTCGTCATCGAATTCTTCCGAATTGATAAGCTTCACCGACACTTTGACATTGTTCGCCAGGCCGCCATGGCTGAGCGCCTCGGCGACGGATTTATAGGCGTCCGGCACGTCTGTGTATTTGCCCACGAGGCCAATGCAGACTTCACCATCTGGATTATGGATTGTCGACGCGATCCGCTGCCAGCCGGACAGATCCGGCTCGGGCGCGTCATCGATACGGAAATGCGCCAGCACTTCCTTGTCCAGCCCCTGCTCGTGATAGGCCTCTGGCACATCATAGATGTGGCGGACATCGCGGGCTTCGATCACGCTGGACGGGCGAACGTTACAGAAGCTGGCGATTTTGCCTTTTTCATTCTCCGGGATTGGCCGGTCACAGCGGCACAGCAACACCTGTGGCTGGATACCGATAGATCGGAGCTCTTTCACAGAGTGCTGCGTTGGCTTCGTCTTCATTTCGCCGGCCGCCGGAATATAGGGCAGCAGCGTCAGGTGAATGAAGCAGGCTCTGTCAGGGCCAAGTTCCTGGCCGAGCTGGCGAATGGCTTCGAAGAAAGGCAGGCCCTCGATGTCCCCCACCGTGCCGCCAATCTCGCAAAGCACGAAGTCAACGCCTTCTCCCGGATCGGACAGGACGAAATCCTTGATCTCATTGGTGACGTGCGGAATGACCTGGATCGTCGCGCCGAGATAGTCGCCGCGGCGCTCTTTCTCGATGATGTGCTTGTAGATCCGGCCGGTGGTGATGTTGTCCGACTGCCTGGCCGACACGCCTGTGAAGCGCTCATAGTGGCCAAGGTCCAGGTCGGTTTCGGCACCGTCATCGGTCACGAACACCTCACCATGCTGGCGAGGACTCATGGTTCCCGGATCCACGTTGAGATACGGGTCGAGTTTGCGCAAACGGACGCCATAGCCGCGGGACTGCAGCAATGCGCCGAGGGCGGCGGAAGCGATACCCTTTCCAAGGGAGGACACCACGCCGCCTGTAATGAAAATATAGCGGATCATGGGAACACCCTGATGCCGTGATTCGGTTTTAGCTGGCGCGTCAAAAGCAGACACAAACGAGAATTATTGGGGATTGCCGCTTTCAGGCGCAGGCGCTTCCGGTTCAGGCTCAACTGCTGCTGCGCCTTCGCCATCTTCACCCTCTGTCGCGGTTTCCGGAACCACGGCGCCGTCATCCGACAGGCCGGCCTGCCCTGACAGCAGCGGAGCAGTCGGATCGAACAGGTCCGTCGGAGTGACCGGCGCCGGAGCGCCGTCTTCAGGCGCCAGGACACGTTCAATATCCGAACGGTTGTCGCCTCCGCGGTTGGCCAGAGTGGTCAGCGAGAGACTGGTGATGAAGAAAATGGCACCGAAAATGATGGTTGAACGCACCACAGCCCCGGCAGCACCACGGCCAGACAGCAGCGAATTGGCGCCACCGCCGCCACCGCCACCGATACCGAGTCCACCGCCTTCTGACTTCTGGACCAGCACCAAGCCGATCATGACAAGGCTGGCTAGAATGTGAATCACAAGGATAACGTTCTGCATGACAAATCCGATACGTTTCGTCCAAGGCGCCCGCATATAGGGAATGCGGGCGCAGGCCAAGTCCTGCCTTCAGTCAGAATAGCAATCAGGCTGCAGCATAAATGGCGAGGAAGTCCACCGCCTTCAAGCTTGCACCGCCGATCAGCCCCCCATTGACGTTTTGGACCGCCAGCAGATCCGCGGCATTACCCGGTTTCATGCTGCCCCCATAGAGAATTGGGATGAGATCAGCATCCGCGCCGAACATATCCGCCAGGCTGCTGCGCAGGGCATTGTGCATTTCATCAACAGCTTCGACCGTCGCGACATTGCCGGTTCCGATGGCCCAGACAGGCTCATAAGCGATTACGAGACTGTCTGCAGCGGCGCCTGAAGGCAGAGAGCCGCGGAGCATGTTGGTCACAACCTCAATCGCCTTGCCGCTGTCACGTTCTGCAGCGGTTTCGCCGACACAGATGATCGGCGTGAGGCCGGCACGAAGCGCTGCCGCTGCCTGTGCCGCGACGATTTCGCTTGTCTCACCATGGTCCGCGCGGCGCTCTGAATGCCCCACGATCACATAGGAGGCGCCGGCATCCGCGAGCATTTCCGCCGAAACGTCGCCAGTATGGGCACCGCTTTCGTTCACATGGCAGGTTTCGCCGCCGATCTTTAAAGTACTCTCACGCGCCTGGTCTGCTGCCTGCATCAACAAAGTGGCGGGAACGCAGATCAGCGCTTCCACATTTTCCTTGGCTGGCGTGACCCCAGCAGCGATGGCAACAATTTCCTCAAGCGAGCTCCGAAGCCCGTTCATCTTCCAGTTCCCGGCAATAAGTGTCCGTGCCATCAGCGTTCCCTATCTTGATTGACATTGCCGGGTCGCCTAGCAAGCACTGAGCCATCCTGCAAATAGTTGAAAGTACACGCCTCATGCTCGCGCTCATGAAACGCCTGACCCAAACGATTCTTGGCAAGTTCATTGCCATGATCATCATTGCTGGCATGGCGTTCTGGGGTGTGGACCAGGTTTTCAACCAGGTTCGTAACGGTCTCGGCTCTGATCTGCTGGCTGCGGGCAGATCTTCGGTTACCGTGGATGCCTTCGACCGGCGGATTGAAGTCATGTTGCGCAACGTGAACCAGCAGTCTGACGATCCGATCACCAAAGAACAGGCGATCGAGCGGGGCATGGTCGATCAGGTGTTCCAGCTACAGCAATCGCAAACAACGATGCTCGGCTTTGCATCCAAGATCGGCATTGCGCCCTCTACCGATGCCGTGCTGGCGGAGTTGAAAAAAACGGACGCCTTCAAGAATCCCCTGACCGGCGAACTGGATCTCGCGACGTATCAGCGCGTTCTGGCCCAGAACCGGTTTTCCCAGGCAGAATACGAGGCTCAGCTGAAAAGCGACCTGACTCTGCAGGCCCTGCAAGCCGGAACGCTCGCCGGACTGATGCCGCCGGACGTGCTGAAAGCCATTCAGAGCCGCTATCTGGCAGAATCACGCGATGTCGCCTGGTTCATTCTGGACGCGGCCGACATTCCCGAGCCCGCCGCACCAACCGAAGAAGACGTTCTCGCCTTCTACAATGAGAATCTGGATGCGCTGAAACAGCCGGAGCGACGCTCCATCGACCTTCTGAAAGTGTCTGCTGATGACTTCCTGAGCCAGGTCGAGGTGACAGACCAGGAAATCGCGACGATCTATGAAGCCAGCAAGTCGGAGCGCTTCTCAGAGCCTGAACAGCGTACTTATGTTGAGTTGATGTTCGGTTCGCGCGATGCCGCCCGGGATGCGTTCGCAGCGCTCGCCGGCGGGGCGGATCCTTCGACGCTCCAGGGGATCGTTTCCCGGGAGTCCAGAACATCGCTGGCGGAGGATGTCGAAGACCAGTTGCTGCGCGATGCGATGTTTGGCCCGGGCCGTCAAAGTGGCGCTCTCTTCGGGCCGAAAGACATGGGCGACGGACGCTGGCTGGTGGCACGCCTCGTGTCGATCCAGCCGGGCGCCGTTTTCCCGCTGGAAAGCGTCAGTGATGAAATTCGCTCAGGCCTCGCACGTGAACGCGCCACCCTTCTGCTCTACGACAAGCTTGAAGCGCTGGACCGTTCGATCAATGCCGGTTTTGACCTGAAACAAATCGCAGAAGAGACCGGCGTGCCGGTCATCTCTTTCGAGCCAGTCGACAAGAATGGCTACACGGAAGACGGTCTGCCGATGATCGGCCTTCTGGAAGCTGGTGACGCATTCCAGCAAGCTTTCCTGATGAATGTCGACGACACATCAAACCAGTTCACCAAGGATGATGTGACCTATGTGATCTCCACCCGCGAGATCGTACCGCCATCTACTCCGGCGTTCGATGAAGTGAAGGATGACGTCCGTCAGGCACTGGTTTTGCGGAATGAGGGCGAAGCTGCGCAAACCCTGGTCAACGAGATCAAGGACCGCATCACCAGCGGTGCCTCCACCCTTGAAGCCGAGGCACAAGCCGTGAGCGCCCCTGTTGAAACACCTCCGGCGTCTATAACCCGCATGACTGCCGAAGAAAGCGGTTTACCGAATTCGGCCATCGGCGGCATTTTCTCCGGCAAACAGGGTGATGTCTTCACCTATCCTAACCGGACGGGCGACAAATACATGATCGTGCAGCTTCAGGCCGTGAATGATCCATCGGCAGAAGCGCTGGCCGCAGCGGACCCGAACGCGTCGAGCTCTCTTGTCTCCTCGCTCGATTCAGATCTGGCCACAGCAATGGAAGCCGAGATGGCGGGCGCGGTGAAGCTGAAGGTGAACGGCGCAGCCTACAACGCCTACAAGGCATCGATTTCGTCAAACCAATGAGCCGCGCAAAGCTGATCGTTCGCCGACGGATCGGGGATGTCGAAACGCCCGTCGGTGCCATGCTGAAACTGGGTGACGACACGCCCGGCACGTTCCTGTTCGAGTCGATTGCAGGCGGTGAACGGCTGGGCCGGTATTCCTTTATCGGTGGGGCACCACAGGTCTGGTTCCGCATCAATGATGGGGTTGCAGAAACCGCAACGACGGCAGATTTCTCAGACGCCTCTCCCGTTGAAGGTACGCCGGTCGAAGCTCTCAGAGCTTTCGTTGAAGCTGCCCGAGCAGAGACAGAAGATGACCTGCCGCCGATGGCGTCCGGTGCGTTCGGTTATGTCGGCTATGACATGATTCAGCATGTCGAGCCCGTCTCGATCACCAAGCCGGACGCACTCAATGTGCCGGAAGCCCTGCTCGTCATTCCCAAAGTGGTGATCGTTTTTGACCATATCTATCAGGAACTGCTCCTGATCGGCCGGGTTGAGAACGGCAATGAAAACGAGATCAATCAGCAACTCGATAAAATCGAAGAACAGCTTCAGGTCCTGCCCGTCCTGCCACCGGCAGACCAATCTGCTGAGCCTGTCACGCTGACTTCGAATACCAGCAAGGAACGGTACTTCGAAATTGTCGAGACGTGCCGGGACTACATCAAGGCAGGTGACATCTTCCAGGTTGTTCCGAGCCAGCGCTTTTCGACTCCGTTCAACAAGAAATCGATCAGCTTCTATCGCGCCCTGCGGCGCCTGAATCCGTCGGCGTTCATGTTCCACATGAATTTGGGCGATGTCCGGTTAGTCGGATCCAGTCCGGAAATCCTTGTGCGTGTAAGGAATGGACGGGTTGCCATCCGGCCGATCGCCGGCACCCGCCCCCGCTCCGGAGATCCGGTTGAGGATGCGAAGCGCGCCGAAAGCCTGTTGAACGACCCGAAGGAGATTGCCGAACACCTGATGTTGCTCGACCTCGGCCGTAATGATGTCGGCAGGGTTGCGGCATATGGAAGTGTTCAGGTCACCGAGCAATTCATCGTCGAACGCTACAGCCATGTCATGCACATCGTCAGTCATGTTGAAGGCGACCTGCGCGAAGGGCTCGACGCGGTGGACGCGCTGTTTGCGGGATTTCCTGCGGGCACTGTCTCTGGTGCACCGAAGATCCGCGCCATGCAGATCATCGACGAGATGGAAACGAATGCCCGTGAAATTTATGGCGGCGCCGTCGGATATTTTGGCTGGAACGGAGATCTCGACACCTGCATCGCCCTGCGGACCGCTGTGCTGAAAGATGGCCAGCTGCATATCCAGGCAGGCGGCGGCGTCGTGCTCGATTCCAACCCGCAATACGAATATGACGAAACCCAGCACAAGGCTGGCGCGCTGAAGCGGGCCGCAGAACTGGCTGCAGCTTACGAGTTCGACCAATGAGCCGGAAGAAGATTCTCGTCGTAGACAATTATGACAGCTTTACCTGGAACCTGGTCCATTACCTGGAAGAGCTTGGTGCCGAAACAACGGTTGTCCGGAATGATGAGCTGACCGTCGAGGAAGCGCTCGCAAGCGGCGCGGATGGCGTGCTCCTCTCCCCCGGCCCGTGCACACCGAATGAGGCGGGCATCTGCGTGGACCTGATCCGCAATGCACCGGAAGATCTGCCGATCCTGGGCGTGTGTCTCGGGCACCAATCCATCGGTCAGGCCTTCGGTGGGAAGGTCATCACTGCGCGGGAAATCCGCCACGGCAAGCTTTCAGACATCCATCAGACCGGCGGAGTTCTGTTTCAGGGGCTACCGGAGACGTATCGTGTGGTGCGTTACCACTCTCTGGCTGTCCGCCCTGAAGACCTGCCGGAAGACCTCGTCGCTGATGCCTTTACCGATGACGGTGAGATCATGGCCCTGCATCATAAAACCCGCCCGGTGTATGGCGTGCAGTTCCACCCGGAAAGTATCCTGACCGAACACGGCCATGCCTTGCTCAAAAACTGGTTGGACAGGCTCTGATCCTCCTCCGCTATTGAGCCCGCCAGTCAAGACCGCTATCGGTTCGCCAATGACCGACACTTCCCCTCTCTCCCATGCGCTGCAAGCGCTCGCGCGGCGCCAGCCGCTTGAAGACGATGTTCTGAAGGGAGCGTTCGATACACTTCTGTCAGGTGACGCTGCCCCAGAAGAAATTGGCGCATTCCTTATGGGGCTCGTAGTGCGCGGTGAGACTGCGGACGAGCTGACCGCCGGCGCGGCGATCATGCGTCAACATGCACGCAAGGTACCAACAACCGGTCCCTTGCTGGACACTTGCGGAACCGGCGGCTTGCCATGGAAGAGCCTCAACACGTCAACGGCATGCGCAATCGTTATTGCGGCTGCCGGTGGGCGCGTTGCCAAGCATGGCAACCGTTCCGTGCCGCCTAAAACCGGATCCGCTGATGTCCTGGAAGCGCTCGGCGTGAACCTGGAGATCAGCGAAGAGGAGTTCACCAATTGCCTCGACGGCGCTGGCGTTGCTTTCCTATTTGCGCGTAGCCATCACAGCGCCATGCGCCATGTCGCGCCCGTTCGGGCCAGGCTTGGCATCCGGACGATCTTCAACCTCCTTGGGCCGCTGACCAATCCGGCCGGAGCGTGTCATCAGGTTCTCGGTGTATTTGCGCCCGAATGGGTTGAGCCGATGGCAGAGACGCTCGGCAGGCTCGGCACGGAGCGGGCCTGGGTCGTTCATGGCCTCGATGGTATAGACGAACTTTCCATCGCCGGTCCGAGCAAGGTGTGCGAAGTCCTTGAGGACGGGACGCTCAACAAGTTTGAAGTCCACCCGTCCGATGCCGGGCTGGGAACACATCCGCTCTCAGCGTTGGAGAGTGAAGACGTTGCAGGCAATGCGCTTGCCATCACCGAACTTCTTGACGGACATGAGAACCCCTTTCGGGAAACAGTTCTTCTGAATGCTGCGGCAGGGCTGCACGTTCATGGCAAGGCCTCGGACCTGAAGGAAGGCGCTGCCATGGCGGCAGAAGCGATCGACTCCGGCAAGGCAAAGCAGACATTACGCAAGCTGGTGAAGCTTTCGCGGGGCGAACCGCTCGAATGAAGACAGCGCTCGACAAGATCATCGATTACAAACACGGCGAAGTGGCAGAGCTGAAGCAGCAGATCAGCTTTGCAGCTATGGATGAGAAGGCCCGTGCCGCCTCGCCTGCGCGAGGCTTCTCTGCAGCACTGTCCCGTGTCGCCGCTGAAGATCAGAACGCACTGATTTGCGAGCTGAAACGAAAAAGCCCCTCGGCGGGAGAGATCCTGACCGGCGCAGATCCGGTTCAGATCGCAACGGAATATGAGGCCGGTGGCGCTGCGTGCCTGTCGGTGCTGACCGATGGTCCGAGTTTTGGTGGCTCTCTTGAGGACTTCGCGGCGATCCGGGAAGCCGTCACAATTCCGATGTTGCGCAAGGACTTCATGGTCGATCCGATTCAGGTCGCAGAGGCGCGCGCCTGGGGAGCGGACTGCATTCTGGTCATCATGGCCAGCCTGGACGATACACAGGCCGCCGAACTGACTGACTGCGCCATCGGCTACGGCATGGACGTTCTGGTCGAGACTCACAATGAGGCCGAACTGGAACGCGGGCTGCGCCTGCCCTCGCCGCTGATCGGTGTGAACAATCGGGACCTGAAACGCATGGTTACCGATCTGTCGACGACCGAGCGCCTTGCGCCGCTCATACCTGCCGACCGCCAGATCGTCTCCGAAAGCGGAATTTCGACTGCAGCCCACATAAATCGGTTGCGTCAGACCGGTGCGCGCCGCTTCCTGATCGGCGAAAGCCTGATGAAGCGCGGATCGGAGCGGCAAGCTGCCGTCAGAGAGTTGCGCACAACTTCCGGCAATTGACCCGAACAGGGAACACATGTAGAACACATGTGAACAAAGATTCGGACCAGAGGCGGCCCAACATGTTGACCAATAAGCAAAAAGAGCTCCTGCTCTTCATCAATGAGCGGATTAAGGAGACCGGCGTCTCTCCCTCTTTTGACGAGATGAAGGAAGCGCTCGATCTCGCTTCGAAATCCGGTATTCACCGTCTCATAACTGCCCTCGAAGAACGCGGCTTCATCCGCCGCCTCGCCCACCGGGCCCGGGCCCTGGAAGTTCTGAAATTGCCGGAATCGGCTGTGGCATCTGCTACGCCTCGTGGACGGAAGGACTTCCGCCCTGCCCTCGTTTCTGCGGGTCGGCCGGCGGCTGAAGCGTCGCCGCGCACCGTTCCTCTGATTGGCCGGATCGCCGCCGGTCTCCCGATTTCCGCTATCCAGCAGGACAACGGGCATGTGAACGCCCCGGATGGGCTATCCGACAGCGAAGAGCATTTCGCACTCGAGGTGCAGGGCGACTCCATGATCGATGCAGGTATTCTGGAGGGAGATATCGTGATCTGCCGCCGGACTGAATCGGCCAGCACCGGGGATATTGTCGTGGCTCTCATCGATGGTGAGGAGGCGACGCTGAAACGCCTGCGTCGCAAGGGAGCCTCCGTAGCACTGGAAGCAGCCAACCCGGCCTACGAAACGCGTATATTCGGGCCAGACCGTGTCGCGGTCCAGGGTCGTCTTGTGGCGCTGGTGCGCCGATACGACTAATTACATGCCCGCCAGGGCCGTTTTCCACATGCAGGAGCGGTCAGGCGCTTTGGGCCTTTCTGTCCCGATTTTATGGTTATGCCGCCGGATGTGATCACGTCGGGCCAATCCAGTCTGAGATGAAGGTCGTCGAGGCGGAGTTCGACTGCCGGTTCTGATACGTCACCGTCCCGGTAGAGCGTCACTGCCCCATCTCCGATACCGTTCCCTGCGACACGATAGGTGCATGTTAAGGCATCGCACGCAGGGCCCACTTCAGTACGGGCGTATCGAAGCGGCGACAATCCATCGCCGTCGGTCATTTCGAAGCGGACGATTTCTCCATTCCCGCCCCTAAGGAACAGCTCACCGGATGGCGCCCAATGGGCAATAACGTCTTCTGACCGCACCCACAGGATAGCTGCGGGCAGGATCAGCAAAACAGAGAGCAAGATGCGCGCGCTTCCCCGTGCCGCCATCGCACAAGCAATTGCGCAGGAGCTGAGCACCAGCGTTGCTGCTGGCATCGTCTTGGGGAGTGTGTAGGCTGCGTTTGGCAGGGAAGCGCACCAATGGGCCACTGCCAGGACAGCTTCCAGCGACAGTCCGAACAATCTCAATCCTGTATCCCCAAATCCAAAGGGTGTCAGGATCAGCGACAAGGCCGCGAGCGGGGCACTGACGAAAGATATGATCGGCATCGCCAGCAGATTGGCGAGAAGGCCAAACCCGGCCAACCGGTCAAAGTGATAGATTGCGAATGGCGCGGTAGCGGCACCCGCCACCAATGACGTCACGAAGAGAGATGCCCAGCTGAAGCTCATCGATCCAAGAATGCGTTCTCGCTCTGCCCGTCGCCGCGACCAGGCATCATAAGTTGCGATCAATGCCCCGGACGCAGCGAATGACATCTGGAACCCTGGAGTCATCACACTTTCAGGCTGCAGCAAGACCACCAGACTCATCGCGATTGCATAGGAGCGTAAACTGAGCGCTGCTCGGTCTGCGAGTACGGCGCCGAAGACAACCGCCGACATGATGAACGCCCGCTGCGTGGAAACGCTAGCTCCTGAAATAACAAGGTAAACGAAGCTCGCTGACAAGGCTGCGATCGCCGCAGGTTTCTGAACGGCTATGCGCAGCGCCAGCGGCTCTATGAAGGCCAGACCGCGCCTTACAAGCAGGAAGACAAGCCCCCCGACCATGGCCATGTGCAGCCCGGAAATGGCAAGGAGGTGTGACAGGCCGGATGCCCGCAACGCGTCCTGGTCCTCCATCTTCATGAAGCTGCGGTCCCCGGAAACAAGGGCCGCTGCGAACCCGCCTGCTCGCGAGCCGGCCGCTTCATTCACGTGTTCGGCAAGCCGCCTGCGGAACGCAGCCACACGAAGGTCCAGCTGTTTCATCCGGCTGTCAGGGGCGCCAAGCGCGCCCCCCCTGCACCGTCCCATCACATACCCGACGCCGCCTAGCTGTTCGAACCAGGCTTGCCGCCTGAAGTCATAATCGCCGGGGAGTGACGGCGATGGCGGCGGCCGAAGAAGCGCAAAACATCTGACGAACCGCCCCGGTGCGACCTGCAGGTCCAGCCGATGCGTAACCCGGACAAATTTCGGGGTTTGTTCTGCGCTAACGCCGGAAAGCGCATGGACCTCAATGCGCAGCCGATTCCCCTTTGCACCAGGTTCCACTTCACGGACCCATCCTTCCAGCATCAGGGGCCGCATCCCGGAACTGATGACAGGCGCTTCAACAGAAGCGGTTCTGACGGTCGCCGCGGTGAAACCTCCGATCAACCCAAGAAGGACCAGTGCCGGAAGATTGATGGCGGACATCCACCAGACCCATCTGGTAGAAATGTAGAAGACACCTGCCACAAATGCCGCAATGAGACAGGGCCAGATCAGCGGCTCGTTTGACAGGCTGAAATAGGCGATTACTCCCCCACAAAGGGAAAAGCCGAGCAGCAAAGGGCGCGAGTCTATTTCTGCAATAGACCAAAGGCTGCGCCATACGGCTGCAATAGCTGGCGCCAGCCCCTTGCCTTCAGCAGCAACCTTGTGTTTCTGCCAGCCAGGACGCCTGAACTGCAGCATTAAGCGGAGCCCTCACGAGACATGGACGTTGTCACGCGGTTTGCCCCCTCTCCCACTGGCATGCTCCATATTGGAGGCGCCCGGACTGCACTTTTCAACTACCTTTTCGCGAAACACAACAACGGGAAGTTTCTTCTGAGGATCGAAGACACGGACCGCGAACGTTCAACGCCGGAAGCGACTGCCGCCATCCTTGAAGGGATGGACTGGCTTGGGCTAACGCCTGATGAGCCGCCGGTCATGCAATTCGAGCGCGCTTCCCGGCATGCCGAAGTCGCAGAAGAGATGATCCGCCGGGGCACGGCATTTCGCTGCTATGCCACGCAGGACGAGCTGCAGGCGCGCCGGGACCTTGGCGAAGAAAAGCGGAAAGCTGCGAAAGCGGAAGGCATATCCGATGAGGAGAAAGCCTCCCTGCTTGAAGAGGCCCATGCGCTGCTCGCCCCCTACCGTTCGCCCTGGCGCGACGGTGCCCCGCCTCCATCGCCAGATGCCCCCTACACCGTGCGCCTGCGGGCGCCTGAGAGTGGAGAACGTATCCTTGAGGATGGCGTTCAGGGCACAGTCCGCATTCAGGCAGACGAGCTGGATGACCTGATCCTGCTGCGCGCCGATGGCACGCCAACCTACATGCTGGCTGTGGTCGTCGATGATCACGACATGGGAATCACGCACATCATCCGTGGCGACGATCATTTGCGGAACGCCTTCCGGCAGATCCCGATCTATGAGGCGATGGGCTGGGACGTTCCGTTCATGGCCCATGTTCCGATGATCCACGGCGCCGATGGTGCGAAACTCTCCAAACGGCACGGCGCCCTTTCGACACTCGCGTACCGCGAGATGGGGTACTTGCCCGAAGCGATGCGGGCATATCTGCTACGCATCGGCTGGAGCCATGGTGATCAGGAAATCTTCACGGACGAAGAGGCTGTCGCCGCGTTCGATGTCTCCGGTATCAACCGCGCCCCCGGACGGCTGGACCTCGACAAACTCGGCCAAGTCAATTCGCACTTCCTGCGCCTGGCAAGCGACGAACGTATGTTTGAGCTGCTGAAACCCTACTGGGAAGCAGACGCGCCAATCGGCGAAGCCGAATCCCGCTTGCGGGTGGCGCTGCCCCACATGAAAGACCGGGGCACGACTTTGCCGGAACTTGCACAGGCATTTTCGTTCCTGTTGGCCAAAAGACCGCTGGAAATGAACAAAAAGGCCAGGAAGGCTGTTCGCGGTGAGGGACTTGACCGTTTGCGTAGCTTGCGCGACGAACTGCAGCAGCTGTCGGATTGGACGGCTGAACAGATTTCTGTGACGATTGCTTCTTATTGCACTGCACAAGGCCTATCTATGGGGCAGATAGGCCCTCCGTTGCGCGCTGCGCTCACAGGCGGACTGCCAGCACCGGATATTGCGCCGGTACTGGAATGGCTCGGCCGGGACGAAGCGCTTGGAAGAATTGATGACCAACTGGCGCCGGAAAATGCTCCGGGCGCCTGAGAAACAAGAAGGGTTTGAAGGTTAAGGCTGATGGAAAACAAGACGAAACAAACCGGCACCGCAAAACTGGATGTTGCTGGTAACTCCTACGAACTGCCGGTCCTGTCCGGAACACATGGCCCCGACGTAGTCGATATCCGTCGGGTATACGCGGAAACGAACCATTTCACGTTCGATCCTGGCTTCACCTCCACAGCCAGCTGTGAAAGCCAGATTACGTTCATCGACGGGGATGAAGGCGTGCTTCTGCACCGCGGCTACCCGATCGGCCAGCTTGCTGAACAATCCACCTTCCCGGAAGTTTGCCATCTGATCCTGTATGGCGAACTGCCGACCAAGTCTGAGCTCGAAGACTTCAACGATACGATCAAGCAGCACACCCTGCTTCACACCCAGATGGATCGCTTCTTCGAAGGGTTCCGGCGCGACAGCCATCCAATGGCGATGCTGACAGCGACGGTGGGCGGACTTGCCTCCTTCTATCCGGGCGCCATGGACAGCGAGGATCCAGAAGAGCGCCGTCTAAACTCGATCCGCCTTCTTGCCAAAATGCCGACGCTCTGTGCTCGCATCCTGAAGTACAATCTCGGCCAGAAATACGTCGACCCACGGAACGAGTACTCCTACGCGGAGAACTTCCTGAACATGTGTTTCTCGGTTTCTGCTGAGGACTACAAAGTCGATCCGGCAATCGCCAAGGCGATGGACCGCTTTTTCATCCTGCACGCTGACCACGAGCAGAACGCGTCGACCTCGACCGTCCGCCTCGCCGGCTCGTCGGGCGCTCACCCATTCGCGGCCGTTGCAGCAGGCGTGGCCTGCCTCTGGGGGCCCAGCCATGGCGGCGCCAATGAAGCCTGCCTCAACATGCTGCACCAGATTGGCTCGGCAGACCGGATTCCCGAATTCATCGAGAAGGCCAAGGACAAGAACGACCCCTTCCGCCTCATGGGCTTCGGCCACCGCGTGTACAAAAACTACGACCCACGCGCCAAAGTGATGCGCGAGTCAGCCCATGAAGTGCTCGACCTGCTCGGCCTCAAGGACACGCCGATCCTCGAAGTGGCGATGGAGCTGGAGCGGATCGCACTCGAAGACGAATACTTCATCGAGAAGAAGCTCTACCCGAACGTCGACTTCTATTCCGGTATCATCCTGGATGCGATCGGCTTCCCGAAGCAGATGTTCACTGTGTTGTTCTCGCTCGCCCGCACCGTCGGCTGGGTCGCCCAGCTGAACGAAATGATCGACGATCCGACCCAGCGCATTGGCCGCCCGCGCCAGATCTATACCGGCGCAGCGAAGCGGGATTATGTTTCGATCGATAAACGCTGAGGCACGCTGAGATGAAAATGGAAACGCCACCTGCCGCGAACAGGTGGCGTTTTCTTTTCTGCGTCACGAGAAGAATTTCCCCGTTCCCTTCAGCCCCGACTCCTTGCTAAAGGCTGCCCCATGAAAACCGCTGTCATTGTCTTCCCTGGCTCGAACTGTGATCGTGATGCCCACGACGCGCTCCTCAAGGTGACCGGTAAGGCGCCGACCATGGTCTGGCACAAGGACGGGACGATCCCCGAAGGTACGGACTTCGTCATGGTTCCGGGAGGCTTCTCCTACGGGGACTACCTGCGCTGTGGCGCCATGGCAGGTAATTCTCCTGTCATTTCCCAACTGATCGCTCATGCCGAGCGCGGCGGTTATGTGCTTGGAGTCTGCAACGGATTTCAGATCCTGTGTGAAACGGGCCTCCTGCCCGGCGCATTGATGCGCAACGCATCGCTTCACTTTGTCTGCAAGCCTCAGCCGTTGACAGTCGAGACCTCCAACACAGCCTTCACCAGTGCGTATCAGGGCCGCAGTGAAGTGGTCATCCCGATCGCCCATCATGATGGCAACTACTACGCAGATGACGCCACGCTCGATCGCATCGAAGGCGATGGTCATGTGGCATTCCGTTATGCGTCCGGTGCAAACCCGAACGGCTCGGCCCGCGATATCGCAGGCATACTCAGCCAGAACGGGCGTGTCCTTGGCCTCATGCCTCACCCGGAGCGGGCCATTGGCGGCCATGAAGGCGGTGATGACGGCCTCGGACTGTTCGAGAGCCTGCTGAGCGCAGCCTGAAGCGCTGGTCAGCACCTGCCCGCCCCGGTATGAGGCGGTATGACGTCTTCTGTTGAACCGAACACATTGTCGGCGCGCCTGTCCGAAGCGTCTGCACTTCGCAACGCGGGGCACGTGTCCGAAGCGATTGCTGCTTATCGCGACGTCCTCGCCATGGAACCCAACTTGCCGGACAGCTGGTACAATCTCGGCTGGCTGCTCCGCCGCAACGGTCAACACTCCGAAGCCCTGAAGGCTTATGATGAAGCCCTTGCGAGGAATATCACAGGCCCTGAAGAAGTCTGGCTCAACAAGGGGGTCATCCAGGCGGACGATCTCCTGAATCCGGTCGCAGCCATCGACGCCTATGAGCAAGCACTCGGGCTCAAGGAAGAGTACATCCCTGCTCTCTTCAATCTTGCGAACACGCACGAAGATCTTGGGCATGTCGAAGACGCCGTCGCGCTTTATCAGAAGATTCTGACAATCGCGCCGATGGAGGCCGAACCTCTTGCGAGGATCGCCAATATCAGTCGGCCAACCTCGCTGGAAGATGAGATTGTAAAGCGCGTTGACGAAGCCCGCGTCCGGCAGGACATCCCCGCAGCGTCTCGCGCCAGCCTTGAATTCGCCTTCGGCCGCATGCTTGATTTCCTTGGCGAATATGATGCCGCCTTCGCCGCTTATGAGCGGGCAAACCAGGCATCGGAAACCGTCAGGCCGCCAAATTATCCGGGCTTTTCTCCAGCCAGATGCGAAGCGATTGTGGATGCACTGAAGGCAATGCCTGCACCGTGCCCCCGGAACCTGCCCGCTTCTACGGTACAGCCGGTGTTTATACTTGGACAATTCAGGTCTGGCTCAACGTTGCTAGAACAGATTCTTTCAGGCCATAGCCAGGTATCGACAATGGGCGAGTTGCCCTTGCTGTCACAGATCGGCGCAAAGCGGTTTTCTCCTTATCCCGCGAAGCTTGGCGAAGCCTCAGAGGAAGATCTGGCCGATGCGAGGAGAGATTATTTAGCCGGTCTGGAAGCCCGCAGCCCCGGCATTTCAGGTATGGTAACCGACAAGCGCCCCGACAATTATTTTCATATTGGATTGATCCTCCGCCTGTTTCCCGAAGCCAAAATTCTTCACACAGTGCGGGATGCGCGGGATGTCTGCCTGTCGACCTTCTTTACCCACCTAGACCTTCACCAGATCCACGCAACCGATCTAAAGAATATCGCCTACCACTACCGCGCCTATGAACAGCTCATGGCCCATTGGAAATCACTGGCACCGGGTCAGATTCTCGATGTCTCCTATGATGCGCTTGTGGATCAGCCCGAACAGGAAGTGAGAAACGTCCTCGACTTCCTGGGCCTGCCTTTCGAGCAGGCCTGCCTCGAGTTTCATACCTCCGCTGCACCTGTCAAAACCGCCAGTGTCTGGCAGGTCCGCGAGCCGCTTTATACCCGCTCTTCGGGACGCTGGCGGAACTATGAAAAGCATCTCGGCCCAATGATGGAGGTTCTCAATGGCACAACACGCTGAGCTGATCGCGAGCCTTCCGAAAGCCGAACTGCACCTTCACATTGAGGGTAGTTTTGAACCGGAAATGATGATGCAGATTGCGGAGCGCAATCGGGTCGAAATTCCGTTCAAAACTCTGGAAGACGCAAAAGCTGCCTACAATTTCTCGAACCTTCAGGAATTTCTGGACCTCTATTATCAGGGCATGAACGTCCTGCGCACGGAGCAGGACTTCCACGACCTGACCTGGGCCTATCTCAAACGCGTAAAAAACGACAATGTCCGGCACGTCGAGATGTTCTACGACCCGCAGGCCCATACCGGGCGCGGCGTGGCATTCGGTACGGTGACAGAGGGTATTCTCTCCGCTCTGGAACGCGGAGAAAAAGAACTCGGCATCAGTTCGATGCTGATCATGAGTTTCCTTCGGCACCTTTCGGAAGAAGACGGCTTTGCACTGCTGGAGGAATCAAAACCCTGGCATGATAAATTCGTCGGCGTTGGCCTCGACAGTTCGGAGGTCGGTCACCCGCCCCTGAAGTTTGAACGCCTTTTTGCCCGGTGCAGGGAACTTGGCTTCAAACTCTGCCTGCATGCCGGTGAAGAAGGCCCCCCGTCCTATGTCAGGGAAGCGCTTCTGGACATTGGCGCGGACCGGATCGATCACGGAAACCGGTCCATGGAGGACGGAGGCCTGATCGAGATCCTGCGCGATACACAGACGCCCTTGACCAACTGCCCGCTGTCCAACCTCGCGCTTTGTGTAATTGATGATCTGAAGAAAAGCCCGCTCAAGGCGCAACTTGAAGCAGGCCTCCTCGTGACCGTGAATTCAGACGACCCGGCTTATTTTGGCGGTTACATCGGAAAGAACTACGAACAGATCAGCGAAGCGCTCGACCTGTCTTCAGAGCAGATAATTCAGCTGGCGAAGAACAGTTTTACGGCGTCATTCCTGCCAGAAAACGTACGCTCACAATTCATACGGGAAATAGAAGGCGCTTGAGCCCTATCCCCCTAATCCATTGATCCGCGGGAAACCGGGTGGGATTTGATTCACACCCCAGGATGCAATTGGTAGCGCGAGCGCTCAATTTAGAGTCACTCTAAGTGTGCCTCTGTCGTCACAGTTTTATAACAATGTGGGTTTGGCGGGCAATATTCTTCCAATACTCCCTGTTTCTGGGGTCGATTCGGCATTAACTGGCCCGGTGAGGTTAAAAAACAGACAGGAGTGTAGAATTATGACCAAGGTCAGATCACTACTTTTGACGGCATCGACCGTCGCATTGGCCGCAAGCTTCTCGCCGGCTTTCGCTCAGGAAGATACCGATACGAACGCCAGCGAGCTTCGCCAGGGCCAGGTCGTCGTTACGGGTACCCGTACGGCCAATCGCACCGCGCTTGAGACAGCCGTACCGGTCGACGTTTTCCCGGTTGATGAACTGACGGAAACGGGGCGCGTGGAACTCAACCAGATCCTCAGCACGACCGTTCCGAGCTTTAACTTCAACCAGACCGCCATCAATGACGGTACTGACATCATCCGCCCGGCCACTCTGCGTGGCCTGTCTCCTGACCAGACGCTGGTTCTGGTGAACGGCAAGCGCCGCCACTCCTCCTCACTGGTCAACATCAACGGCTCGGTTGGACGCGGTTCTGCAGCTGTTGACCTTAACTCCATCCCGACCGCCGCCATTGGCAGCGTTCAGGTTCTGCGTGACGGCGCTTCGGCTCAGTATGGTTCCGACGCGATTGCCGGCGTTATCAACGTCATCCTGCGTGAAGACGATCATGGCGGCGGTCTGAACGTCCGTTACGGCGCAAACGTGACTGATCCGGAAGGCCTGAACCGCAGCGAGATCGACGGCCAGACGACCACGATCGGCGGCTGGACCGGCTTTGGCCTCGGCGACAATGGCTTCCTGACTGTGTCGGGCGAGTATTCCCTTCGCCAGGCATCGAACCGGGCCGGTCTCGACCCGCGCCAGCAATTCCCGGACGATCCGGCCTATGCCGAAGTCGAACGTAATTTCAATCGCCTGAATCACCGCTACGGCAACGGCCGTGCGGAAAACGTAAGCTTCTTCTTCAATTCAGGTTACACGCTGGCGAGCGGTGTCGAACTCTACGCGTTCGGTGGCGTTCAGGATCGTGAGGGTGAAAGCCCCGGCTTCTATCGCCGTGCCCTCGACTCCCGCAACGTGCCGGAAATCTATCCGGGTGGCTTCCTGCCAGTCATCGGCGGTGATGTAACCGACTACTCTCTCGGCGGCGGCTTCCGCGGTGTCGCGGGCGGCTGGGACTATGACGTGAGTGCTGTCTATGGCTCCAACGAGCTGGACTACTCGGTCAACAACTCTCTCAATGCCTCGATCGGACCGACCAGCCAGACCTCGTTCAATGCCGGCGCCCTGGCCTTCGACCAGGTCACCGTGAACGCCGACATCGTCAAAACCTTCGATAACCTTCTGCCAGGCGAAACCTCGCTGGCATTCGGGGCGGAATACCGTGACGAAAACTTCAAAATCACGGCAGGCGAACCAGCTTCCTACATTCAAGGTCCACTCCCTGCCGCAGCAGGCAGTCAGGTGTTCCCGGGCTTCACCCCAGAGTCCGCAGTGGATGAAGGACGTGACGCCGCCAGCATCTACGGCGAAGTCGAATGGGTACCAAACGACCAGACGCTCATTTCGGCCGCGGTGCGCTACGAAGACTATTCTGACTTCGGTGACGCTGTGACCGGCAAGCTTGCCGGCCGCTATGACTTCACCGATCAGGTTGCCGTCCGCGGCGCCATCTCGACGGGCTTCCGTGCACCGAGTCTGCAGCAACAATACTTTACGGCTGTATCGACCAACTTCATTGATGGTGTGCCGTTTGAAATCGGTACATTCCCGGCAACATCTCCTGCGGCAGTCGCACTTGGTGGCGGCCAACTGGATGCCGAAGAATCGACCAGCTACTCGCTCGGCTTCGTTCTGACACCAACCAACGACTGGTTTGTCACCATCGACGCCTATCAGATCAATATCGATGACCGAATCTTCCTGACCGAAAACCTCGGCGGGCCTGAAGTTGAGGCAGTTCTCGCAGCCGCTGGCGTCACCGGTGTGCAGCGGGTTCGCTTCTTCCAGAACGGCATCGAGACCGAATCTAAGGGCGTCGATATCGTAACGAAGTACGCGTTCGACTTCGGCAATTTGGGTACGCTCGACGCTTCCGCTGCGTTCAACTACTCGAAAACGGAAGTCACGCACGTTCCGGACAACACGGTTATCCCCAGCCTGCCACTGTTCAGCCGTGACAACACACTCACGCTGGAAGAAAGCGCGCCTGAGACGAAATTCATCCTCGCAGGCAACTACACCTACCAGCAGGCTGACTTCGTCCTTCGTGCAACTCGCTTTGGCGATGTCATCGATCCGTCGAACACACCGTCCAACGACTTCACGCTGGATGCCAAATGGATCTTGGATGCGTCTGTGAACTTCAATGTCACCGACAAGTTCAGCGTTGGCATCGGTGCAGACAACCTGCTCGACGAATATCCGACGATGACGCCGTATGACCAGAGCTTCAACGGCATCTTCCCGTATTCGAGCCGCAGCCCATTTGGCTTCTCGGGCCGCTTTGTCTACGCCCGCGCCAGCTATAACTGGTAAGCAGCGCCCCCGGTGTTCTGCCGGATAGAGGATATCATTTGAGATGGGCCTGCCTTTTTGGGCAGGCCCATTTCTTATCCGGGCCTTATCTCAGGTGGGTCGCCAGTTTCATGGCAATAGACGCTGGCGACTCGTGGCATTTGCCGCTAAAGCCCGGCCATGACCGATAAGACTACGATCCTCGACCATCTCACAGCCGAGCAGGATGAAGCTGCCGGCCTCGAACACGGCATAAGGGCAGATGAGTGGGAACGCCTCGTCACGCGCCTGAACCGCAAACCCAATCTGGTTGAATTGGGCATCTACTCGGTGATGTGGTCTGAGCACTGCTCCTACAAATCGTCCCGCCGCCACCTGTCAAAATTCCCGACGAAAAACGACCGGGTTATCCAGGGACCGGGCGAGAATGCCGGCGTAATCGACATCGGCGACGGCCAGGCCGCCATCTTCAAGATGGAGAGCCACAACCACCCGTCCTATATCGAGCCCTATCAGGGCGCGGCGACAGGCGTGGGCGGCATTTTACGTGATGTCTTCACCATGGGTGCGCGGCCGATCGCGCTGGTCAATGCGCTGCGCTTTGGCTCGCCTGACCACCCGAAGACCCGTAGCCTTGTGGCCGGCGTTGTCGCCGGCATTGGCGGATACGGCAACTGCGTGGGCGTGCCGACCGTGGCTGGCGAAACCCAGTTCGATGAAGGCTACAACGGAAACATCCTCGTCAATGCGATGGCCGTCGGCCTCGCCGATCAGGACAAGATTTTCTACGCACGTGGCGCGACACCGGGCAATCCGATCTTCTATGTCGGCTCCAAGACGGGCCGGGACGGCATCCATGGCGCCACAATGGCGTCTGCCGAATTCTCCGAAGGCGATGAAGAGAAGCGCCCTACCGTCCAGGTCGGCGATCCGTTCACAGAGAAGCTGCTGATCGAAGCCTGCCTTGAGCTGATGGCAACGGACGCCATCCAGGCCATTCAGGACATGGGCGCTGCCGGCCTCACCTCCTCCTCCGTCGAGATGGCAGCATCCGGCGGTGAGAATGGCGAAGGCATCGGCGTGGTCATGGACCTCGACAAGGTGCCCCAGCGCGAGGAAGGCATGACAGCCTACGAGATCATGCTGTCAGAGAGCCAGGAGCGCATGCTTATGGTACTCTACCCCGACAAGATCGATGTCGCGAAAGCCGTGTTCGACAAGTATGATCTCTCCGCAGAAGTCATTGGCCATACAACTGATACGGGCCACCTTGTGCTGACGCAGTTTGGCGAAACTGTCTGCGACATTCCGGTCGCCCCACTTGCCGAAGATGCACCGAACTATGATCGCCCCTGGAATGAGCCGCCCAAGCGCGCATCTCTGGATATTTCAAAATATCCGGAACCGGCGGATTACGGTGAGGTGTTGGTCAAGCTGATGTCCTGCCCCGACATGGCGTCCAAACGCTGGGTCTGGGAACAGTATGACCGCCACGTGATGGGCGATACGATCGACTCCTCCCAATCCGGTGGCGATGCGGCGATAGTCCGTATACATGAGACGAACAAGTCCCTCGCCATCTGTTCGGATTGCAATCCACACTATGTGGCTGCTGACCCTTATGAGGGCGGCAAGGCCGTGGTGGCGGAAGCTTATCGCAACCTGTCTGCCGTCGGCGCAACGCCGATCGCGATCACGGACAACCTCAATTTCGGCAACCCGGAAAAACCGAACACGATGGGTTATATCGTGAAGGCGATCGAAGGCATGGCGGAAGCCTGCCGCGCACTCGACTTCCCGGTGGTCTCCGGCAATGTGTCCCTCTACAATGAGACTGACGGCGTTGCGATTCCGCCGACACCGGTGGTTGGCGGCGTGGGCCTGATCGAAGACCTGTCGAAAACAGCCACCCTCAAGGGCGCACAACCCGGCGATACGCTTTACGTCATAGGCGAGACCAAGGGCGCCCTTGGCGCTTCACTGTATGCGCGTGTCGTTCTGGGCCTTAAAGGCGAAGATGCCGGCGCACCTCCGCCTGTAGATCTGGCCGAAGAAGTTCGCATTGGCGGGTTTGTACGGAGCCTGATCCAGCGCGGGCTCGTCAACGCCGTCCACGATGTAAGCGACGGGGGCATTGCCTGCGCCGCTACTGAAATGGCCATGGCTTCTGCCTGCGGTGTCACGCTGGTGCCTGACCGCGAACCAGAGACCGAGCGCGCCGAACCTGGCCTGTTTGGCGAAGATCAGGGCCGCTATCTGATCGCTGCGAATGAAGACCAGGTCCGCGAATGGCAATCGCAGGGCTTCCTGCCAACCGCGCTGGGCAAGTTCGGCGGCGACAGTGTCGTCCTCAGAACAGGCCTCGGTCAGGACGGCGCAGAATTCTCAGTACCACTCTCCAGGCTCCGTGAAGCCTATGAGGGCTGGCTGCCAGCCTATATGAACTCTGTCGACTAAACGCAGACCCCTCCCCGATCTCATCGGAGATGGGTGCTGCATATTTTGCATTTTGGTTCAGCCCGGGCGTGACTTAGGCACGCTTACGCTCTGCACACTGATTTAGGTGGCGGAACCAATGGCCGGGTTCTGAAACTTCTACTCCGAGGGAGAGACCTCTTCGATCGGCCTCGCAGTTATATCGAGCTCATCCAGTGACTGATCTGCCGCAATGGCGACCATGACCAGTGTCTCTGCTGAGCGGACGAAGAAATCAACCGGGATCGTATCATAATCATCGGTCGGCCTATGATAGTCCGGATGATCTTCGACACCGAAATAAATGAAAGGAATGCCGGCATCATGGAATGCCGCCTGGTCAGACAAATTCGTCCAGTCGTCTGGTCCTTGCTCTGGCCGGTCATGGCCCATCAATAATGTCACCGGCGCTTCGGCGGCGATGCGTTCAACAAGCGGTACCAGTCCCGGATAATGGTAGGTACCTGAAGCATAGAGCTCATCCTTGTCAGACCGGCTCACCATGTCGAAGTTGAGGTTCAGCGCGATGCGGGACAGGTCGACTTCGCCTGACCGCACCAGGGCGCGCGCGCCTAATTCCCCCTGTTCCTCTCCATCTACCAGAGCAAAAAGAATGTCATGCTGCGGCTTGTGCTGGCTGAACCAGTCCGCCACGGCGATCAGCGCCGCGACACCGGAGGCGTTGTCGTCCGCCCCGTTGTAAATCTCTCCATCCACAATTCCGAGATGATCGTAGTGAGCCGAAATCACCAGCATCTTGCCCCCGGGATTTTGCCCCTCGATAAGCCCCAGAAGGTTCACACCCTGTATCGGCTCGTCACTCTCGGAATCAGGGAGCGGCAGGACCGTGAAAGGATGTTCGTAGGATTGTCCGATTTTCGTCAGGTTCAGCGTTTCAAATCGCTTGCGCAGAAAGCCCTTTGCGGCCTCATTGCCAGGTGTGCCGATGCGGCGGCCTTCCAACGCATCGTTCGACAGGAGTTCTGTAAGGTGCAGCAGTTCTCCGGCATCAAGATAATCAGAATGTGGGAGCGCGACAGTCTGCGTTGAAGGATGTTTGGGTGTGTTCAGGTACCAAACCAGCCCGAAAGCCAGGAACGCCAACAGTCCCGCCGCAATCGTCCAGACATGTTTTCTCATTGAAGGCTCCGCAGAATCTCAAGCAGGACGCTAGAAGCCGCGTCGAACCGGTGCAAGGCTTCCAGTGTCACGCTTGACGGGTGTGCCTCAGCAGCCCAAGTGAACGCGAATTGTGAGGAGAACCCCATGGGCATGTCGCGCGAAATTCTTATGGAGCACCTGACGGAAGCCTTCCCTGAAGCCGAAATCATTCTCACCGATCTCGCAGGTGACAATGACCACTGGCAGGCCGAAATTGTCAGCCCGCAATTCGCCGGCATTCCGCGCGTGAAACAGCACCAGATGGTCTATGCAGCACTGAAGGGAAAGATGGGCGGCGAGCTGCATGCGCTTGCCCTTAAAACCCGCGCGCCCTGACGCACAGCACGCAGATTGACCTTACGAAGGGTTCACGGTCTTCTCCGCCTAAATTGAGGAGATCGTCCATGAAAAGAATCACCCTTTCCGCCAGTCTCGTTGCGCTGTGCGCGGCGATGACGTCCTGCGCAGCCGCCACTCCGCCGGAAGCAGAAGAAACCCTTGTCACAGCGCCTGAGGTCGATGAAGAGGCAACCGAAATCGCGGAAGCGATAGCCTTCGTCGCCCGCGCTGAAGCCGAATTGGCCGCCCTCAACAAAGTCACGGCGCTCGCCTACTGGGCAAACGAGACCAATATCACTGACGAGACCGATGCCGCCGCCGCGGAAGCCGGCGCGAAGATGACGAAGCTCGCCGTGTCTCTCGCCAACGAGTCAAAGAAATACGATGTCAGCATCATGCCCTATGACGTCGCCCGCAAGATCCGCATTCTGCGCAGCGGCATCACCATTCCCGCCCCGTCCCGCGAAGGCGCAGCCGAAGAGCTGTCCGCGATCACGACTGACCTCAGCTCGACCTACGGCAAGGGGAAGTTTGAGTACAAGGGCGAGATGATCAATCTGGATCAGGCCTCCACGATCATCGAAACCTCCCGCGACCCGGAAGAGCTGAAAGCCGTCTGGGAAGGCTGGCGCACGGTCTCGCCGCCGATGAGGGACAATTACGCCAAGATGGTCGAGCTCGCCAATGAAGGTGCTCAGGAGCTCGGCTATCCCACTCTGGATAAGATGTGGCTGTCCAATTACGACATGCCGCCCGAAGAGATGGAGGCAGAAGTTCAACGCCTCTGGAGTCAGGTGGAACCGCTCTACAAAGATCTGCACTGCTACGCCCGGACCAAACTAAACGCGCAATATGGCGACGACGTCCAGCCCGCAACCGGCCCGATCCGCGCCGACCTGCTCGGCAATATGTGGGCCCAGCAATGGTCTTCCATCTATGACATCGTGAAGCCCGATACTGCGCCCGTCAGCTACGATCTGACCACGCGGCTCAATGAAAAGGGTTATACCCCGATCAAGATGGTCGAGACCGGAGAAGGCTTCTTCACTTCTCTCGGCCTGGATCCGCTGCCGGAAACTTTCTGGGAGCGCTCCATGATTGTGCGCCCGGAAGGCAAGGAAGTGGTTTGCCACGCCTCCGCCTGGGATCTGGATGACGAAGAAGATGTGCGCATCAAAATGTGCACCGAGGTGAACTCGGAAGACTTCTTTACAGTCCACCACGAGCTTGGTCACAACTTCTACCAGCGCGCCTACAAGGATCAGCCGTACCTCTACAAGAACGGCGCCCATGACGGCTTCCACGAGGCGATCGGGGATTTCATCGCCCTGTCTATCACGCCGGAATATCTGGAGCAGATCGGCCTGATCACCGAAGAGGAAAAGCCGGGCCCGGATGCCGATACGGCGCTCCTGATGCAGACCGCGCTCGACAAGATCGCCTTCCTGCCATTCGCCCTGACGGTGGACAGCTGGCGCTGGGATGTCCTGAACGGAACCACTCCGCCGGAAGACTACAACAAGGCCTGGTGGGACCTGCGCCTGAAGAACCAGGGGATCGTGCCGCCCGCATCGCGCCCGGCCGATGCCTTCGACCCCGGCGCCAAGTATCACATCCCGGGCAACACGCCTTACCTGCGCTATTTCCTGTCCTTTGTGATGCAGTTCCAGTTCCACAAGGCTGCTTGTGAACAGGCCGGCTGGGAAGGCCCGCTGCACCGTTGCTCGATCTACGGCAACAAGGAAGTCGGCGAGCGTTTCAACGAGATGCTGGAAGCCGGCATGTCCCGCCCATGGCCGGAAACACTGGAGAAATTCACGGGCACCCGTGAAATGGACGCCAGCGCCATGGTCGAATATTTCGAACCTCTGACCGAGTATCTGGACGAGCAGAATGAGGGCCAGTCCTGCGGTTGGGACTAGGCCTCGCCTGTACAGGATAGGGGCGGCCTGCTTGACGCCGCCCCTTATCCACCACACATCACGGGAAATCCGGAGATATCACCATGACCGACCAAGCCACGCTCGACGCCATCAAGACGGCTGTAGAAAGCAATGACGTTGTCCTTTTCATGAAAGGCACACCGACCTTCCCGCAGTGTGGCTTCTCATCCGTTGTGGTGCAGGTGCTGGACTATCTGGGCGTTGAGTATGTCGCGACGAATGTTCTGGAAAACCAGGCCGTCCGCGAAGGCATCAAGGTCTATTCGGAATGGCCAACGATCCCTCAGCTATATGTGAAGGGTGAGTTCGTCGGCGGCTGCGACATCATCAAGGAAATGTTCGAAAGCGGCGAACTGCGCGATTTCCTGAAGGAAAAAGGTATCGAGCTGGAAGAGGCTTAAGGACGATGGCAAAGCCTAGAGTTTTTATTAGCTCTACATACTACGATCTCAAACACATTCGGTCAGCTATAGAAGGCTTTATCCACAGATATGGGTTTGAACCAATAATGTCTGAAAAAGGCAGCATTGGTTATGTTCACGACCAATCATTGGACGAATCCTGTTATCAGGCAGCATCGAAATCAGACATATTCGTTATGGTTGTTGGCGGGCGTTATGGCGCTGCAGCAAGTGATCAAACATCTGAGAATGAGGATGACTTTTTTGATCGATACGACAGCATCACCAAACGAGAACTACAGGCTGCAATAAAGGCCGATATTCCGGTATACATTTTCTTAGATGCAGGAGTTAGCGCTGAATACAACGTGTTTACGCGCAACCGGGAAAATACAGACATCAGCTACGCCAATGTCGATAGCCAAAATATATTTCACCTCATCGACGAAATATACAGCCTTAAGAGAAACAATCAGGTTTTCGTATTTGAAAGATACTCTGAAATTGAGGATTACTTAAAAATTCAGTGGGCCAGCTTGTTCTTGGAACTTTTGCAGTCTCGAAGAACAGAAGCGACCGGAAGAGAAATCTCTCTAGAACTGGAAAAGTTGTCTGACATGTCAGACACACTGAAGTTTTACTTAGAAAATCTGGTTTCTCGCGAGTCCTCCGGGGACGAACTGATCTTGGATCAGAACAAGAAACTCAAAAAGCGCTTTTTGCGGACCGCCTTTAAAGCGTCTTATCTTTGGACCATGCTGCAAAAAGAAGGCTCCTCGGTTGAATCTGACGATGAATTGTTGGACGAGATAATTGAAATTGTTAAATTATCTAATGATCCGGAGAAATTCAAAATTCAAATCGATCCCCTCAAGCCTAACCTTAGTTCCGTTGGCCTTAGCATACTTTACGGAGGCTACGATAAGATGATGAATCCGACGATTTCATGGGCTCTTGATGAAGCAAGAGATTTAATTGAGGAGTACGCGGATTAATCAAGGTAAGATATTGTATTCCATTTGGATAATCTGATCCCCTGAACCACCTAAAATTTATTGTTGGGCGTAGATCTGCTAAGCGAAGAAATACAGCGCGATCAGGATCAGAATCGGTACCAGAGACATGCCGAACAAATTGCGCGTGAAGGCGTAAGTGCCGATCCATTTGTCGATTTCCGCATCACCGCTCTCCGCTGTTCGCGTGACCATCTCGACATTGTCGCCCTTGATGACGGTATCGTCAGACAGGATGTACTTCTGAAGCGATCCTTCCAGCAGCAGCGCCCCGAAATAGAAGAGTCCGCTGAAGCTGATACTGGCGAACGCAAAGGCCATCACGATTGGCACGACTTCCGGCTTTCGGAACTGCCCCATCAGCCAGAGCGACAGGATCAGGACGCCCGCCCCGACAATCAGGGAAGCGATCTGGATGATCCTGAGGCGCCTGAAATTCGGCCTGGCTTCTGAGTTATCGGTCATGCGGTGCGTCCTCCCGCTTTCCTGTCCCACGCTTTCAATATAGCAGAGCGGGCATGGACACGACCACCCGCCCCGCCCCGATCCGCCCGACGCAGCCAAAAGTCGGCATCGTCTCGCTTGGCTGCCCGAAAGCGCTCGTGGACTCCGAAAGGATCATCACGCGCCTGCGAGCCGAAGGCTACCAGATCGCCCCGGATTATTCCGGCGCGGACCTCGTTCTGGTGAACACCTGCGGCTTCCTCGACAGCGCCCGGGATGAGAGCCTGGAAGCCATTGGTGAAGCGATCGAAGCGAATGGCAAAGTGATCGTGACGGGGTGTCTCGGTGCCGAACCGGACGTCATCGAAAAGGCACACCCCAAAGTGCTCGCAATCACGGGTCCGCATCAGTACGAAGCCGTGATGGACGCTGTGCATACGCACCTGACGCCGCCACACAATCCGCATCTGGATCTAGTGCCTGAAGCGGGCCTGCGCCTCACACCGCGCCATTACGCCTATCTGAAAATCTCCGAAGGCTGTAACAACCGCTGCAGTTTCTGTATCATTCCGAAGCTCCGCGGGGACCTCGTCTCACGGCCGATCCATCACGTGCTGACAGAGGCAGAACAACTCGTAAAAGCGGGCGTGAAGGAACTGCTGGTCATCAGTCAGGATACGTCCGCTTACGGTCTCGATGTCCGCTACAAGCCGGAAACCTGGCGCGGCACGGAATATGAGACCCGCTTCCTTGATCTGGCGAAGGGCCTCGGAAGTCTCGGCGTGTGGGCGCGGATGCACTACGTCTATCCCTACCCGCACGTCGACGCCGTCATTCCCATGATGGCAGAAGGCCTGATCACGCCCTATCTGGACATTCCGTTCCAGCACGCCTCGGCGAATGTGTTGAAAGCGATGAAGCGTCCGGCAAAACAGGACAAGGTTCTGGAACGCATCCAGCAATGGCGCCGCGATGTACCGGAGTTGGCGATCCGCTCCACTTTCATTGTCGGCTTCCCGGGCGAGACCGAAGAGGACTTCGAAATCCTGCTAGACTTCATCCGCGAAGCGAAGATCGATCGCGCGGGCTGCTTCCAGTACGAGAACGTCGCCCACGCCGACAGCCGCACCCTGCCGGGGCACGTACCTGATGAAGTGAAAGAAGAGCGCTGGCACCGTTTCATGCAGGTCCAGGCCGAAGTCTCAGCCGCCCGAGCGGCAGCACAGGTCGGCACGGTTCAGGACGTGATTGTCGACGGCGCCGATGAAGAACCCGGCATCATGATCGCCCGCACGAAAGCGGATGCGCCGGACGTCGATGCGGTCGTCTATCTCGACAACGCAACCCATCTCAAGCCAGGCGACATCGTGCCGGCGAAGATCACCGGCGCCGACGATTACGACCTTTACGCCACGCCTGCCTGAGCACGCATCCGCTCGCCAGCCTCACGCGCTTCGGCCCGGCGCTGATCCATCAGCTTCGCCATCATGCGGTTATAGGCTTCGAGTGTTTCCGGCTCGGCCAGTTCGGGCCGGCCGCCGGGATAGGGTGGCGCGGGCGCGTATTCATATCCGAGAGTGAGCACCTTGGCGTAAGCCTCTCCGGCGATCTCCGCCACCATGGTCAGCGCGAAATCGATCCCTGCCGTGACGCCGCCACCAGTGAACGTATTGCCATCACGCACGACCCGGCCTTGGTCTACGGTCGCGCCGAATTCCGTAAGCAATTCCCGCCATGCCCAATGGCAGGCCGCACGCTTGCCCCGCAGCAAACCGGCAGCCCCAAGAATAAGCGATCCCGTGCAGACCGAGGTGACATATGTCGCCCCCTTCCCGAGCCGACGCACTTCAGCGACGAAGTCCTCATCAAGGGCGACTTGCGTTGCGGTCACACCGCCGGGAACGCAGAGCAGGTCGCATCGGTCGACGTCGGAAAGTTTCTGCGTCCGCCCAATGACGAGGTTCCCCTCGGCCACGATATCTCCACCATCACGGCTGGCGATCACGGTCTGAGCATCCGGTAGTCGGCACAGGATCTGGTGTGGTCCGGTAAAGTCCAGATGAGTCATGTTATCGTAGACGGCAAATACGGTGGTGAATGGCTGGCTCATGACGGTCTCCTTGCTGGCCTGCCCTTTCTCACCTATCAACCATTTGGCAGAAAGGACTTTGTTCCCATGTTTTCCGCCAAACCAGCCCCCCGTGAAATCGGCGTCCTGATCTTCGAGGATTTCCAGCTGCTCGATGCGGCCGGCCCCATATCCGTGTTCGAAATGCCTAATCGCGGCCTAGCCCCGCCACCCTACCGGCTTACGGTCTATTCGCTTGAGGGCGGCCCAGTCCGAGCATCCTGCGGCGTCTCCATGCACTCCAAGCAACTGTCTCCGGACCTGCAGCTGGACACCCTGATCGTGTCTGGCGGCGAAGGCACACGACAAGCGATGACTGATGACAAAATACTAAGGGCAATCAAACGCTTGTCGAACAATGCCAGACGGACAACCTCAGTCTGTTCAGGTGCAATTCTGCTGGCCGCCGCAGGCCTTCTGAACGGGCGCCGCGCGACCACACATTGGCGCCGCTGCGCCGACATGCAGCGGCATTTTCCGGAGGTCTCCGTCGAACCAGACCGGATCTTTGTTCAGGATGGGAAGTTCTGGACGTCCGCTGGAATTACTGCCGGCATCGACCTTGCCCTGGCGCTTGTGGAAGACGACCTCGGCGAAGATGTCGCGCGCCGCTCCGCCCGCGAGCTCGTGGTGCACCATCGCCGCTATGGCGGCCAATCACAGTTCTCCGTGATGCAGGACATTGAGCGCGCCTCGGGCAGGTTCGATTCGCTGATCGACTGGATTCGCACCCATCTGGCCAGTGACCTGAGCGTAGATGTGCTGGCAAACAAAGCGGGCATGAGCCCTCGGAATTTTGCGAGAGTTTTCCGGTCAGAAACCGGAACCACACCGGCGCGATTTGTCGGGAAACTCCGTCTGGAATCAGCCCGGCATCAGGTGGAAACAACATCCCACCCACTCCGTCAGATCGCACAAAATACCGGCTTCGGGGATGCTGAACGGATGCGCACCTCCTTTGTTCGAGCGTACGGCCAGCCGCCCATGGTTTTGCGCAGGCAAACACGTGGTGGAGTCAGCACACTCGAAAATTGAGTGGAATTTATCGAAATTCGACGATTGACTTATCGTATTACGATAATTCATAGTGCCTCCAACTCAAGGAGCCCCCATGACCCGCACCGCTATTTGTCTCGCCGCACTCTCAATGCTGACCGCACCGGCTGCGTTTGCAGACACCCAAACCTATCCCGCGCAATCCTTCTCGTCGATTGAAGCGGCCGGCCCGATCGATGTCGTTTTCGAGCCAGCTGCGACACCTGGAATTGTCGTCGAACAGGCGGAAGGCGATTTCAGTGATGTCTATCTCGACTTTGATGGCAATACGTTGATCGTATCCCGCAACAGCGTGCGCGACCGTTCCGGCTGGTTCAACAATGTATCGGTCAAAGTGAAAAACGACCGGAAAATCGTGAAGGTCAACGGCAAGCGAGTGCCCTATTATATCGTTCGAGTGTCCGGTCCGGATCTGACCGGTGTTGTTTCAAAGAACTCGGCCAAACTCACCGCGACGGGTCTGGACAGCGAGACTTTTGACGCGCGTGCTTCGTCCAGCGGGGATCTGATCCTGGCCGGCGCCGCTGCCACAGCCAAACTCCACGCATCCTCCAGCGGCGATATCTTCGCCGAGGAGCTCCGAGCCGGAACGCTGACCCTGCACGCCTCTTCCAGCGGGGACATTGAGTCTGCTTCCTACGGAACCGGGCCGATCCGGATTGAAGCCTCTTCGAGCGGCGACATTGAACTGGAATCCCACGGCGCCGCAAATTTCATTATCGATGCCTCATCCAGCGCCGACATCGAGCTGTCCGGCGCATGCAGCGGCATCGCGATCGAAGCCTCTTCGAGCGCAGACGTCGATGCAAACGACCTGCTTTGTGGCACCGCCAACATCTCTGCGTCCAGCAGCGCAGACGTCAGCGTTCATGCCACCGATAGCGTGACCGCCCAGGCTTCAAGCGGCGGCGACATTTACGTGTCCGGAAACCCGGAAACGCGCGACATCTCCAGGTCGAGCGGTGGCGACATCGATTTCGGCAGCTGATCACAAGGACCGCCCCCATGTTCAAGCCCCTGCTCATTTCCGCCCTTCTCCTGACGGGCGCGCATGCCGCTTTGGCAGACACCGCCACGACATATGATTTTACCGGCTTCAATGAGCTGGACATTGCCGCTGGCGTTGAGGTCAATTTCACGACTGCGCCCGACTATAGCATCGTCGCTGACTTTCGACGGGGCGGTCCGGACGAACTGAAAATCAGGCAAGAGGGTCAGCGCCTTTACATCTCCCGCAAGATGTTGTCTGGCAGTGGCGATCATCTCCGTGTCACCCTGACCATCAGCGCCCCGGAACTCAACGAAATTGAAGCCAGCTCAGGCTCGTCACTCCGCGCGGAGGGGCTGACGGCCGAGAACTTCGAACTCAGGGTATCCAGCGGCGCCACAGCTGACTTGTCCGGCACTTGTGGCACCCTGAAGCTGAAGGTCAGCTCGGGCGGCAACGCCGAAGCGAAAAGCATGGAATGCCTGAATGTCTCGGCCACTGCGAGCAGTGGTGGCGCCGCGAAGGTATTTGCGTCGCAATCGGCTTCGAGCAAGACGTCAAGCGGTGGCAGCGTCGACATCTGGGGCAATCCGCCTGACCGGTCAGCAAATCGCTCTATGAGTGGCGGAAGCACCGACTTCCACTAGCTGAAATCAAAGTCTTCAAGACGGTACTCTGAGCCCGGCCAGCTAAGGTTCATATCCTCAAGCGCTCCGCGCACCAGCCGGGCGATCATGGCATTGCGCCGGGTGCGGCTGTCCGCAGGAATAACGTACCAGGGCGCGTGATCTGTGGAACAGCGCTCAACGGCAGTCTCGTAGGCTGCCATGAAGTCTTTCCAGAGCGCGCGATCGTCGAGGTCGGCCGGATTGAATTTCCAGTATTTGTGTTCCTCTTCCAGACGCTCCCGTAGCCTGATGCCCTGCTCTTCATAGCCGACATTCAGCATGCACTTGATGAGTGTTACCCCGTTTTCCGAAAGGTGTTTCTCGAACGCATTGATCTGATCATAGCGCCGTTCGACATCATCCGGGCTGGCGAAACCGCGGACTTTCACCACCAGAACATCTTCATAGTGAGACCGGTCGAAGATGCCGACGTGCCCTTTCTTGGGAACGGCATTGTGAACCCGCCAAAGGTAATCCCGGGCCAATTCGTTGGAGCTTGGCGCCTTGAAGGCTTTGACTTCCATTCCAAGCGGCGTGGTTTCGGCAAAGACCGACTTGATGGTGCCGGACTTCCCGGCGGTGTCCATTCCCTGCAGCACGACCAGAATGGACCGCTTCTTCTCTGCGTAGAGGATGTCCTTCAGCTCGTTGATGACCGCTGCATCCTTCTTAAGGCTGGTTTTCGCAACGGACTTGTCTTCGAAGAGGCTACGATCGCCGCTGTGGCGCTTGGAGAGATCGAATGCCTTTCCGGGCTCCGCGATCAGGTGATTGCGAACATCGGAAACACTGGGAATACGCATGGGATTGATTCTCCAAAGAAAAAGGCCGCACCAGTCTGGCGCGGCCTGTTCCGTTGTTCAAGAAATCCCCTGTCTTAAGAGGAGTAGAATTCGACCACCTGAGCCGGTTCCATCTTCACCGGATACGGCACATCAGCCAATTCCGGGATGCGGGTGAAGGTGGCGCTCATGGCTTTCGGGTCGACCTCGACATAATCTGGCAGGTCGCGTTCCGGGCTGCCGAGTGCTTCAAGCACGAGCGCCATGTTGCGGGACTTTTCACGGATCTGCACAACGTCGCCCGGCTTCAGGCGAACCGAGCCGATGTTGCAGCGACGGCCGTTGACCAGGACGTGGCCATGATTGACGAACTGGCGCGCGGCGAAGATCGTCGGAACGAACTTGGCGCGGTAAACAACTGCATCGAGACGCGATTCCAGCAGGCCGATCAGGTTTTCAGCAGTGTTCCCCTTCAGGCGGGCAGCTTCCTCATAGACGCGAAGGAACTGTTTCTCGGTGATGTCCCCGTAGTAGCCTTTCAGCTTCTGCTTCGCCATGAGCTGCATACCGAAGTCGGACGTCTTGCTGCGACGGTTCTGGCCGTGCTGCCCGGGCTTGTAGTTGCGCTTGTTGACGGGGGACTTCGGACGGCCCCAGATGTTCTCACCGACGCGACGGTCGATCTTGTACTTCGCGCTATGGCGACGTGACATGGTAGTACCTCATTGTCGACGCGGACCGGTGGGCAAGCTCATCCTGCCCACGATTTCAACGGCGGTTCCGCACCATCCCGTTATGAAGCGGCGGGTAAAACACCAAACAACCTCTTCCGTCAAGCGGCGTACCTGCTACAGCTACCAGAAATAACACGGGAGGAAATCATGGGTTTACTGGATGGCCGGGTGGCCGTTGTGACAGGGGCCGGCAGCGGCATCGGCCGTGCGGCTGCAGAAGCGCTCGCAAAAGAAGGGGCAGCCATTTTTGCCACCGATATTGACCCGGAGGGTCTGGGGGTTACGGCAAGCAACATTGCGGCTGCTGGAGGAAAGGTCGAGACAAAACAACAGGATGTCACCGACGAAGCGCTTTGGGACACCGTGATGGAGGAAACTGAAGCCAAACTCGGCAGGCCGTCCATTCTCGTCAACAATGCCGGCATTGCCATTGGAGGCGCCATTCCTGACTTCTCGCTTGAGGACTGGAAAACGCAGATGTCGGTGAACGTGGACAGTGTCTTCCTCGGCACGCGAGCCGCTATCCGTAGAATGCAGGAAAGCGGAGGCTCCATCATTAACATCTCGTCGGTCGCCGGGTTGCGCGGGGCAGCCGGCCTTAGCGCTTACTGCACTTCCAAAGGCGCCGTCCGCCTTTTCACCAAGGCAGCCGCTGTCGAGTGTGGCCGCGCGGGCTGGCCAATCCGCGTGAATTCCGTGCATCCTGGTATCATCGATACGCCAATCTGGCAGAAATCGATCACCCGCCTCGGTGAAGGCATGCCCATTATTCCGGACGTTCCGGCCGGCGCAAATGCGCTGGATGCAGACACGCTGGGTGCGCAGGCGTCTCCGATGGGACGTCCTGGACGACCGGAGGAGGTTGCGGACCTGATCGTTTATCTCGCATCGGACAAGTCCAGCTATATCAACGGGCAGGAACTGGTCGTTGATGGCGCCATGACCGCAGGTAGCTAAGCGCCTCTTCTGACTACCTGAACGAGCATTCCGGAAGTCCGGCGGCTTAGGAAAGCAAGACAGGCGATTGACTTGTGACTTGCAGCTACAGCCTATGCCGCCTCCCTGGCAATCCGGCGGACAGGCAAGCCGTCCTGAGAAGGTCGGTATTGCGGATCACAGGCGCGCGGCCCGGGGAAGCTTTGGGGCAATCACGCATGAATCGGATTGCCCCCTCCCTACGCTGGCAGCGTGTTCAGACTGGCAGGGAATCACTCACCCCAGCCAAAAGGACATGCTTAATCTTCTCCAATTGCTCGCAAATCGGGCTGAGCGTTCACTTGCCAAATGAAAAACTTTGCAGGGAGCGAAACTTGCCGGTATGTCGGAATAGTCGAAAACATTACAGATTCCGAAAAAAGGCGCTCAGGAAGATCCGGCCTTTAATCTGTGAAATACCGGTTTTCGGTCGCGGGCGTATGCCGTTCGTATAGTTTTAAATAGCAACTGCGTAGAATTGCGTAGTGAGATGGCAAGAAGTGTCTTGAGTGATGAACGTGTGCACCACGATCATTGAAAACCCGCGCCTCCCGGTCAGCCTGGTGCTGTCCGAGAATGAGGTGAGAGTCGGCGTTGCAAAACAGAGCGTTTCTCCGGAAGCGACGGTTTTACCCCCGATTTATCCGGAATGGCTCGGTGACCGGGCTTTCTCAGCCACCCATGGCGCTCGTTTCAATTATGTCGTTGGTGAGATGGCGCGCGGCATCACGACTCCATTTATGGTTGTCGAGGCAGTTCGAGCTGGCTGCGTCGGCTTCTATGGGAGCGCGGGGCTGCCGCTCGAAGAGATCGAACGCGGAATCCGTGAGATCAAAGCCGGGCTTTCGGAACATCAGATCAGCTGGGGCGCCAACCTGATCCATACGCCCCAACAACCCGGGTACGAGGCGAGCGTTGTCGACCTGTTCCTGCGCGAAGGGGTCCGCAGGGTATCTGCTTCCGCCTATATGCGCCTTTCCCCGGAAATTGTGCGCTACACTGCGCTGGGGCTCGAGCGCGATGCACAAGGCAAGATCTGCCGATCCAATCATGTCTTCGCCAAGGTTTCACGCGCGGAAGTCGCCGAACAGTTTCTGGCGCCGGCGCCGGAGAAGATTCTGAAAGACCTCGTCAATTCCGGAGCCATCACCAAAGCGCAGGCGGAATTGGCCGCTCTCGTCCCCGTTGCAGCCGAGATCACCGCTGAAGCCGACAGCGGTGGGCACACCGACCGGCGATCAGCCGCCCCGCTCTTTTCTTCCATTTGCGCCGCCCGCGACCGTGTGGCCGCACAGACAGGTATCGATCCTGATGCTGTCAGGATCGGACTGGCCGGAGGAATTGCCACCCCACACGCCGTTGCTGCCGCTTTCGCAATGGGGGCCGCATACGTCCTGACCGGATCGATCAACCAGGCCGCCGTTGAATCCGGTCTTTCTCTGCCAGGCCGACAAATGCTGGCGAAAGCCGGACCGGCGGACGTTGCCATGGCGCCTGCCGCCGACATGTTCGAGCAAGGCATTGAAGTGCAAGTTCTGAAACGCGGCACGCTCTTCGCAATGCGCGGAAAGAAGTTCCATCAGCTCTACAGATCGGGCGCTTCATTCGAATCGCTTGAGGCAAAAGACCAGGCATGGATCGAAGATGTACTCGGCGAGCCATTTGATGCTGCATGGGCTGAAACACGCGAATATATCAGACGGGTTAATCCGAAAGAGGCCGACAAGGCTGAAAATGACGGCAACAAACGCCTGGCTCTGGTCGCACGCCGCTACCTGTTCTCTGGAGCTCAGCTGGCCCGCGAAGGTGACCCAGCACGGGTGACTGATTATCAGATCTGGTGCGGTCCGGCCCAGGGCGCCTTCAATGAGTGGGTCGCAGGTTCGTTCCTGGAAGATATTGCCAATCGCACGGTTCAGCAGATTGCCTGGAACCTGATGGAAGGCGCTACGCGGATCACGCGTGCGTCCCAGTTGAGAGCGCTGGGCGCGGCGGTTCCACCAACTGCCTTCAATTACGCCCCGCAACAGTTTTTAGAAACGGAACCTGTGTAATGGCCAAACCGAGTGCCGCTCCGATTGCAATCGTCGGCCTGGGGGCCGTCTTCCCCGGCCGGGGCGACGTAACGGGTTTCTGGCGGGACCTGTTTGAAGGCAGCGACCTCATCACGGATGTTCCGCCGACGCACTGGTTGGTCGACGACTATTACGATGAAGACCCCAAGACAAAGGATCGCACATATGGCCGCCGAGGCGGCTTCATCGATCCTCTGGCATTCGATCCGCTGTATTTTGGAATTCCCCCAAAAGCCATGGAGGGAACCGACACCGCCCAACTACTTGCCCTGATCGCGGCCCAGATGACGCTCGAAGATATTGAGCGGGATTCCGGCGGCATGATCGACAAGTCACGGACAAGTATTGTCCTGGGTGTTGCTTCGGCCACAGAGATGACGGCTCACATGGCCGGCCGGCTGCAAAGGCCCGCTTGGGTGAACGCTATGCGGCAAGCCGGTCTGGCCGAGAGCCAGGTTCAGGACATTGCCGCCCGAATTTCAGATCACTATGTCGACTGGCAGGAAGCAACATTTCCCGGCCTGCTTGGCAATGTGATTGCCGGGCGGATTGCGAACCGGTTTGACCTGACAGGCAGCAACTATGTCACCGACGCAGCCTGCGCCTCAAGCCTGTCTGCGCTTCAGATTGCCTTGCACGAACTCCGGTCCGGAGACAGTGACACAGTCCTGACCGGCGGCGTCGATGCACTGAATGACATCCTGATGTACATGTGTTTCTCGAAAACACCTGCCCTGTCGACCTCAGGAGACTGCCGCCCGTTTTCGACGCGCGCCGACGGCACAATGCTTGGCGAAGGGATAGGTATGCTGGCCCTGCGCAGGCTGGACGATGCCGAGCGCGACGGGAACCATATTTACGCGCTGATCAAGGGGCTCGGAGGCGCGTCCGATGGCAAAGGAACAGCGATTTACAGCCCTGTTCCCCATGGACAGGCACGCGCACTGAAACGCGCTTATGATCAGGCCGGGTACAATCCCTCCACAGTCGATCTGGTTGAAGCACACGGCACCGGGACGAAGGCTGGCGACAAAGCGGAAATCGAAGGCCTGCACCTTGTGTTCGGCGAATATGCAGCCGACGAGCCCTGGTGTGCCGTCGGCTCCGTCAAGGCACAGATCGGCCACACCAAGGCGGCCGCAGGTTCTGCCAGTCTGATCAAGGTAACTCATGCGCTCAGCCGCAAAGTCCTGCCTCCGACAATAAAAGTCGAAGAGCCCGCCGAAGCGATCAAAACCAGTCCTGTCTTTTATCTCAACACCGAAGCGCGCCCCTGGATTTCACCGAGGAAACGTCCGCGGCGCGCATCCGTCAGTTCATTCGGTTTTGGCGGCAGCAATTTTCATGTCACGCTGGAAGAGTACACCGGACCGAATGCTGTGAAGCCTTGGCGTTCATTGGCATCCGAACTGTTCCTCTTCTCCGCAGATTCACCAGAGACGCTTGCAGCAAACATAGAAAGCTCGTCGTCGGTCCCGACAGAAAGTGAATTCGCCTACAGGGCGTCGCAATCGCAAGATGCATTTGACTGCAGGGCGCCTGCCCGCGCTGCAATTGTCGCGTGCAACCCGGCGGAGCTTTCCGAAAAAGCTTCCGCGATTGTGGATACGATCAGGCGTGGCGAGATCGGTAAGCGCCCCCTCAAGATGGGGTGCCATGTCTCTCTTAATCCGCCGACTGACGGTAAAGTTGCCTTCATGTTTTCGGGGCAAGGGAGCCAGTATGTCGGGATGGGCTCTGACCTTGCAATGGGCTTCCCAGCCGCCCGCTCCGTCTGGGACCAGGCTGCAACTCACAAACGCGCAGGAGATTTGAAGCTGCATATGCTGGCCTTTCCGCCCGCAGCTTTTGATCAGGTTGAACATGGTGACCAGACAGATCGCCTGAAAGCCATGGAGCACGCGCAGCCCGCAATTGCTGCTGTCGCCTTGGCTCAACTGTCCTTGCTTGAGCAGGCTGGCATCACAGCCGACATGACAGCCGGACATAGTTTCGGCGAGATCATGGCTCTCCACTATGGAGGCACGTTCAACCTGACCAGCGCGCTGACTGCGGCTGTCGAACGCGGCGCCCTGATGGCCGAAGCAGCCAGTTCCTCAGAGGGCTCCATGATGGCTGTCCGGGCCGGCGCCGAGGACATCGGAGGCCTGTTGCAGCGCTTCAGTCCCGATCTCGTGCTTGCAAACGATAACGGCCCCAGTCAGATTGTTCTTTCCGGTCCATCGGACATCATCCGTGAAGCGATCGAGGCCTGCGCACAAGAAGGTCTCAAAGCCCGCGCACTGCCTGTTGCGACGGCTTTCCATTCGAAGATAGTCGCATCGGCAGTCAAACCGTTTGAAGCGGCCCTCACAAAACTCCGTCCACGCAAGCCAGGTTTGCCTGTATACGCAAACGCAACGGCGAAACCCTACACATGTCCCGCCGCTCAAATGCCGATGGAAATCGCAGGCCAGCTGGAATCTCCGGTCCGGTTCCGTGAACTGGTTGAGCAGATGTATCACGACGGCGCCAGAACCTTCATCGAAGTCGGGCCAGGGTCTGTCGTTTCGGGGCTGGTGGACGACGTTCTCGGCTCAAGACCGCATGCTGCCTATGCACTCGACAACAAACGCGTAAACGGTGTGACCCAGTTTTTGTCCACTCTTGGGGCACTTTCGGTGTCAGGTATGGCGATCAATTTCGCCGGCTTGTTCGATGACCTGCCTGCCGAGCCTCCAAGACCGGCGCCCCCGAAACATGCCGTCATGATTTCAGGTGCAAACTACGGCAAGCCTTACCCGCCCCCAAAAGGTGCCGCAGGCCGCGCGCCGCCAAATCCGGAACATTCCAGTTCGCCAACTGAAACCAAACCGGTCGCGCAACGTCTCCGAACTGCTCAGCCTGAACCCAAATCCTCACCGTCTTTATCTGCCTCAAGCCCCCAGGAACCAGCCATGCCGGATTCATCTTACTCCTCGTTCCCGTCCCTTCCTCCTTATGAGCCGTCAGGGTCTGCAGGTGAAACTCCGGCGGAACGGGTCATGATGGAAGTCTCGCGCCGCCACGCTGATTTCCTGAAGATTGCCTCATCCGCACACGCCGCTTACCTGAACACGGTCACGCAGGTCATGAGTGGTACAGGCGCGGTACAGAGCGAACCGGTCAAAGCACTGCCTGAGCCTCCCCCCAGCCCTGCACCGGCACCTCGTCAGGTGGAACCTGTAGCCGCATCCGCCGCGCCGACCCCGCATCCTGTTACGACCCAACCTGCTCCGCCTGCTGTTGCCCCCGCTTCTACGCCTGTATCGAAGCAGGCAGCGTTCTCCCCACCAATTGGAGACGCAGCGCCCCCTCCACCGGCAAAACCAGCGAGAACTGAGCAGGTCGATGCTGTCGCTCTGGTGCGGGCCATCATCGCGGACAAGACCGGCTACCCGGAAGACATGCTTGACGTAGATATGGATCTGGAAGGCGAACTTGGCGTCGACTCCATCAAACAGGTGGAGATCCTTTCCACGCTGCGCGAGGAACTTCCTGACCTGCCTGAGATTGATCCGGAGCGCCTCGTTGAATTGCGGACCATTTCCGCAATTGCCGAAATGGTATCTGGAGCCGCAGGCGCATCTGCGCCCCCACCCGCAGCCAAACCCACCCCTCAGCAGGCACCTGAGCCCACCACACCATCGCCTGCCTCGGGAAACGGCAGCATAACTACTGACATTGTCAGGGATCTGATTGCCGACAAGACGGGATACCCCAGCGATATGCTGGAAGACGATATGGATCTTGAAGGCGAGCTTGGCGTCGACTCAATTAAACAAGTAGAGATTCTTTCCGCACTGCGCGATCAATACCCTGATTTACCGGAAGTAGACCCAGAGGTTCTGGTGGAGCTCCGCACGATCAGAAAGATCGCTGATTTTTTTGCATAAGGGGCGGAGCGCGCGACACAGCGATCCGTCCCTCTGGGACAATCGGAGAGTTTAAACCGTACGGAAGCGCCGTACGCGTACTTGATTCTGTTCTGGTCGCGCCATTCGGTACGTCAGCACCGAGATCAAACCTCGGTCCGGTCTGTATTACGAATGCTGCGCCGGAATATGCCGAAGCACTCCGAGAAGAAATTCAAGCTTCAGGAGGCACCGCAATTATTGTTGATGTACCTGAAGGCAGCGGCACGTTTGTTCTGACCGAGGGCCTATCAGCACAACCGCCAGCAGAACGGCATTATTTTTCTCTACAAGCCATGCTGGCTGCGAAATCTGGCTCCAAAACTGTCCTGTTGAATTTCGCTTCCTCTCCCTCACGAACGGAAATCGGGGGCACAGCCGGACTCTGTCGCACCATAAGGCTGGAGCACCCAGGGACTGAGACCTACTCCATATCCATTGCAGACGACACGAACCCTGGTTCCCTGGCGTCCAAAGTCATCCAGGCCATCTCCCTGTCAGACGGTGACTACTCGCTTCGGCAAGACGGGATATATCTGGATATGCCGGGCGAAGACCTTGCCCCGCCCGAAGTTTCCGAACGACAGCCTGATCGCCAATCCGTCTGGCTTGTCTCTGGTGGCGCCCGGGGCGTTACGGCGGACTGCACGATCGAACTCGCCAGGCGTACAGGTGGCACATTTGTTCTGCTCGGACGGTCAGACGTTACGCCCTGGCCTGAATGGCTTCCGTTCGAAAGAAATCTAAAAGCCCTCCGCGGCGTGCTTGCACGAAACGCGAACCGCCCCGCCATGCCCCGCAAGCCGATGGAGATAGATCATTACGCCCGCAGACTTCTGGCAGGTCTGGAAATCACCGACACCATTGCGTCCATCGAACAATCCGGTGCCAAAGCGCGCTACATTCAAGTGGATATTGGAAATGCAGACCAGCTCCGCGCCACTCTTCAAAACGTCCAACATGAACTGGGCAGCATAACCGGCCTTGTTCATGGCGCCGGTGTTCTGGCGGATGGAATGGCTGAACAGCTACGTCTGGAAGACTTCCAACGAGTCTTTGGCCCAAAAGTATTCGGACTGGAGAACATTCTGGCGTCTCTGGATGTGAATTCATTGTCGCATATCGCTCTGTTTTCATCCGCATCGGCTGTATTTGGAAACGATGGGCAAGCAAATTATGCGGCGGCCAATGAGTGGCTCAATAATGTGTCACTTCAGCTGGCAGACGAACTTCCCACTACTCAAGTGAAAGCCTTTTGCTGGGGACCATGGCAAGGTGGCATGGTCGATGAAGCACTGGCCCGTATGTTTACCGAACGCGGGATCAGTCTCATCAGCAAATCCGAAGGCGCGAGAATATTTGCCGATCAGTTGCTTCAGTCTCCACATGACCATATCCGCTTTGTCGTCGGCGACGATTGGGGTGGATGATGAAGGCATTCGAACCTGTCGCGATCGTTGGACAGGGGTGTGTTCTGCCTGGGGCCAATACACCAGGTGAACTGACCCGGCTGGTTATGGAAAAAAGGACCGTCTACGGCACGGTTCCGCCTGAAGAGTTAGGGCTTTACCGAAGCGCAGCCCAGGGACGCACTTTTGTATCCGGACGCATCAAAGGGTTCGAACAGGTCTTCGACCGTGACCGGCTCAAACTCAAATCGCTGACCCCAGATGAACTGGACCCTGTTTGCAGCTGGCCGTTACACGCTGCGCTCGACGCCTGGGAAGACGCTGGCCGTCCTAAAGTTCGCCCTTCAGCAATGGGTATATTCGTCGCGAACCTGTCTTACCCATCGGCAAACCATGTGAAGTTTGCCTCTCAGCTATGGCAAGATCAGGAAACTCCGCCGGCGCATTCCGTTTTGAATTCCGCGCTGCCTAGCCGCCTGATCGCAGAATCGCTTCGCTCAACCGGCCCCTGTTTTTCACTGGACGCGGCCTGCGCATCGTCACTGTACGCCATCGACATTGCCTGCAGAAAACTGAACGCGCGGCAGATCGACTGCGCCGTGATTGCAGGCGTGAACGCGGCAGACAACCTGATCCTCCATATTGGCTTTGAGGCGCTGAATGCCCTCAGCCCCACAGGCCGGTCGCGTCCTTTCGTCAAAGGCGCCGATGGACTCATTCCGTCTGAAGGGGCAGCAGCACTTGTGTTGAAGCGCCTGACGGATATTGAGCCCGGAGAAAACGTCTACGGCGTACTTCGCGGCAGCGGCCTCTCAAATGACGGACGCCGCAAAGGCTTGCTTGCGCCTGCTGCAGAAGGTCAGATCGGCGCAATGCAGCAAGGCCTTCTGGGCGGCGGGATAGATCCGCATACGATCCAGTATGTTGAGTGCCACGCGACAGGCACCGCTGTCGGCGATAGCGTGGAGGTCTCGTCTGTCAGCTCCGTCTACAAAGATGTCGAGCATCTGTCTTTGGGGTCTCTGAAGGCAAATACCGGTCATCTTATCACGGTTGCAGGCCTTGCCAGCGTACTGAAACTTACCGGCGCGATGGCAGAAGAGCGTATACCGCCAACGCCCTTGGACGGTCAGTTGCTTGACCCGTTACAGGATAGTGGACTGGACGTTCCGACGACTCCCTCAAACTGGGAAACCTCCGGAGTGCCGCGCCGAGCTGCCATCAGCAATTTCGGATTTGGTGGAAACAATGCCCACCTTATTCTGGAGGAATATCGCCCGGCGACGCGCAAAGGCCGTAACCGCGCGATCAAGACATCTCCCGCACCGGATATTGTCATCTGCGCCGCATCGCTGATGGCAGGCAGTGACTGTACAACAGACAGCGTTCTCCGGCGCCTGATGAACCACCCTGTCAAACGGCCCGGAAAACTTGAGCAGATCGGCGCCAATGCGGTGGATGCCCGTTCGCCGCCCAAGGACCTGGCACAGGCAGAACCTCAGCAACTCGCCATCCTCTCCACGGTCAGTGAAGCCCTGAGCCGCGTCGGCTCCTTCGAGGCTGAAGAGACAGGCGTGTTTGCCGGCATGGCTTGCGCTGCAGACTCTGCGCGTTGGGCATTGAGGGAACGCGCCTCAGCTAATCCGGCGCAATCTGCAGACGATATCGCGCCCAAGCTCGATGCCGCCGCAGTCCTTGGCGCGATGGCCAATATGACGGCGAACAGAATTACTTTCGCACAAGACATCCGCGGGATGGGTTTCTCGGTTTCAGCTGGTCCCGCCAGTGGGCTGGCAGCGCTCGATCTGGCAATCGACGCGTTGATTTCTGGCCGTCTGTCGACCGCGGTCGTGGCAGCGGCAGATTTTGCCACTGAGCCGGTCCGTGCCCGTGCGCTGTCGGAACTATGTAGCCTGGATCATCCCGGCGACGCATCCGCGGCTCTGGTTCTGAAACGGCGCGAAGATGCTGAAGCAGCCGGCGACCCGATCCTTGCCAGCATAAAACCGATTGATTGGAAGAACAGGAAGGCCCGATTGACTCCAAGCCTGTTTTCTACGGTCTACGGTCAGGCACCTGATGCAGAACCTCTGGCGGAGGTCGCGCTGGAGTGTCTGCTGAATGCTCACAGCCATATGCAGACGGACGCTGGCGCCATACCGGCACTCTCTTTCAAGAGAAAGAAGCGCCATGTTTCAGTTGCGGCCGGACTGGCAAATGCAGGTTCGTCGGTTTCCTTTGAGCTTGAACCTCCTCAGGTCCTACCGGATCCCCTCCGGCCAACGCCATTTATGTTCCATGCCGCTGCCGGGAGCCGGAGGAAACTTGCAGAAGCACTGAATGCCGGCCGGGAAGGTGGTCGAGGCGGCTACCAGATCGCACTCATTGCAGCGAGTGAGGATGAACTGGACAAACTTCGCGCTTCAGCCGCTGCGCCCTTAGCGAGAGACCAGCGCCCTTCCGGTGAAGGCATCTATTTCGGAGAAGGCCAGCCAGACGGTGAGCTGGCATTCATGTTTACCGGCTCCGCCGCCGTCTACCCGCGCATGGCTAGACGGCTGTTGATGGCATTTCCTGAGGTTCGGAAAGCGCTCTCCAAATTGTCTCGGGCTGAAGAGATTGCCGCCCTGCTGTCTCGTTCGAACCTGACCGAATTCGAACAGTTATGCGCTGGCACGCTGGTCAGTCAGGCACACGCGATCCTGTGGCTTGATCTGCTCAAAGTGAAACCCGATGCCGCCATCGGCCTGTCTTTGGGTGAGTCGAACGCATTGTTTTCGTTTGGCTACTGGAAAGACCCCGGCGCTCTACTGGATGAAATCTCCAAAGCCGCGATGTATGAGCGGCATATCGGCGGCGAGTTCGAAACCGCAAGACAGGCTTGGGGTCCCAATGTCCCGTCAGACTGGACCAACTGGCGGCTTCAGGCGCCGGTCGATCAGGTCAAACAAGCGCTCGAACGGCACCCAGGCGTCGAGATCACCATCATCTACACAGATGGCGATTGCATGGTCGGTGGCCCCGCAGACGCCTGCAAACAGCTCTGCGATGAATTCGGCAAACAGGCTGGCGTGAAGATGAACCAGCACCTGATCGTACATGCGAAGGCCATGCGGCCATTTGCGGATACGTGGCGGCGTCTGCATACGCGGGAGGTGCATCGGGGCTCTGGCGTGCGGTTGTACGCCAATGCCATCCACGCGGCTTACGAACCTGAGACAGCGGTCGTCGCGGACATGCTCACACGGCAGGCGGTGGATACGGTCGACTTCCCGAAGACAGTCCGCCAGGCCTGGAAGGACGGCGTGCGCAGCTTCCTGGAGCTCGGCCCGCGGGACACGTTGACGTCCAGCCTCTCCAAGACACTGAAAGATAAGCCTTTTAAGGCTATCGCCACCGACAGGATCGAAGCATCCGATCTGGGCCAGATCGCCCATGCGGCTGCCTTCCTTTACGCCGATGGCCGAGACATAGACCTCGAGCCCCTGCTCCAAACCCTTGCTGCGGCAAGGAAAAACGAGACCGTTCCGCGCCGCAAATGGAACGTCACCAGACCGGTACCTTACCCTATGCCCAAGATCGCCGACGCCCCACCAGAACCTGTCCGGAACGTTCTTCCGCATGCGCCCAGGCTGCGCATGCCGGACTATGCCATGACTATAGCGGACCAGGTCATGATCCCGGCCGGAGCAGATAATGCCCCCAAGCCGGGCAAATGTCTCGAACCGCCCCGCAAAGTGACCAGTGGAACGACACCGCTCCAACCGCGTACGCCGACCGGCCCGGCACGTGATCGGTGCTCGATTGAGGCATCCACCCGTGGCAAGATGTCGGAATTCTTCGGGCCTGATTTTTCCGGCCAGGATAGTTTCGAGCGGCAGGTCCGGCTTCCTGCTCCGCCTCTCCTGCTTGTCGACCGGATCACCGGAATCGATGCGGCGCCCCGGGAAGATGCTGCCGGAATCATCTGGACCGAAACGGACCTCTCCAACCATAGCGACTTTGTCCATGATGGGCGCGTCCGCCCGGGGCCGCTGATCGAATGCGGCCAGGCGGACCTGACCCTGATCGGCTGGATGGGCGCTGACCTGCAAAACAGGGATAAACGCGTCTACCGACTGCTCGGTTGTGAAATCACATTCCATGAAGGCGGACTGCCCCTCGATGAGGACACGCTGAAATTCCAGATTGAGATTACCGGCCACGCCGAGCTTGCCGGGGTCCGGATGTTCTTCTTCCAGTACGACTGCCGCACAGAGGATCGCCTCGCTTTTTCCGTGCGCAACGGGCAGGCCGGCTTTTTCACGGACGACGAACTCAAGAACAGCAAGGGCGTGATCTGGGACGCGACCAAAGACGCGCCTCCGACAGCCACGCCCACCGACTTCACCCCTCAGCGTGTGACGCAGAAACGCAAGTTCCCGGCCGCAGACGTCAACGCCTTCCGGAAGGGCGATGCCTTTGCGTGCTTCGGGGCGGGCTTCGAGCTTTGCGCGGCCCATTCCAATCCCCCTCATATTCCTGACGGAAAACTTGCCCTGTTCGACGAGGTGATCGCCTTCGATCCACAGGGCGGGCCCTGGAAACGGGGTTACCTCCGCGCGCGGGCAGCAACGCCTGCAAACAGCTGGTTCTATGACGGCCACTTCCACAAAGACCCCTGCATGCCCGGCACGCTCATGGCGGAAGCCGCGGTCCAGACTCTGGAATTCTTTGCGGCAGCCGTGGGCCTGACGGTTGAACGGGATGGATATGTGTTTGAACCCATTCCGGAACATACGGCGAAGTTCGTTTGCCGTGGCCAGGTTATTCCGGATAAGGATCATGATGTAACCTATGAAGTCTTCATCGATGAAATCATCGATGGGGAAACACCGGAAATCTACGCCTCCCTTCTGGCACGCTGCGATGGGCACAAGGTCTTCCACTGCCCGCGTTTCGGCATCCGCCTGCGCCGCAACTGGCCGGCTGCGCGCATTGACGAAAAACCGCTTCTAATCGGCCCCGAACGGGAAAGCCGCGGCGACCAGGCCGCCTTGCTGGACTGCGCGAATGGCGCGCCGTCCGCCGCCTTCGGCGAGATGTATCGGCCCTATGACGATCAGGGGAACGTGCCACGCCTGCCTCAGCCGCCTTACCACTTCATCTCGCGGGTGACCTCCGTCACCACGCGCCCGGCCGAAGAAACGCTCGGCGCGACGATGACAGCGGAATACGATATTCCGGCCGATGCCTGGTATTTCGACGACAATCTCAATGGGACAATGCCGTTTGCCGTTCTTTGTGAGATTGCCCTTCAGCCATGCGGCTGGCTGGCCAGCCATTCCGGCTTTGCCCTTGTTGGCACCCTGCGGTTCCGCAACCTCGAAGGCGATGGCTTCCTCCACATGGAAGTCGGCCGCAATGACGATATGCTGAAGGTCCGCAGTACGCTGACAAATATCGCCAAGGTCGGTCCGATGACCCTTGTGTCGTTTGACGTCGAGGTCATCACAGGTGATGGCCGTCAGGTGCTGGATCTGAAAACGCAATTCGGCTTCTTCCCGCCTGCATCGCTTGTGCGGCAGGCCGGGCTGCCGGCCAAACCTCACTTCACATCCGCATTCGATCTTCGCCCTGCGCCAGTCCAGATCGATATGCAGGAGCCGCTTGCTTCCGGCCGGATGAAAATGATCGATGAGATCGACTTCTGCAACCCGAACGGCGGCGAAGCGGGCCTTGGCCTGATCCGCGCGCAACAGCATGTCGATCCGTATGCCTGGTATTTCAAGGCGCACTTTTATCAGGACCCTGTCCAGCCCGGCTCGCTGGGGCTCGATGCGCTGGTCCAGGCTCTGACGCAACTTGTGTGGAAGAAGGGCCTGCAGGAAGGTATGACCCACCCCCACCTCACAACCCTGGCGCCCAATGCGCCCATAAAGTGGAGCTACCGCGGCCAGGTCACGCCGGAGCGCAAGACTGTCACAAGCGTGATGGAAATCCTGAGCATTGATGACCGGGAAGACGATATTCTGATCACCGCCCGGGGCAGCCTCTGGCGGGATGGGCTTCGCGTCTATGAAGTCGGCCCGATGAGCGTTTCGTTGAAGGACCTTGGCTAGACTGACATGGCGCGGCTGAGGACGAGCCCCCCGGTCTCAAAAATCTCGACCCGCAGAGTCAGGCCATCGTGCTCCAGGCTGAACTGGTCCTGCTGACCTGAGATGACCTCCAGAGGCAGGTGTATCCTTGGGGCGCCTCCCTTCAGCCCCGTTCCAGCTGCCTTCAGGATCGCCTCCTTGGCGGCCCAGCACCTGAAGAAGCCGGCAAGGCCGCCCGCCCCTTCGACAGCGCGACGGATGTCTATGGCCTCGCCTTCAGATGAAAGCATGGGGAGCATCGCCTGCCAGCCAATGGGCCGGACCGCTTCGACATCCACACCCACCTTTCCCGACCGCACCAGGGCCAGTGCATTGGCCGCCTCGCTATCAGAAAAGCTGACCGAGGCGTCAGGAAAATCGGGCAGAAAAGGACGCCCCTCCGGGGCATGGGCAATTGCAATGTCCGCGGCAGGTTCCGCCAGCAAATGAGACAGGAGTTCCCGCCGCCGGGAAAGGCTACGGCCAAGCTGGTCGCGCTTTTCATCCGACACCAGGCGCGAAATGCGCACTTTGTCGTCGCCGGAGAGCACAGCCTCGTTCACGGGGGCCGAGGCAGAATGCCAGAACCACGCCCCCTCCGCCCCCGGCTCAGCCGGGCTGCACTTCGGGAAAGGTCTGAAATCCTGCAACATCGCCTGAAGCGTTGTAGATCGGCGCCTGCCTGGGCGCCAGAACAAGCTTCAAGAGAAAACTGCCGTGAAAGTGGCGGAGAGGAAGGGACTCTCCCGTCACAACAGGATTTCCAGTTTAAAAACAATAACACACTGATTTTACGCCGTTATTAACTAGATTTTGTCACACAAGCTGTTACACATCGCGTATAAAATCAGAAATCCCAGACACAATCCGGCGCGGCCTCACATATCACTTTAAAAAGCGAATCCCGAGAGAACTAGTTGGTCAGCCGCCTTTTCGATCCGGACAAGAGTTCGTTCAGTTTTCGCTACAAACGAAGTCCCCGCAGGAGGCTCTGCGCTCCATGGACCGCGCCTATGCAAAATACCATCGACTTATAGAAGCGGCGCAATCTGCCAATGAAGGCAACTCATCTCTGATTACTGCCACAACCAAGCCCCAAAGAAGAATACGCCAGCCTACCGCAGATGACCTCGGCCGCGCAGTGGACCTCTTCCACGACCGCTACATCGCACAACACACCAACATTCACGACCTGAAGGACAACAGGGAATTCGGCTCGCTAGGCGATAAACTGATCGCCGGAAAACTAGAAGATGACTGGCTGCGCATCGAGAATGAGCTTGAAACCGCCCCCTTGTTTCCGGATCGCACTTTGGAGACGGCTGGAGAGATCCTTGAGGAAAACAACTGGGATATGGACGTTGATGGCGAGCTGTTTGAACTGTTCTGTGACAGACTGAGATCCGCAGAACTCGATGCGATTAAGAGAATTCTCGAACAGTCTGCGAACCAGACCCACATATCTTCGAGCGAACTCCGAAAGCGACAAGCTGAGCATCGAACTCAGAATTATCGAATTTCTGACGCGGTGACCGATTACATAAAAGCCGAACCCGAAAAGCGAGAAATGCACGAGAAGATGCGAACCGCATGTGAACTGTGGGAAAACCTGACCTCGGTCACAAAGGTCGCGGACATTGACCAGGGGCTCGTGGTCGATTTTACCGATATGATGAGAGAGATGCCAGCGAACGCCAAGCAGCGTTTCCCCAGCTTGTCTCCCGCTGAAGCTATCCGCGCGAACAAGGATCGTCAAAAGCCATATCCGACGGTTTCGCCGCGCACAATAAAAACGAATTATGTCGGCCCACTGAGCACTTGTCTTTCAATGGCTGTAGGACGAAAGCGTGCCAGGAATAATCCGTTTTCCGGCGTCAAAGTGTTCGGCTCATCCAAGAAATCACAAGACAGGAGGCCCTTCAAAATCAGGGAGCTAAAAGTGATTTTCAGCCAACCGGTGTTCCAGGGAAGCCATTCGATAAGACGGAGGAACTCACCCGGCCCAAATGTTTATCGGGATCATTTCTATTGGCCTGCAATTCTCTCCCTCTTTTCCGGTATGCGTGCTGACGAAATCGCAAACCTCAAGGTGACGGACATTAAATCGACGGAAATTGAAGGCGAGCAAAAGCCATATTTTGACATGCCTGGCACGAAAACTGAGAATGCCCTTCGAGAACTGCCCGTCCACCCCACCCTGATCGACCTCGGCTTTATGGATTACGTGGAAGCCCAGAAATCCGAAGGGCACGACAGACTGTTTCCGAACTGGGCTAAACCAAATGGTAAAAAGCGATCTGAAGGACGCTGCATTCGCAATTTCAACGAGAAGGTTGCAGCTGCCGCAATCGAGTCTGACCGACGACCAACTTTCCATTGCTTCCGGCATACATTGTTGAGCGAGCTTGAAAGCAATGACTTTTCGCCCACGCTCATGGCAAAGTTAGCTGGCCACTCCATCAAGGAGACCACCGCTGGCAAGCACTATGTTGTTCCGGAATTGGAAAAATATTACGAACGCTTTTGTTCTGCAGTGAAATATGACGGGTTGAACATCGTCAAAATCCTCAAGCAGGACTGACCAAGCACAGCGAGCGCCATCTAGACCTGAGCCCCGATTTGATCCCGCATTTGAATGGAGAGTCTGTCGCAAGGAGACAGACAAGGCGGAAGAGCAAATTCAGCGAAGAACAGATCATCACGATTCTGGCGGAACAGGAGCTTGGGATGACGAAGATCTATAGAGGTAGTCTTCAGTTTTCCACTCTTTCAAAATCGATGCGGCTCGTGAAATACGAAGATGCAATTTTCGACTCACTGCCCCAACGCGCGGCGCGTCTCGAACCGACAACGACCAGATAACAACAGGCACAATTTCTTGAAAATAAGCACCATCCAGCGGCGACTTGCGAAAGCTCGGCGTAGCAGCGAGTTTGCATTCGATGCCAAGCTCAATTCAGAACAGGAAGCCCTTCGCAAACACTATGGTGACGACGGAGCGGCGGCAGCCTCCATGCTTGATGAGACCGGATTGATCAGCGGACTTGTCGATGAAGCCGCACTAATAGCCCTCTATTCGCTGGGTGAGCATTGGCGAAAGAAACCAAAAAAGCCGGCCAAGAACGCGTTCGCGCAAAAGGTGAGAGACGCCGCAATACCATGGTGGCGTCTCGCCTTTGGACTTGATTGCATTCGATACAAGGAACCGGATTATCACGAGGTCGGGTCACACCCTAATTACACACCAGACCACTTAGTGAACCGCTTCATCGGCGAAACTGCGATCCAACTTGCCGATTACTATCATCGTCAGACAATTAAGTATCCGCGCGGGAATGCAAGTCGTTCCAAAGAGCACGACGCTCTAATTGCTGTGCAAGCTGCTTCATCGCCGGGATTTGCGAAAACTGGCTTACCTTCGCGCTATCAGCAACACCTGAAAATCGCCGAAGCCTACAGGAAGTTCGAGAGCATCCGCTGCGCATTCAGTGACGTAGCTGTAGTGCAATTAGGAACTGAAGCTTTTGACCTCAAGCCAAGTGGTGGGAAGGCAACAAAGCACATGAAAACAAGCAGTGGAGTTCGACACTCTGCGGAGCTTGTTCAGGACTACATCAAGAGACTGGCTAGCCTTCCTACATTCGGACCGTGGGATAGAACAACCGAACCGGTCCGCGCAATAGCCATGGCACGAGCGATCCACTCATCAGGATCACATGGCATTGCTTTCACTGCAGACCTTACTTCACAGTCACTCGGCATGGCAGTGATGTCAGAGCGAGATACCGGCTCGGAAATTCAACTTCGACTTCGCCGGTACCTCAAGAAAGAATTCGGGACATGCCCTGACTTTTATTTCATTGTGGAGCGCGGTTTGGGTCAGGTTCCTCACCTGCACGGCGCAATCGACCTGGAGCCCACAAAGGACAACCGAAAACGCTTGTCGGCGGTCCTCAAGAAATTGTCGCGCACTCACCATAGAAAAGAGACGGGACGATGGGTCGACGTCGATCCGCTGACAACTCCCGCGCGCTGGGCGGCTTATCCGTATAAACATTCCCTGACGAGCCGGTCGAAATGGCAGTTGTACTCCCTGCTCCGCGCAACGCAGTCGTTAAGCAGAAGAGGTCAGGCGGAGTGGGAAAAGATGCGTCAGGAACAACGCGATGCCCGCGAAGTGATGAAGCGAATTGATGCCGCAAAGAAGTAATCTTGGTATATTGAGAACCAAAACATTTCCAGAATACCGCACAGTCGACTCAGGAGAGTCACTGGCGAGCATTTAGCACCTCTCCGCTGGTCTCACCTACCCCGCGCACAAAACGACTCTCCTGCGGACTCTGAAAGCACACTCGCCTGTGAGGCGAGAAGTCTTAGAATTAAGCCGAATACTTGACCCTGATCCGTCGGCATTTTTTCCGGGGGATCAAACGGGAGTACCCGTATGCCCGCGAACGACGAAATTGCTATTCATTGCGGACACTGCGGCTCAAGTTGTGAAGGTCCGGAAATCGCCGGAAGCGGTCAGTCAGCGAAATTCTGCGGTGACCTCTATGGCACCAACAATTGCTTCGTTGAATGCGGCGAGGTCTTTTGCGGGCACCCAATACTCAAGGTGCCCACGCGAACCCGCTTGCTGAACTTCGTATGCTTCTAGGAATGAGCGTTTCACTTCAAAACGAGTTACCCATCCGCCGCCGCGCGGTGCGTTCCAGTCGCGTGCGATCAGCACTGCGTAGGCCTCGTTCAGTACAGGGTAGAAGATGGGTTGGTCCGGCAGTCGTGGCGGGAACGCGCGCCAGCCAGACGCCTCTATTAGCTTGAGTTCTGCCTCTCCTATTGGCCACCACAGCGTCACGGTTTCGGACAATTCACTAATGGATTTCGGCGGTGTCCAATTCGGTCTCAAACCGCGCCGCCACTCGTCCACGACCATCCTCAACGATGGCTCGTATTCCGCATCCGCCTCGATTTGACCGATGCAGCCCCAACAATCGCCGCCGCAGTCGCCCGATAGCTCATCACCCGCGACGTTTAGGCGTCGACCGCAAATTGTGCATTTCTCATTGGCCATAGCCGATTAAGGTTAGAGGGCAAAACGTGTTGGCTCAATGACTGAATTGGGCCAATCCCGATCATTGAGGCACCCCGGTGCCTATGTCTGCTTCTGGCCCATTACAGCCGCTTTCCTTGCAGCGGATGAGCGGGTGAAAATGAACCTATTCCGAACTGGCAGCTACGGGCGATTGAATCGCGATAGCTGTCGAAGCGGACGCTGACAGTTTACTAATTGGGACAGTGCGCCAAATGTTTTGAGACGCAGTGGAAACTCAGGTGACTAAGTCTCGTATGTAGCGCCTGATGCACCAGGCAGACCTAAATTGACCGTCGGTGGGAAAATGCTGAGAGAGCGCAATTGAGGAGCTTCCTGTGAACGACGAACCAGAAGGCAAGCAGGTCCCTTTTACCTTCAATACAACCCAGGAGTTTCTGGACAAGCGCGGCCTGAGTTTGGAAGATATCAAGAAGGTGACGCAGACCCTCGCTCGAATTTTCGGTCTCAACTATCCGCGCTTCTTCCCTCTCGATATCAAGACGCCCGACATTGATCGGATGCTGAATATTGCCGCCATCTTGGAGCCGGTCGCGGGCTTCGCCGGCTTCAAGCGACACATTCTGGCGTACAGCAAGGAGTCATTCGGCAATCATCTCTTCACCGCTAGAACGGCTTTGTGGCTTTCAAAGCAAGGCCTGGAGATCGAGTTTGAGCCGGACATTGACGATCAGGTATCAAAACCTGATCTGAAATGCACGACGACGACCGGTGAGGTCGTTTTCGCCGAATGCAAGCGCGTGATGACTGACAAGTTCTTCGATCTTGAACAGAAGCAGGAACTGGCAGATCTGATATATGAAAAACTGCCGACCTGCGACCAGTTGAACTTCTACCTGCTGCACGACAGCGCGGCGGATAAGGTCCGACAGCTAGTGCCCGACAAGAACTTCGCGACCGTGATTTTCGGTGCTGGAATGATAGGCGACGAGACGGACGTTACGATCAAGGGTGAGTTCAATGTCAGGGTCATCCGAAAACCACCGATCATAGGCGGCGAAGAGGATTTTCTGACTGTGACGATACAAGGCTGGTTGGAGGACGTCGAAACGGGCGTTCGCATGCCCGGCTTTACATTCATGCGCGGCGGCCGGTCGATTGCTATCCATGGACCGCCACCGAGCTACCGCAAAATCTTCGAAAAGAACCGCCGTCGCAGTCGCAAGCAATCGGCGCCAGGTTTTCCGTTCATCACCTTTATCCACGACGACGACATTCTGGGCGATCCTGCCGATCATGATCGCTATTTGAAAGGGGTTTGGCTGACCAAGGAATATCCGGAGTTCAGTGGCGTCGCTCTTTTAGGTTTTTATGATCTAGCGGGCCAAGGCGAACGGGCGCAGTTCCGTTATTTGCCAAATCCGGAAGCAGCTCATCCACTGCCCGCAGGGTTCTTCACCGAGCAGCAAACCGACTTCAAGGAATGGGAAGTCAAACGGTAGTTCAGCTTGATTTCGGTTTCTGGAAAAGAGCGTGATCATCAACTGAGCCGGCATGCCTGACACCCAACCTGGCAAAAGAATTTCGCCTGCGGTTCCCGCGACTTTGCCACCCGCATCCCAGTAACAACCACGCTAGATTCTCCATATCGACAACACGAATATGGAGATCGCACATGCACTTCTCAGAACTTGAAAACCTACCGCCTCAAAAGCAAATGCCCCGCTTCCTGAAGCTGGCATTCCAAAAGCACGGTTCAACACCAGCAGAACTTGCGGAGAAGCTAGGGTACGCCCGTGACGCAATGGTTGTTCAGTGGATGAAAGGCACAGCCAAAGTGCCACTCCAGCAGGTATCTGCCATCAGCTGCTTCTTCGAGTACGACATTTCCCATGTACTCGGTCCATGGCTCGCACAGGAATGTCCTGACGATCTGAACATTCTGCACGCCGCAAAGCGGCTCGTAGAATTTTGGGAGTTTTCTGTCATCAATATCGCTCGTGAAGTTTACGGTTACTACGACGAGTAGCGAACCACGTCTTAGATGCGCTGTAGAGCTCACTGAGTCGCATTCCTGCTTGTCGGTATAGACCTACCATCCGACGCGATTGTGACTCAGCGAAGCTCTGAGAGCGCAGCGGATTTTTGAACGCGGACGATGTCACAGTCTTAGGTCGAGCTGGTCCTACCCACCCTGTTGCCTCTGTATTTTTCCAAGTCATCGAACTGGAATTACCCGTAACAGAGCCAGGCAGATTAATTCGCACTCTGATCTATTAGGAACCAGTATCAAACTACGAGTAATTCTCAGTCGCAACGCCCGCACGAAAGCGGCGGAGCTTGATCTCCAATATTTGCCAATTTATTTTTTGGAAAAGCCTTACCGTTAGCCGGATTATCGCTGGTAGATCAGCTTCTTTATCGCGAGAATCTCAATGGCGGCGGTGGTTGTACGCTCGCTACTTCTTTGTATCCCACTTGGGATGTATTGCGGTTCAACTTGGGTTTGGCTTGGACGGATTTTTTGATGACGGCCGCCAGTCCCCCATGCCCCCCCGCCTTCACCGACAACAAAGCATGACCGCACCCGAAGGATAGATGGTGCCCCCCTTGCGATAGCGCATCTAGACTGCATTCCGGCGCGGATTGGCGCGCGATGTGCGTCCTCGCCTTAATGGGCTGCATCAGCGCCAAGGATGACAGGGCCAACCGGCGCCGCTTCTTCGACATCTTCACCCAGCGCGGCGCCCCCCCCCCTTTCCCCACCGACGGGGATGAAGGTAAGGTAGTTCTTTGTACCGGTCTTACATCTCCCACAGGTAATATGAAACACGCGAAGCATCGTCGAACCGTCTCTGCGATATTTCTGGTTGGAATCTCTACACCAAAGACCATCGAGAGCCATGCCTGATATAATCGACTAAGCAAATTTCCAATGGGGAATAAAGCCCGCGCTTTTAATGTTGGGGTTGAGCAATGGGCTCAAGCAAAATACTTGAATAAGTAAGTGGTTCACACCCGCTGCAATGGCGCAATGGAAGATTGGGGGACGCATTGGCTTTCGCACCTACTGGCAAGTATCTGAGACTACCGTTTCTTTACGACAGAACAGCACCCATCATCATTTGCCCCATTGATGATTTTCTCATATTCGGTCCAAAAAATGGATTGGAGAGCCCCACTAAAAAGCTCGACATTATCGCACGTGCCAAACCCGATGCCGTATTAACCTTCTGTGGGACGCTCGCACGTAATCCAACCATTTTCCGAGATGTCCCCGCGATAGTAAATCTTTCGGCCAGTACGACGTTGAGCAATCACACGCAGAAATCGCCCGTGCATTCGGTTGAGCTTGCAATTAAGCTCAACGCGGCGGCAGTTGCTGTGCACATAAATTTGGCCTCGCGTTGGGCTAGCGAGATGATCTCCTATGCGGGTAGAATTGTTGCAGAAGCTTCAAAATATGACTTGCCTACATTGTGCATTTCTTACCCGCGAGGCGAAGGAGCTTCCGGAGACAACAATTTTGAACATCTGAAGGACGATGATCCCGAACAATATGCCGATATGATCGCGCATTGTGTCTCTCTGGGCGTCGATTTAGGATTTGACATTATAAAAACTTACTACACGGACGACCCAAATTCGTTTGAAAGGGTTATACAAGCTGCTGCTGGAGTCCCCATTGTAATTGCTGGCGGAAAACTGCAGGCTGAAGCTGAAGCGGTCGCAAAAGCGCACACCGCGCTAGCGGTTGGAGCTGCTGGTGTTAGTTTCGGACGGAATGTTTTTGGAAGAGAAAATCCTTCTTCAGTAATCAAAAAAATCCGCGCTTGGGAAGGGAAGAGTGATTGAAATATGACAATTGAAATTACTGCGCAATTCGCCGAACAATTTGCTCAGCAAGTGGCTACGGCCTGGGAGCGCCAAGATGTAAGCGCTGCGGTTGCTCTATTTGAAGCAAGCGAGTTGTATTTGGAGGACCCATTTGCGACGAATGCCGCTTCTCGAGACGACGGCATTCGCAGTCTTTGGGAAGCAACTCTTCTCCAATCAAATATCAAGATTGAGACGACTCTTATGGCGCTCGATCAGAACGCAGCTGTGGTCCGTTATGATGCTGAATACACTACAGAAACTGGAAACCATCAGACTAGTGGAATTTGGTGTTTGGAATTTCGAGCCAAAAAATGCGTTAAGTTCAGGCAGTGGTTCAATCAGAAGCTCACACTTGAACAGACTTAGATGACGGCGCACCAAATTTAGCTTTCAGTTTCTTGTATCTCGAAAGCTTGGCTGCAAAATCTCGTCCGCCGGCAACGATAACATCGTCTAGCACTTCAACGCAGTCAGCGCCAAATTGATCGGATAGCATTCTAATCAAAATGTTTATCCCTGGAAAGTTTGCCCCGTTAAAACTTGTAGGTAAGCTACCTAGAAACATGTCGGCGTCATCGATAACGATAACCGAACCACCGTCAGCAGAAGTGAATTCCGAGATTGTCTCAATCTCTTCTAGAATTGGGCATTGGTTTGATGCTTTTGACCCACCGAGTGCTGGCGCAGGAAACCAATGAGCATCGAGGAAAAAGAAACTAGCCGAAGCGTCTTCCTGCAATATCCTGCGAAGTTCAGAAGGACTTTCTCCGCACCTAAAGGAGATTTTGGTGGAATTGTATGCGTCTGCGCAGAATGAATACAGCGCTTCCTCTCGCTCTATTGTGATTACGGTGTCAAATATTGCCGCAAGAGAAAGCGCCCCTAGGCCGTAGAAAGTGCCTGTTTCTATCGCCCGTTTAACTCCGGTTTCAGCCGCCATTGCGGCTATGGGTGCGTGAACACCCCAATAAACATCACCCATGACAGTAGTCCTTTTATCTTAGCAAATCATGCCGCCGTCAACTACGAGCGACTGGCCGTTCACCCCAGAAGCCGCTTCGCTGATCAAGAACATCACCGCCGCTGAGACTTCCTCTGGCTCGATCATCGAACCTCGTACCTGGGCCTCATTGAAGGACGAAATCACCAGCTCTTCGGAGGAGTTGTCTTGCTCCGCCATTCTTCGAGCTATTCTCTGGATCATTGCAGAGCTTACCGCGCCCGGTGACACATCATTGCAAGTCACACCAAAGCGAGCGTATTCCTTTGCAATGGCTCGTGTAAGCCCTCTCAATGCGTGCTTAGACATATGATACGCACCATTTTTTTCAGAACCTCGTTCGCCCCAGATCGAGTTCACATTAACGATCCTTCCAAATTTCTGACTAACCATGTGAGGAAGGACAATTCGACACAATTTGAACGGCGCAGTTGCATTGACTGACATTACCCAATTGTACTCGTCGTCTGAAATGTCGTGGAATCTATTTTTGCCCGAGGGAACTCCGGCGCAGTTGATCAACACATCGATGTCTTTTGGAATGGCACCGAAATCACCAAGCTCAAAATCAGCCTCGATATAGTGAATTCTTGCGCGAGGTGGATCGTTAGAATCGATATTCGGTCTAGCATCTCCCCTCACCGTCAGATATAAATCTGACGCATTATAGTTCTGAGTTAAATTCTTCAGAATACTTGCTCCGATTGAGCCTGTTGAGCCAGTGAGCAGAATTCTAAGCGCCTTCATTTGATACATCGATCTTTTCGAGCCTAAACCTCTTGTCAAACAGCTGCTCAGGCGAAGTCGTCTCTGGCACAATTCGCTTAATGGGCGTCGCAGACGCTGAATTCCAAAGGGCGGTGAAGCAGCTGGTGTAATTTTTGATCAGGGTTTCGTCCCTAGAGAAGAAGCCGGAAATCTGTTCATCCTTCCGCTGCTTTCCAAGGTAAATGTACGCATTCGAAAATATGCCGAAATCTTCGACCCCGTCGGTAATGTGGTAGTCAGACTTAAAGCGTAGGAGCTCTGCTCGTTGAATGGCTTTCGCTTCAAGCCCCTCAATTCCGCTGTTGTGATACGCCGCTAACTTCCAAGCATTTTGTCGAGAAAACTCGTCAATCGAGTCATAGACAAACAAGCGCTTGATGGACTTCACTTTTCTGGACTTAAGTCTCTCAAGCCAAGCGAAGAAATAGACCTGATAAGTTACATCGAAATCGTCCGTAATGTCGCTCACCACATGAGTGGCAAGAAAATCGGTGTGGTCCGGAGAATCGTACAATGACAGCAAAACTTCAGTTGAGTCGATGTGATGTCGATCTAGGAGCACCTCGCGCTTCGAAATCGTGTGCTGAACGCGCTTCTGAAGAAGCTCTAGCTCTCTTCGATAATGATCCAGGAAGAATGAGTCTCGCAAGTTATCGTCAGCAATGACGTGATGTAGTCCAGTCCGAATCTCGCCGATCACTCCATCCACGCCTCTTCGGAACTCCCAAAGCTCGACTTCCCCCACTCGAAGATCATGCGTGCTCTTCACATAAAAGAGTATTTCACCCAAGGTCAGAGTCATCAGGACTAGAAATCCCAACAGCGTCCCCTCTCCGAGCGTTAAGGGAGTTGGTGATAACAAAGAGATTAGGAATGGAACTCCAACCCCAGCTACGAGGTTCAAGAGTAACAACAAGAGTGTGAACTGCGCCTTCTTACTGTTCTGAGACAAGTTGCCCTCTCTCTAATTTCTTGATCTGCACGTGAGGTGTTGAACCGACCCGGAGAACACTGAATCTGCTGGCTCCGGAAAGGATACTAGAACATCAAGCGCATCCATGTAGCCTAAGTGCGCTGGCGTCTGATCGAGTGAATAGTGCCAAATTAGTCCAGGGGGTGTCACTAGTTTTGCGAGGGCGATAACGTTTTCAACATGACTAGAGAAGCGGCCAGCCTGCAACCATTCATAAGCTGCGCTTGTATCAATAACACCATGTTCTGCTATGTGTTCACCTTGAAAAATTGCCAAGCAATTCATGTCATTCGCCCACCGAATATTTGGAAGCGCTCTGCTGAAATAGAGTTCAATGTATTTTAGGTCGCATAACGCTCTTTTAGGCTGAAACACGCAGTCAAATAGAAGACCGTCTTGATTCAGAGAACCCGCTAATAGGTCAAAGAACTTTTTTCTCTGTGGGAATGGAATATTGCCGTGGGTGTAGTGCGAGACAATGAGGTCAAATTGTCTTGGGTAATCACCAAGAACCTCCAGCCAATCGCCGATAACAATGGTTTCGTTTTTACTGCTGCCGACTATCGACGTCGATAAGTCACAGAATTCTTGCGATTTATCGACGATAGTTACGAAATCAAATCCATTCCGCAAAACTTGCCTGTACTCAGGGGTCGATCCTAAAATACAGGCTTTTCTTTTTTGGGGCAGAAGCGAAATCGTCTGCAAAAGAAGAGCGATGTTAAGTTCGCTGGGCCGATTGGGCGGCAATACAAAATTCCACCCTACCATTCTCTCCCAAGTCTCTGTCACTTACGATCGACCTCGTACAGAAAATTCGATATAGTTCTCACTACCGAAGCTGCGTTCGTCGATCAATTTTCCGCGGATGATCTCAAATCGGAAAAAGCGGCTTTGAAAGTTAGAGTAAACAAACTCTGCATTTGGCGCATACTCCAAGAACTTCTTGTGCTTTTCAGTGTAGGTTTCGAAAGATCTTTGCGCGTGAGTTTCGTCGACTAATTTTGCGCGCCCATGTAACTGCAAACCAGAGATTGGATCGCCAACCTTATGATTTGTATCCACTATGTTGACCGCACATGCAGGGTTGCTTGATAAAAACTTTGCGTGAGTTGTAGTTGGCGGAGTGAGAATGTGTAAACACCAATCAGAATCATGGGCATAGTAGCACGTGTTCACGTAGGGAGCGCCGCTAGGGCTAACCGTCGCTAGAGTGAGAAGTCGAACGTTTTCCAGGATCGAGTTAACGGACGCTCGCACACCATCATCCGCCGTATCCGACAAGTCGATTACCTTGACATCATTCTTCATCGTTTAGTCCTCGCATATATTCGTATCATCTAGAAAAAGCCGCGCAACCCATTTTACAACGCAAGGTTTGGGCGCGAATGAAAGCGACGCCTGATATGAGGCTCTTTTCTTCATGTTGAGCGCAAAAAAACAACTGGAAATATATTGGGGCTACACTCACTTATTTTTGATCGCAGCCCTCATCTTTTGCAGCGATTTCCAGCGTATGGGACTTTGCGAGTTTTTCACCAATGACCTGAGTCCCGTCTGGTCCCGCATTTGAATGGAGAGTCTGTCGCAAGGAGACAGACAAGGCGGAAGAGCAAATTCAGCGAAGAACAAATCATCGCTATCTTGGCGGAACAGGAGCGCGGGATGGCGACGGCGGAGGTCTGCCGGTGTCACGGTGTCAGTTCGGCTACGTTTTACAAATGGAAGGCGAAGTTCGGAGGCATGGATATCTCGGACGCGCGGGGCTCAGGTCAGTTGCCATCGACGGCGCCCCTGGAGCCGACAAAACGACGTTGGGGAGATTCCTTGCTTGGCGGTTTAACATTTCACTCATCGAAACCGACTTGTTTCTCCTCAGAGGCACGGGAAAATATAATTATTGTAACGACGAGCTACGCGCCGTGTTAAAGTCGCGTCTAATGTGTGACACACCTGCCATTTTTGAGGGGGTTGTGGCGCTTAGATTGCTGAGTGAATTCGGCGTCGCCCCAGAGTTCCACATACATGTCAAATGCGCAGACGGAGAACTACCAAATTCGGAAGACTGGAAAACATACGTTACCGAGTTCAATCCCGAAGCCAACTCAAACCTGATATTGTCATTGTCGGCAATTTGACAATTTCTGAGAAACCGCTTCGCAACCCGGCACACAATTCTGCCTTACCTTTCCCCCCCCCTTCCCCACCGACCGCGAGGAACTGGCAGCTCTAGCGATGGCGCGGAGTTTTTCGCCCGAACTAGACGCTAGTCGTCGGACTTTTTCACCTTGAATCCGAGATTGTTCACTACGTTGTGTGCTGACCCAAGGTTCGCGTGACGATACTCCAACTCGCGCTTTGCCAGCGACATCATTCGCTGCGGCAAATCTCCCGCAGCTTCCCTTTGCCAATTCAAGAATTCTTCGATATCGGCAACCCTCTGGTCAATTCGCGACCTGATTTCCTTGGAGTCCTCCGTATCAAGAATAATGATGAAAGAGATTGAATCCCGGCTGATCTTAGCGCGAGGAGGGCTCATGTTGTATTTTGGAGGACGAATCCGCAGCATCGCGGTGTCCCCGTCTACCGGGACGGTCACTTCGACGGCGTTCCTTGTTATGGTATCAGGCTGACCGCTGAAGAACGGATCACGACGACTATATCCATCTCGCGCCCGCTCTACCTGCACTTCTTTCTGCTCTACGGAAATCTCGTCAATCAGCAACACGGGTGGTTCAGGCGTAAACTCCTGCGCTAGTTCTTCGGCGAGCGCGTCTATGGACGTATCGAAATCGCCCAGCGTCTTGTTCACCGCATGCTTTTTAATGGCCTCCTCGCTCGCCCGGACGATGTCGTGCCAATCGTGCTGCGAGAAAAGGTGCTCTTGGTCGCTCGTTCTACTTATCCTCATCGTCATCATCCCGTGTATAGCTAATCTTCGTCGGCACCTCGGTCATTGCGTAGTGTACGAACTGACGTCCGAGTGCCGTCAGCTCATATTCCTGCTCATCATCGAATGCTGACACGAATTGACGCCCGCTCCCCTTCACGGGCTTCTTTCGCGTTTTCGGGATGAAATTGCCCGACGCATCCACGTCTCGGTGCTGACGAATGACGTAGCCGGTAGTCAAATCGAGGAAGAACAGCTTGAAAAGATCAGCATCAGCGGAATCCTCACGTGCTCGTCCTTTGCCAATGCGTGTCCATATCTCCCCCCTTGTACTTCCCGCGTGATTGGCAATGTCGGCCATGACGGCGAAATGCAGTTCGGAGTACTTGTGAAGCCAGTCCAAGAACAAGCTGAGCACGTCGAATGAGGCCAAATCTGTGGAGGACGCATTGGACAGGATGTTCCGCACCAGCACACGCTTGCGCTCACTCTCGGCGCCCGCCCAGTTCCGAAACGCCTTTCGGATTAAAGCTTGGTACTCTGGTGAATTAATTCGCTCCTCGACCTTTTCATCAGAAAGGTCGATGCGCTCAACGATTTCGGCGAACGTCTGATGCTGCTCGCGGATCTGTTCGCGCAGCATCTCAAGGTATGCATGAAGGAAGCGATTTATGCGTTCTTGATCTCGCTCTGACCAAGCCCCCGCCGCAGCGGAAAAGACCCCGCCTGCGAACGGAATTGCGCCTCCTACTTGAAGGGCTCCGCGCGCGATCTTGCGCCACAACTCCCCCTCGGGCAGCTCACCAGGATCTTCGATTTCCTCAGAGTCCGCCAAACCGACCTCCCGCAGCGTAAAGCACCATAGGAAGTGGGTCTCGTGCCCGCCGGGCACAAGATATGCCATTATTACAAATTTTTCATTATTCCGGCCCGCTACTGAGGCCGTATCCTTACCAGCGGTAAGGATACGGAGGCACATGCGTTGCCAACTGACATCACCCAACCAAGCCCGTGGCATGGAGTGCCTGTAGAGCAGGTAAGACAGGGATTCGCAGAGTACATCAAGACGAGTGAATACCCCGAAGATTTCCTAGGTGTGGCACATGATGCGAAACCACCTAAGGGCGGGAAAATCGTTATCATCCACAAGGATGTAACCGTCTCACCGGGAGCGCGCCTCAGATTGTCCAAGGATCCCGACAATCCTTCGGATTGCTACGTGCCCTGTAATCTTTGTGGCCCGGCCCCTAAGTTCAAGAACAATGGCTACGCGATCTTGTGCGGCAACGGATGGATCTACTTCGTCGGGCATGATTGCGCTATGGCGCACTACGAGGGCCAGTTCGCCGATGCAAAGAAGATATTCGACCGCGAGACTGCCGAACGACGCGCTCAGGAATACTTCTACGAAAATGCTGGCCGCATCCCTGCCATGGTAAAGTATGCTCAAGAGTTGCTGGAAATCGCGGAAGCCTACGCACCGGCACACCGCGAAATCAGGCGGGTGCCCGCGTTCGTGAAGGCCATGAGGCAAGCTATCAGAGACGGCGGTTGGCTTCAGGTTGCCCGACTTGAGCAAGTTCAACTTGCAGACGGCAGTACTATGTCACGTGAAGTGATAGAAAACATCGCGCGGGTCACGGGCGCCACAGCGGTGCGAGCTGAGTTCGAAATTGACAGTGCACTGCATTCCAACATTCTTTTCCTTGAAGGGTTCGGAGACACTGAAGAAGCCGTGCTGGAAGGCGTAATGGCCACCCATGAATCCGGCAAACTACCCGAATTGCATTCCGCAGTGCTCCGCGCGATGGGCAAGGTGAACGAAGCGCGGGATAGCCTCGTGCAGTTCCGGCAGTTCTTTCAGCCGGGCAATTTGGAGAACATCCGAAGTTGGCTTCGCCAGCCCGATTGCCCCATCGAGTGTCGAGCCGAAAATGATGGGCGCACTTGGTGGTTTCGTGTCCTAAGCACCCAAAAGCGTCGCAAAATCGATACGCGCGTATTCGATGCCCCCATTCCGAAGCTGGCGGAAGGGAAGTTACCCTGAAGTTACCCGGTGCAGCAGCCACCCTTTCGGGTGGCCAGCACAGTCTTGTATTTTCTTGGTTTTATTGGAGCGGGCGATGAGATTGGAACTCACGACCCCAACCTTGGCAAGGTTTGTTCAGATCAAACTGAAACCGGGCAATTCTGACCTAATGGAAATGCGAAAATCTTCGGCCAGGATGGGATGCTCGCTTGTCACACATTGTGTTACACAAAAGCGCTAAGATCGAATCCGATTTAACCTTATTTTGCAATGAATACAGCGCATTAAAAGTACGCTCGGAAATCTGGCGGAGAGGAAGGGATTCGAACCCTCGATACGCGTTAACGTATACGCCCTTAGCAGGGGCGCGCCTTCAGCCACTCGGCCACCTCTCCAGCGCGGACTGCCGGTCTATTGAATGGCGGCTGCAATCGCAAGCCCTCTTCGCTTTCCGGGCTGCGGTTGTTGGCGTTTTGCCCCTACTGGCAGGCTGGCGGCAATGCCATTGCCTGTATCCAGCCCCCTTGCCTGTGATAGTTACGTATTCCTGATAGTCCAAAGCCCGTTAGGGAAAGCAGATGACCGAATATTTCAAGCCCGTCCCGTTCCCGCTGTGGAAGGAAGACAAACTGGCCTTCGCCGATGCGCTGGGCCGGTCTTTTCGCGAAACCGGATTTGCTGTCATTTCCGAACACCCGGTGTCCCAGTCCGTTATCGATGCGAACCTTAAGGCAACGAAGGATTTCTTCGCCCTGCCTGAAGAGGTGAAGCTCAAATATGACGGACGTGAAGGCGGCGGGCAGCGCGGCTACACGGCCTTCGGCGTGGAGAACGCCAAAGGCAAAGCAGAAGCGGACCAGAAGGAATTCTGGCACACAGGACGGGCCCTGCCTGCAGATTCGCCCTATCGGGAAACGATGGCGGATACGCCGTCTGTTCCGGAGGTCCCGGATTTCGATGCCGCGACACGGGGACTGTATGACGCTCTGGACGGGTTTGGACGCCAGCTTCTTCGCGCCGTTGCCCTGCACCTGAAGCTGGAAGAGACCTGGTTCGACAACAAGGTGGACGTCGGCAACTCCATCCTCCGCCTGCTTCACTACCCGCCGCAGACGAACCCGCCGCCGGAAGGCTCTGTACGGGCTGGTGCGCATGAAGACATCAACGTCATCACGCTGCTTCTGGGCGCCGAAGAGGCTGGTCTGGAAGTGAAGCATCGTTCCGGGAAATGGCTGGCTGTAAGCCCCCCGCCGAATGCCCTGGTGATCAATTGCGGGGATATGCTGCAGAGGCTGACTGGCGGCGTGCTGCCGTCGACCACGCACCGGGTCGTGAACCCTTCGCCGGAACGGTCCAGATTCCCGCGTTACTCGACGCCGTTCTTCCTGCACTTCAATCAGGATGTGATGATCGAAGCGCTGCCGGGCTGCATTGCAGAAGGCGGCAAGGCTGAACCGCCGATCACGGCTCAGGACTATCTGATGGAGCGCCTGCGCGAGATTGGCCTGGTGAAAGCCTGATCTGATCTCAGATCAGGCCCGCCAGCGGAGAGCTCGGGTCAGCATACATCTTCTTGGGCATGCGGCCGGCAAGGTAAGCTTCGCGGCCCGCGATGACGGCGTGCTTCATCGCCGACGCCATGAGGACCGGATCCTTTGCCGCGGCGATGGCTGTGTTCATCAGAACGCCGTCGCAGCCGAGTTCCATTGCGATCGCGGCATCTGACGCGGTGCCAACCCCTGCATCGACAATTACCGGCACGCGGCTCTGCTCGACGATGAGGCGGATATTGACCGGGTTCATGATGCCGAGTCCCGATCCGATCAGGGAGCCGAGCGGCATGATTGCGCAGCACCCCGCCTCTTCGAGCATCTTTGCGTATACCGGATCATCAGAGCAGTAGACCATGACTTCAAACCCATCCGCCAGCAACGCTTCTGCGGCTTTGAGTGTTTCCGGCATGTTCGGGTAAAGCGTCTTCTGATCCGCCAGGACTTCGAGTTTGACGAGGTTCCAGCCACCCGCTTCCCGGGCAAGGCGCAGGGTGCGCACCGCCTCATCTGCCGTGAAGCACCCCGCCGTGTTCGGCAGGTAGGTAAACTCATCCGGCTTCACAAAATCTGTCAGCCGCTCCTCGTCCGGGTTGGACAGATTCACCCGCCGGAGCGCGACGGTGACAATCTCTGCCCCGGCCGCCCGGGCGGCATCTGCATTCTGTTGATAGGACGCATACTTCCCGGTCCCCACGATCAGGCGCGAGGCATAGGACTTACCGGCAATAATCAGGGGGTCGTTCACGAGAGACTTCCAATTCTTCTAAGGCCAACTTGCTACAGGAGAGGCAGGTCAACCGCCACCAACGAACTGCACCACTTCAATCCGGTCTCCATCCTCCAGAAGGGTAGACGCGTGTTCGGATTTTGGCACGATTTCCAGGTTCCGTTCGATCGCGACACCGCGGGAATCACGCCCCTCTGCGCCAGAGATCTGTGCCACAAGCATGGCGACGGTCGTACCGGGCTCTATTTCGCGGGTTTCCCCATTCAGCGTTATTGTCATCCGCTGTAACTCCATGCGTCAGCAGGCCTTGCCTTGCCCGGCGTTACAGCGCAAGACAACACCCAATGGTGAAGCCGATATATGTCCTCGGAGGCCCGAACCTCAACCTGCTGGGAACGCGGGAACCGGACATTTATGGCCGGGACACGCTTGATGACATTCATGCGCGTCTGAAAGCACAGGCAGGAGACACGCCGATTGAGGCCCGCCAGACCAATTCCGAAGGCGAACTGGTAACATGGATCCAGGAAGCTTCCAGGGAAGCGTCCGCCGTGATTCTCAATGCCGGCGCCTACACCCACACATCCGTCGCTCTTCACGATGCTCTGCGCACCTGCGCGGTGCCGGTCGTCGAAGTGCATCTCTCAAACCCTGCCGCCCGAGAGGCTTTTCGGCAGGTGAATTATGTCGCGCCAGCGGTGAACGCATCGATTGCGGGCCTTGGCGCCTATGGTTATGAGCTTGCCCTGATGGCCGCGCTAAAGCTGTCAGGAAAATAAGGGACGATAGATCCATGAGCACTGGCAAGAACAAGCTGGATACCGGACTCGTCCGGGAACTCGCCGCCATCCTTCGCGAGGCGGACCTGGGAGAAATTGAAGTTGAACATGAGGGCCTTCGGGTACGTGTCAGCAAGCCGACCCCACCGGTCGTGCAGGCTGCAGTGGCCGCACCTGCGCCCGTTGCAGCCGCACCCGCCCCGGCGGCAGCAGCTGCTGCACCGGCCACCGCAGAAGCCGCACCTGCGACGCCAGACAATGCGATCAAATCGCCGATGGTCGGCACAGCTTATCTCTCGCCCGAGCCCGGCGCCAAGGCGTTCGTGTCGGTTGGCGACAAGGTGAAAAAGGGCGACACGCTGATGCTTGTTGAAGCCATGAAGACCTTCAACCCGGTCGAGGCAGACCGCGCTGGCACGGTAAAGGCCATCTATGTCACCGATTCCCAGCCAGTCGAATTTGGCGAGCCGCTCATTCTGATCGAATAGCATGACCGAACAACGTACCATCCAGAAGGTCCTCATCGCGAACCGCGGTGAGATCGCGCTGCGTATTCACCGCGCTTGCAAGGAAATGGGCCTGCAAACCGTCGTCGTGCACTCAGAGGCCGACCGGGATGCCATGGCCGTTCGCCTGGCAGACGAAAGCGTCTGTATCGGCCCGGCGCCCTCCTCGCAAAGTTATCTCAAGAAATCCCAGATCCTGGCAGCAGCCGAGATCACAGGGGCGGATGCCATCCATCCAGGCTACGGCTTCCTGTCCGAGAACGCCCAGTTCGCAGAAATGGTCGAAGCCCACGGCCTCGCCTTTATCGGCCCGACGGCTGAGCATATCCGGGTCATGGGCGACAAGATCGCGGCCAAACAGGCCATGATCGATGCCGGCGTCCCCTGCGTACCGGGATCGGAAGGCGCACTCTCCTCGATCTCCGACGCCAAGAAGGCCGCCAAGAAAATCGGGTTCCCGGTGCTGGTGAAAGCGTCTGCCGGTGGCGGTGGCCGCGGCATGAAACTCGCCAAGACCGAAGCCGACCTTGAGAACGCTGTCCGGACCGCAAAGACAGAAGCCAAAGCTGCTTTTGGCGATGATGCCGTCTATCTTGAAAAATACCTTCAGGGCCCCCGGCATATCGAAGTGCAGGTGATCGCGGACACGCACGGAAATGTTGCCCACCTGTGGGAGCGCGATTGCTCCCTGCAGCGCCGCAACCAGAAGGTTCTCGAGGAAGCCCCGTCCCCGGCTCTCACTCAGGCACAGCGCGAAGAGATCGGTACGATCTGCGCCAAGGCCATGGAGAAGCTCGGCTATCGCGGCGCCGGCACGATCGAATTCCTCTATGAAGACGGCCGGTTCTATTTCATCGAAATGAACACCCGTCTGCAGGTCGAACATCCGGTGACGGAAATGATCACCGGCATCGATCTCGTCCGCGAACAGATTCGTATCGCAGAAGGCAAAAAGCTGTCATTCTCCCAGGATGATGTGCTGCTCGTCGGCCATGCCATCGAATGCCGGATCAATGCCGAGCATCCGGAGACATTCGTTCCGTCTCCGGGTCTGATCGCTGAATTCCATGCCCCCGGCGGCCCTGATGTGCGCCTGGATAGTGCGGCCTATGCCGGATACCGGATTCCGCCGCACTATGATTCCCTGATCGGCAAACTGATCGTGCACGGCCGCACACGCCGGGAATGCCTGATGCGTCTTCGCCGCGCACTGTCGGAAATGGTAGTGAGTGGAGTTTATACAACGCTCGATCTCCACCGGCGCCTCGTCGAAAACGAAGACGTCCAGAACGGTGACTACAATATTCACTGGCTGGAAAAATTCCTCGCCGAGAACAAGATCGCTCCGGAAGAAAAAGCCTAGCGCGGCGCAGCGTCCGATAGACATGCCCCCAGTGGGATAACCATATAGGTCTCATGTCTGCTCGGTTTGGCACCAATGACCTGCTCGCCTGTTACCGGCGCGGCGTGTTCCCCATGGGGGATGCGCGCGATGATCCGAATCTGTTTCTCGTGGATCCGGATATGCGCGGCATTCTTCCGCTGGATGGCTTCCACATTCCGAAACGCCTGAAGCGCCGGGTCAAACAGGAACCGTACCGCGTCACGGCTGACACCGCTTTCACCCGGGTCATGGAAATGTGCGCCGAAAGCGCTGAGGGCCGGGAGACGACCTGGATCAACTCGACGATCCTGAACCTCTACAGCGCCCTCTACCGCGAAGGTCACGCCCACTCCGTCGAATGCTGGGATGAATCGGGCGAGCTGGTCGGCGGATTGTATGGCGTCGCTGTTGGCGGTGCCTTCTTTGGCGAAAGCATGTTCTCGCGGGCGACGGATGCTTCGAAGATCGCTCTGGTCCATCTGGCCGCCCGCCTGATAGAAGGCGGGTTCACGCTTCTGGATGCGCAGTTTCACAACCCGCATCTGGAACAGTTTGGATTGATCGAAATCCCGCGCGCGGAATTCAAGCGCCTGCTCAAGGCCGCGCTTGTCGTGGAAGCCGACTTTTACTGCGGCCGCTCCGGGTTATCCGATGGATTCACAGGATCCGGCGCCGTGCAGCGGATCACCCAGACATCGTAGACCGGGTGTTCCAGGGCGCTGAGACCAGGTGACGAGGCATACATCCAACCCGAGAAGAGTTCCGGATTGTCTTCGCTCACCGTCTCCACGGCATTGGCATCGACAGCAGCATCCATCGTCTCGACCGCGACAGGCTGCGTCGAGAAGATCTTCAGGAATGCCGCGCTTTCCGGCGCCTCTTCCGGCGGGGTCTGGTAGCAGACTTCCAGCTCCACTCTGAGGGAACCGAAGACAACCGGTTGTCCGACGAAGACTTCAATATCCGTCGAGCGCCCGGTGATCTTGTCGAGCGCTCGCAGCGTTGCCTTGTCTTTCTGGACGAAGGTTGCGGCATGCGCCGCTCCGACCAGTCCGGCTATGACAGCAGCTGAAACGAGCGCTCGAAACATTATTGATCTCCATCCGCTGGATAGGCGTCATCCGATGCAGACGAAGACGCACCGGCAGACCCGGCGTCTCCACCGCCACCACCGGAGGCAAAGGATGCAAACAGCGTCAGCAGATCGACGCTGCCGCGCGTGTATTTGACTTCGCCAGTTCCATCCTGGGGCAGGTTATCGAAGCTGCCGCCCGGTTCCAGGGCCACATAAGAGCCGCCGAGAAGGCCGTCGGTCGAGATGCGGGCGTCGGTATCGTCCGGCAGCGCCCATTTCTTGTCGAGGCTCATCGTCAGTACGGCTTCGAATCGTTTCGGGTCGCCGTCAATCGCTTTGACGACACCGGCCTTCACGCCGGCGATCCGCACATCGGCGCCCCGGTCGATGCCGCTGATATTATTGAAGCGCGCAGTCAGTTCATACCGGTCCGGGCCTGCCGACGCTTCCCCGCCGCGGTCGATCGCGAACCAGAGGAAAACGCCTGCGACGGCGATCACTGCCGCGCCGACGAGGGATTCGAACATCGACTCACGCATCGGGAGACCACGCCTCATAGTCACCCGTTGCCTTCTGGCGATGACCGCCCGTGGACAGGCTGCCTTTGGGCTTCGTGGCCCATGGCGTTCCGGTCATGTTGGGCTTGTGATCGGTTTCCCACTCGCGCCGGGTGAGCGGCGACTTGGTCGGCGGCTCATCCACGGTGTGATGGAGCCAGCCATGCCAGTCGGCAGGCACTTTCGACGGCTCTGCGAGACCTTTGTACATGACGTAACGACGGCGGCGGCCTTCGAGCGAAGGCTTGCGCTCCTCGTAGTATTTGTTGCCGTATTCGTCCGTTCCGACGAATGTGGAACGCCGTCCGATATCGAACGCTGCACCGAGCGTATGACCGCTCCACCAGGTAAAGAGTTGCTTCAGCATCGTATGGCCTGTCCTGCCGTGAGTTGGTGGCCGCAATATGGCGGCTCAGGGGCAACTAATCCATAGCGCCACCGCAGGCAATGCGGTGCAACTTCCCGTGTGCCCAGCCCTTGGGAGTTGTCGCGGGAGTTGTTGTGCAGCGCTTGCCCCGGGCGGTCTCAGGCGTCACGCTTGTACAAGTGATTCGCTGGGGAGAATTGGCATGAACGAGATGCAGGCAAATGAAATCCTGCGGGCAGCCGAATCGGATGGCCTGTTGTCGGAGCAGACCACGCTTTCCGAGCTTTACAGAGGCGCAGGACGGCCTCCGCGGCGGCTAACTCCCGAGGCGCTCAAAGCCTCCGCGGCCGCTTGTTCTGCCGCAGCGCTCGTCAGCGTCTCCCAGCTCGCATCTGCTGAAATTCTCGAGCGATTCGGTGATGCCCCGCGCAATGCAGACCTCGCCGAAGCCCTGGCGGCAGGATTGCCTCAGGATGTGCTGGAAGAAGCTTTGCGCCAGCCTGGCGGGTTTCAGCGCACCGCCGACTCGCTCCGCGCCTCCGCCGTCAGCGCCGCCGCGCCGCCGCCTGCCGTTTTTCAACCGGAAGCCCTCGACCCGGTTCTTGAGCAATTGCTGATCGGATCATTGCTCGAAGGTGCGGAAATCATCCTCACGCATGACAGCCTTCCGGCGGCAGGTTCAGCTGCCCGTATCCTCGATATCGCAATGGCCGTCGGACCGGATGGCCTTGAGGCGGACTATCTGCGGGAAGCCCTGGAGGCAGCCGGAGAAGAGATGCCGGATGGATCTGTGGTGATTGCAGGTCTGTCAGCCGCAATTATGTCCCTTGGAATCGATTACGCCTCACCGGAAGCCGCAGCCACTGCGGCGGCCCTATGCGCACTTGTGCGCTCCGGGGTGACGGGCGCAGCATTGCCAGCTGCCCAGGCAAAGGTTTTGGGGCTTTCTGCTCAGAAAACCTCCGGCAAGCGGACCTGTAATGTGCTGATCCTGCCTATCGCGGATCTTGGAGCGTTCCTGCCGGATTGCGAAAGCCATGGCACAGCGCCGCTCGCCACCGTCCTCGCATATGGCGATGAAACGCCGACCCTCTCGCGTGCCGGGCGGCTCGGAATCGCCCATCACGCGCCGGAACGCCTGCCGATGGCCCTGGAACGAATCTCCGCCTCGGCAGAGTCGGACCTCGACCGCGCCCTCGGCCTGGACCGGTTGCGGGATCGCGGATTTTCAGAAGTGGCGCTCGACAAAGTATCGAGAGCACTCGGCGAAGGCTTGCCCCTGAATGCGGCCTTCTCCCGCTGGGTGCTGGGGGACGAGGTCATCTCCAGCGACCTGAAACTCGCCCCGGAAGAGTTCGACTCGGACGGCAGCGGCCTCCTCTCAGCGATCGGCTTCTCGCGGAAAGACATTCAGGCCGCAGAAACGACTATCGCTGGAGAGAATGGCGACGCAACCGCAGAAATCATGGCAGAATGCGGCCTACAGATCGGCGCGTCCCCGGAAGCTGAGATTGCCTTTGCGTCAGCCTGCGCCAAAGCGCTGGGCGGAAACGTTACGCTCACCGTCGACGGCCGTGGCGGCCTCGACATGGCTGAAGCGGCGCTGGAGGCCGGCCTGTCCGTGCAGCTGCTTGGCCACCGGGCACCTCCTTCTGACGAAGTCCAGGAGCGCATGGAGCACATCGCCACGCTCGCTGAGGAGATCGCCGCCGAAGCCGATGCGCCAGCAGCCATTTCACATCCTGTTCATGCCGGTGAAGGTGCTGCCCGCACCCGCCTGCCAGACCGGCGGAAAGGGTACATCCAGAAAGCATCTGTCGGTGGCCACAAGGTCTACCTCCACACGGGTGAGTTTGAGGATGGGTCTCTGGGCGAGATCTTTATCGACATGCACAAAGAAGGCGCCGCCTTCCGGAGCCTGATGAACAATTTCGCCATCGCGACCTCGATTGGTCTTCAATATGGCGTGCCGCTGGAAGAGTTCGTCGATGCGTTCGTCTTTACGAGGTTCGAGCCGGCTGGCGCGGTCACCGGAAACGACCGGATTACGCGCGCAACGTCCATTCTCGACTATATCTTCCGCGAGTTGGCTGTGTCCTATCTCGGCCGGGACGACCTGGCTGAAGTGGACGTTACTCATGACGGCCTTGGCCGGGGCGCAGGTGATGGAACGCGGACAGAGGCGGCGCCATTTACGGAAGAAGCGGCCCAGATCATTTCCCGCGGTTTTTCGCGTGGCCAGCTGCCGGACAACATTGTGATTCTGGACAGGAAACGCGCCCAGAAGCTCGCAGATGAGGAAGCCGAAGCAGCAGAATCTGCCTCGGAAGAGGCGGAAACCGAAGAGCTGGACGCTCCCGACTATCTGGGCGACGCCTGCCCGGTTTGTGGCAGTTTCACCCTCTTCGAGATCAGCGAAGACGGTGACATCGAGTGCGATACCTGCGGCGAAGAATCCAGAAAACATAAATAGTTTCAAGCTCTTCGACAGCTTGGACGCCGATGGCCCAGCCTGCAAGCGGTCATGGCAAATCTGCAACACCTGTCACAATGAAACAGTGGTTACAGCTTGTTCAGTTTTGGCCCGCAAAACAACGCTGTATCCAATTAGGCATGATCCGGGTTCTGCTCAGCTTTGCCACCCTTATGGCCGTGACCTCATTCGGGGCTGCGGCACAGGAGCGCGTCAAGCCGAGTCAGCCGGTCGCCTGGGCCCCCACCTATGTCGGATCCTGCAGCGGCTGTAACCTTAAGGGACGCAACCTCACTGGCTGGACACTGAGCGGCGCGAACTATCGTGGAGCGAACCTTGAATACGCCTACATGCGCGGAACCCAGGCGCGGGAAACCAATTTTGAGGGAATCGTGGCGACTAGCGCTGACTTGCGGTCGGCCGTCCTGACCTCGGCGAAACTTTCGGGCGCGAACCTCGTGAATGCCCGCATGCAGGCCGTTCAGGCGTCCGGAGCGGAATTCAAGCAGAGTGTGCTTGTTGGCACCAACCTGCAGAGGGCCATGCTTGTCGGAGCCAATTTTGCAGCTGCAAATCTTGCGACGGCAGCCCTTGACGGCGCTGACTTTTCCGGCGCGAACCTGACTGGCGCGGATCTCAGCGGCACCATCATGATGTCGACCATTTTCAATGGCGCGAACCTGTCCCAGACAAAACTGGATGCCGCAAACGCCCAAGGGGCGTCGTTCAAGGACGTGCGCTTTGTCGACGCAAACCTGACAGGGCTGATTGGCTGGCACGATGCGGATTTTGAAGGCGCGTGCGCATCCCAGCGTACGCTGTTGCCACGGGGCCTGACCCTTCCGGAATGCCAGTAAGTTTGGCGCTTTCGCTGACAAAATCAAAAGCCCGCGCCGATCAGATCAGCGCGGGCTTTGATTTTTCTAGGACTTCACCTGAGGCGCGAGCCGGATATTAAGCTCACGTAGCTGGCTGTCATCGACCGGGCTGGGAGCGCCCATCATCAGGTCGCGCGCCTGGCCATTCATCGGGAACAGGGTCACATCGCGGATGTTCTCGGCGTCGGCCAGCAGCATGACGATCCGGTCCACACCCGGCGCGATCCCGCCGTGCGGCGGCGCTCCGTGCCGGAATGCGTTCAGCATGCCGCCAAACTCCGCTTCGACCACTTCCGGGCCATAGCCAGCCATGGCGAACGCTTTCAGCATCACTTCCGGCCGGTGGTTCCGGATGGCGCCAGATGACAGCTCAATCCCGTTGCAGACGATGTCGTACTGGAACGCCTTGATGTCGAGGATCTCTTCATCCGTGCTGGCAGCTTCCAACGCCTCCATACCGCCCTGCGGCATCGAGAACGGGTTGTGGCTGAAGTCGATTTTCTTGGCGTCTTCGTCATATTCGAACATCGGGAAATCGACGATCCAGCAGAAGCGGAACACGCCCTGCTCGATCAGGTCGAGTTCGGCACCGATTTTGTTGCGTGCTGCACCGGCCAGCTTGTAGGCATCGCCTTTCTTGCCGGCGGAGAAGAACACGCCGTCACCGGCGCCAAGCCCCAGATGCTTCAGCAAGGCGGCCAGATGGTCCGGCGCAAAGCCTTTCAGGGCGGGATCCTGGCTGTCGACTCCGCCGCCATCGGCCTCTTTCAGGCGCGCATAGCCAAGGCCCGGCGCCTGCATTTCCTTCTTCGCCCACTTGTCCATGTCGTCGAAGAATTTACGGGACTTCTCGGCAGCTGCTTTCGGCGCCGGAATTGCCACCACTTTGCCGCCGCCTTTGATGATCTTCGCAAAAATGCCAAAGCCGGTCTTTTTCTCATCCACGAAGAACTCGGTCACGTCGGACAATTCGAGCGGGTTACGCAGATCAGGCTTGTCGGAGCCATATTTCGCCATCGCTTCGGCATAGGGAATGTGCGGGAACGGCTCGGTCGGAACCTTCCGGTCCTTGTTATCCCAGCCAGCGAATTCCTCGAAAACGCCACGCATGACCGGTTCGATTGCGTTGAAAACATCATCCTGGGTGACGAAGCTCATCTCGATATCGAGCTGGTAGAACTCGCCAGGCGAGCGATCTGCGCGGGCGTCCTCATCGCGGAAACACGGCGCGATCTGGAAGTAGCGGTCAAAACCGGAAACCATGAGCAATTGCTTGAACTGCTGAGGCGCCTGCGGAAGGGCATAGAACTCTCCCGGGTGCAGACGGGACGGCACGAGGAAGTCACGTGCCCCTTCCGGGCTCGACGCGGTCAGGATCGGGGTCTGATACTCGGTGAACCCCTGCTCCAACATCCGGCGGCGCAGGCTGGCGATCACGTCGCTTCGCAGGGTCATGTTCTTGTGAAGCGTTTCCCGGCGCAGATCGAGATAGCGGTGCTTCAGACGGATATCTTCGGGATAGTCCGGCTCAGCAAAAACCGGCAGCGGCAGCTTTTCAGCCGCGCTTTCGATCACCAGCGACTCAGCCGGAAGTTCCACTTCACCCGTCGGCAGCTCCGGATTCACGGCCTCGGCGTCGCGGGCAATGAGCTTGCCGGTCACTGTCAGGACGCTTTCCGCGGTTGCACGCTTGGCATCTTCGTAGAAGGCCGCATTCGGGTACACCACGACCTGGGTGAGGCCGTAATGGTCTCTCAAATCGATAAACAGGGCGCCGGCATGCTCCCGGCGGCGGTGCAGCCAGCCGGACAGCTTGACGGTTTCACCAACGTGGGATTTGCGAAGCTCCCCACAGGTATGGGTGCGATAGGCGTGCATCGGATCAGTCTCCGGAAAGGGTCGGTCCAGTAAATGTCTGCGGGAGGTAATAGACTCTCGCATTTGTTCTGGCGATGCGATACGCAAGCCCGCGATGACTGACAACACCCTGACTCCCATTACTGAGCAGTCGGCCCTCGAAGATTTCTGCGGAAAGCTGGCCGAAAGCGATTTTATCTGCGTCGACACCGAGTTTCATCGGGAAACGACTTATTGGCCCGAACTCTGCCTCGTTCAGGCTTCCGCCCCCGGCGTCGAGGGTCTGATCGACCCGCTCGCGGAAGATCTGGACATAGGTCCGTTCCTGAACCTCATCGCCGCGGACAACCGTGTGAAGGTTTTTCACGCCGCCCGCCAGGACATTGAGATTTTCAATCGCCTGATCGGCCACCCGCCGGGGCCGATATTCGACACCCAGATTGCTGCTATGGCGCTCGGCTATGGGGATTCAATTTCCTACGACAATCTGGTTCAGCGCGTCCTGAGGCGCCAGATCGACAAGTCCAGCCAATTCACTGACTGGATGCGCCGGCCCCTGTCCCAGAAACAGCTGGTCTACGCGCTGGGCGATGTCACCCATTTGCGCGATGCCTACCTCATCATGCGCGAAAAGCTGGAGTCGAGCGGCCGCCTGCCATGGGTGCGGGAAGAGATGGCCGATCTGGAAGATCCGGCCAAATACGACACGGATCCAGCAAAGGCCTGGCAGCGTCTGAAACTGCGCACCCCAAAGAAAGACTACGCAGCCCTGATCGTGGCCGTCGCGGCCTGGCGCGAGCAGCTCGCGCAGGATCTCGACAAGCCCCGCCGCCGGATCCTCAAGGATGATGCGATCCAGGAAATCGCGAGCCAGAAACCGCGTAGCGAAAATGACTATAATCAGCTTCGCGCTGTGCCTAATGGCTTTATTCGTTCCAAACACGGGCAAGGCCTGATGGATGCCGTACAGGCAGCAATGGACAGTCCGGAGCAGTTTGCCCCTGAACTGGAGCCTCGCCGTCAGAATGCCCAGATCCCGGCCGGTGCACCGGAATTGCTAAAAGTGCTTCTGAAACATGTTTCGGAAGACAATGACGTCGTGCCCCGCCTGATTGCGAACGCCGCAGACATCGACCGCATCGCCCGCGGTGAGACGTCAGAAGACATCGCTGCGATGACCGGGTGGCGTTACGAAATGTTCGGACGCAAGGCCCAGGCGCTATTGAGCGGCAAGCTCGCCGTCTCTTTTGAAAACGGTCAGGTTCGCCTGTTCGACGTCTGATCTAGCCGATACGAATGTCTGGCTGAAGGCGTAGCGCATTTGCGGTCTGGGCCAGACGCCGGGAGACCGTTTCGGAGATCATGGCCTTGTCGGTCTTCCCGACACTCAGGCACAGCTTGTCGTCGTCCCGTGACAGTTTGGCACGCCGCAGGATCGGACCTGACCGGCCGGAAAACACCGCCCCAAGACGCATGGCACTGCCAAGTTGTTTTGCTCGTTCGGCCTGGGGTTCAGAGGTGAGGCCAACATACGCCCCCGGACGTTTGAAATCCTTCTGGTACCGGCAGCCGACCGCATAGGCGATCATCGCCCGCTCTGCATGAGAGACTCCGGCATATGGCGCACGCAACGCCTGATCATAGGCCATCTGGGCACGATGATCCGGGTGAAAACGTCCCGCGCTGTCCGACATCATGCAGGCCGCCTGTTCAATCCTGACATCTGCTGCGGGCGATCCGAACAAATCCGGCTCCGGCGCAAAGGCCGGTGCGATAAACTCATGAAGCGCCTGACCGAAGGCAATCTGATTGTGATCGAGACGAACGAATGCGATCACCCCGTCCAACAACGGATCGGAGACGGCCGCGCCGGTGAGATCTGTCAGGACCCCCTCGCGCAAGCCGGCAGATGAAATGGAAACGCCATCCAGTTTGCTGATGGAAAGCAGCTCCTCCAGCACAATTGCCGCAATCGGCATATGCTTGGCCCGGCGCTTGTCGATCGATTCCAGCATCGACCGGGACGCCGAATTGGAGAGCGAGTCGATACAAAGTTTGGCTGTCCGGGCGATCTGCCCCTGGTTCATCTGGTAGCCATGAAGAACCTGAAGCGCGTATTTTTCCAGTTCCATGTTGATCTTGGCAAATGTTCGCCACGCGCCGCCGACAGCGAAGAAACGACCTTTGGCACTTGCAAGAACGTCAGACGATTTCAGCTCCGACCGGATCGCTTTTCGCAAATCCTTCGGGTCATTGCCAACTTCCATCAGCGACAATGGTCCCAGCATCAGGCTTTCGCCCTTTCCCTTGCCTTTCCCAACCTGCATGAACTCCAGGCTGGACCCGCCAAGGTCCCCGATGACGCCCTGAGGCTGGTGAAAGCTCGCCTCCACGCCCAGAGCGGAAAGCCGGGCTTCGTCTTCGCCTGAGAGCACCGACACCGGCCGGCCGAGAACGCGGTTGGCCTTGCGGATAAAGTCTGTTCCGTCTTCTGCAGCACGCACAGCCGCCGTCGCGACCGCCTGAAAGTTCCGGAGATTCAGAGCTTTCAAAATTGCGCGATACCGGGCCAGTGCAGAGAGTGCGGACTCTTGTCCGGGGGCGGAAAGCCGGCCTGTTTTGGCAAGCCCAACCCCCAGTCCCGCCATGACCTTTTCATTGAATGTCGGCAGGATTGATCCGCCGAGCACATCAAAGATCACAAGGCGCACCGAGTTCGACCCGATATCGATGATCGCAACCCTGTGCGAATTCGGGAAGGGCATCAGCCTTTGCTCCCTTTCGGCTGCAATCGTGGTGGCAGGCTGACTTCAAGCGCGCTTCCGCGTCCTGACAGGCTGGGATTGTCCATGAAATACCGGTGGGCCGAGAACCCCGAATTGTCTCCACTCGATTTGGCCCGGATGTAGGAACCATCTTCCCGCATCAACCAACTCTGCAATTCATCATTCAGGTTCGCGACCATGATCTGGTTCATCACCTGACGATGCACCGTGGGGTTTTCGACCGGCACCAGCGCCTCGACACGGCGGTCCAGGTTTCGGGGCATCCAGTCCGCTGAGGAAATGAAGACCTTGGCTTTCGCAGATGGCAACGCCTCGCCATTCGCACAGCACAGAATACGCGAATGCTCCAGGAAGCGTCCGACAATGCTTTTGACACTTATATTGTCAGACAGTCCGACAACACCCGGCCTCAGGCAGCAAATGCCGCGAACGACCAGATCAATCGGAACACCGGCTTGGCTTGCCTTGTACAGAGCATCAATAACGTCTCCGTCCACGAGGGAGTTCATCTTGGCCCAGATCCCGCTGGGATTTCCTTTCCGGGCTGCGCTCGCTTCCTTTTCGATCATTTTGATCAGATCGGATTTGAGATTGAGCGGCGACATCGAAATCTTTTCGAGCTCCGGTCCCACTTCCGGCGGTTCCCGATACGCGGTCACGAAATTGAACAGCCGGTTTGCGTCCCGCCCCAGCGCCGGGTCAGCGGTAAACAGCGACAGATCCGTATAGATTTTGGCATTTACCGGGTGATAGTTGCCGGTACCAAAATGGGTATAGGTCCGCAGTTCACTCCCCTCACGCCGAACAACCAGAGACACTTTAGCGTGGGTCTTGTACTCGATGAATCCGTACACGACCTGAACCCCAGCCCGCTCCAGGTCCCGGGCGAGCCGGAGATTGGCCTCTTCATCAAAGCGCGCCTTGATTTCAACCAATGCGGTGACGTTCTTGCCGTTCTCTGCCGCTTCGACAAGCGCCGCAACGATGGGGGAATTGTTCGTCGTCCGGTAAAGAGTCTGCTTGATGGCGACGACCTGCGGATCCGCAGCCGCCTGACGGATAAATTCGACAACAACGTCGAAACTCTCGAACGGATGATGGACCAGGATATCCTTCATCCGGATGGCTGCGAAACAATCTCCGCCCATTTCGCGGATACGTTCCGGATACCGCGGGTCGTAGGGCGGGAACTTCAGATCCGGCCGGTCATCGACAATCAGTTCTGAAAGCTGCGCCATTCCCAGGATGCCGTCATATAGAACGACATCAGCATTTTCGGCACCAATTTCCCGCGTGATGAATTCCCGCAGGTGCTGCGGCGCGCTGGACTGCATACGCAGCCGGACAATCCGTCCTCGCCGCCGCTGCTTCAGCAAGACTTCGAATTCGCGGATCAGGTCTTCGGCCTCTTCCTCGATCTCGATATCGCTGTCACGGACGATACGGAACAGGCACCGGCTTTTTTCCTTGTAACCGGGGAAGAGATCGCCAATGAACAATCCGATCACATCTTCCAACGGAATAAAACGCAGCAGGCCTTTCTGCTTGCTCGGCAGACGGATGAAACGGCGGACGAACGCCGGCAAGGGCACGATGCCGATATGCCCCTCATCGCCATGTTTGGAGACAAGATCCAGAGCGACAGAGAAGCCAAGATTAGGGATGAATGGAAATGGATGTGCGGGGTCAACAGCCAGCGGCGTCAGAACGGGAAAAATGTGACTTCGGAAAAACGAGTCCAGGTCCGCCAGATCTTTCTTGCTGAGGTCACCCGCAGACAGAACATGGATGTTCTCCGACTCCAGTTCCTCCTTCAGCTGCCGCCATCGCGACAATTGCTCTGCGATCAGTTTGAGCGACAATTCCTCAATCTGCTCAACCTGAACCGCCGGGGTCAGTCCCTCCTGACTGGGCTTCGTCACGCCTGCACGGACCTGTTCCCTCAGGCCGGCATACCGGACCATCTCGAACTCATCGAGATTGCTCGCCGATATCGACAGGAAGCGGAGACGTTCCAGCAAAGGGTGGTTCGGATTGGCCGCCTCTTCGAGCACACGCCGGTTGAATTCCAGCCAGGAAAGCTCCCGGTTCAGAAACCGGTCAGGCGAAGCCATCAATTGTCTCGCCGTCTTGGCAGCCCCATCAGCCATGGAAATCCTCTTTATATCAGGCCCCGGTCGCGTCAGCTGGTCGGCGGCTCGTCAGGCTCCGCCAGCCCCATGGCTTCCAATACCTCTTTTGCAAGTGGAACAGAAGGCGCGCGGCCTGTCGTTGTGACACCATGACTTAGCTTTTCCGCGAACGCCTCAATGGCTTCGTAGGTGAGGTCAAGGCGCGGCGAAAGATATGCGACAACTTCCGGCTCCAGCTTGAGGTAATGACGCGCAGCCGCTGCTCTCAGGCGGCCGATCAGCATGTCCTCGTCGGGCGGTAGGACTTCAACAATCGGCATCGAATTCAGACGCGACTTCAGGTCTGCCGACGTAACGCGCCATTGCGAAGGGCTCTCCGCAGACGCAAGCAAAAGTCGCCCACCGGCCTCGGATGTCTGGTTGATAAACGTCAGCAAGGCTTCCCTGCCCGCCACCTTTTCAGCATCGTCGACAGCAACGAATTCGCTGGCCAGAGCTGACAGACGATTCTGCTTCAGCTTTGCAAATTCAGCTGCAGTGAAGTAAGTGCCTTCGGTTTCACCACTCCAGGCCTGCAGCAAGGTGGTCAGACCGCACCGGCGCGGTCCCGTGATACAGAACACAGCCGTTGGCCACTTGTCCGGCTGGCGGATGATGCTGACCGCCGCCTGATTGGACGGCGTCACGACCAGTTGCTCAAACCGGAGCGGTCCTGCCGGGAAGGCAAAACTCAACTGGTCTGGTTGTCCGGTCGGTACGGATGGCCGCTTGCTCACGGAACCCCTGCAGCAGATACGGCAGAGCGGAGCACCCATCCCGCCTGCGGCTCATCTCCAAGCGCCACACCCCGTTGCAAAAGGTCGTTCTGCAAACGTTGCGGGTCGCCCAGATAGGCAAATGTGACGACAGCGCCATCACGGGCGACAGCCGTCGTCCGGAAATCCGACACCAGCGGAGACCGTGCCAGCGCGCCGCGAAGCGTGTTCCATTCAGCAAGTGAGGTGTAACGGACAGTTGCCTTGGCCTGCGTCCGTTCACCGCCACGAATAATGGAGGCCCGTTTCCAGTTCTCTTCCAGAAGCCCAACCATGGCCGCTGCCGCATCCTCGACGGTGGGGGCCGGAAGCGTGATCCCGATTGTTTCCGTCCCTGCAGTTGTCACGATGGAGACGCTGACCCGCCAGGCGCCTTCGCGTCCCATCAGCTCGGCAAGCACCGCCCGGCGCGCACGCAGGCTGCCAGCCTCAGGCGAGAGGGCGTTCCAGTCGCTATAACTCGAATAGCCTGCGAGATTCGCCGTCACATAGGGTGCCAGTGCGCCGGGATTCGCCGGGCCCAGAGCTTCGCGCCAGGCCTCTTCGAGGTCTGCCGAAGCCGCAAGCGGCACCATCAGGCTGAGGGGTGCCTGGGTATCCACATAAGGCACACCCAATCCGTCCAGATGGGCGCGCACCATGCGCGGATTGTAGACCACACGGAGTGTGCCCTTGTAGCGCCCTGCTCCGGCTGTTTCTTCCTGCACATCCACGGCCGCAGAAAGCCGGTTCGCCAACGCGCCATCAATCGGGACGCCGCCCGCCGCGATGCGGTCTTCGGAAAGCGTGATCTTGTCGATCAACCGGCGCGCGCCCTGAAGACGGGCCGCAGCCATGGCCTGCTCACGCGCCTGGATGAGGGTCGGCGCGACCTCATCGACCTCCAGATCCGAGATCGTGTAGACGTCCTGCGTGTCCGCCGCAGCACTGGAAACCGCAAACAAGGCTGCGAACACGGAAGCAAGAAGCATGCGAATCATGGTCAGAGACCTCCTCGGTTGGCGACCTTGTAGCAAGTCATTCGCGGGGCTGGAACCGCGCTCGGCACTGGCAGAGTCGAATTCCCCATGCTAACGCGCGAGTCATCATGAGCGACCCTTCCAAGACTTCCCTTTCTTACCGCGACGCTGGTGTCGATATTGAGGCAGGCGAGCGGCTCGTCGATGCGATTGGCCCCCTTGCCAAGGCGACCCGTCGCGCTGGCGTCATGGGCGGGCTGGGCGGCTTCGGCGCGCTGTTTGACCTCAAGGCGGCGGGCTATAACGATCCGGTTCTCGTGTCCGGCACGGACGGCGTCGGCACCAAGCTGATGCTCGCTTTCGAGACCGGCATTCACAACACCGTCGGCATCGACCTGGTGGCCATGTGCGCCAATGATGTTCTGGCTCAAGGCGCTGAACCCCTGTTTTTCCTGGACTATTTTGCCACGGGAAAACTGGAGGAAGGGATTGCTGAAGCCGTCATCTCCGGCATTGCCGAAGGCTGCCGCCAATCCGGTTGCGCGCTGGTCGGCGGCGAAACCGCCGAAATGCCAGGCATGTACCCGCCTGGGCATTACGACCTCGCCGGGTTCGTGGTTGGCGCGGTCGACCGGGACAAGGTCCTGCCACGCATGGAGACAATGATCGCGGGTGATCTGCTCATCGGCATTGCCTCCTCCGGTCCGCATTCGAATGGCTATTCCCTGGTCCGCCGGATCGTGGAGCGCGAAGGCTTGTCCTATGATGGCGCCTCGCCCTTCTCCAATACCACGCTGGGTGAAGCCCTGCTGACACCCACCCGGCTGTACGCAGAGGCCGCTTTGCCGCTGATCCGCAAGGGTCTGGTCAAAGGCCTGGCCCATATTACCGGCGGCGGGTTGACTGAGAACACGCCGCGCATGTGTCCAGACCACCTGGCGCCGGTGATCGAGCGGAAAGCCTGGACACCCCCGCCTGTGTTCGAATGGCTGCAATCTGCAGGGAACGTTACAGAAGACGAGATGCACCGGACCTTCAATATGGGGATCGGCATGGTCTTCGCGGTGGCCCCTGAAGACGCCGATACGGTTTGTGCCGTTCTCCAGACAGCAGGTGAAGCGCCTGTCATTCTGGGCCGCCTCGCCGACGCATGAAACGCCTGCAGCTGGCCATCCTGATCTCCGGGCGCGGCTCCAATATGGAGGCGCTGCTGGAGGCGGCAGCCGATCCTTCCTATCCTGCTGAGCCCGTTCTGGTGGCCTCAAACCGGCCGGATGCGAAGGGTCTGGAAACCGCGGCTTCTGCAGGCATTGCAACAGCTTCGGTTGATCACAGGATCTATGGCAAGGACCGGGAATCCTTTGAACGCGCCCTGGATGCCGAGCTTAAGAAGGCTGGGACCGAGATCATCGCGCTGGCGGGCTTCATGCGGGTTTTGACGCCTTGGTTCGTGACAAGGTGGCAAGGCCGGATGATCAACATCCACCCCTCTCTTCTTCCGAAATACAAGGGCCTGCATACCCACCAGCGCGCCATTGACGCCGGCGATGCCGAAGGCGGCTGCTCGGTTCACTGGGTGTCTGCGGGCGTGGATGAGGGCAAGGTCATTGCGCAGGCGCGCGTGCCGATCCTGCCGGGCGATACCGAAGACAGCCTCGCCGACCGCGTGCTGGTCGAGGAGCACAAGCTCTATCCGCGCGCTCTGGCGATGGCGTGCGAGCAGATTCTGGCCGACTAAGCCGGACCAAAGAAAGAGCCCGCCGGATCACCGGCGGGCCAATTCAGACTATATCGGATTATAACGGACTATGCCGTGCCTCAGCCGGCGATGTCGGCTTCGGAGAAGAATTGCGCGATTTCGATCGCGGCGTTCTCTTCGGAGTCGGAGCCGTGGACCGAGTTCTCGCCGATCGATTTTGCGTAGAGTTTGCGGATCGTGCCCTCATCGGCATCGGCCGGGTTCGTGGCGCCCATCACTTCGCGGTATTTCGCGACGGCGTTCTCGCCTTCCAGCACCTGGACGACAACCGGACCGGAGGTCATGAATTCGACCAGCTCGCCAAAGAACGGACGCTCGGAGTGGACGGCGTAGAAACGCTCGGCCTGTTCCTGGGTCATCTTGATGCGGCGCTGGCCGATGATGCGCAGACCGGCTTTCTCGATGACGGCATTGACGGCGCCGGTCAGGTTACGCTCGGTCGCGTCGGGCTTGATGATGGAAAAAGTGCGCTGGACAGCCATGGGAGGGTTCCTGTTGTGCGGAAATTAGAATGTTGGCGGGCCTATAGCGGCGCCCGCCCGCAGGGGCAAGGACAGAGCGCCGCGCTTGCACACACTTTGATCAGAGCGTAGGGCCGAGCCAGTCTATCAATCCGAAAGTCCCCTCCATGAGCGCTCTGCCACCCTGCCCGAAATGCCAGTCTGAATTCACGTATGAAGACGGACCGCTGCTGATCTGTCCTGAATGCGGTCACGAATGGTCTGCGGATTCGGCGGGCGCCTCTGACGAGAAAGTGGTGAAGGATTCCAACGGCAACCCGCTGGCGGATGGCGACACGGTGACCGTGATCAAGGACCTCAAGATCAAGGGCAGTTCCCAGGTCGTGAAGCGCGGGACGAAGGTGAAAAACATCCGCCTCGTCGATGGCGATCACGACATCGACTGCAAGATCGACGGCATCGGCCAGATGGGCCTCAAGTCCGAATTCGTGAAGAAGGCCTAGACGCCCGCCTCTTTCCAGCCGCCGCTACTGGTCTGCTGGAAGTAGCGTGTGACGAGGCCCGCATCCTTGGCGGTCTTGAATGCTTCGCGCGCGGCGCCGCGGGCATCCATGTCGCCATCGTCGAACATCATCATACAGCGCGTATAGGGCGCATCGACGGGCGCTTTCACACCGTCCATCAGGAACAGCGCCGCCGCGCCGTTCACATTGTCCGCTTTGGCTGAAATCAGTACAGGTTGGCGCGCGGCGTCGAGCCCCGGCGCTTCGGCCTGGCCGTGCGGCAGGAAGGACCGGTCGTCATAGGTCCAAAGGACTGCGTCCAGCGCCGCTCGCCGGTCTGCATTCGGGCTGACGGCCAGCACGCGCCAGCCAACTTCAAGGCATTTGGACATGAGGGGCGCCGCCGCCTGCTCCAGCGTGGTGCGGGAGAGGTGGTAAAACCACCATTCCGGCTTTGGCGCCTCGCTCAAATCCTATGCCTCGTAATTGTCGGCGATCCAGCGGTCCAACAGGCGCGGGCCGAAGCCGGAGGCCCAGCTGACGTCAAACGCGGCTTTCTCACCTTCAACCCAGGCAGCGCCTGCAATGTCGATGTGGGCCCATTTCACGCCGTCTTTCACGAAGCGCTTCAGGAATTGCGCGGCGGTGATCGAGCCAGCTGCCCGGCCGCCGATATTGCGCATATCCGCGAATTTCGACTTGAGCAGCGCGTCATATTCCGGACCCATCGGCAGGCGCCAGACGCGCTCGCCTTCGGTCAGGCCAGACTTGGTCAGCTCATCCGCAAGCTCGTCACTATTGGTGAACAGGCCGGCATGGTGATGGCCGAGCGAGATCACGATGGCGCCGGTCAGCGTGGCGAGGTCGACGATGGCCGTCGGCTTGAATTTCTCCTGCGCGTACCAAAGTACATCGCAAAGAACGAGGCGGCCTTCCGCGTCGGTGTTCTGGACTTCGATGGTTTGCCCGGACGCGGACTTCAGGATGTCACCGGGGCGGATCGCATTGCCGTCGGGCATGTTCTCAACGAGGCCGATGAGGCCCACAGCATTGACCTTCGCCTTGCGCTCGGCGAGCGCCTTGATCGTGCCGGTCACTGCGGCTGCACCACCCATGTCACCGCGCATGTCTTCCATGCCGGGGCCCGGCTTCAGCGAGATGCCACCGGTGTCAAAACAGACCCCTTTGCCGACCAGGATCACCGGATCCTCGCCGTCCTTGCCGCCGTTCCAGCGCATGATGCCGAGCTGGCTTTCTTTAACGGAGCCCTGCCCCACGCCGAGCATGGAGTTCATACCGAGCTTGGCCAGTTGCTTCTCGCCGAGAATTTCAACTTCGACGCCGATGTCGGACAGTTCCTTGATCTTTTCGGCGAAGGTCTCGGGATTGAGGTCGTTCGGCGGCATGTTGACGAGGTCGCGCGCCAGCATGGTCCCTTCGGCAGCCGCGCCAAGCGGTGCAAAGGCAGCCTTGGCGGTTTTCACGTCATCAACGACGAAAGACACGGCCGTAAGGCTCGGCTTCTGGTCCGGCTTCAGCTTGGTGAAATAATTGTCGAAGCGATAGGCGGCGAGTTTCACGCCAATGCCCATCCGCGCCGCATCTTCGGCGGACCCGGCATGGATCGCCATGGATTTGAAGCCGCTCATGTTGAACGCCTTCACCAGATTGGCACCGAGACCCTCCAGAACGCGTGCATCACGCTTGCCTGGCTTGCCGCCGCCAATCAGGATGGCACGGCGTGCATCAGCATCTTTTGGCAGGACGACAACGGCCTGCTGGTCTTTCTTGCCGGTAAACCGGCCATCAATCGCGGCGGACAGAAGGCCGCCTGTCGCCTTGTCGAGCGCAGCAGCCGCTTCCGGCAGGCCCCCGGCTTCGTCGACAATAAAAGCAAAAACGTCAGCCTTGGCAGCATCGGTGAAGGTGATTTTCATGTGAGGAATCTCCGTTTGAGACGGAAACTAAGCATCGACGCGCGCAGCGCAACTCGTTAGGCAGGGAAAATATGCCCGACAGCTGCCAGTTTCTGCTTTATTTCCCGGCACGTGACACTCGATGACGAAAGTGCAGTCGTACCTGTTTTATGAAGTCCTGCGTGCGGTCGTGATCATCGTGGGCGGTCTCGCCTTGCTCGCACTTCTGGCTCAGGGCCTGTCCCGCACCGATCTGATCCTCGAAAACCGCCAGTCTGCACTGACCTATTTCTACATCGTGATGCTGGGCTCGCCTCAGATCATCGCCCTCCTGACGCCTCTGGCCCTGTTTGTGGCCGGGGTCTGGTCACTCAACCGCATCCACAAGGACAGCGAGATCGTTGTGGCTCAGGCTGCCGGCATGACGCGCTGGCAGATCGCCTCGCCGATCATGCGGCTGGCGGTGATCTGCGCCATCGCACACCTCGGGGTGAATCTCTGGGTCCAGCCGCTGGCCCAGCGCGCGATGCGGGAAACCGTCGCTGTGGCACGGGCAGACCTCGCGGCTGCGCTGATCCGTCCCGGACAATTCACCACCAATGATGACCGGCTGACCTTCTACGCCCGCGAACAGATCGGCGGAGAACTCCGCGGCGTGCTCATCTCGGACATGACCGACGAGCTTAATCCGACGGATATTCTCGCCCGAAGCGCGGCACTCGTCGAAGTCGATGGCAAGCCAACGCTGCTGCTGCGGGATGCCATCAGCATGCAACTGGACGAGAACAAGCAACTCTCGATCCTCGAATTTGCACAATATCCGTTCGATCTCAGCGAATACATGAAAGAGGATTCCGACCTGGCCCTGAAAGCGTCGGACAAATTCCTGCATGAACTCTTCTTCGTCGACCGGACGAATTATTTTGAGCTGAGAGACGCAGACGCCCTGCTGGCAGAGGCAAACACGCGGCTGACATCGCCTTTGCTCAATATCGTCATGGCACTCATTGCCATCATTGCGGTGCTGGGCGGAGACTTCAGCCGGAAAGGCTACGGCAAACGGATCGCGATTTCATCCGCTGCAGCGATTACCGTGCTGATCGTGCAGCTGACGGCGCAGTCGGCGGCGGCTGACGACCCGGCCATGAATGCGCTGCAGTGGATCCTGCCGATTACCCTGATTGCAGGCTTGAGCTATGCCTATTTCTCGCGCGGCCGACATCTGGGGCGTATAGACAGGCCAAATATTGACCTCTTCCGTGGCGCAGGAGGCGCGCGCGCCTGATGCCTTTCGGATCCCGCATCCAGTTTTATATCCTGCGTGAGTGCCTCTCCGGCCTGGCGCTGGTGCTCGGCATCCTGCTGATCGCGATCCTTATGATCGATGTAGTGGAGCAGCTGCGGACGGTGGGCAGCGATGTCAGTCTCAGCCTGTTTAGCGCATTGCAGCTGTCGCTTCTGAAACTGCCTCAGATCATGGAGCAGACCCTGCCTTTCGCCCTGCTCGTGGCCTCGATGATGGCGTTCACACGGCTCAACCGGCGCTCTGAACTCTCCATCATCCGGGCGAGCGGGATTTCCGCCTGGCGGTTCCTGACACCGGTGATCGTGCTGGGTCTGGTGGTCGGCATCGCCACAACGACGCTTCTCAACCCGATTTCAGCCCGGCTGACCGAGTCGTTCGAAGTGGCGCGCGCGCAGATCCTGAACAAGGGCCGCATGGCGATGGCCGTGTCCGATTCCGGCGTCTGGCTGCGCCAGGGCGACGATACCAGCCAGATCGTGATCCATGCCCAGCATGTCGATCAGGGCGGCGTTGTGCTGCGGAACGTGAAGATGATCGAGGAAGAACGTCTCTATTCCGGCAGCAAGCCAACCAGCGATTTCGCCTTCGCCCGCCGCATCGATGCCCAGCGTGCGACCTTGCAGGACGGTTTCTGGCAGCTGGAAAATGTAATCGAGAACATTCCGAACCAGCCGCCGGAGCGCAAAGCGAATCTCGCCATCCCCTCACCGCTCGATGCCGTGACCCTGTTCGACAAGTTTGCCTCTCCGAACACGATCGGCTTCTGGCGCCTGCCGCGTTTCATCCAGCAGACACAGGCTGCCGGGCTCGACGCGTCGCGCTACCGCATGCGCTGGCACGCGCTGATGGCTACCCCCGCCCTGTTCGTCGCCATGGCACTGATCGGCGCTGTCGTGTGCCTCCGACTGCAGCGAATGGGCGGCACTTCGCAGTTGCTCGCGATAGGTGCCCTGGCCGCGGTCGGGCTCTATTTCTTCACGCAATTCTCGACCAGCCTTGGGGCCACAGGTGCTGCGCCGCCTATTGTTGCAGCCTGGAGTCCGCCGCTTTTTGTTCTGTTCTGCACGCTCGGTTACATCGCCTACCGCGAAGACGGCTGACACGCATCCAGCCTTGACATTGGCTCGCCGACGCGGCCATCACTCGCGCCCTTGAAGAGGTATCCCGAATGAAACTTGTCGTCGTCGAGTCTCCCGCGAAGGCCAAAACGATCAACAAATATCTGGGCAAGGACTACAAAGTCCTGGCCTCCTACGGCCATATCCGGGACCTTCCCTCGAAGAATGGCTCGGTCGATCCCGACAATGATTTCGAGATGGTCTGGGAAGCGGATTCAAAGTCTTCCAAGCGCATTACCGACATCGCCAACGCGCTGAAAGAAGCCGACACGCTCGTCCTCGCGACCGACCCGGATCGCGAAGGGGAAGCCATTTCCTGGCACCTGATCGAAGCGCTGAAGAAGCGCCGGGCGCTCAAAAAGGATGTCGCCGTCGAACGCGTCGTGTTCAACGCCATCACCAAGAACGCGGTCACCAAGGCGATGGAACAGCCGCGCCAGATCGATGCCGAACTGGTGGATGCCTACCTCGCCCGCCGGGCGCTGGACTATCTGGTCGGCTTCAACCTCTCCCCCGTCCTCTGGCGCAAGCTGCCGGGCTCCCGTTCGGCCGGCCGCGTGCAGTCGGTTGCCCTGCGCATCGTCTGCGACCGCGAGAACGAGATCGAGATGTTCAAGCCGCAGGAGTACTGGACCGTTGCGGCCGACCTGCGCGCGCCCAACGGCACGGACTTCCAGGCGCGCCTCCACGCGCTGGATGGCAAGACGCTGAAAAAGTTCACGCTTGGCGACAAGGGTGAGGCCGACAAGGCCCTCGAAGCGGTCCGCGTCGGCGGGTATTCTGTCAGCTCGGTTGAGGCCAAGCCTGTCAAGCGGAACCCGGCCCCGCCCTTCATCACTTCGACGCTGCAGCAGGAAGCGTCCCGCAAGCTGGGCTTCACCGCCAAGCGCACCATGCAGGCCGCCCAGAAGCTCTACGAGGAAGGCCGCATCACCTATATGCGTACCGACGGCGTCAACATGGCCGAGGAAGCCTATGTCGCCGCCCGTTCGATGATCCAGTCGAATTATGGCGCACGCTACCTGCCGGAAAAGACGCGCTACTATTCCTCCAAGGCCAAGAACGCTCAGGAAGCGCACGAAGCCATCCGCCCGACGGATTTCGATCTGCGGCCCGAACAGTACAATGGCGACGACGACCTGCGGAAACTCTACACGCTGGTCTGGCGCCGGGCTGTCGCGTCCCAGATGGAAGCGGCTATTTTCGAACGCACCACGATCGACATGTTGTCCAAAGACAAGCGGGCCCAGCTGCGCGCCAGCGGCCAGGTTCTGGTGTTCGACGGCTTCATCAAGCTCTACACCGAAGGTCACGACGCCGGGGACGATGATGACGACTCCGAAAACCGCCTGCCCAAAATGTCAGAAGGTGAGCATGCGGACCTTCTGAAGGCTGACGCCACCCAGCACTTCACCACGCCGCCACCGCGCTACACCGAAGCCTCGCTGGTCAAGCGGCTCGAAGAACTCGGCATCGGCCGCCCGTCGACCTACGCTTCCACGCTCTCGACCCTGGAAGACCGCGGATATGTGCGTCTCGAAAGCAAGGCGCTGATCCCGGAAGACAAGGGCCGCCTTGTCACGGCCTTCCTCGAAAACTTCTTCCAGCGCTATGTCGAATACGACTTCACGGCCGGCCTTGAAGAGAAGCTGGACATCATTTCCGACGGCAAACTCGATTGGAAAGCTTTCCTGCACGAGTTCTGGAAGCAATTCGCCGACGACATCGGCCAGACGAAAGACCTTCGCGTCAGCGAAGTGCTCGACGCCCTCAACGACGCGCTCGCGGCGCACGTCTTCCCGGACCATGACTCAGACGGCAATGTCATCGAACAGCCGCGCCTCTGCCCGCTCTGCAAGGAAGGCGAACTGTCGATCAAGGTCGGCCGGTTTGGCGCCTTCGTCGGATGCTCACGCCACCCGGATTGCAAATATACCCGCCAGTTCTCGTCCGATGGCGAGGAAGCCGGTTTTATCGATCCGGACGGGAACGAACTGGGCGTACACCCGGAAACGGGCGAAACCGTCTGGCTGAAGAGCGGACGTTTCGGGCCTTATGTCGAGATGGCCAATGGCGAGAAACCGAAACGCTCCTCGCTGACCAAGAATGATACGCCACAGACCCTGACGCTGGAACGCGCCGTCGAGCTTCTGTCCCTGCCCCGCGAAGTCGGTCCGCACCCGGAAGATGGCGAGATGATCTATGCGAACTTCGGCCGCTTCGGGCCGTACGTTCAGCACCACAAGACCTATGCGAACCTGAAAGACCCTGCCGACGTCTTCAATATCGGCCTCAACCGCGCCGTGACGCTGATCGAGGACAAGAAAGCGCGCGGCTCCAAGCGCGGCGGCGCCACCCCGCTGAAGACGCTGGGCGAGCATCCGGATGGCGGACCGATCGAAGTCTATGAAGGCCGCTACGGCCCTTATGTGAAGCACGCCAAGACCAACGCCACCCTGCCCAAGGATGTGACGCCGGATGCCGTAACGCTGGAACAGGCCATTGAGCTGATCAACGCCAAGGCAGCGAAGGGCGGCAAGAAGAAGGCCCCGGCGAAGAAACCCGCTGCCAAGAAAAAGGCCCCCGCGAAGAAGAAGGCACCGGCCAAAAAGGCTGAAAAGCCTGACGAAGGCTGATCGAACCTCAAACAGAGATTGAGCAAGAGCACCTCGAATCGTTTATCGGGCGAGGTACTTTGCTCGGCACGAGGGCAACATTTCGAACTCCACGAAGCGCTTCACCTACACTTGAGCGTACTGACCAGTACATGGAGGCCCGCCTGGGCTCGTTCGTGTTGACACCTGTGGATGTGATGGCACTCCCGGCGGTCAACCAACATTTGGCCAACCTGCTGTCCGTGCGCCACAACTGGCGCATTGACAGGACCTTCAATCAGTCACCAATAGATTGAACTGTAACCGCTGCGGGGTAATCGGAAATTGTCGGCAGATGCTCCATTAGAATCCTTGCCTGAAGGTGTTCAGGTAACGGTTGTATTGGCAGGACTTGTTATCACGGTCTTCCTTTCATGGTACTTCATGCGGCGTGCGCGCACCGGATTACCCTCCACGCTTTCCGAACGCGGAAAATTGCTGCTGGAGGAACGCATTCCCCTGGTGCGCCACCTTGGTGATGCGAACAAAGCCAGACTATTTGAGGCCGTGTCAGCACTGCGGAAAGTTGGCAGCTTCCAGTCACGTGTACCCACGACAAACGGTGGACAGGCTTTCATTGACATCCAGACGGACGATCAGGCCATCCTGTTCGGTCTGATGGGTCTTGCAATGCTTTACCGCTCAGCGCCGGCACCAGATAATATATTCCCGCTGGTGCTGACGGGTGAAACTGTCGTCTCGACCGATCCGATCTACCGCGGAGAATTCAAGAAGGGGCGAATGAAGTTCATCAGCCGGGATGACTTGAACCTCGATCAGCAAGTTCATGCACTTGGGATCTCCCCCCTGGTTTTTCAGTTTGCGAAATGCCTCGACACGCCTGAACTGGCACATGCAAAACCCGAGCACCGCGCCGAGTTCAACGCAATGCTGGATAGCCTCGATGCCGCGTATGAGAGGCTGGTTCTGGAACCAGCGCGAACCCTCCATGAAGAAACCGGCGAAGCGCAGGAATTCCTCACTGGGGTGGGATTCTTGCTTGAAGCTCAGAAGATGTACTTCGGCCCCAATGACGAGTTTATAAAGCTGGATGGTGAAGTCAGGGATGCATTGGCTGTTCTGTACGGCGAACGCCGCATTCTGAACTGAGAAGCCACGCCACCGCAAATCCCCCGCGCAATTCGGCGCGATTCGCCTTATATGGCGGTCATGACATTCCCTGACCGCCAGACTGTTCTGGACTTTCTTCGCGAGAACCCAAGCGCCACCACCAAGCAGGAAATCGCCCGCGGCCTTAAGCTGAAGGGCAAGGAACGCACGATTTTGCGTGAAATCCTGAAGGAAATGGAGGGCGACGGCACGCTGGAGCGCACCGGCAAACGCGCCTGGGCGCAGGCAGACCGGCCGCCGCCCACCGGTGTTGTTGAATTCACGCATCTCGATGGCGATGGCGAGCTGATCGGCAAATCCGTTGGCGACAATGGCCTGTTCGGGCCGGAAATCCGCTATGCGGGCCCCTCCGGCAAACCGAAAGCCAAGGCGCCTGCCGTCGGCGATCGCGCCCTCTGCAAGATCTCAGAGCGTGACGGAGAATGGCTGGCCCGCGCCATCACCGTGTTCGAGAAACGCCTGTCCGACAAGCTGGTCGGCCTCTACAGCCAGACCCAGCGCGGCGGCAAGGTTGTCCCCTCCTCCCGCAAAGAGAAACGTGAATTCGTCATTCAGGAAGCTGACCGCAACGGCGCCGAGGAAGGCGATCTCGTCATCGCAGAGCCGAAGCCCGTCGGACGCCGGCAATACGGCCCGGCCTTCGGAATCGTCACCGAGGTCATCGGCCACATCACCGATCCGCGCTCAGCCAGCCTGCTGGCCATCCACGCACACGACATTCCGACGGAATTCCCGGAAGAGGCCCTCGAACAGGCGCGCGACCCGAAACCGGCTGCGGCAGAGCGCGAAGACCTGACAGCGGTTCAGCTGATCACCATCGACCCCCACGATGCCCGCGACCATGACGATGCCGTCTGGGCCGAGGAGCTGAAGGATGGCTGGCGCGTGATCGTCGCGATTGCCGATGTGGCAGCTTATGTCACCGAAGGCTCGCCCCTCGACAAGGAGGCCCTGAAGCGAGGTAACTCCACCTATTTCCCAGACCGCGTTGTGCCCATGCTGCCGTTCGAACTGTCGGCGGACGAATGCTCCCTGCGTGAGGGCGAACTGCGCCGCTGTATGGCGGTGGAGATGGTGTTCGACAAATCCGGCACCAAACGCTCCCACCGCTTCATCCGTGGCATGATGAAGTCTGCCGCCAAGCTTTCCTATGAGGAGGCTCAGGCCGCCATCGATGGGAAGCCGGGCGGCAAGGCGGAGGAATTGCTGGACAGCGTTCTGAAGCCGCTCTGGGGTGCCTATGCAGCTCTGACGAAGGCACGTGACAAGCGCAGCCCGCTGGACCTCGACCTGCCCGAACGCCGGATCGTGTTCGACGAGGACGGCGAGATCCAGGGCATCATCGCCAAGGAGCGGCTGGACGCGCACCGCCTGATCGAAGAATTCATGATTCAGGCGAACGTCGCCGCCGCCGAGTCGCTGGAGAAAGCGAACAGCCCGCTGGTCTACCGCGTCCACGACGTGCCGAGCGACGCCAAGATCGCCGCCTTTGCGGAGTTCCTGCAGACCATCGACATCAAATGGCATATCGGTGAGCGCCCGCAGACGCAGCGTTTCAACAAGCTGCTCGAAGACATTCGCGGCGGCGTCTATGACGAGATGGTCACCCAGATGGTGCTGCGCTCTCAGGCACAGGCGATCTATTCGGAAGAGAACCTCGGCCATTTCGGCCTGAACCTGGCGAAGTATGCGCACTTTACCTCGCCGATCCGCCGTTATGCAGACCTGATCGTCCACCGCGCCCTGATCCGGGCCCTGAAGCTCGGCCCGGACGGGCTGAGCGACCAGAATGCTGTGCGGCTGGAAGAAATCGCCGAGCACATCTCAACGACCGAACGCCGCTCCATGGCCGCTGAGCGCGAAGCCACAGACCGCTATCTCGCCATTTTCCTGGCCGACCGGGTCGGCGCAGAGTTCGAAGGCCGCATCATGGGCGTCACCGGCTCCGGCCTGTTCGTCGCCTTGGCAGGCTCCGGAGCAGACGGGTTCGTGCCGATCTCGTCCATCTCGGATGACTATTGGGTGCTCGATCAGGCCGCGATGGAAATCTACGCACGTGGCAGCGGCAAGACCTATTCCATGGGCCAGACCGTGCGGGTGCGCCTCAAGGAAGTCACACCGCTGCAGGGCGGCCTCCTGCTGGAAATGCTGTCGGAGCCCCAGCCTGCCCCCAAGGGCCGCGCTGAGGCGCGCAAGGCGGCGGACGCCGGCGGACGTTCCCCTCGCGGCAGGGGTGGACCTCCACGGCGCGGCAAGCCCAAATTCAATAAAAAGACGCTTCCGAAGCATAAACGGAGAAGCCGGAAATGAGCCGCGCCACCTCATCTGCCAAAAAGACCGAACGTGGCACGCCGGCGTCAGCTGAAAGCACCGGTAAGTCTGGTATGGTCATGATCAAGTCCGCTTTCGACAAGGAAAGCGACGACGAAGTCATCATCAAAGACCAGAAATCGCCGCGTCCGAAGGATGCTGCCACGCTGATTCTGATTCGCCGTGACGCCGAGAAACCGCGCGTCCTGATGGGCAAACGCTCCGGCGGTCATGTCTTCATGCCGGACAAGTACGTCTTCCCCGGCGGCCGCGTGGACCCAGGCGATGGCCGCGCCGTCTCATGGTGCGAATTGCGGCCCGAAGTCGAGGCGAAACTGCGGATCAGCGCCCGTCGCCAGCCGCGGGCATTTGCTCTGACGGCGATCCGGGAAACCTTTGAAGAAACAGGGCTTTTGGTTGCGCGGCCGGCGGAAATGCCGGCATCTGCCCCGAAGGGCTGGGACCGGTTCCATGAGCTGGACGCCGCGCCTCACCTGTCCCCGCTCACCTTTATCGGACGGGCGGTCACGCCGCCTTACCGGCCACGCCGCTTCGATGCGCGCTTCTTCATGGCCGACGCCGAAGAAGCCCTGATCGACGAGCGTCCGCCGGTCGACGGGGCCGAACTGTCAGACCTGCAATGGGTGACGCTGAAAGACGCCCACGACCTCGACCTGCCGAGCGTAACCCGCTTCATGTTGGACGAGATCGATGCGCGCCTGAAGGCCAGGGATTACAAGGAAGGACCGCCCTTCCTGCGCTGGACGCGTTCCGGCCACAGCACAGAGCGGCTCTAGAACGGTAACGGGTGCTTGACTTCGCTCGCGCACCCCGCCATTAAGCCGCTTTCCGATTTCAGACGCTAGCACAAGCGAGCCCGCGCCATGGCAAAACCCGCCACCATCAAGATCCGCCTCAACTCGACGGCTGACACCGGCTTCTTCTATGTGACCAAGAAGAACCCGCGCAACATGACCGAGAAAATGGTCAAGCGGAAGTACGATCCGATTGCCAAGAAGCACGTCGAGTTCAAAGAAGGTAAAATCAAGTAAGCGCTTGATACTTCTGGACTTTTGAAAAGCCCGCTCCTCACCGAGCGGGCTTTTTCATTGGATCTCATCGCGGTGCAGATAGCGCGTCTTGCGGATCGCCGGGAAAAGGAACGACCAGGCCGCTGCAACGCCAATGGCGGCGGCGCCGCCTGCCACGACGGTGAACACCGCTCCGTAGAAGTGCGCCATGAAACCGGCGCGCGCTTCGCCCAGTTCGTTCGAGGCGCCGAGGAACACGGAATTCACAGCATTCACTCGCCCGCGTACCTCGTCCGGTGTCCACAGCTGTAGCAGGATCTCGCGGATATAGACCGACACCATGTCGAAGGCACCGATCAGCGCCAGCGCAAGGATTGAGAGCCAGGCCAGGGTGGATGCCCCGAAGACCATGGTGGCAAGCCCGAACAGAGCCACACAGACAAACAGAATGACGCCAGCATGGTCACGGATCGGAAAGGCCGTGATGATCCCGATCATGATCACAGCCCCCACGCCCGGCGCAGCGCGAAGCAGACCGAGCCCTGAAGGCCCTAGTTCCAGAATATCGCGCGCATAGATCGGCAACAGCGCCACAGCTCCGCCGAGCAGGACAGCAAACAGGTCCAGAGAGATCGCGCCCAGCACCACCTTTTCTTTCCAGACATAAGAGAAACCACCGAGAAGCGTACGAATCGTCGTCGGCTCTTTCGCCCCCTTCTGCGCGGGCTTCGGGATCGTCAGTACGATCACCCCCGAAATGAGGAAAAGCGAGACGGCGGTCGTGTAGGCAACCGGCGCCCCGATGCCATAGATCAATCCACCTAGAACAGGCCCAAGGATAGACGCCAGTTGCCAGGATGCCGTGATCCATCCCACGGCATTCGCGAAGTCTTCTTTCGGAACCAGATTGACTGCCAGACTCGACGATGCCGGCGAATAGAATGCCCTGGCAACGCCGAAGACTGTCAGCGTGGCGAGCACCCAGAATGGCTCAAACTTGCCCGTCAGGGCGAGCAGCAGGATGGCCAGCGCACAGGCCATCTCAACGAAGACTGCCAACCCCATGACATTGCGGCGCCCGAACCGATCAGCCGTTACGCCCGTGACGACGACCAGTACAAGCGCCGGAAGGAACTGAACCAGCCCGATCCAGCCAAGCAGGGCCGCGTTCTGGGTCAGGTCATAGATCTGCCAGGCCACAGAGACCGAGACGATCTGGGCGCCGAGCGACGTGCAGAAGCGGGAAATGAAGTAGCGGCTGTAGGCTGAATGCCGGAACGCTGAAAACCTGTCGGTCACGCCTTATCCCCTGAGCTGAGCGCCTCTGTGGCGACAGCCGGATGCCAAGTCAATCAGGCGGCTGTGCTCTCGACCCGGTTCCGGCCGGTCGTCTTGGCCTGATAAAGCGCCTGATCGGCCCGCTTGGTGAGATCTGCGATCGTGTCCTGCTCACCCGCAATGGTCGAAACACCGACACTGACCGTGATCTGAATGTTCAGTCCGGCCTTACCAATGATGAAGGGCGCAGCCGCGACCGCCCGCCGGATTCGCTCTGCAGCGGCGCAAGCCCGGTCCCCCGGTGTTTCCGGCATGATGACGAGGAATTCTTCACCACCGGGCCGGCAGACAATGTCCATCGGGCGCACATTCTCGCGCAGCCGGTTGGCGATCTCCTGCAGGACCTCGTCCCCGGCGTCGTGACCATAAGTATCGTTCACCGATTTGAAGTGATCGATGTCCGCCATCATGACCGAAACCGGCTTTCCGCCCATAACCGAACGCTGCATGAACTGGTGTAATTGGCCCATCATGTAACGGCGATTGTACAGCCCGGTCAGCTGGTCGATCACGGACAGTTCCAGGCCCTTGTCCACCCGGCGGCGCAACATCTCGATGTAGCGGGCCCGGCGCGCCTGAGTGCGGACGCGCACCAGCAGCTCCTGCTTGTCGACGGGAGTCAGGATGACGTCGCTGGCGCCGATCTCGAGCCCTTTCGCCGCGCGGGCCCGGTCATCGGGATCGCATATCAGGAGAATGGACACCGCCCGGGTCGATTCCGTCACCTTGAAATGCGCACAAAGCTTCAGGGCATCAAAGGATTTGCTGGGCAGCGAGAGGATCATCAGGTCCACGCCGAGGCTGGACAGGCCGCTCATGGACCCCGCCTCGGCAAGCGTCACCACAGTGTGGCCGGCCTCCCGCAACACAGATGCGAGGCGGGCAGATGCCCGGGGATTGTCATCAACAATGAAGATCCGCGCAGGCTGGTCGGATTCTTCCTTGGTGGTTTCGTGGTCCAGCCCACCGCCAAGACCATTGGCCTGCCGCTGTCTGAGCTCAGACGCCACGGCATTGTAGCGCATCAGCGCCCCGACACGCGACATCAGCGCGAAATCATCAACCGGCTTGGTCAGGAAGTCTTCAGCGCCGGCCTCCAGCCCCCTGACGCGGTCCTCGGTGTCACTCAGAGCCGTCACCATAACGACCGGAATGAACGCCGTCGCCGGATCCTCTTTCAGCCGTCGGCAAACCTCATAGCCATCCATCCCAGGCATCATCACGTCGAGCAGGATGATATCCGGCAATTCCTTGCTGGCGACCTCTAGTGCCTGAGGCCCGTTCTCTGCCTGGATGACGGTGTAGTATTGAGCTTCCAGCTTGGCCTGCAGCAGCCGCCGGTTCGCTTCGATATCATCGACAACGAGAATCCGCGCACTCATGCCGCTTCCTTCGGCATGAGCGCTTCAACAGCCTTGATAAAGGTCATGATCTGGATCGGCTTGGACAGATAGCCCTCACATCCTGCTTCGCGCACACGTTGCTCGTCTGCACGCATGGCAAAAGCTGTCACCGCAAGCACCGGGATATGGGCAACTTTCTCGTCATCCTTCAGCCAGCGCGTGATATCCAGTCCGGACACTTCAGGCAGCTGGATGTCCATGATGATGAGGTCCGGCTGCTCCCGGCGGGCAATTTCGACCGCCTTGGCGCCATCGCGGCACTGATAGGTTTCGTAGCCGTAAGCGTCCAACAGGTCGCAAAACAGGCGCATGTTGAGTTCGTTGTCCTCAACAACCAGCACTTTTCTGGCTTTTGCGTCTGCCATTTTTTCCCACGATTACGAGCGATTCGGAACGGACCTTACCGTACCAGACCAGCTATACGGCAAAAGCTTAACGGGTGTTTACGGGTCTCTTCAGATTGCCGCCACCCCCGGAACATGGCATGAACATGGAACGATGAGCCTGTTGTGCCGGGATTGTTTCCACTTCGAACTCACAGACGGGCGCGCCTGCCCCGCCTGCAAGAGCCATCGTGTGGTTTGCCATCCTGTCCTGCACACGCTGACTGTCGCCCACATCGATTGCGATGCCTTTTTCGCGGCGATCGAGAAACGTGACAACCCCGCCCTGCACGACAAGCCTGTTATCGTCGGCGGCGGAGAACGCGGCGTGGTCCTCACCTGCTGCTACATTGCCCGGCTGTACGGCGTCCGGTCAGCGATGCCTATGTTCCAGGCCCTGAAGCTCTGCCCGGAGGCAACGGTAGTGAAGCCCAGCCGGGGCAAATATTCCGAAGCTGCCGCCATTGTGAGGGAAAAGATGGAGGCCCTCACGCCGCTGGTACAACCCGTTTCCATCGACGAGGCCTATCTCGACCTGTCTGGCACCGAAACGATCCACAAGGCCCCGCCGGCAGCCTCGCTCGCCCGGCTCGCGGCTGAGATAGAGCAGGAACTTCAGATCACGGTTTCAGTGGGCCTCTCCGCCAACAAATTCCTCGCTAAAACAGCCAGCGAGCTCGACAAGCCCCGCGGCTTCGCCGTCATCTCACCTGACGAGGCCGAAGCGCTTCTTGCTCCCCGCCCGGTGGGCTTCCTTCATGGTGTGGGGCCGAAATTTGCTGCGAAGCTTGAACAGGACGGATTTGAAACGATCGGAGACCTGCAGAAAGCGGAGCTGAAGGCCCTGATCGGGCGGTATGGCGAAACCGGCATGTGGCTGAAGCGCGTGGCACATGGGCAGGACAATCGACCCGTCCGCACGGATGATGAGCGCAAATCCGTGTCAGCGGAAACCACGTTCCGGACCGACATTTCCGATCTTGCCGCACTGGAGGACCAGCTCTGGAAACTCTGCGTCAAAACCTCCGACCGGGCAAAGCAGATCGGTGTTGTCGGCTCAGTCATCACCCTCAAGCTGAAGACCTCCACCTTCAAGCCGCTTACCCGGCGCGTGTCCTTGTCAGAACCGACCCAGATCGCGCAATCGATCTTCCGGGCGGCCCGTCCGCTGCTCGCACGGGAAGTTGACGGGCGGAGGAAGTACCGGCTGATCGGTATCGGCATCTCCGAACTCTCGGATCATCGCGCAGACGAAACCGACCTCCTTGACCCGCGCATCGCCCGGCGCGCGGCCGCGGAACGCGCTTCGGACGCCGCGCGGGCAAAGTTTGGCCAGGATGCCGTCATGACCGGCCGTGCGGCGCGCATGGGCCAGAAGCAAAAGGAATAGGCGCGGGGCGCTTGCGGCCATGAGCGGCGTGCGGCAAGTCTGCAGATCTTAATCAGTAAATTCCGGAGATACATCCATGAGCACCCCTGAAGCCCGTCTCGATGCACTCGGCATCACCCTTCCCGAGCCGATGAAACCTGTCGCGACCTATGTGGCCTATGTGCAAACCGGGAACCTGCTCTTCATCTCAGGTCAGGTCAGCGCCACGGCAGAAGGCCGTATGCTCGGCCGCCTTGGCGAAAACATGGAACTCTCTGCAGGACAACAGGCTGCGCGCCAGTGCGGCATCAATATCATCTCGCAATGCAAGGCCGCTCTGGGGGACCTTTCCCGTGTGAAACGCGTGGTCAAGCTCGGCGGCTTCGTGAACGCCCATCCTGACTTCACGGACATTCCTCAAGTCATCAATGGATGTTCGGACCTGATGGTTGAAGTGTTCGGTGATGCCGGCCGTCACGCCCGCTCTGCCGTTGCCTGCCCGGTTCTGCCCCTTGGCGTTGCGGTTGAGGTCGATGCCGTTATCGAGATCGCCGACTAGACATGGCCACGCCGTTCGATCCCCGCAAGTTCCGCTACGCGCATCGCGGCCTGTGGTCGGCGAATGGCCCGCCTGAGAATTCGCTGGAAGCTTTCCGGCGTGCCCGCATGGCCGGTCTGGGCATTGAATTCGATGTTCGTCCCGCCCGCGATGGCACGCCGGTTGTTTTCCACGATGACACGCTGGACAGGTTGACCAAACGGTCCGGTAAGACTGAGGAACTGAACGCGAAAGAGCTCGGCAGACTGTCGCTTGCCGGGTCGTCGGAGCATCTGCCGACATTCCTCGAACTCCTGCGGATATGGCCTTACCAGCTGCCGCTACTGACCGAACTGAAGATAGATGGAAAGACTGACACGGAGGCCTTCGCCCGCCGGGTCGGCGACCGCCTGGCGCACTGGAAAGGCTTCGCGGCCGCGATGAGCTTTTCTGAAAAGGCTGTCCGAGCCCTGCCCATGGGACTGATGCGGGGGCAACTGATCGGGCCGACCTCCAAAGTCGGTGACGACGCGTTTGACGCCGTACTTGAGCGCGCGGTTGCAGACCGCGTCGACTATCTCGCTGTCCACACGTCCGACGTCGAGCAGGCCGCGCTGAAGTCGCAGGGCAGCAATCTGCCCGTCGTCGTCTGGACCGTACGCGGTGAAGACGAACTGGAGCGTTGCAAGGAGCATGACGCGGCCGTCATCTTCGAACATCTGGACCCGGAACTGGTCTCGCAGCGCCTGAACCCCTAGATTGGTGGTATGGACGAAACGACTTTCCGCATCGACATCGCCACCGGCCTCTCGGAAGTCGATCCGGACGAGTGGAATGCCGTTGCCAACCCGCCAGGTATCCGCCGGGATCCGTTCCTGAGCTGGGAGTTTCTCGAAGCGCTGGAAAGCTCAGGCGCCGCGACCCCCGATACAGGCTGGATCCCGCGTCATATCCTGGTGAGAGACGCAAATGACGTGCTACGCGGCGCCATGCCTCTCTATGGCAAGAGGCATTCCCGCGGCGAATTCGTCTTCGACCATTCCTGGGCCGATGCCTTTGAGCGTGCGGGCGGGTCTTACTACCCGAAACTCCTCAGCGCAGTGCCTTTCACGCCGGTTACCGGCCGCCGGCGACTGACCTCACCCGGACCGGACGAAGCCAGGATCAGGGCGCTTCTGCTGAGCGCCGCCGTCAGCTTTGCCGAACAGAACAAGCTCTCTTCCCTGCACATAAATTTCCTCGAAGAAGAGGAATCGCAATCCCTGATGCTCAACGGGATGCTGTGCCGGACAGACCAGCAGTTTCACTGGCTCAATAATGATTATGACAGTTTCGACGATTTCCTGGCGGAACTTTCGTCATCGAAGCGTAAGAACCTGCGGAAGGAACGCGCAAGGGCACAGGAAGGGCTCGACTTCGTTCACATCAGAGGCAGTGACATCACCGAAGCCCATCTCGATCGCTTCTACGAATTCTACTTGGACACCGGCAGCCGCAAATGGGGCTCTCCATATCTCAATCGCAAGACCTTCTCGCTTCTGCGGGAACGTATGGCGGACGACATGCTGTTCGTTTTCGCCATGGAAGACGGCGAGGCAATTGCCGGCGCCCTGAACATGATCGGGTCTGATACGCTCTATGGCCGTTACTGGGGTACACTCGATCCGCGCCCGATGCTGCATTTCGAAACCTGCTACTATCAGGCAATCGACTATGCCATTGCCAACAAGCTGGCTGTAGTCGAAGCCGGTGCGCAGGGCGGGCACAAACTGGCGCGGGGATATGTCCCCGTACTGACTTATTCCGCTCACTGGATCGCGCATCCCGGCCTGCGGGATGCCGTCGCAGACTATCTCGAACGCGAACGCGCCGCGGTGGAGCACGATCAGGACTACCTGAACGAGCGAACGCCGTTTAAGAAGGGCGAATGAGCCCCAGATCTACATTCGGCACCTATCTGATGATGGAAGAAGCGCTGATCGTTGCTTCCTTGCTGACCGATGGCGGCTTCAACGCCACGGTAGACAATTATAGCCACACATCCATCAATCCCTTTTACATCCCTGCGCTGGGTGGCATCAGGATCAGCATTCCGACCAGACAGCTGCAAGCTGCCCGGGAGTATGTGCGGAACATGAAGGACACTGCGGCTGTCCGTCTGGAAGAAGCGCTGCAGGAACCCGTTGTCTACGTTGTCCCCAAGCGCATCCGATGGCGGGCATGGGCAATGGTTTTGATTTCCCTTGATCCTCTGATCATTCTCGTCGGAATAGCATTGATCTGGAAACACCGAACAAGCGATGCCCAAAAACACATGACAATTCTGGAAAGGCCCTAAATTGACGCTTCACGACTCTTACGACCCGAACAACATTTTTGCGAAAATCATCAAAGGCGAAATGCCGAGCATCAAGGTGTATGAGGATGATGTGGCCCTCGCCTTCATGGATGTCTTCCCTCAAAGCGAAGGACATACGCTGGTCATCCCCAAGCTGGTTCAGGCCCGCAACTTGCTCGACATGCCGTCAGACTATCTTGGCCAGTACATGCTGAAGGTGCAGAAAGTCGCCCGCGCCGTCGAGAAAGCTCTGACGCCGGACGGCCTGATGGTCAGCCAGTTCAATGGCGCACCGGCCGGACAGACCGTCTATCACCTGCACTTCCACATCATCCCGCGCTGGGAAGACAAGCCCCTCGGCCGCCACGCCGAAGGCGGCATGGCGAAGCCGGAAGAACTGGAACCGATCGCGGAAAAGATCCGCGCGGCGCTCTAACGCCTACAGGCCGAGCTTTGCTTTCAGGATGTCGTTGACGGCTTTCGGGTTGGCCTTGCCGCCCGAAGCCTTCATCACCTGCCCGACGAACCAACCCATCGTCTTCGGCTTTTCCTTGACCTGTGCGACCTGATCCGGGTTTGCCGCGATGATCTCGTCGACAACCTTCTCAATCGCGCCGGTGTCGGTCACCTGCTTCAGGCCGTGCTTCTCGACGATCTCAGCCGGCTTGCCTTCACCGGCGATCATCCGCGCAAAGACGTCCTTGGCGATCTTGCCGCTGATCGTGTCGTTGGAGATGAGCTCAATCAGGCCGCCGAGGTCAGCCGCAGAGACCGGGCTGTCGGACAGCTCAAGGTCTTCCTTGTTGAGATAGCCGAACAGTTCCTGCGTCACCCAGTTGGCGGCGAGCTTCGCATCGCGTCCTTCGGCAGCTTCCTCGAAGAAGGCTGCCTTATCGGCTTCTGCCGTCAGGACGCCCGCATCATAGCGCGACAGGCCATAGACTTTTTCAAAACGCGCCCGCTTTTCATCCGGCAGTTCCGGGAGCGTCGAACGGATTTCCTCGATCCACGCCTCTTCCACTTCCAGCGGCAGGAGGTCCGGGTCCGGGAAATAACGGTAATCGTGGGCGTCTTCCTTGGAGCGCATGGACCGGGTCTCGCCCTTGTTCGGATCGAACAGACGGGTTTCCTGATCCACCTTGCCACCGGCTTCGATGATCTCGATCTGGCGGCGGGCTTCATATTCGATGGCCTGCTGGATGAAGCGGAACGAGTTCATGTTCTTGATCTCGCATCGCGTACCCAGATGGCCGAAGTCGCCCGTTTCACGGTATTTCTCATACTGGCCGGGCTTGCAGACAGACACGTTCACATCGGCGCGAAGATTGCCCTTCTCCATATCGCCGTCGCAGGTGCCAAGCGCGATCACGATGGCGCGCAGCTTCTTCACATAGGCAGCGGCTTCGGCCGGAGTGCGAACGTCCGGACGGGAAACGATCTCCATCAACGCCACGCCAGACCGGTTCAGGTCCACATAGGTGGAGTTCGGATCCATGTCGTGGATGGATTTGCCGGCATCCTGTTCCAGGTGCAGGCGCTCGATCCGGCACGGGAAGGTGTAAGCCTCACCGCCATGGGCGGGCTCCACATCCACCTCGATCTCGCCCTCCCCGACAATCGGGTGCGCGAACTGGCTGATCTGATAGCCCTGCGGCAGGTCAGGATAAAAATAGTTCTTCCGGTCGAACCGGCTGTAGTGATTGATCTGCGCCTTGAGACCCAGACCTGTCCGAATCGCCTGTTCCACGCAGAACCGGTTGATGACCGGCAGCATGCCGGGCATGGCCGCATCGACGAGGGAAACATTGCAGTTCGGATCGGCACCGAACGCTGTGGCCGCCCCGGAGAACAGCTTCGCATTGGATGACACCTGGGCATGGACTTCGAGGCCCATGACCAGCTCCCAGTCACCCGTTTCGCCCTTGATCGTGTAGGGGGTGCGTACAGACATCGTTCCCTCGATTAGTCACAGCAGAATCCGGTCCTTTTAGCCCCCGGGGCCCAGCCCTGTCGAGCCGCGCTGACACCCTATAAGGCGCTGAAATATCCGGTTTTATGGAGATGCTCAAAACTAAGGGGTTTTCCTTAGCCGAAATGTGCGGCAAATTTACACCACTGCTTCGGGAGGAAGCGAGAAGGGGAAACAAGAATAATGCTCTTCAAAATGATACTTGATGGCGCCAACGACGACGAGCGTCACATCGCGCAGGGCTTCCTGCGTCACATCATTGCCGGGTTTGCGATCGGCCTGATCTTCGGCGGGGCCATGTTTGGCGCCCTGTTCCTGACGCTCGGCAATCTGGACATGAACATTCCGATCCTGTTCATCCTGGCCATGCTGCTTCAGTTCGGCCCGATTGGTGGCCTGATCGGCGCTGGCGTTCACGTTACGCGGATCGCAGATCGCGGCGAAAAGCCAGCTGACGAGGACGAAGGCCCGCGGGGCGGCACAAAGGCACCGGCTGTAAGCGCTGCCGACGCAGCGCCGTCCACCCGCCGGAAGCCGCCTAAAGCTTCCCCTGTTCCTTCGCTTGCCTGACCCGTTCCGCCCGGGCGGCCATCCGATCCTTGATCGGGGCTGCCTGTGAGACTCGGCTGGGCGCCTCGTCACCGGTTTCCGGTTTCGTCTCCGGTTCCGGATCGGCCTCCAGCTTGCCTTCCGCGATGAGTTTCTTGCGACGCGCAGCAACCCGTGCTGCGCGGGCTGATTGCGCCGGAGAGACCTTTGTCTTCAGGAAGCCGCGCCCCTCACCGACCGACACATCCTGTTTCCGCTCGCGGCGCTTGAGCACGCCATCAATCCGCCAGGCGACATAAGCCGCGACAGCAACAGCGCAGAGCCAAAGCGGGGTTGCCTTCGAATCCATCAGACTGATGTCAGCCTGCATCGCCGCGGCTGCTATCATCGCAATCGCGATAACCAGTAGAATTCCAAACAGGACGAGAAAGCGGGTCATGGCGCGAAGCCTACCACCACTTCTCCGGTCTGGCCACGAAACCGGCTGCACGTTCCAGCTCGCCGCCGACGCGGAAACAGGCCGATTCGTCCAGCGCCTTGCCGATCACCTGCAGGCCCAGGGGCAGACCATCAGACGACAGGCCGGCAGGCACGGAAATGCCCGGAAGGCCAGCGAGGTTGGTCGTCACCGTGAACACATCGTTGAGGTACATTTCCACCGGATCGCCGCTCTTCTCACCGAAGGCGAAGGCAGCAGACGGACAGGTCGGCGTCAGGATCGCATCGCAGGTTTCAAATGCATCGACGAAGTCATGCAGGATCTTGGTACGCACCTTCTGCGCACGCAGATAATACGCATCGTAATAACCGGATGAAAGCACATAGGTGCCGATCATCAGACGGCGCTGAACTTCCCGGCCGAACCCGTCTGCGCGGGTGGCTTCATAAGTGGCCGTCAGGTTCTCACCATCCACACGCGCGCCGTAGCGCATGCCGTCATAGCGCGCGAGGTTGGATGAGGCTTCTGCCGGCGCGACGATATAATAAGCCGGCAGGGCGTATTTTGTGTGCGGCAGGCTGATGTCGACAATCTCGGCACCGGCAGCTTTCAGCCATTCAATGCCCTTGTTCCAGAGCGCATCGATCTCTTCAGACATGCCATCCATGCGGTACTCTTTCGGAATACCGATGCGCATGCCTTTCACGCCTTTCGAAACCTCGGACCGCCAATCCGGCTGGTCGGCTTTAAGAGACGTTGAGTCCTTCGGATCATGACTGCACATGACATCGAGCAGGATCGCGGAGTCTTCCACGGTCTTTGCGATCGGTCCGGCCTGATCCAGCGAAGAAGCAAAAGCCACCATGCCCCAACGGCTCGCCCGGCCATAGGTGGGCTTGATCCCGACGGTGCCCGTGAAAGCGGCAGGCTGGCGGATAGAGCCGCCGGTATCGGAAGCCGTCGCCGCCAGGCACAGGTCTCCGGAAACCGCCGCGGCTGATCCACCGGACGATCCGCCCGGCGTCAGTCCGGCATTGTCGCCCTGACGGCGCCACGGGTTGATCGGCGGCCCGAACCGGGACGTCTCGTTGGAAGAGCCCATGGCAAACTCATCCATGTTGAGCTTGCCCAGCATAACTGCGCCTTCGTCCCACAGGTTCTGCGTGACGGTGGATTCATAGGTCGGTGTAAACTCACCCAGGATATTGCTGCAGGCCGTCGTACGGACGCCTTTGGTACAATAGAGGTCCTTCACGCCGAGCGGTGCGCCTTCCAGCTTTCCGCCCTCACCCTTGGCGAGGCGCGCGTCAGCCAGATCAGCCATTTCGAGCGCTTTTTCCGGCGTTTCAACGACATAGGCGTTGATGACACGAGAAGCCTCAATGCTCTGGATGAAGTCCTGCGTGATTTCCCGGGACGAAAACTTCTTCGCTTTCAGCCCGTCCAGAGCGTCCGCAAGGGTCAGTTTCGTCAGATCGGTCATCGTGGCGTATCTCCAGCAATTCTGACCGCCTGCTATGACGGCTTATGACGAAAGTTCAAGTCTCTGTGAGAGCGCTTGTCAGGAAGAAATCAGTTCGTCACACCATTGTGAGCCTTTAATTGCGCAGAAGGAGAGTGTGATGCGCCCGAGTCTGGTCCTTTTCACAGCAATGATTGCCGTCACCGGCTGCACCTCAACAGCCGGCACCGAACCGAAGGCGAAAGGCGTAGAGAAATACGCCGATGACCCACGTCTGGGTGAGGAAGTCGACCGAATCTGCTTCGCGAGCAATATCGACAGCTTTGGTGACAACACGCGCGACACGTTCACCGTCCGGGAAGGCCGCGACTACTTCCTGATCGAGGTGTTCGGATCATGCCCGCCGCTCCAGCATGCAATGACCATGCGAATGGACTCGACCATGAATTGCCTTACCTCCGGCGATCATGTGATTGTGTCGGACTCCCTGACAAACAGCGGCAGCACCCCCTTCAGCAAGGAACGCTGCATGGTGAAATCCATCTACAAATGGGATCCGAAGGCTGGTGAGGCGGACAGCGAGTCTGACGAACAGGCAGCCGAACAAGCCCAGGACGAAAGCTAAACTACGGTTGTGTTCGCCATGGTCTGGCGCTTTGACTTCCTGAATTCTGCGAACATCAGGATTTCAAAGCCCAGATCATAGGAAGAGGCAGACAGCGATCGGCGCACCTATCAGCGTCATCAGGGAAACTGCCAGCTGAGCAATCTGATTCAATTGCTACAGCGCGCATCCACCCAAATACTACTCCACAGATTTCGGAACCACGAAGAAACCGTCTTCGGTACGGGGCGCATTGGCCAGCACCTGATCGGGAATGTCGCCGTCGGTCACGACGTCTTCACGCATCGGCAGTTTGGTTTCGACCACCGAAGTCATCGGCTCCACGCCGTCAATGTCAACTTCGTTCAGCTGGTCGATCCAGCCGAGAATGCCGTTCAGTTCGCCGGCCAATTCTTCCAGATGCGCCTCGTCGACCGCGATGCGCGACAGGCGCGCAACCTTGCGAACATCGTCCTTCGTGACACTCATGCGAACTCTCCGAAATTGCTGCGGCCGGAATACGCCATAGGCAACGCCCCATCAAGGCGCTATGTGGGCAGCCCATGCCACTCGTTGATGTCGCCGATTTCCCCTCTGCCGGTCCCCTGCTCGGGCTTGACCCCGGGACGAAGACAATCGGCGTCGCGTCCTGCGACGCCCTGCGCATGATTGCCAGTCCGGTGGAAACCATTCCCAAGGGCCGGAAACTCCCGCCCGTGCTGGAGCGCCTGTTCGCGCTTTATGATGAGCGGAACGCTGTCGGACTGGTGCTTGGCCTTCCCCTCAACATGGATGGCAGCGAAGGCCCTCGCGCGCAGTCGGTCCGGGCGCTTGCCTGGAATATCCTGAAATACCGCGATGTGCCAATCCTGCTGCAGGACGAGCGCCTTTCCACAGCAGAAGCCGAATGGGCCATGCTGGAGGCCGACCTGTCCCGCAAACGCCGGGCCGAGCGCATAGACGCATCCGCAGCAGCGATCATCCTCAAATCGGCTCTGGAACGGCTGGAGCGCGGCGCATGAGCGGATTTCTTTATGCCCTGCTGCCGGTCATTGCGATTGTCACGCTCGGCCATGTGCTCTCGGTCCGCAAATGGATTCCGACCGAGAGCTGGCGCGCCATTGAGCGGCTGTCTTATGTTGTCCTGTTTCCGGCTCTCATCGTCCGGACCCTCGCCAACGCCCCGTTTGAAACAGCCCCCTGGCGCCTGGCGGGCGCATTGATCCTGGCGCAGTTTGCCCTCGCAGGCGTTGGCTGGCTTGGGCGGTTCCTGCCGGGTATGCCGCGGCCGGCGGTCGGGTCGGTCATTCAGTCGAATGTCCGGTGGAACACGATGATCGGCCTCTCGATTGGCAGCCTTCTGTTCGGACAGGACGGCCTCGCCTTGGTCACCATCGCCGCCGCCGCCATGATTCCGACGGCCAATGTCCTGTCGGTGTATGCGTTGATCGCCCATGCCGACCGCCCGCACGGCCCTGCGCCCAAGCCGATTCTGGCCCTTGTCCGCAATCCGATCGTGCTTGCCTGTGCAGCAGGACTTACGCTGGCGGCCGCCAATGTCGAATTGCCGGAGCTTCTGGACGACAGTCTGGGCATTCTGGGTGATGCAGCCCTCGCGCTCGGCCTGCTGTCCGCCGGCGCCGGTGTGGATTTGTCCGCCCTGCGCCGGGCCGGGCCGCGTACTTTCTCCTGGTCTCTCGTCAGGCTCGTAGGACTGCCCGTCTTTGCCGTGGGATTCGGCCTATTGCTTGGGCTGTCTGGCATTCCCCTGACCATCGCCGTGATCTGCGCCGCGACGCCGACCGCGACATCCTCCTACATTCTTGCCCGGGAACTGGGCGGGGACGCGCCACTCGCCGCCAACCTGATCGCGGTCGAGACGGTCCTAGCCATGATCACGATGCCGCTTCTCTACCTCGCAGTGATGCAGCTTGCTTCGGCCTGAGGGCTTGAAGCCCGGCGGAATCGGGCCTAAACCGCCAAAAATCGAAAGGGCCTCCATGAACCGGGCGGCATATCACTACAGCTTCGATCACGAGCACCTGCTCAGTATTGAAGGGCTTTCACCTCTCGATATTACCCATATTCTGGACCTTGCAGATCGCTACGCCGAGGCGACCCGCGCGGGTATCCGGCCGGATCCTGTGCTCAAGGGCAAGGTTGTGGTGAACCTGTTCTTCGAGAACTCCACGCGGACCATGAGCAGTTTCGAAATCGCCGCCCGCCGCCTCGGTGCGGACGTGATTTCGATGCCTGTTGCCGCGTCCAGTGTGAAGAAAGGCGAAACGCTGATCGACACCGCGATGACGCTGAACGCCATGAAACCGGACGCCCTGATCGTCCGGCATTCGGCATCTGGCGGGCCGAAACTCCTTTCCCGCAAGGTCGACTGCGCCGTCATCAATGCTGGCGATGGAACGCATCAACACCCGACACAGGGCCTGCTCGACACGCTCACCATCCGGCGCACCAAGGGACGGATTGAAGGCCTGAAAGTGGTCATCTGCGGTGACATTGCTCACTCCCGGGTGGCCCGGTCGACAACGCAGGCGCTTCACCTGATGGGCGCCGAAGTGCACCTTTGTGCACCGCGTACGCTGCTGCCGTCCGGCACTGAAACCTGGGGCGCGGCAAGTGCGACGACCGACTTCGACAAAGCCCTGAAAGGCGCAGACATCGTTATGATGCTGCGCCTGCAGCTGGAACGGATGGACGGCGCATTCCTGCCGAGCCGCCGCGAATACTTCAGCTATTTCGGCCTGACAAAGGACCGGCTCGCACTGGCCAAACCGGATGCGACGGTGATGCATCCCGGCCCGATGAACCGGGGAATCGAGATTGAAAGCGCAATTGCTGACGGCGAACAGTCCGTCATCACGGAACAAGTCGAGATGGGCGTCGCCGTCCGCGAAGCCGTGCTTCACCTTCTAGCGGGAGGGCACGCATGAGCCTCAGCATCTACAATGCCCGCCTGCTCGACCCGGCCAGCGGACTGGATGAAACCGGCGCAATCCTGCTTGACCGGGGCAAGATCAAGGAAATCGCCAAAGGTCAGACCTCGCCTCATGCGGACGCAGCTAACGCCATCGATGCGGCGGGTTTATGCCTCGCCCCCGGTCTGATCGACCTTCGCGTCAAAACAGGCGAGCCGGGCATCGAGCAAAAAGAGACACTGGCCACAGCCTCACGTTCTGCAGTCGCTGGCGGAATTACCAGTTTCGTCGTCATGCCCGACACACGGCCCGTTATAGATGATATGGCGCTGGTCAGGTTCGTCATGGACACGGCCAAAGCCAATGCCGCCGCTCGCATTTATCCGGCGGGCGCCCTGACAACCGGTCTGGAAGGCAGTGCGATGGCCGAGATCGGGCTGATGGCCAGATCAGGCGCGATCCTGTTCACGAACGGCGATATACCGGTTGCGAACGCCTCTATCCTGAAACGTGCAATGGCATACGCCGCCAGTCTCGGGGCCACGATCATGTCGCGCCCGGATGAGCGGTCTCTTTCAGGCTCCGGCGTGATGAATGCCGGAGAACTCGCCGGACGCATGGGCTTGCCCGGAATCCCCGTCGAGGCGGAATGGATCGGCGCAATGCGCGATACTTCACTGGCCGAAGCAACGGGATGCACCCTGATCCTTGATCAGGTTTCCACACCGCGCACCGTGGCAATCGCCATGGAAGCCCGCAAGCGCGGAACAAAAGTATTTACAACCGCTGCTGCGCACAGCTTCTTTTTCAATGAACTGGATGTCGGGGACTATCTGACCTACTGCAAGGTCAACCCTCCGTTCCGGGACGAAGAGAGTCGCCTGGGGCTGATCGAGGCACTGAAGAACGGACAGATCGATGCTGTCGTGTCCGCTCACGATCCTCAGCCACCGGAAGAAAAGCGCCTGCCATTCGGCGAGGCTGCTTTCGGGGCGGCCGGACTGGAAACCGTGCTACCCGCGATGCTGAGCCTGGTTCACGACGGCCCGCTTAATATACTGGAGGCGCTGGCGCCCATAACCTGCAGGCCTGCCGATATGCTGGGCCTGCCGCAAGGCCGTCTCGCGAAGAACGCACCGGCAGACCTCATTCTCTTCGATCCTGGCAAGCCCTGGCTGTGCGAACGTGAGCACTTGGGTTCACGCTCTACCAACTCGCCATTCGACGGACGGCGCCTGCAGGGCCGCGTCTTGCGGACTTTTGTCGGCGGAGAGGAAGTCTTTGCGCATGCGAGCCTCGCCTGAGAAGGCTTGCCCGGACACTCATCTCTGCCTACCACTTAAACGTGTTTCCGGGAGTTGCGCATGGACGCATATCTTGTTTTTCCGCTTGCCGCACTGGCCGGCTACCTCGCCGGTTCAATCCCGTTTGGGCTCCTGCTGACACGGGCAGCCGGGCTGGGAGACATCCGTCAGGTCGGCTCCGGCAATATTGGTGCGACAAACGTTCTGCGCACCGGCCGCAAGGACCTGGCGCTTGCGACGCTTCTGCTCGATAGCCTGAAAGCCGGCCTCGTTGCGCTGGGATTTGGCCTGATGGGCGGCGCAGAGCTTGGCCTTGTTGCCGGGGCGGCGGCTTTTGTCGGGCATTGTTACCCCGTCTGGCTCGGCTTCAAGGGCGGCAAAGGCGTTGCAACTTTCGCCGGCCTGCTGCCGTTTGTGTCTTTGCCCGCCTTCTATGTGGCAGCACCTGTGTGGTTGAGCATTTTCGCGATCACACGGATTTCTTCCCTTGCGGCCCTGACTGCCGCAGCGCTCGTCGCACCTGGCGCTTGGGTCGTTGAGGAATTGATGCACCGGCCACACAACTGGTTTGTGCTTCTCGGACTGGCAGGTTTGTCGGTATTTGTCTTCTGGACCCATCGCGCCAATCTCGGCCGCCTTCTGAAAGGCACTGAGCCGCGCTTTGGAAGCTCAAAAGCGAAGCCGGACGCATGACTTCTGACAGCGAAAGGCTGGACTGGATTCGTCTCGCCAGGACCCACGGGATAGGACCTGTCAGCTTTTTTCAGCTCATTCGCCGCTTTGGTTCCGCCAGTGCCGCGCTGGACGCCCTTCCAGAACTATCTGCCCGCTCACGCAAGGGGCGTCCGCTTCAGCCTCCGGAACGCCAGCTTGTCGAGCAGGAGCTGGACGCTGCCAATCGATATGGCGCTCGTCTCGTTCTCAGCTCCGAACCGGACTATCCGCCGCTTCTGAATGATCTTGAGCCGCCCCCGCCTGTCCTCACCCTGCTGGGACAGGCAGACCTTGCATCCCGGCCAACCGTTGCGATTGTCGGAGCGCGTAACGCGTCTGCTGCAGGCCGAAAGATTGCACGCGATATGGCAGCGGAACTTGGCCGGAATGGGTTCACCATCGTGTCCGGTCTGGCTCTGGGCATCGATGGCGAAGCACATGCGGCAAGCATAGAAACAGGCACGATCGCAGTGCTGGGCGGCGCAATCGACCATGTGTACCCACCACAACACAAGCGCCTCTACGCTGAGATTGCAGCTTCTGGCCTGATTGTTTCCGAAAGCCCGTTTGGCTACCGGGCCAAGGCGCAGGATTTTCCACGCCGCAACAGGATCATCACCGGAATGTCCCTTGGGGTCGTGGTTGTGGAGGCCGCTGAACGTTCCGGATCGCTGATTTCAGCACGGGTCGCCGGAGAACAGGGGCGCGAAGTCATGGCCGTGCCCGGCTCTCCCCTGGATCCACGCGCGGCGGGAACAAACAGCCTTCTTCACCAGGGCGCAACGCTTGTCCGTCATGCGGACGACATATTGGACATTCTTGCGACGCTTGACCGGCGCCAGGTGTGCGCGCCACCTCCGCGCCCGTTCGAATTCGACCCGGACGCCGGGGAGCCGAGCGAATCGGAATTGCATCGGGTGCTGGAGGCACTGTCACCTCACCCAATGCCAATCGACGAAATTGCACGCGCCAGCAGCCTGCCTGCTTCGCGTTGCGCAGCCGTCCTATTGGAGCTTGAATTGTCCGGAGAAGCCCAGACTTTGCCAGGCGGACTGGCCGCCAGGGCATTTTGATCAGACGGCACACGTGTGGCCAAGCTGCACCGGCTGGGTGCCGAAAAAATCACTCATCCGCGCTCCGTGGCTGGACGATGCCGGGGACAGCCTCTAAGCCTCAGACACCGAGACAGAATTCCGTATTCCGCAGCCGGCGCTGCCGGGGCAAAACCGAGGTAGCCCGAATTGGCCAACTGGTACCATTACGCTGCAGCCCTGGCCCTTGCCGCATCCCCGTCATTCGGGGCGGTTGCGCAGGAAAGTAGCGCGCCAGATGCGACGGCCAGTTCGGAACAGGTCGTCCTCGAAGCTGACTATGTTTATGAGTTGCGGGACGAGAACTCCATCGTCGCGGAAGGCAATGTAGAGGCGCTCTATGACGGGCGAATCCTGCGCGCTGACCGGCTTGTTTACAACCGGACCACCGAGCGCGTCCGGGCGACCGGAAATGTCGTTATCATCGAAACAGACGGCTCCCAGCAATTTTCTGATGAAGTCGAAGTCGGTTCCAATCTCTCGGATGGATACGCGATCGGCTATTCGGCCCGTCTGACCGACGGCTCGACCATTGTGGCAAATTCAGCCATCCGCCAGCCGGACGGCATAAACGCGATGGATCAGGTCATTTATACGGCCTGCCCTATCTGTGAGGCCAAGGGCCAGACACCGACATGGTCCCTGCGGGCCCGCCGCGCTGTGCTGGACCAGGAAACCCAGATGATTTCCTATCGCGACGCGGTTCTGGAAGTCATGGGCATTCCGGTGTTCTACTTCCCCTATCTGGCGCACCCGGACCCCACGTCTGACCGGCGCTCCGGCCTGATGATCCCATCCGCCGGATTCTCGTCAAAGCTCGGCGCGTTTTACCAGCAGCCCTATTACTGGGCGATCTCGGACTCCTCGGACCTGACGATCGCGCCGCTGATCACGGAAAACGTCAATCCGATGCTGGAACTCGATTACCGCAAGCGGTTCTATTCGGGTGCGATCAACATAAATACCAGCATCACACGGGAAAAAGACTTCGACAGCGACGGCGAGAAGTTTGGCGAGGAAAAGTGGCGCGGCCATTTGTATGGCAGTGGCAAGTTCGCACTGACAGAAGAGTGGCAATGGGGCTTCGGTGTCGAAACCCAGACCGACGATCTGTATGACCGCCGCTATGACATTGACGGGCAAGGCGATAAACGCGGGATCTATCAGAGTCAGCCACGTCGACTCCTGTCCCAGCTATACGCCGTGGGCCAGGGCGACTCTTACTACACCGACGTTTCCCTTCTCTCGATACAGGGCCTTCGTGCAAGCGATGCCGATGGCAGCCTACCGACTGTCACACCTTTGCTGTTCAGCGAAAAATACTGGGACCTCGGCGATTACGGCTTTGCCAGCGTGAACGCCTCAACTGCCATTCTGCGCCGCGATGTCGGCGATGACAGCCAGCGCGTCAGCGTTGGGGCAGACTGGTCGACATACAAGATTCTGCCCGGCGGCTTTACGTTCGAGCCTTTTGCAGAACTGCGCGGTGATTATTATCAACTCGATCAGAAAGGCATCGAAGACGACAACGCATCGAGGCTGGTCGGCAATACCGGAGCACGCCTCGCCTATCCGATGATCCGTCCCGGCAAGACGGTGGACATCATGCTTGAGCCGGAAGTCATGGCCGCATGGGGCACGTCCAATTCGAATGACCCGATCATCCCGAATGAAGATGCCCTGTTATTCGAAATGGATGAAACTGTCCTCTTCGATGCGAACACGGTTGCCGGTTATGACCTTTACGAAGGTGACGGGAAAATCTCTGCCGGGCTGACAGCTCGGGCAGTCTGGAAAGAGGGCCCGGAACTTTCTGCCACTGTCGGCCGGAGATGGCGGTCCCGGCCAGACCCAAGCTTTGAAAAAGTCACCAACCTCGATGGCACAACATCCGACTGGGTGGCCGCGGCGACTGCGGATTTCGGCAAGGCCTTGCGCATCGATACACGGGTCCGGCTTGATGAAGACGGGCTGGAACTGAACCGGATCGATACCCGCCTGTCCACAAAGTCTTCCCGATGGCGCGCAACTGGCCAGTATTACAAAATCAGCGAACGGCTGAACCCGCAGCAGGAGGAAGACGAAGGTTTCTTCATGACCGGAGAATTCCGGATTACAGAACGCTACTCCTTCATCTACGGCCAACTGCGCGACATCGCGAACAATCGGAACGCCCGAAAGGATTTCGGTATCGCATATGAAGACGATTGTTCACGCCTGGAACTGGTCTACAGCCGCACGGAACTACAGGACCGCACGCAAGGTCCGTCCGAAAACATTCAGATTCGCTTTTCTCTCAAAACACTCGGCCAGTTCGGCTCCAGCGAATTCGATTGAGTCTGTCCCTGCCCCGAAATCGCCGTGAACCCTAAATATCCGTAAGTTATCAGGGCTGACTGCGGGCCCGCGTTGCGCCATGCATCAGGAATTGTATGGTCGAAGTTGAATACCTGCCTTGCGGGATCGCGGGCATGAATTGGAGACCTCTGATGGTTCGCAAACTCGCCGTTGCCGCAATGATGCTGGCCCTTCCCTTCGCCGGACAAGCGAGTGCGCAGGAGACTCCGGCAGATGATGGCAGTCTGACGCTGGAAGCCATCGCGGCGGTGGTCAACGACCGCCCCATCTCGTTCACAGACGTCCGGGACCGTGCCCGCATGCTGCTGCTAAGCCTTGGCGGACAGCAGCCCTCCCCGGAACAGGTTCAGCAGATTACCGGACAAGCTCTGGAGCAGCTGATTGATGAGCGCCTGCAGCTTGAAAAGGCATCCGAATTTGAACTGGAGATCAGCAAGGAAGAGATCGACGGCGCCGTGGAGGGCATGGCGGCCCAATCCGGACTGACCGGCGCCGACCTGAAATCCCAGCTTCTGGCAGCGGGAATCGATCCCTCCAGCCTTGAAGAACAGATGCGCGCTGAAATCGCCTGGAACCGTGTCATGAGCGGCCTCTACGGGTCGCGCATTCGCATTTCCGACAACCAGGTGGACGACCAGATCGAACAATTGCGCCTTGCCGCTCAGAAGACCCAGTACCGGATTTCCGAGATCTTCCTGTTCGCACCGGATCCGGAAACGCGCACCCAGGCCGAAGAAGCTGCCCGCTCCATTCTGGAACAGCTGAAAGCCGGCGCGGACTTCCGCGTTGCGGCCCAGCGCCTATCCTCGGCGCCGACCGCGGCGACCGGCGGAGACATGGGCTGGGTCTCCAGCTCGGACCTCCCCCCTGAACTGGTACCCGCGATCGAATCAGCTGCCGGCCCGGGCCTGTTGGACCCGATCACTGTCGATAATGGCGTCTACATTCTCTACATTCAGAACAAGCGGGAGCCGGCTGAAGCCACGACCAAGGTTGATCTCATCCGCCTGATCACCAGCGACGCAACGGACGAAAACCTGAAAGCGGCGATGGACCGCATCACATCATGTGACGACGTCCAGACCGTCGCCAACACGACTCAGGGCCTCCGGGCTCAGCCGCTGGAAGACATCAACATTGAAGAGCTGGGTCCTGAAGGCAAATCACTCGTCGAAAGTGCCGAAATCGGCAAGCCAACAGACATCTTTGCGGTCAGCGGCGGATTGGGCACCATGTATGTCTGCCGGCGGGAAGAAGGGGCTGAAGCACTTCCTTCACGGGAAGATCTCAAGAGCAGCCTCAAAGGACGCGAGCTCAACATGATCTCCGAACGCGAGCTGCGGAACCTGCGCCGGGACGCCACGATTATCTACCGATAAGGCTTGCACGTCGCGCCATTTGGCGCGACATGCGGCGCGTGACCAAGAAAACGTCCTCTCTTCCCCTCGTCCTCTCCATGGGCGACCCAGCTGGCGTGGGCCCCTCCATTACCGCCGCTGCCTGGCAGGCTTTGAAAACTGACCCTGAGCTTCGATTCTATGTGATCGGCGCACCGGACCTCTACCGTGAGCATTGCCAAGTGCAGGAGATAACCACGCCGGAAGACGCCGCTGCCGTGTTCGGGAATGCGCTGCCTGTCCTGCCGTTAGGCCCTCTGCCTGAGATCACCCCCGGCAAGCCGGACAATGCTGCAGCGCCCTTCATTATCTCCGCCATTGAAATGGGTGTCGCGCATGTCCGCGAGGGAAAAGCCTCCGGCATTGTCACCAACCCGATCAACAAGGCCCTGCTCTACGGCGCCGGATTTCGTCATCCGGGTCACACAGAATTCATTGCAGAACTTTGTCGCCCGGAGGGTGGCGAACCGATACGGCCTGTCATGATGCTCACCGGCGGTGGTCTGAGGGTGGCTCTGGCAACGATCCACCAACCGCTGGCCACTGTGCCTGCAAGCCTGACGCAGGAAGCACTCGTGGAACTGGGGTCCATTGTTCACGCTGCCATGAAATCAGACTTCGGAATCGCCACGCCCCGCATCGCCTTTACAGGGCTTAATCCCCATGCTGGCGAAGACGGCGCCATCGGGCGCGAGGAGATTGAAATCATCAATCCCGCCGCTGCCACACTCCGCTCCCGGAGTATCGACATTTCCAATGCCCGCCCCGCTGATACCGTATTCGCAGAAGCCTTGTCCGGGGCTTATGACGCCGTGATCGCCATGACGCATGACCAGGGCCTTATCCCGGTCAAAACACTGGACTTCTGGGGCGGCGTGAACATGACACTCGGCCTTCCGATCGTCCGGACAAGCCCCGACCATGGCACAGGTTACGATGCAGCCGCGGCAGGCACCGCCCGGCCGGACAGCCTGATCGCAGCCATCCGCTCAGCCGCCATGGTCGCGAAAAACAGGAACACCGCATGAGCGAACAGAACGACCCCGAACTGACACAGGCCCCAGCGCGCAAGGCGCTCGGACAGCACTTCCTGTTTGATCCCAGTATTCTTCACCGTGCCGCGACGGCTGCCGGTCCGCTTGAAGGGCGCACCGTCATTGAAGTTGGCCCCGGACCGGGCGGCCTGACACGTGCTATCCTGAAAGAAGGCGCTGCAAAGCTGATCGCTGTTGAAACCGACCCGCGGTTTGCGTCTGCCCTGCAGGAATGGCCGGAAGCCCGCGACGGCCGGTTGACCGTCATTGAAAAAGACGCCCGCAAGGTGAAATGGGAGCAAGTGCTGACCGACGCCGGTGCCGATACGCCGGCGATGATCATTGCGAACCTGCCATACAATGTCGGCACGGTGCTGCTGATCGATTGGCTGAAAGCCGGTGCATGGCGGGGTGAAATGGCGCTGATGTTCCAGAAGGAAGTCGCCCAACGTATCTGCGCCGATCCGGGAACGGAACATTATGGACGGCTTGCCGTTCTGACGCACGCGGTGACGCGCCCGCACATCGCCTTCACCCTGCCGCCTGGTGCGTTCAAACCTCCGCCGAAGGTCGACAGCGCAGTCGCTGTCCTGGAACCTCTTCCCGAAAGCGAACGCTTCCCTCACCTCGAAAAGCTGGAACAGGTCGCTGGCGCTGCATTCGGCCAGCGCAGAAAAATGCTTCGCGCTGGCCTCAAACCCTTTGCGAAACGCCACGGGCTGAAGGCAGATGAGTGGCTGAAAAGCCTGGACATCGATCCGACCGCCCGCGCCGAGACCCTGACACAGGAAGAGTTCCAGCGGATGGCAATTTCGCTGGTCAAATAGAAAGCGGCGTCCCGAAATTTCCGGAACGCCGCCTCTGATTTGGATAATGCTTTCCTAGACGTCGAACCGGTCAGCGTTCATGACCTTGGTCCAGGCAGACACGAAGTCCTTCACGAACTTCTCCTTGTTGTCATCCTGGGCATAGACTTCTGCATACGCCCGCAGGATCGAGCTTGAACCGAAAACCAGGTCGAGGCGGGTGGCCGTCCACCTGGTCTTGCCGCTCTTGCGGTCACGGATCTCGTAGATGCCGTCCTGACTGGTCGGGTTCCAGGTGTTCGACATGTCCGTCAGATTGACGAAGAAGTCCGTCGTCAGAGCGCCTACCTTGTCAGTGAACACGCCATGCGCAGACCCGCCATGGTTCGTGCCGATCACGCGCATGCCACCAACGAGAACCGTCATTTCCGGTGCCGTGAGACCCAGCAGCTGGGTATGATCCAGCATGATTTCTTCCGGTTTGACGGCATAGGCTTCCTTGATCCAGTTCCGGTAACCGTCAACGAGCGGCTCCATCGTCTCGAAGGATTCGGCATCCGTCATTTCATCGGTTGCATCGCCGCGGCCCGGCGTGAACGGGACGGTGACGTTGACGCCAGCGGCCTTCGCCGCCTGTTCCACACCGACATTGCCGGCGAGAACAATGACATCGGCAACGCTTGCACCGCTCGACGCGGCAATCGGCTCCAGCACGCCCAGCACTTTCTGGAGGCGTTCAGGCTCATTGCCGGCCCAGTCTTTTTGCGGGGCAAGACGGATCCGCGCGCCGTTGGCACCGCCGCGCATGTCAGACCCGCGATAAGTGCGGGCGCTGTCCCAGGCGGTCGAGACCATCTCGCCGATGCTGAGGCCGCTGTCGGCAATTTTCTTTTTGACGGCATCGACATCGTATCCAGTTGAACCGGCTGGAACCGGATCCTGCCAGATCAGGTCCTCTTGCGGCACCCACGGGCCGACATAGCGGGCTTTCGGGCCCATATCGCGGTGGGTCAGCTTGAACCAGGCCCGGGCAAAGACATCGGAGAAATACTGGTGGTCGTTCCGGAATTTCTCCATATAGCTCCGATAGATCGGGTCGACCTTCATCGCCATATCGGCATCGGTCATCATCGGCATGGTACGGATGGATGCATCTTCGACATCCGCCGGCATGTCTTCTTCCTTGATATCGACCGGTTTCCACTGCCAGGCCCCTGCCGGGCTCTTTGTCGTTTCCCACTCATGGTCCAGCAGCATTTCAAAATAGCCGCCATCCCACTTCGTCGGATCGCTGGTCCACGCGCCTTCCGGCCCGCCCGTCAACGTATCGCGGCCAAAGCCCTTGCCTTTCGGGTTCAGCCAGCCAAAGCCCATCGCTTCGATTGCGCCCGCTTCGGGTTCCGGAGACAGCTTTGAAGCATCGGCATTGCCGTGCGCCTTGCCGATGGTGTGGCCACCGGCGGTCAGTGCTGCCGTTTCTTCATCATTCATGGCCATGCGCTTGAAGGTTTCGCGTACGTCGACCGCGGTCTTCGCCGGATCGGGTTTCCCGTTTACGCCTTCCGGGTTCACATAAATGAGGCCCATGACGACGGCCGACAGCGGATTCTCCAGAGAGGTCCGGTCGTCCTTGTCCGGATAACGATCCGTGTCTTCGGTCAGCCACTCCTTTTCAGACCCCCAATAGGTGTCCTTTTCCGGATGCCAGATGTCCTCACGGCCGAAGCCGAAACCGAATGTCTTCAGCCCCGCAACTTCATAGGCAGCATTGCCGGCCAGCAGGATCAGGTCAGCCCAGCTGATCTTGTTCCCGTATTTCTTCTTGATCGGCCAGAGAAGGCGGCGAGCCTTGTCCAGGTTGGCGTTATCCGGCCAGGAGTTCAGCGGGGCAAAGCGGATGTTTCCGGCACCGCCACCACCGCGGCCATCGGCGAGGCGGTAAGAGCCGGCCGAGTGCCAGGCGAGACGAATAAAGAGACCTGCATAGCTGCCCCAGTCTGCCGGCCACCAGTCCTGACTGTCCGTGACAAGCGCGTGGATGTCTTTCTGCAGCTGATCGAAGTCGAGCTTCTTCACCTCTTCCCGGTAGCTGAAATCCTTGCCGAAGGGCTGAACCTTGCTGTCGTGCTGATGCAGGATGTCGAAATTGAGGGTTTGCGGCCACCATGCCGTGACCGAGGTTTCAGTCGTGGTCAGGCTTCCGTGCATTACCGGGCACTTGCCGCGGCCCATATCATTGCCATCCATAATATTCTCCCTTTTCGCTCAAGCGTCTTTCAAATCCGAACAGAGGCATGCCTGGCACACCGCAATTGTTTGGGTGATGAGCGGACGCCGTATCGGCACCAGAGGGGTTCATCACCGCAGCATGACTGTACGCTCTTCAAATGAATAGAACCAATTGATTACTTAAGGGGCGGCTATAGGTTTTAGCTATATCGTTTTTTTCCCTCGCAAAAACAAAGGCCCCGGAGCGTTTGCACCGGGGCCTCCTGAGAAAAATTCATTTTCCTTACATGCCGGCGAGAACAGCCAGCAGCAAGAGCGCCACGATATTCGTGATCTTGATCATCGGGTTCACGGCCGGACCGGCGGTATCCTTGTAGGGATCCCCCACCGTATCGCCCGTCACAGCAGCCTTGTGGGCTTCAGAGCCCTTGCCGCCATGATTGCCATCTTCGATGTACTTCTTGGCATTGTCCCATGCCCCACCGCCCGACGTCATCGAAATGGCGACGAACAGGCCGGTGACGATCACACCCAACAGCATGGCCCCGACGGCTGCGAAGGCAGCACTCTTGCCAGCGATCGCCAGGATGACACCGAACAGGACCACAGGTGACAGCACCGGCAGAAGCGACGGCACAATCATTTCCTTGATGGCTGCCTGGGTCAGAAGGTCAACGGCGCGGCCGTAATCCGGCTTCACCTCGCCTTTCATGATGCCCGGCATTTCGCGGAACTGACGGCGAACTTCCTCAACCACAGCCTGGGCTGCACGCCCCACCGCCATCATCGACATGCCGCCGAAGAGGAACGGCAGAAGACCGCCAAACAGGAGACCAACCACGACATATGGGTTGGCAATCGAGAAATCGACATCCACGCCGGAGAAGAAGGACCCTTCCGTGGCTTTCGCCGAGAAGTATTTCAAATCCTCCGAATACGCAGCAAACAGAACAAGCGCCCCGAGACCGGCAGAACCGATCGCGTAACCCTTGGTCACAGCCTTGGTCGTGTTGCCAACCGCGTCGAGCGCATCCGTCGTGTCACGCACTTCCGATGGAAGTTCCGACATTTCCGCAATGCCGCCCGCATTGTCCGTCACCGGACCGAATGCATCGAGCGCGACGATCATGCCTGCCAGTGCGAGCATCGTGGTTGTCGCAATCGCGACACCATAGAGGCCGGCAAGGTTATAGGTGGCGATGATGCCAGCGATGATCGTCAGGGCCGGCAGCGCTGTCGATTCCAGCGAGACCGCGAGACCCTGGATCACATTGGTACCGTGACCGGACTCCGATGCCTTCGCCACAGACCGCACCGGACGATACTTTGTCTCGGTATAGTAAGCGGTAATGACCACGATGAGCCCCGTCACAACCAGACCCAGCAGGCCGCAGAGGAACAGGTCCATACCGGTGATCTCACCAGACAGGCCGAGGGCCGCTGCAGCACCATCAAGAACGCCGAATCCTGCCGGCAGAACCTGGCTGATCACCAGCGCAAGTGCGCCGACCGACAGAACGCCGGTGACGATAAGGCCCTTATAGAGCGCCCCCATCACATCGGTTTTGCCGGGGCCAAGATTCACGAAATAGGTCCCGATAATTGACGTGATGATACAGACGCCGCCAATCGCGAGCGGAAGCAGCATCAGGTCACCGAGATAGGCAGCGTCCGAGAAATAGATCGCCCCCAGAACCATCGTCGCAACCAGCGTCACCGCATAGGTTTCGAACAGGTCAGCCGCCATGCCCGCACAGTCGCCGACATTGTCACCGACATTGTCAGCGATGGTCGCAGCGTTACGGGGGTCATCTTCCGGAATACCGGCTTCGACCTTGCCAACCATGTCGCCGCCGACGTCCGCACCTTTTGTAAAGATGCCGCCGCCGAGACGGGCGAAGATAGAGATAAGCGAAGCGCCGAAGCCCAGAGAAACGAGCGAATCGATAATTTCCCGCTTCTCGAGCTCATCAGCCAGGCTGAGGCCCATGACCATGGTCAGGAAGCCATAATAAAGAACGATACCAAGCAGAGCGAGGCCAACGACGAGCATGCCCGTCACTGCGCCGGATTTGAATGCCATTTTGAGGCCGGCATTGAGGCCGGATTTTGCGGCCTCTGTTGTGCGGACGTTGGCTTGCACCGACACTTTCATGCCGATGAAACCGGCAGCACCTGACAAGACGGCGCCGACGACGAAGCCAAGTGGCTGCTGCCAGCTCTGGAATGCCAATGCCAACAGGACAACGACCACGACACCGACAATGGCGATGGTCCGATACTGGCGGCCGAGATAGGCGTTTGCGCCTTCCTGAATGGCCGCAGCAATTTCGCGCATTCGCGCGTCACCCGCGGGGGCGGACTGGATCGAGCGGGCCTGAATGAACCCGTACAAAACCGAGATAACGCCCGCTGCGAGAGCGAGATAATACCACATGAACCTATTTTCCTTCCCTAGCCAAATCGAACCGGTTTTGCCCGGTTTCTCCCTGAGCTTTCATTATTATGGATACTTTGCTGCCACCCCCTGACGTTACGTGCAAGATGCCTCACGCTTGAAGCGAGTCAGACAGGACCCGGTTCAGCCATGCTCGAAGCCGAGAGTTTCCGGCAGGTTAACGCGCGTACCATCCATAAAAGCCGCCAGACCGGCGCCCGACGCAAAAGAACCTATTTGCGTGACCTTGATGCCCCCTTCCTCGGAATAAGCCTGGATCCGAGAAGTCGCCGACTCAGGTGCGGCAAAAAGAACCTGATAGTCATCGCCCCAGGACGCGAGCGCGATCCATTCTTCAAGACCTGAGACTCCACCGGCATAAGGCACGGCGCCCAGATCGACCGCGGCCGACAGACCGGAGGCCTCGGCGAGCATGCGGGCATCCCCCAATAGTCCGTCAGAGACGTCCATTGATCCGGTCGCGCAATCACGTAGCAATCCGGTAATCGCCAATGGCGCGAGCTGAGGCTCCCGGTAGGCCGCGACATGAGGGTCACTCAGACGCCCGTCGCGCAGCGCTCTGTAGCCGAGATATGCCGCACCGATCTCTCCAGTGACCCAAAGCATATCGCCCGCTTGCGCCCCACTGCGCCTGATCGCACCGCCCGGGCCGCACTGACCGGTCAGGGTGAGGGACAGGAACAGTCCCTGCGGACTGGCCGTCGTATCGCCGCCTATGAGCCGGATGCCCCAGCTGGCGAGTTCATCACCGAAGGCGGCGGCAAAACACGCAAGGTCCTCCTCCGGCCTGTCACCTGGCCAGCCCAGCGTCAGCAAGGCCTCCAGCGGCCGGGCACCTTTGGCAATGATATCCGACACATTCGCCCGCACCAGCTTCCGAGCCACCGTCTCAAGGGGGTCGTCAGGAAAGAAGTGCACACCCTCGACCAATGCATCGACAGTTGCGATGACGGGCCCCTCCGGCGCCGACAGTTCGGCCACATCATCCCGCAAGGCTTCAGCCCCTGGTGAAGATGCCAGTGGCGCAAAATACCGGGAGATCCAGTCTCGCTCGCCCACGGCTAGTCAGACACCTCTTGTTCTGCCAATGGCCGCTTCACGCCATCCAGCACCACGCCCCAGACCAGGATCGCATCCCAGTCCTTCCCGCCGGTCTCCAGCGGGTTCGCGCCAAGTATGGTGAAATCCGCACGCTTGCCAGGCTCGATCGAGCCGATTTCCGCTTCCAGGCCGAGCACGCGGGCCGCATCGAGCGTGATCGCTTCGAGCGCCTCATAGGGGCTGAGCGCCATCTCCGCTTCATACACGCCGCCCTCCCGCGTGGCGCGGGTCATGTGTACGCCTGCCGCCCGCAGCGGATAAGGCGGTGCCAACGGCGCATCGCTATGGACAGCAACGGGCACGCCAGCAGCCGTCAGAGCGCCCAGCGGAGAAATCCACTTCGCCCTCACATCCCCCAACGGTCCGGCATATTCATTTGCCATGTAGAACACATAGTGGCTGGCGGCGGAGAGCCGGGCATCCAGCCGTCCGGCCGCCTCCACCTGTTCCGGTGAGAACAGTCCGCCATGCTCGATGACGAAGCTGTTGTCCGGCCCATCACCCTGCCGCAGGATTTCCAGCGCCTCCAGCGTGGCGCTTTGGGCCGCGTCGCCATTGGAATGGATATTCACACCGAGCCCCGCGTCCCAGTAAGGCTGGATCGCCGGGACGATTCCGTCCGGCCCGGCCACCCACAGCCCCTCTGATCCCTTGGACTGTCCGGAGAGGTAGCCCGGCGGCGAAAGCCGCATTGTCTGGCTGTAAAACGCGCCATCGGTAAAGAATTTCACGCGCGGCAGAACTGGCGCTGGCGTCTCCTGCGCCCCGCTGACCATGTCGAGCACGGCCTGCACCCGGTTTTCTCCATAGGTCCGCTCCAGGGCGCGATATTCCGGGACGAGATAGAGGTGATACCCCGCCTCCTGGGGGCTGCCCCAATTGGCGCGGATGTTTGCATCCTCCATCTCCCAGCCGAACAGGCCGTACGCCATCTCGGCCGTGGTCGTGACGCCTGCCTGACGCAGCATGGACGAGAAACCGTGGAAACCCGCCGTGACATTCTCCGGCGCGAGGATCACGCCTGCATAGGCCTGGATGACCAGCAGAGCGGCATCCTCATAGATCCGGCCGGTCAGCTCCCCCGCCTCATCGAGATCGACGCCATGAAACGACTGCGCCAACGCAGGCGTGAAGCCAGCCGCATTGATCGCCGCGCTGTTCAGGTAAAAGTCATGCGAGGAATAGTGCCAGACAATCAGAGGCTGGTCCGGCGCAATCATGTCGAGGTCCGCCCGGGTCAGGTCACCGTGCACAAGATTGTGGTAGCCATACGCGACGACGGCCGCGTCCGGCTGGGCGTCCGTAACGATGTCAGACAAGGCTGCGAGAAACGCTTCCCTGTTCGGCAGGCCGGGTTTCATTCCATGAGGCGTTGCCATCGGCCAGGGCGGCGTGATGGGCAGATTGTACTGCAGCGCGCCCAGCACGACATGCACATGCGGGTCAATCAGCCCCGGCACGATCACGCGATCCTCAAAGGTCGTGTCGACCATCGCCGCAGGCATCGCGTCCTGCAGGCCCTTGAGGGTCCCAGTGGAAAGAATGCGGTCTCCAGACATAGCCACCGCCTCAGCCGTATCGCCCTCTCCCGTCATCGTGACTACAACTTTCGCGGGGTAGATAACGACTCCCTCGCCTGCCGCAGGCTCCGGTGACGAAGGCGCAGCACACGCCGAGACCGCAATCGCTGCGGCCAGCATCAACCTTTTCATGGGCCCCTCCTCCCTGTCTTTGTCAGAGAAGCGTGGCGTGCCCGGTGACCGATTGCAAGCGGGATCAGAGGCCTTCGCGGCCGATCGCGTAGAAACGTTCCGCCCGCTGGCGGCGCAGTTCCGCCGGAGACAGTCCGTCCAGTTCCTTCAGCGACTTCTCGAGCGCCTTGGCCGCAGTGGCCATCGCCCGCTGGGGATCACGATGAGCGCCGCCGACAGGCTCTTTGACCACGTCATCGATGACTTTCGTCCGCAACAGATCCGGCGCAGTGATCTTCATCGCGTCTGCCGCGTCCTTCGCCTTGCCCGCATCGCGATAGAGAATGGACGCGCAGCCTTCCGGCGAGATCACCGAATAGATGGCATGCTCCATCATCAGTACCTTGTTGGCTGCTGCAATGCCGATGGCGCCGCCAGACATGCCTTCACCGATGATGAGCGTGACAAACGGAACGCCCAGCGTCAGGCCGCGCTGCGTGCCGCGCGCGATGGCTTCCGCCTGCCCGCGTTCCTCGCCGCCCTTGCCCGGATAGGCGCCGGCCGTGTCCGGAAAGCTGAGGACAGGCAGATTGAACTTCTCGGCCAGGTCCATCAGGCGTACGGCCTTCCGGTATCCTTCCGGGTGAGCCATGCCGAAATTGTGCCGCAGGCGCGTTTCAGTCGTCCGGCCTTTTTCGTGGCCCATGACAACTACCGGGCGCCCCTTGAAGCGCGCCAAACCGCCGATGACGGCCTCGTCATTGCCATAGACCCTGTCGCCGGCCAGTTCTTCGAAATCTTCAAAGACGTTCTCGACGAAATCGCTGAAATGCGGCCGGTCCGGATGGCGGGCCACCTGCGTCTTCTGCCAGGCGCTGAGATCGGAATAGGTGTCCTTCAGCAGCTTCTGGGATTTCGCCTTCAGCTTTGTCAGCTCGTCCGAAATCGACGGGCCATCCTTGCGGCCCGACAGCGTTTCCAATTCGGCGATCTTGGAATCCAGTTCCGCCAGCGGCTTTTCGAATTCGAGATATGAAACTTTCATGGCGCGCAAACTAGCAATCACAGACTGACTCGCCTAGTGCCGAGATCAGAAGAGCACGCCTTGCATTTTCGCGACGGCCGGCAGGATCAGGACGCCCAGAAGGACGGGAAAAACGAATAAAATCAATGGCAGTGTTAGCTTCGCGGGCAGCGCCATGGCTTTTTCTTCTGCCAGGAGGATCCGCCGCTGACGCATATCTGCCGAGAAGATGCGCAAAGTGGCGCCCAGACTCGTCCCCATTTCCTCTGCCTGACGCAACATGGTGGCGAGCGATCCGGCTTCTTCCAGGTTCATCCTGTCAGCAAAGGACCGCCAGGCCTGTTTGCGGGATTTACCGGCCCTGAGTTCCAGAGACAGGGTCTTCATGTGACCGGCAATGATAGGATGGCGAAGCTCCAGTTCCTCGCCGACACGCTGCACAGACGCGTCGAGGCTGAGGCCGGCTTCAACGCACGCCACCATGAGGTCCATCATGTCCGGGAAGCCCAGGGAACACTGGCTTTGCCGGGCGGAGATCAGATGATCGACATAGAAGGACGGCGCGACCATCCCCACGATCAGCAGGCCGACACTGATGAAGAGAGGAACCGTCGACTGGAAATTGCTGAGGTAAGGCAACGCAAACAGTAGCGCCAGCTGGGGCAGGATCACGCAGACAAGTCGGGCGAGATAATACTGCCCCACAGCGCTTGAATGGGTCAGGCCTGCCAGCGCGAGACGCGCGCGCACTTCGCTGACCTTCTCTTCATTCGTCGGAGCAACTTTGCTGGAAACCTGAAGGACCAGATTGTCCACCGGGCTGACATGTTTGTGCGGCTCCATGAATTGGGTTCCACGCCGCTCCAGACGCCGCTCGACCTCTTCCTTCGCCTTGGCGTTACGCCACACAGAAAGGACGCCCGGCACAGCAACAGCGACGGCCACTGCCAGCATGGCAATCGGCAGCCAGATATCAATCAGGGGAAGATCACCGAACACGCTGCCCCTCACATTTTGAAATTGATCATTTTGCGCATGACCAGGTTTCCGATGAACATCCAGGTAAACAGGCCTGCGAAGGAATAACGGATCAGCGGCGTGTTGATCACATCGCCGTAGAATTCCGGCCGCAGCAGATGAATCGCCAGCATCACAAGGAATGGCGCTGCAGTCAGGATCATCGCCGAGGTACGCCCTTCGGACGATGCAGCGCGTACTTTCAATCGCATGGTCTGCCGTTCCCGGATCGTTGTCGCGAGGGCTTTCAGAAGTTCCGTCAGGTTGCCGCCGGTCTTTTCCTGCAGGCGGACGGTCGCGGCGAACAATTCGATGTCCGGATCCCCCGCCCGCTCCGCCATGCGCTGAACGGCATTCGTCAGCGACATACCATAGGACACTTCATCTGCGGCCATGCCGAATTCTGTACCGATTGGATCCGGCATCTCCCGGGCGACCAGCGCAATCGCGGTCGCCACCGGATGGCCGGCCTCCAGGCTGCGGCAGGCGATCTGCATGGCATCCGGCAGCTGTTGCGCAAGCTTCTTCATTCGCTTGGCGCCGACCATTTTCAGGGCAATGATTGGCCCCAGAGCAAAAATCCCCAATGCGAGGCCGCCCGCCGTCAGAAAACCTCCGACGAGTTTCAGATAAGCAAACGCGATGACCATGCCGCCAATCGCGGAAATACCAAACCAGCGGGCCGGCTGGTAAGGCAGGCCCGAGCGGACAACAAGCTGATTGAACCACTGCAGCGGCATAGCGAAGTTACCGAACTCATCGAGACCGCGGCTCTTGCGCAGTTCGACCATCGCCTCATTGGTGCTTTCGAAACGTTCCTTGAACTGCAGCCGCTGGTTCACGATGCGCTGTGTCTGCGCAGTCGAGAAGAGCCCCATCACGGCCTGTAAAGCCAGGAACACAGCCCCGATCGCCATGATCATGGGGATCATGAATGTCAGACTAACATCTGAAAGATCCGGCAGACCCAACACTCTTCGCTCTCCTAGAACCGCGTAGAAGGATCGAACATGCCCGGCGGCATGTGAACGCCGCGGCGTTCCATTTCGTCCAGGAATTTCGGGCGAAGACCTGTGGCCGCGAAGTGGCCTTCGACCTTGCCCTCATCTGTCGTGCCGGTGCGGACGAACTGGAAGATTTCCTGCAACTGCACCACGGAACCCTCCATCCCCGTCACTTCGGCAATGGACATCACACGCCGGGACCCATCCGACAGACGCGATGCCTGAACGATGAAGTTCACGGCAGAGGCGATCTGCCCACGGATCGCATGTTCGGAGATTTTCATGCCGCCGATCATCACCATCTGTTCCAGACGTGTCAGCGCATCGCGCGGATTGTTCGCGTGGATCGTGGCCATGGACCCTTCATGACCGGTGTTCATGGCCTGGAGCATGTCAAAGGCTTCCTCGCCGCGAACCTCGCCAAGGATCACCCGGTCGGGTCGCATCCGCAGCGCGTTCTTGACCAGTTCCCGCTGGCGGATTTCGCCCTTACCTTCGATGTTCGGCGGTCGGGTTTCCATCCGGGCCACATGCGGCTGTTGCAGCTGAAGTTCTGCAGCGTCCTCAATCGTGATCATGCGCTCGTCCGGGCTGATCGCAGAAGACAACGCGTTCAGAAGCGTTGTTTTGCCCGATCCGGTCCCGCCTGAAATGACCGTAGATGCCCGGCACTTCACGGCGCCCAGGATAAAGTCAGCCACAGGACGCGGGATGGCGCCGAATTCGACGAGCTTGTCGATGGTCAGCGGCGATTTCGAGAATTTCCGGATCGAGACCAACGGACCGTCAATTGCAATCGGCATTACGGCTGCATTCACACGGCTACCATCGGCAAGACGTGCATCGACCAGCGGCTGGCTTTCATCCACGCGGCGGCCAACCGCCGAGACAATGCGCTGTACGATCCGCAAGAGGTGTTCATTGTCCGCAAAGCGAACCGGTGCCACCTGCAGCTTGCCGTGGCGCTCCACATAGACCTGATCACAGCCATTGATCAGGATGTCTGCAATGGAGTCATCCTTCAGAAGAGGCTCAATCGGACCAAGCCCCGTCATCTCGTCCATGACGGCATCGGCGAAGCTCGCTTCCTCCGCCGCTGACAGGGCCATTTCTTCCTTGCGGATAATATCGGAAATGATACTGCGCACGCGGCGGCGCAGAGTTTCATCGTCCAGCTTCTCGAGCTTTGACAGGTCCAGCTCGTCAATCAGCTTGGCGTGGATCTTAAGCTTGGCATCAAGCTGGTCGAAACCTCCGGTTTCCGCTTTTGCTCGCGGCGGTGCCGGTGGCGGAACAGGTGTGGATGGTTTGGCTTCCGCTTCCGGCGCAGGGGCCGTGGGGGTAGAGAATCCAAAACGGCTCATCCGCGGCGCCTCCGCTTGCCTTCCGCCGGCGCAGCTGCCTGGATCTCTTCCGGCAGCATCATCTGCACCAGCTTGCCAATGTCTGATACGAGCGGGCTCTTCTGAACGACCTCAGCGATCGGGCGGCCAAGATTGACGGCCGTGCGCGCAGCATCCCAATCCGAGGTGATCGTGGAATCGATCTTCCGGTCGATTGCCCCTTCTGCCTTGTCGAGCGCAAACTCTGCACGCAGGCGTTTTTTCTGGAACATGCGGTTCAGAACGAGTTTCGCGGGAACACGGTCGTGACGGAGGACATCGACTTCACGCGCCATGTCTGCCGCCGCATGAAGGCTGGGTACGGTCAGCTCACTGATCACGATAGCCTCGTCCACCGCACTGAGTACCGACTTGGTCCATGGCATCATGTGCCGGGGCATGTCGACGATGGTGAATTCAAACATGCCGCACGCGACGTCCAACAAGCGCAGGACAGCCGGCTCCGTCGCCAGTTCATCGCCGTCCGGGTTGCGCGGCGCAGCGATGATCGAAACACCGCTTTCATGCTGGTAGCACCAGGCTGCAAGCAGTCTCGGGTCCAGGCGCTCAGGCGCAGCCGCCAGCGCCGACAGATCTAGCTTCGGCACGGCTTCCAGGAACGATGTCGTCATGCCGTCAGCGACATTGAGGTCGACCAGACAGACACGTCCGGGCCCGAAACGTCGCGCCAGCTCGAATGCGCTCTCTATGGCAATCGTGGTAACACCGGCACCACCGACCGCACCACGGAACGCCCAGCACACGCTGGACCCGCCAACACCGCCTGTCGATGTATCCCGAAGTTTTTCTGCTGCTTCGATAATATCTGCCGGATTGGACGATATGGGCAGTACGTCAGATGCATCCAGCTTCATGAGCGCGCGTACCATGTTGCCGGGGATCTGGTCTGACAGCACAATCACCGCCGTCGACGGTCGATCAACTGCCAGCTTCAGCAGCAATTCGTCCCAGCCGGGAAGCCCCTGCTCCAGAAGCATGATGCTGCCGCCGAATTTCATGGCCGCTTCAGAGGCAGACATCTGGCTGAGATCTGCCAGCTCCACGCAATGCGGCTGAAGAGCGCCCAGCCTTGCGTCGCTCACCAGAACTGCAAGGTGCGGAATGATCCGGTCTGACCCGGACCGGGGACTATTTGCTGTGGCGGGTTGGGTCATTACGAAGTCTCCCCGCTTCCATTCAGGCCAGATGGTTTCAGTTCCTTGCGCCTGCCCTCATTGAGCGCGCGCACGGCATTTGCCGCACGAACGCCAGATGAGGACTGGCTGGCCTCGGAGTTTGGAACCGTCACATCACGGATGGACTGTTCTGCGATATTGGCTGCGCTGGCGCCGCCCAACAGAAACTGGTCCTGATAGTCATGCGATGCACAAGCTGGCAGGACGCCAAGCAACATGATCGGAAGAGCAATTCTGAACTTTTTCATTCTGGTCAGTCCCATCATCTCAGTAGCCACGCGGCGGGATCGCCGTCTTGTCCATCAGGAAGAATTCCGACTCCGACGGCTCAGCGAATGCATCCAGCGGTGATGCCAGCATGTCCGGATGAGGCGCAGGCTGCACGAGCCGTGGCGTCACGATGATTACCAGTTCGCTTTCATTGCGCTGGTAGCGCTTGGACGAGAACAGCGCGCCCAGTACCGGCACATTACTCAGCCACGGCGTCTGCCGCACATCGTTCGAATAGTCATTCTGGAGCAGCCCCGCCACGGCGAATGCCTGTCCGTCGCGAAGCTCGATCGTCGTATCGGCCCTGCGGACGGAAATGCCCGGGATCTCGATATTGGCCGCCCGGATGCCATTGTTGCGGTCCAGAGCCGACACTTCCGGCCGGACACGTAGATTGACAAGCCCATCGCCAAGCACGGTCGGAGTGAAGTCCAGTCCGACACCGAACTTCTTGAATTCCACGGTGATCTCGCCATTACGGGCCGCGACAGGGATCGGGAATTCACCGCCCGCCAGGAAGCTGGCCGTATCACCGGACAAGGCCACCAGATTTGGTTCAGCCAGCGTACGGACGATGCCTTTTTCTTCCAGCGCCCTAAGTCGGATGTCGATATTTTCGTTTCCGACATTGGTGAACAGGGCGACGGTTTTCTCGGCCAGCCCGGAGACGGTGCCGGATTCTGTCGTTGAAACGAAATCATTTGCGTTGATGGCGTTTCCGAAACCGATTTCCTTCACCGCATTGCGGCTGGCCTCCAGAAAGCGCACTTCGAGCAGCACCTGCTGGCTCTGGCCGATGGACAGGCCGTTTGCCACGCCGCCAGGCACGTAACGCTCTGCCACCTGCAGCGCCATATCTGCCGCCGCGGCGGTCGTGAGTTTCCCGTCAAGGAAAATACCGTCATGCACGGGGTAGACTTGGATATCCTCTCCCGGCAGAAGATTGGAAAGGTCGGCCCGCAATTCATCGAGCCCGATTTCCACTTCCACATTGATCAGTTCTGCGATCTGGCCGCTGGCACCATAGATCAGGACAGTGGTCGCCCCCGGCTGCTTGCCGCGCAGGAAGAAAGACTGGTTCGATGTTGCCATGGCTTCGGCAATGTCCGGGTCCGCCACAACCAGAGTCGTGAAAGGAGCGTTTGCTTCCACGACGGCCGAGCGGCCTTTTTCGACAACGAGCATCTCGTCGTTCGGCGCTGCCGTCCGCTGGGTCCATGCCGCAGCGGGGACAGTCGCGAACATCATGGCCAGGCAGCCAGCCAGAACGATACGATAAAAATGTCCCATCAGTCTGTTACCTTCTTAGGAGGATTGCCCGGGCTGACTGGCGTAGTGACCTCCGTCTCCTGACTACCGTTGATAACCCGCACCTGCGCCGTCGTGGGGGCCGACCGGCGCACCGGCGCGCGCACAACGGCACGTGTCTTGACCTTGTCCTGCGCCGTGACGATCAGCTCAGCTTCCTCACCCCGCCCGATCAGGGCAAGGCCCAGCGCGCCGCGCTGGCTCGCCGCACCCAGCGCAAGCGAACCTTCCGGGGTAACCTCAAGCGTCACTGTGTTGGACGGCATTGCGCCTTCAAGATTCGGGTCGAAAATCTGATCCACCGCGAGAACCGAAACATTTTTCAGCACCGGACGTGCGATCAGGTCACCGGAAATACGCATGTCCTCATTGCCGCGTGCATAGGAGCTTCCCCGGTCTTCACGGGGAATGAATTCGTTCACATCCACACGGTCGCCAGGCAAGACAAAACCGGAAACGCCTGTATCATTCCGTACAACGATGGAAACAGCCCGCATGCCAGGCTTGATGGCACCTGCCAGGGTCAGCGTCGCACCGCTCAGGTCCAGCTTGCTGACATTCACCGGCTCGCCCTCGATGATCAGCCCGCGGGAATACGCCTTTTCCGGCAGGTCATCTCCGGCGAACAGGGTGCCGGCTGGCACAATATCCGTTGGCCAGTCCACGCGCTTCAGCATGGAAGGCTCAAGCAACTCTCCGGTTTCGATTGTGCGTGCCGCAACCATTACACCAGCCATGGAGATCGCTGGCGCACTCGTTTGAGCGTCCGCACGCGTACGTTCATCAGACATGTAATAGCGCCCCAGAAGGACAGCGCCTGCGCCAAGGACGACTGAAAGTCCGAGACTGATTAAGGGTGTTGTCTTCATCGCTCCCTCACTGCGCCATGCCGGCGCGAATGCTCCGACTGTCATGGTTAGGACGTAGACGGTAAGGTCTCTTGAAGACGTGCAGATAAATCTCGGAATGTGCCGGAACGGCGCATTAACCAAGGAGCAAGGTGAATTAACCTGCTGCAAACCATAAGTCTGAATTTTTCAGAATGCCGAAATCAGGCAGAGGGTGAGCACCCCTTCCATCCGTTGGCGAATATTATGCTCGCCTCAGGCTTCGGACAGCACGCCTGCATAGGTGGCCGCGTCCACATTCCCACCGCTGACCACGATGCCGACCGTCTTGCCCTTCATGGTTTCAGGAAGGCATGACAGCGCCCCGGCCAATGCGGCCGCTCCGCCCGGCTCAGCGACAATCCGGAAATACCGGAATGCCGCCCGCATCGCATCTTTCACCTGAGCATCCGTCACGGGCACACCTCCGCCGAACAGACGCTTACCAATCGCGAAAGTCAGATCACCCGGCGCCGGAGTGAGAATCGCATCGCAGATAGACCGCGTGCCAGGCGCATTCGCCTCGATACGCCCGCTGGCAAGGGAGCGCGTCCAGTCGTCATGTCCTTCCGGTTCTGCCACCCAGACACGCGTGCCAGGAGACGCGCCTTCAAGTGCGAGTGCTATGCCGGACGCAAGGCCGCCGCCGCCAGCCGGCGTGATCAGATAATCGAGACGCTCGCCCGCTTCTTCCATCTGACCGGCAAATTCCAGGCCTGCCGTGCCCTGCCCGCAAATGATGTGCGGATCTTCAAAACTCGGCACCAGCACCGCACCGCGTTCCCTGGCGATCTGCTGCGCGATGACTTCCCGGTTTTCGGTATTGCGGTCGTAGAAGCGGACCTCTCCACCGTCGGCCCGCACGCCTTCGACTTTCACGGCAGGCGCGTCAGACGGCATGACGATCAGGGCCGGCATGCCCAGAAGGCGGGCTGCCCGTGCAACGCCCTGCGCGTGATTTCCGGAAGAGAATGCCACCACGCCCGCCGGGCGCTGCGCTTCAGGAATCTGCAACAGACGGTTCGTCGCGCCGCGGATCTTGAAGCTGCCGGTTTCCTGCAGGCACTCCGCCTTCACGAAGAGGCGGGCGCCAGCCATCGCGTCGAGCGCATCATGGCGCAGGACGGGTGTCTTGCGGACAAGACCGTTCAATCGCGCGGCGGCGGCGAGGACATCTGAATGCGTGGGAAGAGAATCGAAAGCCATGGCGCTCCATAGCGCGCCATGGCCTCCGGGAAAATCAGCTTAGAGCTCTGCGGCGAATTTCTTCACCAGTTCGCGTGCACCGGCAGCGGTTTCCGCATTATCCAGCGCATGGGCCAGGACGGCTTCGAAATAGCCGACCTTGGACCCGCAATCATACGGTGCGCCTTCAAACTCATAGGCATAGAAAGCCTGGCTCTCCATCAGGGTCGCCATGGAGTCGGTCAGCTGGATCTCGCCGCCTGCGCCTTTGCCCTGGGTTTCGAGGAGATCGAAGATTTCCGGCTGCAGGATGTAGCGGCCGGTAATCGCAAGGTTCGACGGCGCTGACTCGACCGGCGGCTTCTCCACCATGGCGGACATGCGGATCAGCCGCCCGTCGCGCTCGACCGGAGCGATCACGCCATAGGAGGACACGCGCTCTTCCGGCACCGGGTCGACCGCGACGATATTGCCGCCGACCTTGTCATAGGCCTCGACCATCTGCGCGAGGCAGGACGGCTTGCCCTTCACGATCACGTCCGGCAGCAGCACGGCGAATGGCTCGTTGCCGATAATGTCCCGGGCGCACCAGACGGCGTGGCCGAGGCCCAGCGGCTTCTGCTGGCGGGTAAAGCTGGCTGCGCCGGACGGCAGGCGGCTCTGCTCCACCTGCTTCAGGATCGCGTCCTTCTTCTTTGCAACGAGGGCTTCTTCCAGTTCGTAGGAATGGTCGAAATAATCTTCGATGGCGCCTTTGTTGCGTCCCGTGACGAAAACAATGTGCTCGATACCAGCCTCAATCGCCTCATCGACCACATACTGAATGGCGGGGCGATCGACGACCGGAAGCATTTCCTTCGGAATCGCTTTCGTTGCCGGCAACACACGTGTGCCAAATCCAGCAACCGGCAAGACAGCCTTTTTTACGCGCATATCAAATCCATTTCTCGTGAATCAGGTGAAAACTGCCCTGTTTGATAAGCAATTTGCCTGCCAAGGTCACCCAAGGTCAGGCTCAAAGCCTATCCCGGCAATGTGTCAGGCAAATGTAAGCAGATAGAGGCCTGCAACAGACATTGACAGGCAGACGACTGCCAGCGTTGCCAGCGCGCCCCGGATGGGCAGCCGGTTTGCCCCGTGCAGGCGCTCTGCCAGGTGGGATTGGAGCTTCCGGGCTGGAGAGTCGGCCCCGTGGGCCTTCAGGTCACCAAATTGCCAGCCATGCACATGCTGCGCAGGTGTGTCGGCGTCCGCGCCGTGCTCCGCATCGGTTTCCGGATGGTGGTCTTTCGGGGCTTTGAGGGCGGACACGGCAATCTCCTTCAGATTGCCGTCCCTTCTGCCATCCCAGACCCTAAGGCTTGGCTAACGCGAGATAAAAGAATGAGTTTTCATCGTTAGAGCGGCAGCAGCAGATGACCGCCATCGACGACAATATTCGAGCCGGTCATGTAGCTGCCGGCTTTGGACGACAGCAGCAGCAGCGCCCCATCCAGCTCCTTGTGCTCGCCAAAGCGCTTCATCGCGATCCGCTTGCGCATTTTATCGCCCGCATCGGAGTCCAGATAATCGGCATTGATGTCTGTCTTGTAGTAGCCAGGCGAAATCGCGTTCACGCGGATGCCGTAACGGGCATTCTCCAGCGCCATCTGCTTTGTCATATGTTCAACGCCTGCCTTGGAGACGCAATAAGCCGTGGTCATCATCTGCGGCTGCAGGCCGGTGATCGAAGCGATGTTGATGATCGAACCAGGGACGCCCGCCTCGATCATCGCATTCGTCGCATGTTTCCCGACCCGCCAGACACCGTTCAGATTGGTGTCGATCACGGCATTCCAGTCGTCCTCGCTTTGCTCGCGGAACCAGGTATCGCGCGACATGCCGGAATTACTCACAATAATATCGCAAGGACGTCCGAGGGCTTCCTTGATCGTTGCGAACGCACCACTGACGCTGTCATCGGACGTCACGTCCATCTCCACCGGCAGGGCGCGGCCGCCGGATTTAGTGATCTCTTCCGCCAGTGCTTCGAGGCGATCCATGCGGCGCGCAGCCAGCACGACATCGGCGCCAGCCTGAGACAGAACCTTCGCAAAATGACGGCCCAAACCGCTCGATGCGCCGGTCACCAAAGCCGTCCTTTCAGAAAGACTAAACAAATCCATGCCCCAAACTCCTCATTTCGCACTTGCACAACGCAAGATTCTATCGCTACTCCTAGCATCATGAAAATATCAGTGCTGAGGGAACGACGTTCCGGTGAGACCCGTGTGGCGGCTACACCAGAGACGGTCAAGAAGCTAGTGGCCTCCGGCCACTCGGTTACAATCGAGTCCGATGCCGGCAAGACTGCCGGATTTCTGGACTCCGCCTATGAGGAAGCGGGCGCATCCATTGCGAAGGATGCCGCGGCCGCCGTCCAGGGGGCAGATATCGTCTTCAAGGTCCGCGGGCCGGAAGAAGGCGAGATCGCTGCCCTTCCGGACGGGGCGGCCCTGATCGCCCTCATGGAGCCTTTTGCGATGGACCCGAAAGTCATCGCCGGGCTCAATGCGAAGAAGATCGCGGCGCTCTCGATGGAGTTCACCCCGCGCATCACCCGGGCGCAGAGCATGGATGCCCTCTCGTCCCAATCAAACCTCTCTGGCTATCGGGCCGTTATTGAAGGCGCGCAGATCTATGGCCGCGCCATGCCGATGATGATGACCGCCGCCGGCACGGTCGCCCCGGCAAAAGTGTTTGTCATGGGGGCTGGCGTTGCTGGCCTGCAAGCCATCGCGACGGCCCGCCGCCTCGGCGGAGTCGTGACGGCAACAGACGTGCGCCCCGCCGCCAAGGAACAGGTTGCCTCGCTCGGCGCCAAGTTCATTGCGGTGGAGGATGATGAGTTCAAAGCGGCAGAGACCGCAGGCGGCTATGCCAAGCAGATGTCCCCGGAATACCAGGCCAAGCAGGCTGAACTCACAGCCAGCCACATCGCCAAGCAGGACATCGTGGTCACCACGGCGCTCATTCCGGGCCGCGCTGCGCCTGTCCTGATCACCGAGGAAATGGTGAAGAGCATGAAGCCGGGATCGGTCATCGTCGACATGGCGGTGGCCCAGGGCGGCAACTGCCCGCTGTCCGCGCCGGATGAGATCGTCGATGTTGGCGGCGTGAAAGTGGCCGGGTTCTCGAACCTGCCTGCCCGCCTGCCGGCGGACTCCTCCTCGCTCTACGCCAAGAACCTGCTCGCCTTCCTGCCGCTCGTGACGGCCGAAGACGGCAGCCTCAATCTCGACACCGATGACGAAGTCGTCGTCGCCATGCTTCTCACACGGGGCGGCGAAACGGTGAACGAAAGGATTCAATCATGAAACGCGCACTCCTGACCCTTGCCGCGGCCAGCTTTGCGCTGCCCGCCCTTGCCGAAGGTGGCGCCGTCAATCCGACGGTCTTCCTCGCGGCGATCTTCGCCATGGCCTGTTTCGTTGGCTATTATGTCGTGTGGAGCGTCACCCCCGCCCTGCACACGCCGCTTATGGCCGTGACGAACGCCATTTCGTCCGTGATCATCGTCGGCGCGCTCGTGGCTGCGGCTACGGTCGGCCTCAACTCCGACAACTGGGTCTCCAAGATCCTCGGCACCGTGGCCGTCGCGCTCGCCAGCGTGAACATTTTCGGCGGCTTCCTCGTCACCCAGCGTATGCTGGCCATGTACAAGAAGAAGGGGGACTAACTCATGGACTCCTTCCAGACCACATGGGCGCCGCTGCTCTATCTCGTCGCCGGCATCCTCTTCATCCTGGCCCTGCGCGGCCTTTCCAGCCCTGCCACCAGCCGCGCGGGCAACCGCAACGGCATGATCGGTATGGCCATCGCTGTGGGCACCACGCTCGCCCTGCTCTGGGGCGAACTTGATCCCACCACCTGGGGCATGATCCTGGGCGGCGTTGCCGTGGGCGGCGTCATCGGCGCCATCATTGCCCGCCGCATTCCGATGACCGCGATGCCGCAGCTCGTCGCCGCCTTCCACAGCCTCGTCGGCCTCGCCGCTGTGCTGGTGGCGGCTGCCGCGCTCTACTCGCCGATCCAGTTCGGGATCATGGGCGTCGAAGGCATTCATGTGAACTCGCTGATCGAGCTGGGCCTCGGGTCCGCAATCGGTGCGCTCACCTTCACGGGCTCGATCATCGCCTTCGCGAAGCTCAACGGGAACATGAGCGGTGCGCCAATCATGCTGCCGGCCCGCCACCTGCTGAACATCCTGATCCTTCTCGGTATTGTCGGCCTGCTGGGCTACCTGATCACCACCGGCGGTGAGGCGCAGTGGGCCTTCTGGGGCGTCACCGTACTGGCGCTGATCCTCGGCATCACACTGATCATTCCGATCGGCGGGGCTGACATGCCGGTCGTCGTGTCGATGCTGAACTCCTATTCGGGGTGGGCTGCCGCGGCGCTCGGCTTCACGCTCGGCAATTTCGCCCTGATCATCACCGGCGCGCTCGTCGGCTCCTCCGGGGCGATCCTGTCCTACATCATGTGTAAGGGCATGAACCGCAGCTTCATCTCGGTGATCCTCGGTGGCTTCGGGGCTGACGATTCCTCAGCAGGCGCAGACGGCCCAGCCGTCGACCGCCCGTTCAAGAAGGGCTCGGCAGACGACGCAGCCTTCATCATGAAGAACGCATCCAAGGTCATCATCGTGCCGGGCTACGGCATGGCGGTGGCGCAGGCCCAGCATGCCCTGAAGGAAATGGCAGAGCTGCTGAAGGAAGAAGGCGTCGAAGTGAAGTACGCCATCCACCCGGTCGCCGGCCGGATGCCGGGGCACATGAACGTGCTGCTGGCCGAAGCGCAGGTGCCTTATGATGAAGTATTCGAGCTGGAGGATATCAACTCCGAATTCTCGACCGCGGATGTGGCCTTCGTCATCGGCGCCAATGACGTGACCAACCCGTCAGCCAAGACGGACAAGTCGTCACCGATTTACGGCATGCCGGTTCTGGACGTCGAGAACGCCCGCACCGTGCTGTTCGTGAAGCGCTCGATGGGCTCCGGTTATGCCGGTGTCGATAACCCGCTCTTCTTCAACGACAACACGATGATGTTGTTGTCGGATGCCAAGAAGATGGTCGAGGACATCGTCAAGTCGCTCTAGGGCATCAGTCCTTTGGCGTAACGCCCGGATCCGTCTGCGCGTAGGCGTCTTCGAGTTCCTGCGTATTCAGGGTTTCGCGGTTGGCCGTTTCCTCGGCCGGCCGCGGCCCCTTGTCAGCGTTCAGCGTATCAGGCGCATTCGGAAACCGCTCATCGCGCGGCATCAGGACCGGGTTGTTGCCTTCGTCGATGCGTTCGCTCACGCCCTCATCCTTCGGGCGGTCCTTCTGGCCATCATCGCGCAAGACGCCGTGATTGCCTTCTGTTTCCCTGATTGTGGGGTCCATATCGGTTGTATAGCGGGTCATATCGGTTCTCCTTTCAGGAAACCAACGTGCAGGCCCGCGCCTCCGTTCCGATCTAACCGGCGCTGTCTTCAGTCCCGCGCCAGCAGCACCCTGACACGTTCCGTCGCGGCTGCATCCGGGACGCACGCCTGAGCGCCTGCATCAACCCGCAGATGCCGCGCAAGGTCCGCCACGCTGATCCCGTCGATCTCCCGGTCCGCCGCGATCTCGGCCAGCGGCTCCATCACGAAGCGCCGCTCCAGCATGCGCGGATGCGGAAGGGTCAGCCGCGCCGTCTCCATATCCACGCCGTCCATCATCAGAATGTCGATGTCGATCTCGCGTGGCCCCCAGCGCTGGCGCGCCTGACGGCCCAGCGCCTGCTCGATACCTTTGCAGATGTCCAGCAAGCCTTCAGGCGCCAGCTCCGTTTCGATCTGCACACAGATGTTCAGAAAATCGGGCTGGTCCGTGACACCCCAGGCCTTGGACACGTAAACGCGGGAGAGTTTGCCGAGGCGAATCCCTTCTGTCCCTTCCAGCTGCGCCAAGGCGCGTGCCAGATAGGCTTCCCGGTCGCCCAGATTGGTGCCTAGCTCCAGATACGCTTCAGCCATCGCGGCTCCGAGTTATAACCACCCCGACATGATCCACGAAATGACGGATAGGTGCAGACGGCTTGCGTACGGTGACCGTAATGCGCTGCACCAGCGGCTGCTCTTCCAGGATGGCAAACGCGATCCGTTCAGCGAAGGTTTCGATCAGGTTGAACACCGTCTCCCCCGAGAGACGTTCTGCCAGATCGCAAAGCTCGCCATAGTGCACAGTCTCGGACATATCGTCTTTGCGGGCCGCCTGCGGCTTCAGTTCGCAATCCAGGTCGATATAGAATTTTTGCCCCAGAGAGTTTTCAGCCTTGTGAAGACCGTGAAAGCCATGAAGGCACAGATTGGTGACGAATACGTGGTCGGTCATTTTGCTTTCCCGATTGCTTCCAGCATGTTGAGGGCTTCGCGGTGCGCGGCAACGTCGTGCACGCGCAGGATAGACGCGCCGCGGGAGACGCTGTCCAGATTGGCGGCGAGCGTCCCGATCAACCGGTCGCCGACCAGATTGCCCGTCAGGCGGCCGATGAACGACTTCCGGGACACGCCGACCAGAACCGGGCGGCCCGTGTCGACGAGCACATCCAGATTGGCCAGGACGCCGAAATTCTGTTCGTAGGTCTTTCCGAACCCGACACCGGGATCGAGGATCACATGTTCACGCGGAATGCCGTGCGCATCCGCCTCGGCAAAACACTCCGCGAAGAAGCTGGCCATGTCGTCGCGCAAATTGATCGCGCTGTCCGCCTTACCGCGATTGTAGGTCACAACCACGAGACTGTTCGTCTCGGACACCGCTGCAGCCATGTCAGGGTCACGCGTCATGCCCCAGACATCATTTATGATCACAGCGCCAGCAGCGGCCGCCTGGCGCGCGACAGAGGCCTTGTAGGTATCGATGGACAGGGGGAGCGCCCCGGGCTTCGCAAGCGTCTCGATCGCGCCCGAGACGCGGTGCCATTCTTCCCCGACCTCCACCTCGTCCGCATTCGGGCGCGTGGATTCCCCGCCGATATCGATGATGTCCGCGCCTTCCTGCAGCATCTGTTCCGCATGGCGTAACGCCTCGGTCAGCCCGTAATGCTCGCCGCCGTCCGAGAAGGAATCCGGCGTCACGTTCAGGATGCCCATCAGCATCACCCGCCCGCCAGACAGCCTGTGCAGGAACTCTTCCCGGATCGTTTTCCGGACGGCGTTGTCCATACCGGCCCCTCGCGCGGTCAAAGCGCGGATATAACAGGCCAATCCGGTGCGGCAAACTGAGGTTTCAGCGCGCCATTGCCGCGCCCGGGGAAGAGAGTAAGCTTCACGCTCTCTTCGAGGAGCCTCCCCATGAATTATCTGAAGTCATCCCTCAGCCTCTGCGCCTTGCCTGCGATCCGGACGAAGCCCACTCCATCGGACGGCCAAGCTTTGTCGCAGACTGTTACCAGCGCTATGTTGGCTGGTACGATAACCATGTGAAGGGAGAGTGAGGGAAGAAAATGGTGTGCCCTGCAGGTTTCGAACCTGCGACCTACTGATTAAAAGTCAGTTGCTCTACCAGCTGAGCTAAGGGCACGCCAGAGCGGCCCATTTAGAGAAGGGTTCGGGGCGGGTCAACACCCGCCTGCACCCAATCGCCACAAGTCGTCACATTTCTTCTCTCAAACTGAAATCATGAGATATTCCATCCTGATCCTGCCCGCCCTGTTTCTGGCAGTTGCCTGCGCCAGCAGTCCTGAACCTGCCCCTACGGAAAACGGTGCGGCCTCCCAGGGGCTCATAAAGAACACCGAGACAGCAGCGGACACCGCCTACACCCAGACAAAAGACGGTATTCCCGATGCGGCCATGTCCCCGCTGGAGGACCTGAACCTCAAACGCGACCCGATTCCCGCGGTCCTGCAGGGAATCAAGAGCCCCTATGACGTGCCCGAAGATATCAGCTGTTCCGGAATCACGCAGATGCTGTCGAAGCTGGACGCCGCACTCGGACCGGACTGGGATACCGAAAACCCCGATGAGCGCCTGCGGACGGAAAAACTGGCCGACGAGGCCTCAGACGCGGCGCTGGACACGATTTCGTCGACGGCGAGCAGCCTGATTCCCTTCCGCAGCCTCGTACGGCGCGCGACAGGCGCCTACGCCTATCAGAAAAAGTACAATCAGGCCTTCAAGCTGGGCGCCCAGCGCAGGGCCTATCTGAAGGGTGTTGGCCTCGCCCGGGGCTGTCCGCCGCCTGCCCGGCCAAACCCGATTGAGGCAGAGCCGGGCAAGACTGTGTTCAAGGGTGACACGCCGGATTAACCGGCCTCGCCCTCGGCTACGCGGGGTTTGGATTTTGTCGAGGCCCAGGCGTCGCTGAGACGCGCTCTCAGCGCCTCGAACCGTCCTTCGGCGATGGACGCCCGGATTTCCTGCATCAGGGCCTGGAAGAAGGCCGTGTTGTGCCAGCTGAGCAGCATCGGCCCCAGATACTCCCCCGCCCGGAACAGGTGGTGGTAATAGGCGCGCGGATAGTCGCGGCTGGCCGGGCAGTCGACCGCCTCATCCAGCGGGGAGAGGTCTTCGGCGAACTTCGCATTCTTGACGTTCACCGGCCCCGCCCAGGTCCAGGCCTGTCCATGCCGGCCGGAACGCGTGGGCAGCACGCAATCGAACATGTCGATGCCACGCGCCACGCTCTCGACGAGGTCAATCGGCTTGCCGACGCCCATCACATAGCGCGGCATGCCGTCCGGCAGATGCGGCACGGTCATGTCGATCGTCTCGCACATCTGTTCATGCCCTTCGCCCACGGCGAGACCGCCCAGCGCAATTCCGCCAAACCCCTGTGACACGACCCCTTTTGCAGACCGTTCGCGCAGGTCGGCGAAGTTCGAGCCCTGAATGATGCCGAACAGGGTCTGCGTGTCGCGCTCGCCGAATGCATCGAGGCTCCGCTCGCCCCAGCGTAGGGAAAGTTCGAGGCTCTCCTCAGCCTGCTCATGCGTGCACGGATAGTCGGTGCATTCGTCCAGCTGCATGGAAATGTCGGCGCCCAGCAGGTCCGCCTGGATCTCGATACTCCGCGCTGGATCCAGCCTGTGCGTGGAACCGTCGATATGGCTCTGGAAGGTGACGCCGTCCGCATCCATCTTGCGCAGCTGGGCGAGGCTCCACACCTGAAAGCCGCCGCTGTCTGTCAGCATCGGGCCGTCCCAGTGGGCGAATTTGTGCAGGCCGCCCAGACGGCTGACGCGCTCGGCACCGGGGCGCAGCATCAGATGATAGGTATTGCCGAGGATGATGTCCGCCCCGGCCTCCTTCACCTGGTCCATATAGAGCGCCTTGACGGTACCCGCCGTACCCACGGGCATGAAAGCCGGCGTGCGGATGTCACCGCGCGGCGTTTTCAGCACGCCGGTGCGCGCCTTGCCCTCCCGGGCCTTTATCTCAAACGGAAATGTCGTCATGCGCGGCGTATAGGCGAGCTTTGCGCCCCGGCAAAGCCTGCCGCATCAGCGCTTCGCGATCACCAGCGACTGGACCGCCCGGCCGAATGGCCCGTGCTGGTCCGACAGCTCGCCGAAGCCCAGCCCGCGGCCATCCGGGCTGATCCAGGAATTGGCCTCCAGCTTGATCCACTCGCCCACAGGCTCGCGTGCGAAATGCAGCGTCAGGTCGGCGTTGATATAGGTCCACACGTCAAAGTCGAGCGTCGACCCGAACCCGTTGCAATAGTCGCCCGTCGCTGCCGCCCGCATCAGCGGCGTCGTCTCCTGGCTGTCGAGGAAGGGCCGCTTGATGTGGAACCAGACCGCCTTGCGCGAGACCGCCGCCGGGTCTTCCGTGCGCATCTCCACCGCCGTGTTAAAGCCCACCGCACGCGGGAAGCCGATGGGGGTTTCCGGGATGGTGCCTGCCACTTCCGGCATCGCCGATGCCTCCGGCAGCTCCAGCTCGGCCTTGCGGATTTTCAGCCCCGAGGCCCGGACGACCTGCTTTCCATTGGCAGACAGGATCACTTCCGAGGTCTGAATGTTGCGGCCTTCGCGCGTGATGTTCACATCGATGTCGAGGTGCCCCACCGGCACAGGGCGCTGCAGGTCGATCGTGAGACGGGTCACAGACATCGGTACCTCGCTCGGCAAATTCTGGACGATGCTGGCAATCAGGCCCGACGGCGCACCGCCGTGCAGCATGCGCGGATCCCAGGGGCCAGCGCCATGTTCCGTGGCAATCGCGGAGTCGTCTTTCCGGTAAAAATAGGGGTCCAAAATGTGTTCCTTTCAAATCCGGTCTTGTCAGCCTCTCGCAACCGCACCTGCCCTTAGGGCGGTCAACACATAAGGGGGAGGCAAAAGGCAGAGGCGGGCCCGTCATCACGCGCCCGCCCCTTTTCTTCAGTGAATTCTGCTTTCAACCAACAGCCTTGCCGCTTCAGGCAAATGTTGCGTTACGGCGGATATTCGTTGTCTTGGTCTGACAGAATTCCAGCAGGCCATGCTCGCCGCCTTCACTGCCGATGCCGGACTGTTTGGCCCCGCCGAACGAGGCAAGCGGCGACAGGTGCTGGGTCTCGTTGATCCAGACCGTGCCGGTTTCAAGCTGGTCGGCGATCTCCTGCGCCTTGGCGATGTCTGCGCTCCAGACAGACGCGCCGAGGCCATAGATCGTGTCATTGGCGCGGGTCACCACTTCATCGAGACTGTCGAACGACATCAGCGGCAGGACCGGGCCGAACTGTTCTTCCTGCACGATCCGCGCGTCTTCCGGCGGATTGTCGAGGATGGTGACCGGCACGAAATAGCCAGGCGCCGTGGAGGCTTCGCCGCCGATCAGGAATTTGTAACCCTTGTCCTTGGAATCCTGGATCAGATCCAGCACGCGCTGATACTGCGCCTTGTTCTGGATCGGACCGATCTGCGTGCCCTGCTGGGATCCGTCGCCGACCTTCACGGTTTTCGCATAGTCGACCAGTGCGGCCTTCAGCGGCTCGTAGATATCCTTGTGAACATACATGCGCTTGGTGGCGATACAGATCTGCCCGGTGTTCTGGAAGGCCGCCCAGAACAGCTCCTTCGCCACCGCTTCGACATTCACGTCCGGCATCACGATGGCCGCGTCGTTGCCGCCCAGTTCCAGCGTCACCTTCTTCAGTTCTTTCGAGGCGCCTTCCATCACCTTGCGGCCTGTCTGGGTCGACCCGGTGAAGCTGATCTTGTCGATCCCGGAATGGCCGGTCAGCCACGGGCCGAGCCGGTCATCCCCAGACACAACGTTCAGCACACCCGCCGGAACGACATCGCGGATCAGTTCGGCCAGCTTCAGCGTCGTCAGCGGCGTCGTCGGGGCCGGCTTCAGCACGATCGTGTTGCCAGCCAGCAGCGCGGGCGCCAGTTTGAAGGCCGCCAGAATGATCGGGAAGTTCCACGGCACGATGGCCGCCACGACACCAATCGGCTCATAGCGGGTGACGGTGTAGCGCTCGTCATCGTCCTGCGAGACGACTTCCGGAATGTCCAGCTTGGCCGTCTCGGCGAACCAGTGCGCGCCGCCCAGCACGTCGCCCATCGCCTGCTCAAACGGCTTGCCCTGTTCCTGCGTGAGCAGACGGGCCAGTTCCTCGCCATGCTGCGCAATGACGCCGGCAATCGCCAGCATGACTTCCTTGCGCTTCTCGATCGGTGTCTTGCGCCAGGCCGGCAGCGCAGCACGGGCGGCTGCGACGGCTTCATCCAGCTCCGCCTGCGTGCAGTTCGGGGCTTCGGCGAACACCTCGCCAAGCGCCGGGTTTTCGACACCGAATTTTTCGGCGCCGGTGACGGCTTGCCCGTTGATTGTCATCGTGAATTTCATGTCGGCACCCATGGCGCTGGCCTCCCATTTTTGTTTTTGCGTTTCCTCTGCGGTAATCCTAGCAGAAGCAGCCCACCCGAACAGCGCGAAAACGAGACCGCAGCCGCCTCTCGCTGCGTCAACACACGCCGGATTGTATCGCGATGAGGGATAGTCGCGGCCCAGTCCCACACCCGCCACGTGTCATCCCGGAAAACGCAAAGCGTTTATCCGGGACCTTGTTCCTGTAATGCTCACACCAGCGAGAAGGTCCCGGATAAGCCCTGCGGGCTTTCCGGGATGACAGGTTGGGACGTGTCTGAGTTCGTCTGACAGGACGCGGCCTCATCCTTCCGGGCATGCATCGTGATCTTCAACGCTACTTCAACCATGTCTGGCCACTCTTCTGGCCGTGGCTGGTGTGGAACCTGGTGCGCGTCGCCCGCTGGCACGCGCGCACCGGGCGGGATGCGCTGATGGCGGTGGATTGTTTTGGCAACATCCGGCTCGTTTTCGTGGCCGATGCCCCGCCGCCCGATGATCTCTATACATATGAAGCACCGCGCATTGCGGCATGGGAGCGTCCAGCCCTTGGCAGCGATGTGCCTGTGTGCGTCCGCGCCAAGTCCGGCATGATCATGCCTGGTCATGACGTGGTCCGTCATGATCCGGTTAAGTCCGGCTTGGTCATCTATAATCATGGCATAGTCCGGTATGATCATGGGCTGCACGTGCGGGGTCCGCCCTGAACCGCCCCACTTTCCGACGACCCCTGCGAAGGCAGGGGTCCATGGACAGGTCTTTCCCGCTGCGCATGAGGAAATGCCTGGTCCATGGATGCCTGCCTTCGCAGGCATCTGCGGAAGCAGACGTGCAATTCAACTTACCCACCGGATGGCACCTGCCAGTCCGGCCGCACGTGCTGGTTCACGGCTCGACCGCGTAAACCTTCCGCGCCGTGCCCGCGAACATCGCCGCCTTGGCGTCTTCCGGATACTTCGCCGCGATCTTCTTCATCGCGTTCCAGTAAACCACATAGTTCAGTGACCAGCGGTCGACCGGGAAGTTGCTCTCGAACATGCAGCGCTCCGGGCCAAAGCATGTGATCATGTGGTCATACCAGCGTTCATGCTGTTCCACGACCTCATCCGATGTCGGAGGAACATCCCGCTTGTCCCAGCCAAAGCCATTGTCCGGCATGGCCAGGCCGCCGATCTTGGCATAGACGTTCGGGCATTCGGCGATCGCGGCCATCTCATCCTTCCAGGCCTCGAAGATCTCATCCCGCTTGCCTTCATAAGGGCCAACGCCAATCGGCGTGCCGAAATGGTCAAGAATCATCGTCGTATCCGGACAGGCCTTGGCGAGGTCCAGATAATCCCGGTTCTGGTGGTGGTAGTGCCAGGTGTCATAGGTGAAGCCGCGCGCCCCCAGATGCTGCACCCCGCGCCGGAAATCCGGCTCGGCATAAAGGCGCGGCGGAGCATGGCCCGGAATCCGGAGCGTCGCCCCGCTCGCATCGCGGGACCCGGCATGGCGGATACCGCGGAACAGGCCTTTCGACGCCTCGACATGGCCATCGAGAACTTCGTCCAACTGCGCCAGCGGCAAGCGAAGGTCCGCATGCGCCACAAGCGCGGCAATGTAGGGCCCGCCCTTTGCTTTCATCTGCGCCGCAGAGTCCGTCACGAACACCGTCTCGCCAATCGGCTTCAGATGATCCGGCCCATCCTTGCGATACGCTGCGCCGCATTCCATGAACACGGTCTGCACGACATTGTGCCCACTGGTCAGGTCCGCCAGAAGGTCCGGCACCCGGTAGCCCATATCCTCACTCGGCCAGAGATGGTGGTGCGGATCGACGATCTCGCGTTCCGGCTCAAGGACATCTTCCCGGACCTGCCACACCCAATCGGTATTGTTGAAAACCATGCGCCTGCCTCCCAATTTCTTTTGAGAGGCAGAGTGACGCCGAAAAACAAAGAAGGCCAGCACCGGGCTGGCCTCACCTCGCGTCAGTCGCGTCGCAGATCAGAAGGTGATTTCCGCGCCGGTCAGTTCCGGCAGCTGCAGGATGATGATCAGGTCGCGCATCTCCTGACGGGCCGCGACATGACTCATCGTAAAGGAAACATTGGAGCCCTTCTCCGTCAGATCCAGCAGGGTCAGGCCGGCCGGGAAGAGTTCGCGGTAGATCACGCGCTCGGAGAGACCCGGCGCGAGGCGGAAACCGATCCGTTTGGAGAGATTGTCGAGTGCCTCACCGACGCGCTCCTTGTTCCGCGCTGCCAGCGGCGACATCCGGTTGCGCATGACGATCCAGTCGATCGGACGGCGCGAGGTCTGCGCCTTCTTCTTCCGGCAGGACCAGACCATTTCGGAATAGAAGCTCGGCCGGATCACTTCCAGCGTCTGCGGGTTCACATCGCCCAGCAGGTCGAAGTCCACAAAACTGTCGTTCAGCGGCGTAATCAGCGTATCGGCATGCATGTGCGCCGACCGGGACAGGAAAGTGTCCCCGCCAGGCGAGTCGATGATGATGAAGTCGCAGGTCTTTTTCAGGCGCTGCAGACTGGAAACAAGCCGGTTGGTTTCCTCCGCCTCGGCCCGGTCGAGATCGCGCTCGGTCGACGCATCCACGCGCACGATTTCCGGCATCGGCAGACGCGACCCGGTGGACTGCATCCAGCGCAGGCGATTCTCGAGGTAGCGGGTCAACGAGCGCTGGCGGACATCCAGGTCGATCACGCCGACCGACTTGCCCATCCGCATCAGCGAGACGCAAAGGTGCATGGAGACCGTCGACTTGCCGGCCCCACCCTTCTCGTTGCCAACAACAATGACACGGGCATCCTTCTGGGGGGGCGACAAGTCCGGGCCACCCACAAGTGCGGTAGGCGCGAATCCATCAGCCATGTCAGAATGCTCCAATTTCATTCAGTTAAAGTCAGTAGCGAAAGCTCAGGCGACGCGCGGCATGTCGTGCGAGGCATCCCACGCCGGACGGCTGGAAGGCATCTCATCGAACAGGTCGCCATCCTCAGCCAGAATACCGAATTGGGCAGGCATCGGCTCGCCATCGAACAGCAGATCGTCCGACATGATCGGGCCGAAGGCAGCCTGGGCCGGCAGCTCTTCCGTTTGCGGGGCGTGCATGGCGATCTGCGTCAGCAAGGAGCGCAGGCCGGAAAGCGCGCCGGAAACGCGGGCCGTCTCGCGAGCGTACTGCTCAGACGCTTCCGTCACCGGATTGCCGTCGCGGTCAAACATCCATTCGTCGATGTCCATCTCCGGATTGAGATGCCGCATCCGCGGCTCCGGAGCGCCCTCGCCGGGCAGACGCGACTCGCTGGCGGACATGCGGAACGCTGCCGTCAGCACGAAGGATTTCAGGGAAGAAAGGATGCGCTGTGTCATGGCTTTAAAATTCCTCCGAACAGGTTAACAACGCGTTTACACAATCCGGAGCCGGGACGAATTGAAAGTGAATTCGAAGACAGGTGACCTTACCCCCACCGTGCGAACGAGAAGCCAGCTGTTACAACAGGTTGCGGCCTGGAAGCGGGCGGGCGAGCGGGTCGGTTTTGTCCCCACAATGGGGGCACTGCATGGCGGACATTTGTCCCTCATTGAAAAGGCAAAGGAAAATGCGACACGAATCGTCGCCAGCATTTTCGTAAATCCGACTCAGTTCGCGCCGGGCGAGGATTTCGACACGTATCCAAGGGACGAAGATGCCGACCTGGCAAAGCTCGCCTCGGTCGGCTGCGATCTCGCCTACCTGCCGACAGTTGGGGAAATGTATCCGGACGGCTCAGTCACCAATGTGCGCGTCGAGGAAATGTCCGACCTGCTGGATGGAATCTACCGGCCGCATTTCTTCTATGGCGTGGCGACAGTGGTGGCGCGTCTGTTCCTGCACGTTCAGCCGGACGTCGCCGTGTTCGGCGAGAAGGATTACCAGCAGCTGCAGATCATCCGGCGGATGGTGCGCGACCTCGGCTTCCCCATTGAAATCATTGGCGCTTCGACGGCACGCGATGCCGATGGCCTCGCCCAGTCGTCCCGGAACCTCTACCTGAAACCGGATGAACGACGGAACGCCGGTGCCATGCAGGCGGCGCTTCACCGTGCCTCCATCAGGCTGGCAACAGGCGAATCGCCTTCGGTCGCACTGGAAGAAGCGCGCGAACTGCTGACCCGCTCCGGCTTTGGCAAGATCGACTACGTCTCCCTGGTCGATCCGGCGACCCTGCAGGACCTGCCGGATACGCCCCTGCCCGCCGGCACCGTTGCCCGTCTTCTCGGCGCCGCCTGGATGGGGCGCACCCGCCTGATCGACAATATCAGTGTGACGCGGTGAAGGTTTCCAGCAGGCTGAGGACGGTCTCATTGTCCTCCGCCGAGCCAATGGAAATCCGGAGGCGGCTCGGCAGGCCATAGCCGCCAATTGCACGGACCAGAACATTGTTCTGCTTGAGATATTCGTGTGCTTCAGCTGCCCGTTCGGGAGAACCGAAATCCGGAATGACGAAATTGGCAAAGGACTCCGGCGTTGGCAGTCCCATTGCGTTCAGGCGTGAGACATAGATGTCCCGCCACTTCGAATTGTGCTCCCGGCTCTGCGCGATGAATTCGGAATCAGCGATGCTGGCCATTCCCGCAGCGACCGCGAAAGCATTGATATTGAACGGCGGACGGATGCGCTGGAACGTGGCGGCGATCTCTGCCGGGAAATATCCCCAGCCCAGACGCAGCGCTGCCAGGCCATAGATCTTTGAGAAGGTCCGGATCATCACCGTATTGTCCCGGCGGTCGACCAGATCCCGGATGTCGGCCTCGTACTGCTCTCCGACATATTCGGCATACGCGCCGTCGATCACGAACAGCACATGCGGCGGCAAAGCATCCTGCAGGCGCGCAAGGTCCTCCACGGACATGATCGTGCCGGTAGGATTGTTGGGATTTGCCAGGAACAGGATCCGCGTCCGCTCCGTCACACCGCCAAGCAGCGCATTGAAGCCTGCGGTCATATCCGTTTCCGGAACCGTCACCGGCGTCGCGCCATGGCCGAGGGCGGAAACCTGATACATGGAGAACGCATGCTCTGTGAACAGAACTTCGTCGCCGGGGCCAGCATAGGCCTGGGTCAGCAGGTGAATGATCTCATCTGACCCAGCGGAGACCGCCACGCGGGAAACATCGGCAATCCCCTTTGCGTCAGCGATAGCGTTGCGCAGGGCGCCATAATCGGGGTCCGGGTAAACATGAACCTGCCGGGCAACCTCCTGCATTGCCTCAACCGCCCTGGGACTGGGGCCGAACGGGTTTTCGTTCGACGCCAGCATGACGATACGGCCATCCGTCCCATGTAGCTTGCCGCCGGGAACATAGGGCTTCGTCTTTTCGATATGCGGGAGAGGTCGGATGCGGGTCATGCGGGCGCCTTACAATAGGTCTGCAGGCCTGAAAACAGGAATTGCGTCAGCTCACGCATGCGGCGGGGCGGTCGAGTCCCGTGCCACCAGCCGGTAGTCCAGCAACTCACGGTGGGGCGTGTCACTTGGGTCGGCGATCTCTTCCAGCAGAAGCGCAACCGCCTCGGAGGCCTGCTCCCGGCTCGGCTGGTAGATCGTCGTCAGCGAGGGACTGATCGTTGCGGCCAGAGGCGTGTCGTCAAAGCCGGCAATGGAGAGCTCCTGCGGAATCTGTATTCGCCGGCGGTAGCAGGCGGCGATCACACCGGCCGCCATGTCGTCATTGGACGCGAAAATGGCTGTCGGTCTTTGCGGCAGGTCCAGCAGCTCGTCCGCCGCGGCGAGACCTGAATCGAACGTGAAATCACCTTCCGCCACAAGGTCCGGATCGAATGGAATACCTGCCTGATCCAGCCCGTCCCTGTAGCCTTCAAAGCGCAAGCCCGCCTGATGATGGGCGGACGCGCCGCGGATGAACCCGATCCGCCGGTGTCCAAGCCCAGCCAGATACTGTGTCATTTCACCAGCCGCGGTGCGGTCATCCATGGCCACATCCCGGCCTGGCTCCGCCGATTCCGACGGCGCAATCCGGACGAAGGGCACACCGTGCTGGCGCAGCTCGCTGATCAGGTCCGGATCGTCGGAAAGTGGCGGGGTCAGGATTGCACCCGCCAGCCGGCTTTGAGATCTCAGAGCAAGGACGCCCCCCGAACTGGCAGACCAATCCTCCGTGATCAGGCTGTACCCCTCCGTCTGGCAGCGCTGCAGCGCCCCCAGATGCACCTCTCCGATGTAATTGCGGGAGGGGTTCGCATGGAGCAGGCAGATAATGCGGCTCTGCTGCGTACGCAGGTTCCGTGCATTGTGGTTTGCGCGATAGTTCAGCGTCGAGACCGCGCGCATGACGCGGTCGCGGGTCTGTTCGCGCACATTCCGTTCGCCGTTCAGCACACGGCTGACGGTTTTGAAGGAAACGCCCGCCTCCCGGGCCACATCAATGATCGTCGCTGGCCGGGCGCCAGCCTGTCTGCGGGGCATGCTCAGCTGATGGTCACTCTGATTTCAGTCAGCTTTCAGGATTAAGCACGAAAGCCCCTCTGTCCAATGGGCATTTGTCTGTCAGACAGCCGGAAATCGCTTGCCGCGCGAAAATCTGGCAATCGCCGCATGGCGATCCCCGCCAGGCGTAGCCGATCAGTCGCCGGTGGCGCAGGTCTGGTTGTAGGCCTGGTAGTCAGCGTTCAGGGCAGTAACAGCCTCCTGAAGTCCCAGTTCCATGCGCAGCAGGTCCGCTTTCGCCGTCTCATAATCCGCCTTGGCCGCCTCTGCGGTTGCCGCATGCGCTTTCGAGAGATTGCGCATCACTTCCACATCGTCCCAGGTTTCACCCTTGGTTTCGACAATTTCCGCTTGCACATCGCGGGCGTCTTTCAGCTTCACGATTTCTTCCTGCTTCGGCTTGAACGTCGCCGACATGGCCTGGCAACGGGCAAGATCCCTGGCCGATGACGCAGCATCTGCAGCAGCAACAGGGGCAGCAAGCGCAAGGATGGCGGCAATCAGCAGTCGGTTCATGGAAGGTCCTTTCTCACCAGTTGCGAGGACTATGACCTTTGTCATCTGAAGCCTTACTGAACGTTACTGCCCTGAAATTGCCCAACTTGCTGGCTGGACTCAGGCCTGAGGCCCCTCTTGCTGGCTCCTGCGGCGGCGGTTCGCATTGGTCACATCGATGATGTGGAACACGGCAGCGAAATCCTCCAGCAACTCCCTGAGGCGATTAGGACTGTCGAGCGGCGTGAACATGCTGCCCGGTTCGAACAGGTTTCCGCCCTGCAACGTGATGTACATCTCACCGCCATAGAAACAGCATTTCAGCTTCCCGCCATGGAAGGCTTTCTCCAGGTTCACGAGTTCCTGCATCAGATCGGGCGTCAGCAGATAGCGCGACTCCACCTGGTCCGTCGTATAGACCTCGAAAATCTTCTCGAATTCCGGGTCTTCCAGAGAGGCCCGCTGCATGCCTTTGCCGCCGCCAAACCGGTTGAAGAACCCGGCATCCCGCGTGACCAGAGTGCGCCCGTAAAACGTCTTGTCGAACTGAAAGCGCAGGCATTGGCCCTTGAAGACGGTCACCCAGGTGGTCGTGGTCCGGCCCTTGGAATCGGTAGAGCGGCGCTTTTCTTCCAGATGCGCTTCAAAGAGTTCGAACTCGACATCGTCGCGCATGCCCGTCAGCCGGTCCTCATAGGCGGCGCGGTCCCAGCTGGGCACGATGCCGACCTTCTTGTGTTCGTAGATCGAGGGAACTTCACCCGGCTCCGGTTCGAAGGTCAGCCCCAGCTCACGCACGACCGGCTGGACCAGCAGCTCCTTGGCCTCCTTGCCGAACCGCTTCAGATCCTGCCCGCCCCAGGTCACCAGGCCGAAGCCGACGAGGACGCCGATGAACGGCCCGAAAACGGTCTTGAACCCGATAAAACCGACCAGCGCGATCGCGAGCCCGAGGCCGATACCGATATAGCGATACTTGCGCGCCTTGCTGACGGCCTGCTCCCGGTCATGTTCCCGCGCCTGCAGGGCCGGCTGGATTTCGTTCTGGTAGACGCTGGCAAAACCGGCGAACTCGTCCCGCAATCCGTCCATCGCCTCAAGGATGGCCGGATCGATCTCTGGCTTGTCTGTCATGAATGTGTCCCGCAATTTCGAGGCGCACTTAAAACCGGTTCGCCCGCGACGCCAAGGCGATCAGAGTTCCAGTTTCAGAAGGTATTCAAGGTCCCGGTGCCGCCCAACGGGAAACAGGAACTCCGCGACCTTCTCCCAGCCAAGACGGTTGTAGAGGCGTTGGGCACCGAAATTTTCAGAATAGACACTGAGATACATTTCCGGTGCGCCGCGGCTGCGCGCCCAGATAAGCGCCTCATCCATGAAACGCGATCCGATCCCCTGCCCCTGCAGTCCATCGTCGACATAAACCCGCTTCAACTCCACAGCCCCGGCCTTGGGGTCAGGCGCCGGAAGGCTGAGCGGACTGCAAAGCAGATAGGCCTTCATGGCGCCATCATCCGTTTCGCAGACACGCACCAACACATCCGAATCGGCCAGCCAGGCTCGATAGACGTCCGGGCTGTGCGACTCGTCCAGGAAAGCCGCCAGGTCGTCCGGATGGTAAAGATGGCCAAACTTGTCCGTGAACGTCTTGCGCGCCAGTGCCGTCAGCGCGTCGACATCCTCCGCCACAGCGTGACGAAACGTGAGGCTTTGCAATGCATCAGGCTCCATGGCTTCGTTACGGCTCCCGTCCTACTCGCCGGTTTCCATTTCATCGCCATAGATCGCCGTCCACGAGCCATCGGCGTCGATCCAGCCGCGATACATGCCTTCACTGTTGAAGACGAAATCCACATCGCCAGCCCCATCGATCAGGACAACGCCGCCGTCGCCGCCAAGCGCAGCCACCTCGTCCAGCGCGACCTGCGCGGCTTCACCAACGCTCTCGCCCGCCAGCTTCACCCGGTCGCAGATCGTCTTGGCGACGCCGACGCGAATGAAGTACTCGCCATGGCCGGTCGCCGAGACACCGCACACGCCGTTCTCTGCATAGGTCGCCGCACCGATCAGCGGCGAGTCACCGACGCGCCCGGCAGTTTTCGCCGTCATGCCGCCGGTTGTGGTCGCAGCCGCGATATTGCCGTCCGCGTCGATGGCGACCGCGCCGACCGTGCCGTGCTTGTCAGCTGCCGTACGGGACATTGTTTCCAGCACGCGTTCCAGCGATTTGCGGCGGCGCTCCGTATCGAAATAGGTGTTCGGGACCGTTTCCAGCCCCTGCGCTTCGGCAAACGCATCGGCGCCTGGGCCGGCAAACATGACATGTTCGGATTTGTCCATGACGGCGCGCGCCGCGAGGATCGGGTTTTTCACGATGGTGACGCTAGCCACCGCGCCTGCATTGCGCGTGCTGCCTTCCATGATGGAGGCGTCCAGTTCGTGCGTGCCGGCCGCCGTGAAGACGGCGCCCTTGCCCGCATTGAAGATTTCGTTGTTCTCCATCGGCATGACGGCGGCCTGCACGGCGTCCAGCGCGCTGCCGCCATTGCGCAGCACGTCTGCGCCTGCCTCAAGTGCTTCCTGAAGACCCGCCCGGTAGAGCGCTTCCTGTTCGGGCGTCATGGAGCCGCGCGTGATCACGCCCGCCCCGCCATGGATGGCAAGGCGCCACTGCGGCGCTTCCTGCGGCTCAGCACTCACAGGCGAAACCTGGCAACCCGCGAGAAAGATCGCGGCTGCCGCGAGAAGCGGCCGAAAAATCATGGGAAAGCCTCCTGTCCATCAGACAGCAGGTTGGACCTGAAGGTCAGAGACCTTCAAGCCCCTTTCGTGCCGCAGTCAGCTTTTCGCGCCGTGCTGCCCAATCGACGAGACGCTGCCGGTTTTCTTCCACGATCTCTTCCGGCGCGCGGGCCACGAAGTTCTCGTTGGAGAGCTTCTTCTCGGTGGACGTGATGTCCTTCTCGATCTGGCCGAGTTCCTTGTCGAGCCGCTTGCGGGCTTCATCCACGTCGACAAAGTCCGCAATCTGGAGCGCGGCGACCGTTGCGCCGAACACGGCCGTCACGGCGCCTTCCGGCGTTGCGTCCGTGAAGGCGATGTCTTCGAGGCGGGCGAGGCGCTTCAGCACGTCTTCGTGCCGCATGGCGCGGGTCTCAATCACCGGCCCAGCCTTGACCAGCGCCAGCGGGATCTTCGCACCGGCCGGCACGCCGAGGTCGTTCCGCAGTGAGCGCAATTCGGTGATCATGTCGATGACCCAGTCGACCTCTTCCGTCGCCGTTTCGTCGTGGAAGCCCGTGAAGACCGGCCAGTCCTGCCCCATCAGGAAGCCCTTGTCCTGAACGCGGCCCGGAGCGCGGCGGTCCCAGAGCTCTTCCGTAACGAACGGCATGAACGGGTGCAGCAGTTTCAGCGTCTCATCGAGAACATAGCCACAGACCTTCCGCGTTTCGGATTTGGCGGCATCGTCCATTCCGCCCAGCAGCGGCTTGATGAGTTCCAGATACCAGTCGCAGAAGGTGTTCCACACGAAGCGATAGACAGCCCCGGCGCCTTCGTCGAAACGATAATCCTCAATACCCTTCGTGACGTCCGCCACGCATTGCATCAATTCTCCGAGGATCCAGCGGTTCACCGGGCTTTCGATCTCGTCGAAATTGATCTCACCCGGCGCGCCGCATTCGTTCATCTCGGCGAAGCGCGCCGCGTTCCAGAGTTTCGTCGCGAAGTTACGGTTGCCTTCCACCGCCTGCTTCGACAGGCGGATATTGCGGCCCTGCCCGGCCATGCGGCCCATGGTGAAGCGCAGGGCGTCGGCCCCGTATTCGTCGACCAGTTCCAGCGGGTCCATGGCATTGCCCTTGGACTTCGACATCTTCTGCCCCTTCTCGTCGAGGACGAGGGCATGGATGTAAGCGTCCTTGAACGGGACTTCGCCCATAAATTCGAGGCTCATCATCATCATCCGGGCGACCCAGAAGAAGATGATGTCGAACGCCGTGACCACCGTCGCCGTCGGGAAGAAGGTTTTCAAATCGTCCGTCTGCTCCGGCCAGCCCTGCGTCGAGAACGGCCAGAGCGCTGAGGAGAACCAGGTATCGAGGACGTCTTCGTCCTGTTTCAGTTCAACGCCTGCGCCCGCCATGGCTTGCGCCTCTTCCGCAGAAGCGGCGACGAAGACTTCGCCCTCCTCGGAATACCATGCCGGAATCCGGTGGCCCCACCAGAGCTGCCGGGAAACGCACCAGGGCTGGATGTTTTCCATCCAGTTGTAATAGGTCTTCTCCCAGTTCTCCGGCACGAAAGTGGTCTTGCCTTCGCGTACGGCAGCAATGGCCGGCTGGGCCATCGTCTTGGCGTCGACATACCACTGGTCCGTCATCCACGGTTCGATGACGACATTGGACCGGTCGCCGAAGGGCTGTTCGATCTTGAGCTTTTCGATCTCTTCGAGAAGACCGGCGGCCTCGAAATCCTCGACAACTTTCTTGCGCGCATCGAACCTGTCGAGCCCGCGATACGCTTCGGGAATGCCCGCCGCATCGGCCTCTGCGCCATCCACGACGGCGGCAACTGCCGTCAGGATGTTCAACGGCGTGTGGCCCGCGCGTTTGCCGACTTCAAAATCGTTGAAGTCGTGCGCCGGCGTGATCTTCACCGCGCCGGACCCCTTTTCCGGGTTCGCATACTCATCCGCGATAATCGGCACACGGCGGCCGACGATGGGCAGCTCCACGAACTTGCCGACAAGGCCCGCATAGCGCTCGTCTTCCGGATGCACAGCCACACCGGTATCGCCCAGCATCGTCTCCGGGCGTGAGGTTGCGACGACGATATAATCGCGCGTCTCTGTGCCGGTGACGTTGCCGTCTTCATCCTTGATCGGGTGCTCATAGGTCACGCCATCGGCCAGCGGATAGCGCAGGTGCCAGTAATGACCGTTCACTTCGCGCTGGTCGACTTCGAGGTCCGAAATCGCTGTCTGGAAATGCGGGTCCCAGTTCACGAGGCGTTTGTCGCGATAGATCAGGCCCTTGTTATAGAGCTCCACGAACACTTTGGTGACCGCGCGAACCATGGAGTTGTCCGGATCGTTCCGGTCTCCCATGGTGAAGCGTTCGCGGCTCCAGTCGCAGGAGGCGCCTAGGCGTTTCAGCTGGTTCACAATGGCACCGCCGGATTCGGCTTTCCAGGTCCAGACGCGGTCGACAAAGGCGTCGCGGCCCATGTCCCGGCGGCTGATATTGCCTTCCTCGGCCAGCTGGCGCTCGACCACCATCTGCGTCGCGATACCGGCATGGTCCGTGCCCGGCTGCCAGAGGACGTTCTTGCCGCGCATGCGCTCAAAGCGGATCAGCACGTCCTGCAGCGTGTTGTTCAGCGCGTGCCCCATGTGCAGGACGCCGGTCACGTTCGGCGGTGGAATGACGATGGAATAGGCCTGCGCAGACGTGTCACCGGATGGCTTGAAGCAGCCTTTGGTTTCCCAGGCCTCATACAGGCGGGGTTCGGCTTCAGCGGGGTCAAATCTTTGGTCGAGCATCGTTTCGGGCGTAGTCCAGATAAAAAGAAAAGGCGCGCCGGTGACGGCGCGCCCTTCCCTATAAACAATTTGGCGGGAGAGGCTAGCGTGCCATGCGGGAGATCCGCTCTACCTCTGCCTCAACTTTCTGCTCAACGATGGTCGCAAGGTTGGCATCCAGCCACTCCTTGATCATCGGACGCAGCAGTTCGCGAACCAGGCCTTCGAGCGTATTGTCGGTGCCGAGGTCCATCTTCGAGATCAGCTTGCCGAGCGCGCCAGCGGCGGCGTTTGCCGTCGATTCGTCGGTCAGAGAGGCGTTGTCATAGGCGGGTGAGGCGGACATGGGTTTCTCCACTGGCGCAGGAGCTGGCGCCGGTTTGGGCTGGGCTGGTGCGGGCGCGACGGCGACGGGCTCCGGAACTGGCCGGGGGGCCGGCTCAGGTTCAGCTTCAGCCGCGCGGGAAGCGCTCAGCAGGGATTCAAAACTCTGGGCCGGTTCCGGGGCTGCTTCCGGCGGCTCCTCGGCAGAGAAGTCCTCGATTTCAAACGATTCCATTTCGAACTCTTCGGCCGCTTCGGCTTCGGCAGGTTCTTCACGGACGTCTTCATCGAACATCACCTCTTCGAGGCTGACATCGTCTTCCTCGTCATTGGCGATTTCGGGTTCCGGTTCAGGGGCCGAGGCCGGCGCCGCTGCATCGTCAGAGATAATTTTACGGATCGACGCGAGGATTTCCTCCATCGTCGGTTCCTTATGTGCTTCGTTGGCCATCAGAGCCCCCTGATATGCTTCAGCGTCTTCGATTCTGTTTATGATCGCTAAGGCGATTGGGTTAACAAAGGGCTGACAATATTAACCCCTTTCGGGACGCGTAGCTATGGTTGCGTCAGCTGACCAGTCGCCCGCAGCAGCTGGTGAGCGGCCACATAGGCATCCCGCTCGGCCTGGACCAATGCCAGTCGTGCCTCGAACAATTGCTGTTCCTGATTGAGCACGTCCAGCGTGGTGCGCACACCGACCGCCAGTTCTTCCTTGGCCCCGTCATAAGCGATTTCAGCAGCATCGACCTGACGCTTGGAGGCCTTGATCGCCCGCAGCGTCGCATCATAACCGTACCAGGCGGAGGCCACTTGCGCCCGGATGGAGCGGTCCAATGCGTCGATCTGACGGCGGGCCTGGTCCCGGCGCAGGCGGGCGGCCCTGGTCTGGCTCTTCACGAGGCCGCCGGTCATGATCGGGATCGAGCCCTGCACCACACCGGAAACCGATGTCTGCCGGGAATTTCCGTTTTCGAACTCCGAATACTGGCCCTGCGCGGTCCCGACGAGGTTCACGGACGGACGCCCCTGCGCCTTGGCCGCCTCAATCGCCTCCATCGCCGCACGCTCGGAATGGCGGGCTGCGATCATGTCCGGATTAGCATCCAGCCCAAGCTGAGTCGCCTCTTCCAGAGATTGAGGCAAAGGCGGAACCGGCGGCGGGGGCGCAAGGTCACCGGGGGTGAGGCCTGTCAGAAACGAATAATTCGCAAGGCTCGACTCAAGTGCGGCTTCAGCGCCGGCAAGCGACGCGCGGGTGCCTTCAAAGTTTGCGCGGGCGAGCGATACGTCCGTCCGGGTGACAACACCCACTTCGAAACGGTCCTCGGCTGCGCGCAGCTGTTCCGTCGACACTTCGACATTGTTCTGGCGGATCGAGACTGTCTCGCGGTCGCGGCGGACATCCATGTAAGCTGTGATGACCTGCAGGATCAGGTCCTGCTCGGCCGCATCGTATTGCGCGTCTGCCGCGCTGATCCCGGCCTTGGCCTGGCGGATCCCGGCCGAGACACGCCCGCCCGTATAGATCGGCTTGGTCGCCTGGACCTGTGAAGAGAACGCACCGGAGTTCCCGTTGCTCAGACTGAACGGCGAGTTGGTGTCAGTGTATTGGTAGCCTGCCGATCCGCCCACCGTCACGGTGGTACGACCGCCTGCCCGAGCCTGCTTGAGCGTCTCGCGGGCAATGTCCGATTCGACGCGTTGCGATTCGAGCTGCGGGTTCGACAGGACCGCAGAGGCTACCGCATCCTCCAATGTCTCGGCCGACGCAACGCCGGTCACCAGCAGGCCGGCCAGCGCGCTGCCCGCAAGGATACGAAACTTCAGGATCATGGGAGGCTCCTCGGATGCCGTAATTACAATTACACGCCTTTATACAGGCTTAGCGCCCACAGAGAACAGTGTTCACTTTTCCGGGGAGTTAACGCTGACGCGGCCAGCCCGGAAAATCAGAAAACAAATGCCTTTTTGCGGTCGAACTGCGCAAATTTCGGCGGGAAAGAATCGAACGCATAGCGCGACGATACAGTCTCACCCGCTTTCGTATAGACGCGTGCGCGGCCCACACTATCCGGCTCGAGCTGCACAAGCGCCAGACGGCCGCCTTCAGCGAGCTGGTCTTTCCAGGCTTGCGGCACCGTTTCGACCATGCCGCAGACATAGATCACATCGAACGGGCCCTGGTCCTCCAGGCCGTCTTCCAGCTTGCCTTCAACAGCAACAGCCCGGTCAAAACCGAGCGAAGCGAACCGGTCCGACATGGCATCGACCAGCTCCGTGCTGTCTTCCAGCGCGATGACCGTTTCCGCGAGGTGGCTGATCAGTGCCGTCTCGTAGCCTGCGCCGGCACCGATCACCAGAACGATATCGGTCGGCTTGATCGCGGCGGCCTTCAGCAGTTTTGCCGTGTCACGCGGTGTCCACAGGGCGCGGCCTTCGGAGGTTTCGATCTCGAGTTCGGAATAAGCGACCGGCTTGCGGGTCGCCGGGACAAAGGCCTCGCGCGGCGTGTTCAGGAAAGCGTGGACGAATTCCGGATCCGACACGTCATTCGGGCGGATCTGGCTGTCGACCATGATTTCACGGGCGGCTTCGAAGTTCATGGGCTCTCGCCTTTCGGGGTGCGTATGTTCCTCTGGGGAGCCCTTTAGCATGCAGCTTCGGACATGCAATCGGCGATAAACGCGCACAAGCATGAAAACGGCAGATTGCACGCCGCGCGGAACGTTGCTAGGAGGCCTGCTTCCGGCATGGCCCTGTGGCGGAGTGGTGACGCAGCGGATTGCAAATCCGTGTACGCCGGTTCGATTCCGGCCGGGGCCTCCAGACCTCCCAAAAGCAGCGATATCCCTGTATTCATGCGGTTTTTCCGCAGGGCAAAGCGCGGCTTTCCGGAAAACGTCAAATCTTGCCAGAGAAATTCGAGTTTTCAGTAAGCCGTTTAGACCGTGTTAACCAATTCCGCAGATTGTTAACCCTGTCTTCTCTTGGAGACACCCACCATCACCCAACGCCTCGGCGGGAGACACGTCTCCCGCCTTTTTTTTGTGCGTTTTTCTGCTGCGATCCGAAAGAATTGTGTGGTTCGCAGCATCAGAGGGCTTGAACCGGTGGAGCGGTCTGGTAATAGCCCCTCTCCGGCTGTTCCGCGATAGCTCAGTTGGTAGAGCAGGCGACTGTTAATCGCCCGGTCGTAGGTTCGAGTCCTACTCGCGGAGCCACCTTTCCCCCGACAGCCTTATCCAACACTTTCCGGCGCTTCAGCACCCTCACGAAGACCGTCAATACACCCTCTATACACCGTCTATAGCGGCGCCCGCCGGGCCAGATTACCACCAGGGATAACCGTCCGGCATGTCGGCTGAGACCTTTCCGGGGAAATTCGGCGCGCGCTTTTCAAGAAAAGCCGTCACCCCCTCTTTCACATCCGGGGACGATCCGAGGGTCAGCGCAAACTTGCCATCGACCTTCAGCAGGTCGAACGGGTCTGCCGCAGGTCCGAATCGCCAGAGCAGCTGGCGAACCAGTGCGACAGAGACAGGCGCCGTATTCTGCGCGATCTCGGCGACGATTCGTTTGGCCGCTGGCAGCAACTCCCCGGGCGGGTAAATTTCGCTGATCAGGCCGCCTTCCAGCGCCTCCCCGGCATCGAACACCCGGCCCGTCATGCACCAGCGCAGCGCCTGAGGCAGGCCGACCAGCTGTGGCAGAAACCAGGCGCTGCCGGCTTCCGGCGGCAGGCCGCGCTGAGCGAAGACAAATCCGAACTTCGCCTTCTCTGACGCAATCTTGATATCGGTCGGCAGCATCATCGTGATGCCCACCCCGACCGCCGCGCCGTTGAACGCGGCAATCAGCGGTTTCTGGCAGGCATACATCGCGCCGATGAAACCCGCCCCGTCCCGGGTCTTGCCGGGCTCACTGGTGCCGAAATTCTTGGCGCCCGATCCGCTCTTGGTATCGAAGGCATCCGCGCCATCGGAGATGTCCGCACCGGCACAGAAGTGCCGGCCCGCGCCCGTAATGATGATGCCGCGCACGTCATCATCTGCGTCACAGGCGCGGATCGCATCGGCAAGTTCCCGGCCAAGCTGGTTCGTGAACGCGTTCAGCTTCTCCGGGCGGTTAAGGGTGATGATGGCCGCAGGGCCATCCTTTTCCAGAAGCACCTGCTCGTAAGCCATATGACCCTCCCCGGCCTATTTGACCATCGACTCGAGACGCCCCCGGATGATCTTCTCGGCGTCGGCGACGATCCGGTCGATGAGTTCCTCGACGCTCGGGATGTCGTGGATCAGGCCCTGGATCATGCCGGCCGACCAGATGCCGCCATCCGTGTCGCCTTCCGCCATTGCCTTGCGGCCGCGGACACCGGCAACGAGATGCTGGACATCCTCGAATTTCGCCCCGCCCTTGCGCTCGATCGCCACCACTTCGTCGGAGACGGCGTTCTTCATCACGCGGGCCGTGTTATGCAGGGTACGGAAGATGAGGTTCGTGGCGCGCTCGTCATTCTCGACCATCTGGCGTTTGAAGGCTTCGTTGATCGGCGCTTCCTTGGTGACGCAGAAACGCGTGCCCATATTGATACCGTCGGCACCAAGGGCCAGAGCCGCTGCGAGGCCACGCCCGTCGCCGAAGCCGCCGGACGCAAGCATTGGCACTTTCACCTTTTCGGCTGCCGCCGGGATCAGGATCAGGCCCGGAATATCGTCCTCGCCCGGGTGGCCCGCACATTCGAAGCCGTCGATAGAGATCGCATCGGCGCCCATCCGTTCGGCAGAGAGCGCGTGGCGTACAGCGGTACATTTGTGGATGATCTTGATGCCGTGCTCTTTGAAATGGTCGATATGTTCCTGCGGCTTGTAGCCAGCGGTTTCGACAATCTTCACGCCGCCCTGGATGATGGCGTCGCGGTATTCGGCATAAGGCGGCGGCTTGATCGCCGGCAGGATTGTCAGGTTCACGCCGAACGGCTTGTCCGTCATTTCCTTGGTGCGGGCGATTTCCTTGGCCAGGTCTTCCGGCGTCGGCTGCGTCAGCGCCGTCAGGAAGCCGAGGCCGCCCGCATTGGCCACCGGCGCGACCATTTCGGCATAGCCGACCCATTGCATGCCGCCCTGCGCGATCGGGTGCTCGATCCCGAACTCTTCGGTAAAGCGTGTCTTGATTGCCATGTCTTGTCTCCCGGAGATATTTTGTTGGTATTCTGATTGTTCAGGCGTTCTGGAGCTTGCCCATGTCCCGCGCCTCAAGAAGGCGGGCGCGTTCGGCGTCTCCCTTCCAGAGGAAGGACCGCGGCAGGCCGAGGCGTTCGCTGGCGTGCGCGGCAGGCGAGGATGGGTCTGGAAATCGCTCGGCGGCTTTGGCCATCAGCTTCACCGTCATCTCGCCCTTCCAGTGCAGGTCGTATTCCGGTCCCAGTTCCAGCCGCTCCCGGACGGCCGGCGGCAGGATAGCCACCGCCGCATGCACAAGCGCGCTCTGCAGGCCTTTGGGCACACCGGGCGCCGCACGGCCGGAGCACATGATGTCCAGGAATTCTGTATTGATCGGATGCGGTTCGAAGCGCGGCAGCAGCGTCTGCAGCATGGCGTCGAAGTCTGCCAGCGAACGGATCGGATGCTGAACCCCATACAGCCGCGCAACCGGCACACCTTCTTCGAAGAAACGCGTCTTGTCTGCCTCGGAGACAGATTTCACGAAGCGGTCATAGGCGGTCAGGAAGCCGAAACTGGCCGTTGCGCTCACCCAGTCGAGCAATTCCACGTCCAGCGCCTTGTAAGGCTCACCGGACGGCGTCTGCCCCTCGACCCGGGCGTGCATGTTGGTGACGCCCTGAATGACGCGGCGGGCGGCATTCTGCGGTCCGTACACGCCGACCATGGCCGCGACGCCGGTACGCTTCGACCGGCCGATCGGGTCTGTCCTGAAGACGGAATGGTCCCACACGCCGGAGCGGATCCGGGCATCGGCAAATTCCAGAAGCACCGCCGCAACGCCGCCAATGGCCAGCGCAATGGGGTTCTTGAAGACCTGCCAGGAAACGGAGTCAGGCCCGGCAAATGCCGGTTCACCGGGGGGATTGAGGTAATCCACCTTCCAGCCGAGATAGGATTTGATCTCCGACATGGCTCGTTCCGACTTACGTGAACGCAAGCGTACCCCAGCCTTCTCCGGTCAAAAAGGCCGTCCCCGGCGTCAAGCGAACGCGCCGGTGATCCGTGACCAGAGGCGGAAAAGCAGCCAGCACGCCCCCGCCAGGCCCAAAGCAGCAATGATCAGGACGAAACCGTCCCGCGCCGTCACGGCGAGTCCGAACAGGAAGATCGTCAGCCCCGGAAGGAACGGCCCGAACGGTACCAGCCCCAATGGAATCGTCACGATGGCCGCCGCAATGCAGATCAGCGCGACGAAGGGCGCAAACAGCGGTGCGGTCAGAAAGGCCAGCCGCGGCTTCAGAAACCGATCAATCTGGCAGACATAAGGATCCGCCATCTTGATACCCTGCAACAGGGCCTCACGGGGGAACTCGATATTCAGGAAGCGCGCGGGCACCCACGGGAAGGGCCGCCCGACCAGGATCTGGCCGGCAATCAGGAGCGTGATAATCGCGACAAGCCAAGTCGCGCCGGGAATGATCGCCAGAGGGCTGAGCGCCAGAAATCCGAGCAACAGCAGGATTGGCCCGTAGGAGCGCCGTCCCACAGCGTTCAGCATGGCTCGCACCGTCACCTTGTCGCCCTCGGTATTCTCCTCAAGGCTGTGCAGCAGTGAAGACAGATTATTGACCGTGGCCATGCGGCTCTCCCAGTGATGTCTCGACAATCAACTCCAGGACAGAACGCTCAACACTCGATTACGTTCACGGCGAGGCCGCCCTGCGATGTTTCCTTGTATTTGGAAGACATGTCCATGCCGGTCTGGCGCATGGTCTCGATCACCTGATCGAGCGAGACATGCGTCTGGTTGGCCGAGTGCAGCGCCAGACGCGCGGCGTTGGCGGCCTTCACCGCGCCGATCGCGTTGCGCTCGATGCACGGGATCTGAACGAGGCCGCCGACAGGATCGCAGGTCAGGCCAAGATTGTGCTCCATGCCGATCTCGGCCGCATTGCAGACCTGTTGCGGGCTGGCGCCCCAGACAGCGGCAAGCCCGGCTGCCGCCATGGAACAGGCAACGCCGACCTCTCCCTGGCAGCCCATTTCCGCGCCCGATATCGATGCCCGCTGCTTGTAAAGCAGACCAATGCCCCCGGCGGTCAGCAGGAACCGGCGCAGGCGCGCGGTGCGGTCTTCCGTATCGGCGCAGTAATGGCGGATCACAGCCGGAATGATGCCGGCCGCGCCATTGGTCGGCGCGGTGACGACCTGCCCGCCATTGGCGTTCTCTTCGTTCACCGCCATGGCATAGACATTGAGCCAGTCGAACAATTGCTCCCGCTCGTTCGACTGAGGGTCGTTCTGCAGCTTCTTCCACAGGTCCGGCGCACGGCGGCGAACCTTGAGCCCGCCCGGCAGAACGCCTTCGCGTGTCAGGCCACGTTCGATGCAAGCAAGCATGACCTCCGCAATCCGGTCCAGCGCCGCCTCCGTCTCGGTGCGGGAGCGCATTGCATCCTCATTCGTGAGGATGATGTCGGCGATGCCGGCCCCGGCCTCAGCGCAAATGGCTAGGAGATCAGCCGCCGATCCGAAGGGATGCGGCACGGACGGGCCGACCGGCAGAAGATCGTCCTCGACCGGTCGCTGAAGCTGGCGCTCGGTGGCGATAAAGCCGCCCCCTGTCGAATACCAGGTCTCATCCGCGAGGACGGCGCCATCCGCATCGAATGCCCGCATGCGCATCCCGTTCGGATGGAGCGCCGGCAGGACGTCATAGGCGAAGACGATGTCCTTCGCCGGATCGAAGGGAATGGGCGCGCGGTTCGCCAGCGGCAGCGTGCGGGAGGCTTCCAGCGCGGCAACGTCCCGGTCCGCCGCGTCGGGGTCCAGTGTTTCAGGCTCGAAGCCGAGCAGGCCCAGCATCACGGCCTTGGGCGTCGCGTGCCCTGCCCCGGTCAGCGCGAGTGAGCCCTGCAATTCCACTTCGATCCGAGCGGGCGTGCCGGTGGCGCCTGCGAGGTTCGCCATGAACCGGTTCGCGATCCGGATCGGGCCGACCGTGTGTGAGCTGGAAGGGCCAATTCCGACACGGAAAAGATCGAGGATTGAGAGCATTCTTCACCGGTACAGGTTGAGCGGGGTCGACCTTCCTGCCCTTAGGGCAGTTTCAGGGCAAGGATAACCGGTGAAAATCTAAAGAGACGTTTCGTCGTGGTCATAGATCCAGTCGAGGCGCGACCGGACAAAGCCCGGCGCGGCGCGCGCCGCCATGGCCATCGGAACATAGGACCCGAAACGCGTAATCGGATTGCCCCGATGGTAGAGCTTCGCATTGGCGCGGGCCCCGGCCTGAACCCGGGTCACACGCGGCTTGCGGCGGGCTTCGTAAGCCGCGAGCGCCGCTGTCACATCCGCTTCGGCTTCCAGACAGGCCGCCAGCGCCCAGGCGTCCTCGATCGCCATGGCCGCCCCCTGTGCCAGGAACGGCAACATCGGATGGCAGGCATCACCCAGCAGCGTGGCGCGGCCGTCGCTCCATTTGGGCAGCGGCTTGCGGCCGTAAAGCGCCCAGCGGTTCATTGAGTCGGCCGCTTCAATGATCGCGGTAACGGATGGATGCCAGCGTTTGAAATCCTTAAGCGCCTGCTCCTTGGCGCCGGTCGCGGTCCAGGATTCGTCTCCGGCGGTCTTGTGTTCCACGACCCCGACGAAATTCGCGAGGCTGCCCCGACGCAGCAGATAGGTCACGGCGTGCTTGCGCGGTCCGGCCCAGACAGTCGCCGTAGGTGGTGGTGCATGATCTCCGAGTGCGGTGACCGGCGCAGTCGCGCGCCAGGCGACGCAGCCGGTGAATTCCGGCTTGTCCGGCCCAAGCATCTGCGCCCGCACGGCCGAATGAATGCCATCCGCGCCGATCAGCAGGTCTGCCTCCATCTTGCCGCCGCCTTCGAAATACGCAACGACCTTGTCGCCACGGTTCTCATAGCGCTCCAACCGGTGCCCCAGCAGGATTGAGTCGGGCGCCCGGGCGGCGAGTTCAGCCCGCAACGCCTCGATCAGGTCAGCCCGGTGAACATGGATGTATTCGGCGCCCCACCGGTTCACCGCCGCCTTGCGTAGCGGGATGGAGAAGATGGTCGCCCCGCTGCGCCCCCAGCGCATTTCCGCCGCCTGCGGGCGGAACGCATCCGTCATCACCCGTGCCCCGACGCCCAGGGCATTCAGGACTTTCGTGGCGTTTGGGCTGAGCTGCAGCCCGGCCCCCACCTCGCTGATGACACCGGATTGCTCGATTACTGTAACGGTATGACCGCGCTTCTCCAGCGCGAGGGCGGCTGTCAGGCCCCCAATTCCACCGCCGACGACAAGAACATGCATGGTCTGCCGGCTCCGTATCCAGAAAAAATCAACGACCCCGGCCGGGGTCGTCTTTGCCACCGATCAGGACGAAACGCCGGTCGCAGTATTTGCACTCGACAAAATCCTCGTCGCCCATCTCGTACCAGACGCGCGGGTGGCCAAGCGCGCCGCCGCCGCCATTACAGGAGACTTTATGGGTTTTGACCATCACGACTTCGGGTGGGTCGAAAACATCGCGCTTGGTAGACATTGGATCGCCTATTCAGTCCTGTAAGTTGGCCCCGGCTTGTTCACCGCGGCGTACAGCCCTACCTAGAGCGCACCAGAGTGCCACGCAAGCACCGCCATGCCGCAGGGAAAGAAGGACCGGATGACTGACCAAAACTCCGCCCCGGAATATGCAATTGAAGTCGATAACCTGCAGAAGGTGTACGCCGCCTCCGGCCGCATGCCGGAAAAGCACGCCCTGAAGGGCATCAGCCTGAAAATTCCGCGCGGATCGATCTTCGGCCTTCTGGGGCCAAACGGGGCGGGCAAGTCCACCTTCATCAACATCCTGGCAGGCCTGGTGAACAAGACCTCCGGCACGGCCAGTATCTGGGGGCTCGATATCGACAAGCACCCCCGCCAGAGCCGCGCAGCCATTGGCGTTGTGAACCAGGAGATCGTTGCCGACCCCTTCTTCACCCCGTTTGAAATGCTGGAACTGATGGCGGGCTTTTACGGCGTCCCGAAAGGCGAACGCCAGACAGACGAAATCCTCGCTGCCGTGGGCCTCGACGACAAGAAAGATGCCTATGTGCGACAGCTGTCGGGCGGCATGAAGCGGCGACTGATGGTGGCCAAGGCGCTCGTCCACAATCCGCCCGTGCTGATCCTCGACGAGCCGACAGCCGGTGTGGACGTGGAACTGCGCCGCTCGATGTGGACTTATGTGCGCGAACTGCATGACCGCGGCACCACGATCATCCTGACGACTCACTATCTGGAAGAAGCCGAAGAGCTCTGCGATTCCATCGCCATCGTGAACCATGGCGAGATTGTCGCCTGCGAACCGACGCCGAGCCTGCTGGCCCGGCTCGACTACAAGACGCTTGTGATCACCCCCAGAGAACCACTGACGGCCGTCCCGGATGCCTTGTCCGAGCTGGATGCGACGATGCGCGAATCGGGGGAACTGGCAATCACGTTCCGGACGAGCGAGACCGGAATCGGCCGCCTTCTGGAACAGGTGCGTCAGGCCGGAATCGGAATCGGGGATCTCATCACCGAGACCCCCGACCTTGAAGACGTGTTCCTGGCGCTGACCAGCGAGCCGGCCTGACGGATCAGGCCGACTGTTTGATCCAGTCGGCGATGGCCTGCTTGCTCATCGCACCGAGGTGCGTAGCGGCGACCTTGCCATCCTTAAAGATCATTAGCGTCGGCATGCCGCGCACGCCGTATTTCGAGCCGGTCATCGGGTTTTCGTCGACATTGATCTTGGCGACTTTCACCTTGCCGGCCATTTCTTCGGCGACGGCCTCCAGATGCGGCGACATCTGCTTGCAGGGGCCGCACCATTCGGCCCAGAAATCCACAACGACGGGGACATCGGAATTGGCGATGACACCGTCAAACTCGTCGTCTGTTACATCAATCGCAGCCATGGCGAGCTCCTCAATTTCGGTTCAACAGACTGCTAGATAGGGACTCCGGGCACAAGTCAAACCTCACTCCCAGCACGCTTTAGCGCGGCTAAAAGCATCTCTTCCGGCAATGGCATGAGTTTCGGCCCGTCCGTCCAGCAAAGCGCGGCACGCACGGCGCGATCCGGCCAGGCCTCGCGGAGCACGGCCCAGTAAGCCGCCATCTGCAGCACATAGCTCTCACCCACGCCTTCCGGCGTGTCCGGCGCGGGCTGGTCTGTCTTGAAATCGACGATCAGGACTTCGGTGTCCGAGACAACCAGCCGGTCGACCCGGCCATTGATCACCACGCCTTCCGGCAGGTGTTCTTTCGAGCTGCCGATGATCGCCGCCTCAGCCCGTCCACCCGGCGCGAAGACGCCTGCCATGGCCGGGTCCTGCAAAACACCCATCGCCGCGGCCAGCATCTCTTCGCGCTCCGCCTCTTCCAGCGAAGCATCCCGCGCGAGGAAGTTGCGCCCGGCCGTCTCCCGGTCGGCATCCGGCACATCCGGCAGGTATTGCAGCAAAGCGTGGATCAGGCGGCCACGCTTGAGGCGCGCTTCGCGCCCTTCTCCGAACGGCGCCATGACGGGCATGTCGCGCCCCAGCAGGCTGGTCGGCGCGCTGAATCTACGGCGGGCGGTCACCGGCGTGTCTTCCACCCGCTCCAGCGCCCAATCGGGATAGCCGGCTTTCGCGCCGTCGCCCTGCCCGGTCTTCGGTACAGTTGAGGGAGCGCCTCCGAACCGGCGGCATTCGTCGCGCGCCTCGCCTTCAGCCGGGACAAGCCGGTCCATCGCGTTGAGGCAGAGCGCATACCAGGACCGGTCGTGATAGCCGCCGCCCTTCTGGCCGCCATACCAGTGGCCGGCAATAATCAGCCGGTCCTGCGCCCGGGTCAGCGCCACATAAAGCAGCCGGCGGTGTTCTTCCTCGGCGCGCGCGTCGGCCAGCGCCCGGGCGGCGGTGACTTCCGCAAGCTCGCCATCCTTGCGCGGCGACCAGACCGGCACGCCATTGATCTCGTGGATACGCCCGCCGGAGGGTTTCGGCGCACTGGTCGTATCCGGCAAGATGACAACCGGTGCCTGCAAGCCCTTGGCGCCGTGCACGGTCATGACGCGGATTTCCCGCTCCGGCGCGGCAAGATCGCGCTTGATCTCCACCTCGCCGGCCTCCATGCGCGCGATGAAGCATTGCAGAGAGGCAGGCTCTGTCGAGTCGAACGCAATGGCTTCAGCGACGAGCGCCTCGACCGGGTCCCGCGCCGGGTGGCCGAGGCGGGCGTTGAGCTTTTCCCAGCCGGTTTGTCCATCCGCCCCCGGAACGTCCAGAACCGCCGTCAGGAAATCAAACGGCGGCAGGTGGGCATTGCCGATCAGCATCTGCAGGAAGGCTGAGGCCGCCTTCACATCCGGATCGGTGCTGGCCTGTACGCGCTGCCACAGCGTCTCGCCCCGCTTGCGGCCACTGGCCAGTTCGAACAGGTAACGGTCATCGTCGACGAGCCCCAGGAATGGCCCGCGCAGGATCTCGGCCAGCGTCAGGTCACGCTCCGGCAGTGCGGCGAAGCGCATCAGGTTCAGGCAGTCCTGCACACCGATATGATCGCCCAGTTTCAGACGGTCTGCGCCGGCGACCGGCAGGCCTTGTGCTTTCAGCGCGCCGATCATGGCGTCGAACAGGCCACCCGTCCGGCCGCGCACAAGGATCAGGATGTCTTCCGGCTGGACCGGACGCTGCACCCATCCCTCTCCGGTGTCCGCCCAGACGCTTTCGCCTGCATTGACCATGGCCTTCACGGCCCTGGCGACCTCAGTCGCCAGCCGGGCTTTGGGCGAGGAGGACCGCATCGCATTGACCGGCCGGGCCCAGGCGTCTTCTTCCGTCTCCTCCTCTTTCGGGTCGATCGGCCAGAGTTCCACACAGCCATGCTGATCCGACCGCCAGGAGACGTGGTGGATGAGATTGCTCTCCTCTGCCGGGTCACCTGCGGGCGCGTTCGGAATGGGCGGGGCTTCATTCCAGACCGCATCGACATATTCCAGCACTTCCGGACCGGACCGGAAGGACATTTCCATCGACTCTTTCAGAAGAGCGGAATTGCGGGACTGGAACTGATGATACTGTTTCAGAAGCTGAGACGGATCCGCGCCCTGGAAGGAATAGATCGACTGCTTCTCGTCCCCGACGACGAACAGGGTGCGTGGATCCTGCGACCGCTCCCTGCCCAGCCCGGCATCGAACTCACCTGTCAGCGCGTCGACCAGTTCCCACTGCGTCGGGCTCGTATCCTGCGCCTCATCCAGCAACAGGTGCGAGAGGCCGCCATCCAGTTTGTAAAGCACCCAGTCCGACATGCCTGTTTCGGTCAACAGGATGCGCGTGTGTTCGATCAAATCATCGAAGTCGAGCGCGGCGCGGGCGCGTTTCAGCTCGCGATAGCGCTCCAGCGCGGGCAGGCCAACACGAACCATGGCCGAGGTACGCGCGAAAGCAGCCGCCCGGTTCAGCCGGTCTTCCAGCTCCAGCATGCGGTGGGCTTCTTCGCCAAACCCGTCCTTCATCTGGAACAGGCTGGCGACCAGCGGCAAGGCTTCGGCCATGCCTTTCGTGTACGGATTGGACGCGCGGATATCCCCGCTCGCTGTGCGGAAGACCGAGCGATAAATCGACCAGCGCTCGCCGGCGTCGTCCGCCGCGAGCACGGCCATCAGCTTCTCGCCCGTGGCCACATCCGTCTTGCCGCCCGTCAGCAGGAGTTCGGCCACCGTGCGAATGTCCGCCGCTGGCAGCGCCTCGCCCATGGCGAGGTCCAGCATCTCGTCAACCGATGCCTCGGGCGCCTGAAGCCGCTCACGCAGGACATCGTCCATGACACCGAAATCGCCGTCATAATGATCCGCGAAACGCAGCACCGCGGTGCCGATACTCCGCAACGTGTCGAGCGCCAGCATCGCGCCTTCATGGCCGCCTTCCAGCGCCAGGAGGTCCAGCAGGTCCGGCATGGTCTCCTGCGCGGACATGACCGCTTCGCTGCGCGCTTCGTTCCACAAGGCGAAGGCTTCGTCTTCCTCGATTTCGGTGAAGCCGGGAAAGACGTCTGCCTCCAGCGGGAAGCGCCGCAGCACGCGCGCGCAGAAAGCGTGGATCGTCTCGATACGCAGGCCGCCCGGCGTCTCAAGGGCGTTCGCGAACAGGGCCCGGGCGACCTGAAGGTCTTCGGCATTATAGTCGCTCGCCTTGCGCCCCTGAAGCTGGGCGAGCTTCTTGCGCAGCGGGTCGTCTTCCATCACAGACCACTGGCCAAGCGTCTTGAAAAGACGGGACAGCATCTCGCTTGCTGCGGCCTTGGTGTAGGTGATGCAGAGAATGGAGTCCGGCTTCGCACCAGGGCGCCCGTCCGGACGGCGCAGCAACAGGCGCGCGACGCGGTCGATCAGAACCTTGGTCTTGCCGGACCCAGCATTGGCCATGACGAAGGCAGAGTGCAACGGGTCGGCCGACCGCGCCTGGACCTGAACGGCCTTGCGGAAATCCTCCGTATCCGGCGGAGACACGAAACTACTCATCGCCGCCTCCATCGTCGGTATCGCCTGCCCATTCCGCGCGTCGGGCAAGGCGGTTGTAGCCATTGTCGTATTTCACGAACTGGACACGCGGCGCGGACAGGAATGCCGCATCGTTCTCGCGATAGGCAGAGATGAGGCGGACCAGCCCCTCTTCCGCTGTCTGCGCCAGTTCATCCGGCGTGGCCTGCAGGGCCCGGCTCTGGCCGACCACGCGGGCATCGGGCTTTGCCTTGAAGGCCACATATTCGAGACCTGAGACGCTGGCGGCGGGAATGCCTTCGTAGCCACCCTTGCCCGCGATCAGAGCCTGCAGCGGCATCTGCTGGCTGAGTTCGGCGGCGATTTCCTTGTCCGAAGGCGGATTGCCCGTCTTGAAGTCGATCACGATGAGGCTGCCATCGGGCTGGCGTTCGATCCGGTCGGCCATGGCGGACAGGGTAAATGGCGCGCCGCCGATGTCGAAATCCCAGCGTCCTTTTACCTCAAGTTTCGGCCTACCATCGACACGGCGCTCTGACCGCCAGCCAAGATACCAGTCCGACATCTGCGCCAGCACAGCCCGGCGCGCAGCAAGCACGGCTTCGGGTTCACCAGCGGCGGAGAGGTTTTCGGTGAGCAGCGAAACCAGATGCGCTTGAGTTTTCGGGGCGCCGTCCTGCTCGAAATCTTCCAGCGCCTTGTGGATGGCCGTCCCGCGAGGCGCCGGGCCTAACTCTGCATTCATAGGCTCGATCCGGTCGAGCTTCAGAACCTGCTCGGCCCAGATCGCGTAGGGGTCGCGCTGCAGCGTATCGATCCGCGTGACCGACAATCTCTGCGGCCACCCTTCCGGTCGGCGGCGGGGTTTGGGTTCTGCGAAATCTGCCGGATAGTCGGCCGTCTTCCGGCCACGCAGCGCAAGGGCCCATTCAAGCGGATTGTCCCCATCCGGCGCAAGCGCATGCTTTGCTGTATCGCCGAGCGCGCCTTCTGCCAGCGTCTTCAGGCGCCAGACCCAGCGCGAGGCAACCGCTGGCGCATCGTTGCGGCGCAGCGCATGGAGCATCGTTACCTTGGGGGCACAGGCCAGCTGCGCGAAGTCATGCGCAGACAGGCCAACCCGGTCTTCGGGATCGCTGATGCCCAGCTCCTTGCGGAACCGGCGCGGCAGGAAGGCATCCGCCGGCGGGCGCTGCGGCCAGACATCTTCGTTGAGCCCCGCCAGGATGATATGGCTGGCAGACTGCAAACGTGCCTCCAGCGGTCCCCATATGGCGAGGCGCGGATGTTCAGACACGCCGGCACTGACCGTGCGCTGAGCCGCATCCGCTTCGATCAGTTCGGCAAACGCATGCGGCGGCATGGGGGCGAGATAGTCCGCCAGTTCCGCAACATGTTCCATCATCGTCGTGGCGGAGCGGCCATCTTCGCCGGCCCATGGAAATGGCGTCTGGCTGACCCGGGCGGCCAGCGCGGCGATACGCTCGGCAATCTGCCGCCCCGGCATCTGCCCCGCCGCCGACAGGTCCGCGCCTGTCTCGCGGAAAGCCGTGATGACTTCTTCAACTACGGCCTCGGCCCCAGCCTGATCGTCATCGGAGAAACTGGCATAAGGGTCCAGACCCTTCCGGGTCCGGATGGAATGGAGCAGGTCGTCAAGGCTCTGCCAGTTCCGTGCGCCGCGCAGGAAGTAGAGGTCCAGACCAGCGGTCCCGCCAAAGCCGCGCACAAACGGGTGCTTCAGCACGGCTGTAAGGATCACCGGCTCCGCCGGGTCCAGCACCCAGCGCGCACAGAGGCCGATCAGGCTGCCTGCCGTCGTCTGGCCAAGCGGACTGCCGGAGGATGGCGGTACATCCAGCCCCCAGCGTTGCAGGACACCGCTCACACGCCTTGCCAGCGTTGCGTCGGGCGTCACCAGCGCAGCAGTCTCTGTGGGATGCTGCATCACCTGGCGCAGCAACAAAGCAGCCGTTTCGGCCTCGACGGCTTCGTCCGGCGCCTCGATGACTGTCAGGCCGTGCAGCGCCGAATGCGCGAAATCCTCTTTCACCGTCCCCAGCGAAGCGGAAAGCGAATCCAGCGTGCGGCGCCAGTCCGCCGTCGACTCCGCCGGCGCCAGCGCCTCGTGGATCATGCGGCGGCGGGCTTCTGCGTTCCTCGTTCCATCTGTTCCAGGCCAGGTGCGCACGTCGTCCGGCTGAACACCAAGATCCCGCAGCGTGTCGAACAGGATATGCTGCGGGTGGCTGACGGAACCGGCGATGACCGCGCGGGCCTCTTCATCTGCGTGCACGTCCAGCCCCGGCAGCACGATAAGGCCTTTCGGCAAGGACATGGCGGCCTTCATCAGGATACGGCCAGCCGGGGTGGCGCCCGTGGACCCCGCGATCAGGACGGGCGCCTCCGGCGGGGCCTCTGCCCAGCGCTGCGCCATGATGCGGGCAGCGGCGATGTCCCGCAGGAACGGGTCGCTTTCCCCATTCTCGGCCAGCCACTCCGGCCAACTTTCGGAGATGATCTTCAGGAATTTGACTGATTTTTCCCAATGCCTCGCCAGTTCGGTTGCATCGGCGAGGTCTGGCAGCATCGACCAGTCGACATGTTCGCTGAGCGCAGCCTGTTCCATCAGGCGACTGAGTTCCTGCGCGGCCGCAAGCGCGGATGCCGCAGGAGGCGTCACGCCATAGGCATTGTCATAGAAGGCCTGCACTAGATGGGTCAGCGCGCCGAGCCGCCTCGCCGCTGACATGGCCGGCGGCAGGCCAGACCGGGCCGCGTCGACGGACGGCGCCTCGTCCGCTTCGATGTCGCCCAGCGTGCGGATATCCGGCGGCAGGATCGGCTTCTCGCCGCTGGCATCGTAGAGCACACGAGCCAGCACGCGCGCCGAACGCCGGTTCGGAACATAGATGACCGCATCTGCCAGCGCTTCGGGATTGTCCTTCAGCCCCGTCTCTTCCGCCAGCGTGCCTGCAAGCGCCCGCAGGAAATCCGTTCCCGGAGGGATCGTGTAGAGGCGGGACGCACCGGAGAACAATCCGTCCTTATCCGCCATGGCAGGCCAGCCACATGTCTGCGTCCTTCAACGCCTGCTGATCGCCGACATGCAGCCAGAACCGGTCCAGCACCACGCCGTGTAAACGCTTTCGTTCGATCAGCGGCGCCCAGACGCGAAGCGCCGAGAAGCGCTCAATGGGCTCATTGTCGTAAAGTTGCGGGCGGATAATGCGCAGGCCACAGAATGCGTAGGGCGCGCTCGGCGCATCGCCCCGCCGGGTCATGCTACCATCCTCATGCCGAAAGAAATCGCCCGCCCCGCCGAAGCCCAGCGTGCGCCCCGTGTCGGCGACCAGAAGCAAGGCATCCATGGCGTCCGGATCAAACGCCTCCGCCAGCGCTTTCACAGGTTCCGGCCCGGCCGGTTCCCAGAACGCATCCGTGTTCGCAACAAGTATCGGGTCATCGCCGAGCAGTGGCCGCGCCTTGGCCAGCGCGCCGCCGGTTTCCAGCACCTCGCCGCGCTCGTCGGAGATGATGATCTCGATATCGGAGCGGCTTTTCAGGTGCGCCTCAACCTGATCGGCCAGATAATGGACATTGACGACCGCGCGCTGAACGCCCGCAGCGACCAGCGGGTCCAGCATCCGGTCGATCAGCGCCTTGCCGCGCACCTCGATCAGCGGCTTCGGGCAGTCATCCGTAAGGGGGCGCATACGTGTGCCGAGACCGGCGGCGAGCACCATGGCTGTGTGTGGAACCGGCACACTCATTCAGACCCCCTCGAAGACAAAAGGCGTCGTCCGCCTGACGAAGTTCTGCATATCCTTAAGGGCCGGATGCGACAGATTTCTGGCAAGAATGGACAGCTGGCGCGGCTGGAAGAGGCCGTAGCGCGGTTTCCCATCCCGGTGCTGAAGACGGGAAAAGACGCCGGCAATGCGCAAGGCGTTGAGCGCGCCGATCACGGCCAGCCGCTCGTCAAAGGCTTCGCGCGACTTGCCCGTGTGGTCGAGATAATGACGAATGGCCGCCTCGGCAGCTTCCGGTGAAACCTCGCGGCGGGCATCCTGTGTCAGCATGGCCATGTCCCAGGCGTCCCAGCCGCGGACGGCATCCTGAAAGTCCAGCAGGCCAAGTTCGCCATTGCCCAGCCAGAGCAGGTTCTCGGCGTGAAAGTCCCTGAGCGTGAAGGTGCGGGGAAATTCCATCGCCTGGGCGATCAGCTGGTCACGCACCTTCTCCCACTCTTCCCGCTCGGCGCCTTCCAGCGGCCCGCCACCCCGCTCCGCCCGCAGCCAGTCGGCATAGAGATCTGCATTGGACCGGAGCGCCAGCTGGTCAAAGTCGAGGATTGGCCAGACATCTGCACCATTCGACAACATATCCGGCGCGTCTTCGCGGTGCAGCTCCGCCAGGATGCCGGCAGCGGTGACATAGGCCGGGCGCTCATCGATCAGCCCCGCTTCGATCTGCCGGGCGATTTCACGATTCTCACCGAAATCCTCGATCAGGGCGAATCCGTGATCGCTGTCATGGGCCAGAATCTCCGGCGCCCGGAACCCGCGCTGGCGAAGGTAATTGGCGATCAGGACGAAGGCGTCCACCCGCGAGGCAGCGAGACGGGTCGAGGCATTCCAGCCGAGGGCGATACGGGTCGCTTCATCTGCGTCAGGCGGACAGGGACTGTCCTCAACATTCGGGGCATCCATCAGGAGCGCGCGCAAACCGTCCGGTTCCACAAGCCTGATATAGCGCCGCGTAGACGCATCCTGGCCGAGCGGGAACCGCGCAGCGTCCTCCCAGCCTGCGCGAACAAGGAAAGCATCTATCTCTGCCGCGCGGCCTGTTTCGTCAAAACCCATGGAGACGTGTCTGCCAGCCTTCGCCGCGTGGTTCCAGTGTTACACGCCGTCCCTCCGCAAGGATTTCGATAGTGACGTCCAGCCGCCACTCCGGCAGGTGCGCGCCGGCCCGGTCCGGCCATTCGATCAGGGCGATGCCATCCTGTGTTTCATCCCATCCCAGCTCGACAACCTCATCGGGAGATTTCAGCCGGTAGAGATCGAAGTGCCAGACCGGAAGTGGCCCGGAATCGTACAGCTGAACCAGCGTATAGGTCGGGCTCGGGACATCCATAGTCCCGCTATAGTCCGCTATAATCCCCCGGGAGAATGTCGTTTTACCGGCGCCAAGGTCCCCATGAAGGGCGATCACATCCCCCGCCTGGAACAGGCGGCTCACACGTGCCCCTACGTCACGCAGGGAAGTCTCGTCTGGACATTCAAGAATCACTGTCATCTGATGCATATAAAGGTGCTGCGCCATTTCGTGCCATGGATTCACGGCGCCTTGCACTGTAACTGGCCAGGATATAAAAGGCTAAAAATGTGACGCATGCGTCATAAATAGAAAATTGCCTTGAGGGAGGCACAGGTTTGGATCTTTCAGACGCATCGCAGATTGTCCTGATCGGCGGCGGGCAAGCGGCCGCACAGGCTGCGCAATCCCTTAGGATGGGAGGCTATTCCGGCAAGCTGGTACTTGTGGGGGACGAACCCGCGCTGCCCTATCAGCGCCCGCCCCTTTCGAAAGCCTATATGAAGGGAGAATTCGCTGAAGAGCGCCTCTTCTTCAAACCTGCTGCCTGGTATGAAGACAACAATGTCGAGCTGATCCTCTCGACCCGCGCCACGAAAATCGACCGCGCGGCCCAGGTCGTGGAACTCGCGCATGGCGCAACACTGTCCTATGACGCGTTGATCCTGTGCACAGGCTCCCGCCCCCGCCCGCTGCCAGTGAAGGGGGCCGACCTCGAAAATGTGTTCGACCTGCGCGGCCTCGCCGATGTCGACCGGATCCAGCCGAATATGGTGGCAGGCCGGCGGATGGTCATTATCGGCGCCGGATATATCGGCCTCGAAGCGGCGGCTGTGGCCCGCCAGATGGGGCTTGAGGTAACGGTGCTGGAAATGGCGGAGCGCGTGCTCGCCCGCGTCACCAGCCCCACCATGAGCGCCTTTTACGAAAAAGAGCACCGTGATCAGGGCGCCACGATCCTGACGGGCGCCCGGCTCGACCATCTCGAAGGGGATGATGGAAAAGTCAGCGCGGCCGTTCTCGCCGATGGTACGAAACTGCCGGCGGACATTGTGCTGGCCGGGATCGGCATCCTGCCGAACATCGAACTGGCTCAGGAAGCCGGATTGACGATCGACAATGGCATCGCCACGGACCGGGACGCCCGCACGTCTGATCCGCGCATCTTCGCGGCGGGTGACTGCGCAAGCCGTCCACTGGTCCATTATGGCCGCACCGGCCGTCTCGAAAGCGTCCACAATGCGATCGAGCAGGGCAAGCTGGCGGCAGCGGCGATCCTCGGCAAGCCGCGCCCGCCTGAAGACTGCCCCTGGTTCTGGTCGGACCAATATGACCTGAAACTACAGATCGCCGGGCTCAACCAGGGCCATGACGAAATTGCCGTTCGCGGCAATCCGGACGAGCGGAAATTCGCCGTCTTCTACCTGCGCAATGGCACGCTGATCGCTGTCGATGCGGTCAACAGCCCGCCAGAATTCCTGGCGTCAAAGAAATTGATCATGACGGGTACCAAAGTTGCACCCGACATGCTCAAGGATACATCCATTTCAATGAAAGACATCGCTGCGGCCGCCGCCTCAGCCTAAGGAGACCACAAAGCCGATGCCAAAGATTACCTATATCGACCATGATGGCACCGAACGGACCGTCGAGGCGAAAAACGGCGAGTCCGTCATGGAAGCCGCCATCAAGAATTCCATTCCGGGAATTGATGCCGACTGCGGCGGCGCCTGTGCCTGCGCCACCTGCCACGTCTATGTCGAACAGTCCTTCATGGACAAAGTCGGCGAGCAGCAGGAAATGGAAAAGTCGATGCTCGACTTCGCTGAGAATGTTCAGGAGAACTCTCGCCTGTCCTGCCAGATCACCGTGTCTGACGAACTGGACGGCCTGCGTGTGACCACGCCGGAGAGCCAGCACTAGGCTGAGCCGTAACGCACTATTTCAGCGCCCCGGCTTTCACCGCCGGGGCGTTTTCATTCCGGCCATGCTCCCCTTGCGGAACGGATTGGTTCCGAAAAGGAATGCGGCTAGGCAGGAAGAAAATCCGCCAAAACGGGGCCAAGCCATGAACTATACGGATCTCCTCTCCTCCATCGCCTTTGGCGCGGACAATTCCTCCCGCGTGACGGTGCCTGAAGACTGGATGCAGGGCCGGACGACCTATGGTGGACTGACAGCGGCCCTCTGCCTGAAAGCTGCCCTGCCGCTGGCAGGCGACCGGCCTCTCCGGTCCGCCCAGATCGCCTTTGTCGGCCCGGCCTCCGGTGAACTCGCCTCCGTGCCGACCGTGCTGCGCGAAGGCAAGAACACTGCCTTCATTTCCGTCCGCATGACAGGCTCCGAAGGAATTGTTGCCGAATGTATTTTCGCGTTCGGCACAGCGCGTGACTCCAGCCTCGATTTCTCCGATATGGTGGCCCCGCTTGTGACGCTGCCGGACGAGACGAAGCAGTTCTTCCCGGATGAAAACCGCCGGCCGGCCTTCTCAAGGCATTTCAATGTTCGCCTCGCCAAAGGTGGTCGGCCGATCAGCGGTGCCCCGGATGGCGAGATCGTCTTGTGGCTGCGCCACCGGGACGAGACGGCGCCGATGGATGCCGTCACACTTCTGTCCATTGCGGATTCACCGCCCCCCGCTGCCTTGTCGATGCTGACCGCTCCGGGCCGCATCAGCTCCATGACCTGGATGGCCGAATTCCTGACGGATGACATCTCAACCGAGAATGGGTGGTTCCTTGCCCAGCACATCGCGCAAACGGCGCAGCAGGGCTACTCCAGCCAGGCCATGCGCCTGTGGAATTCAAAAGGCGAGCCGATGATGGTGGGGCGTCAGACGATCGCCGTCTTCGGATAGGGCTTACTCGCCTTCAGGCGGGGTCGTGTCATCGATGATCGGCCCGTGGCCCATGCCGATGTCGACCGGGCCCGGCTCCATGAATTCGACCATTGAGCGCGGCACCGTCCCTGCCGGGCAAGCAGCGACTACCCGTTCAGCATTGCCGATGGCAGGTGTCTGTGCGCTGACGCGTTCGACGGGCTGGGAACGGACCACGAGGCTGAACAGGAAAATCGCCGCGATTGCCGCGCAGATGGCTGCGATGGTCCAGTTTCCGTAAACGGGATCCTGATCCGGCTCCACGACACTTGTGGCGGGAGTGCGGGCACTTGCCGAAGCACGCGCCACAGCAGCGGACACACCGGTTGTTGAACGGGGCGCGGGGTCTCCATTGCCATTACGCAGGGTTGTCGCCGCTTTCGTTGCAGCCTCTGCAGCTTCCTTGGCAGGTTCCGGCTTGATGCCGAGGGCCTTCTCGCGCTTCTGACGCTCTGCAATGGCCAGCGGGTCATCAGGATGGGCTTCGAGCCAGGCTTCGCGGGCCTCGTCATCCTTGGAACCAAGTTTCATCCAGGCGCGAAGATCGGACCGGCCGGTACGTTCCGCCAGCTCTTCGACCAGCTTGTAGAAACCTTCCGGCATTTTCCGGGATGTAAATCCCTCCAGCGGGAAGCGCTTCGATTTCCGGTAAGGGGTATAGGGGATCGTCTTGTCGATGCCGGCATGCACCAGCATCCCATCCCGGGAATTGCCGACCGCAGCCGCTGCGCGCACCCAGTCATTCTTGACCGAATTTTCGGACCAGAGGATCAGCATGTTGCCGGATTTACCGGCATCGCGCGCATCCTTGGCGTCGAAAATATCGTCCTCCGTTTGTTTCTGATTGAAACGAACGGTGAATTTGAGCGAGCGGAGACGACGGGCGACCAGTTTCGCCATGTCGAAATCTTCCGGCACAGTTACGAGAAAGACGTCATAAGCCATGCGTTCTGCCTTGCATTTCGTGGGCCAACCTTACCGAAAGCCCGGATGTTGAACACCCAATTCCGCTGTCAGGAGAGAAAACCGCCTGTTTTTCCTGCGTGAATAGGGCTATGGCCCCCTCGAAATCTAAGTTTAGGGAGGCCGGAATGGGCTTCAAATGCGGGATTGTGGGCCTGCCCAATGTTGGCAAGTCCACGCTTTTTAACGCTCTGACACAGACCGCTGCGGCACAGGCAGCGAACTATCCGTTCTGCACGATCGAGCCGAATGTCGGCGAAGTTGCCGTGCCAGAACCGCGTCTGGCGGAACTGGCCCGGGTTGCCGGTTCGAAAGAGATCATTCCCGCGCGCATGAATTTCGTCGATATCGCCGGCCTGGTTGAGGGCGCAAGCCAGGGCGAGGGCCTTGGCAACAAATTCCTCGCCAACATCCGCGAAACCGACGCGATCATTTACGTGCTGCGCTGCTTCGACAATGACGACATCACGCACGTCCGCGGGACCATCGACCCGGTTGCCGACTTTGAAGTGGTCGAGACCGAGCTGATGCTCGCCGATCTCGAAAGCCTCGAGAAGCGCAAACAGAACGTGATCAAGAAAGCCAATTCCGGCGACAAGGAATCCAAGGCTCAGGTGGCACTGATCGACCTCGCGCTTGCTGAACTGAAAGAAGGCCGCCCTGCCCGCCGCGCCGATGTTCCGAAAGACGACCGCAAGGCGTGGAACATGCTGCAGCTGCTGACGTCCAAACCGATCCTCTTCGTCGCGAACGTGGACGAAGCCAGCGCGGCGACCGGCAATGACTACTCCAAACGCGTGGAAGAACGCGCCAAGGAAGAAGGCGCCGGCTGCGTCGTCATTTCAGCCCAGATCGAATCCGAGCTGGCCGTCCTGGACGAGCCCGACCGGACCGAGTTCCTCGAAACGCTCGGCCTGGAAGAGCCCGGCCTGACCCGCCTGATCCATGCGGGCTACGACCTGCTGGACCTCCAGACCTATTTCACCGTCGGCCCGAAGGAAGCCCGCGCCTGGACGATCCGCCGGGGCTGGACTGCCCCGAAGGCCGCCGGCGTCATCCATGGCGACTTCGAAAAAGGCTTCATCCGTGCTGAAACCATCACCTTCGAGGACTATGTCGCGTGCGGTGGGGAAACGGGCGCCAAGGAAGCTGGCAAGATGCGGGCCGAAGGCAAGGAATACGTCGTACAGGATGGCGACGTGATGCTGTTCCGGTTCAACGTCTGACCGGCACGGGCGTCTCGGCCAGCCTCAATCGAGCCATTCATCAGGAATGATGACACCGGCGCGTTCATTGTCCCAGGCGATGCTGAGGATCTGCCAGGCGTCTGCAAGCCGGACCATCGTGACAAAGTTCACTCCTCGGGAATGGATCTCACGATCGCCGACACGGTAGATGGTTTCGTACACGCTGCGCACCTGCGCAACGGAACCGAGCTGCGCACATTCATGCCCGATTTCGGTTTCCTCGAAAGAGGCACCGGCCAGATTCTCCTCGGCGCTTTTGATATATTCGTCGAAGGTCAGGCATTGATTGGCCGGCAACGTATCGATGGCGACACCCGTCCGGGTCATGGTTGCGCGGGGGTGATACAGCGGCCGGATGCCCTCCCAATCGCGCTCGCCTGACGGCTGCGAGATCACATCGTAAATCGCTTTCATCATCCCGCGGCTATCCAGGTCGCTCATACACTCGCTCCATCAATATCTTTTTTATTTCATATACCTGCCGAACGCACTGTCCGGAGGTTCAGCCATCGCCACCGACAGCTTTTTCGTGCAACGGCGTCAACGTCCAGGCAAATGCGATCAGCGGCTGATCCATGTCGCGTTCTTCCCAGAGTATCTCGGCAATCCGCTCAATGTAGCCATTGATTTCCTTCAGCGATTCCGGGCTCGGCCGATTGATCAGCCGGAAAAATCCGAGATTCCGCTCGGCGCCTTCCAGCTCTGCCCGCGGATGAGACAGGCCCTGGACAAAGTCCCGGTGCGCCTGACGGGAGATCGCGCCAACCGTCCGGTCAATGGTCTCATGATTGGCAGGGTCCGACAGCGCCTTCTGCAATCGCATGCGAGGCGCTCTTGTCTCATAGAGCACCTCTGACCGGCGATTGGAGACTTGCGAGCCTGCCTCCACGATCAGCTCAGCCTTCACCAGCATGTTCATGTGATAATAGATCGAGGAGGGCTGCCGCCCCATGGAGGCGGCCAGCTGCTTGATGGACATCGGGCCGCGGCCCACCAGATGGTCGACAATGTCCATTCGGACCGGCGATGCCAGGCAGCTCAACTGGTCTTTGCGTAGGACCCAATAGGTATCCTGGCCGTCCCGCTCAGCCTTGTCGTCTGATCGCTCCATGAGCCTGTTACCTTCTTCCCCCATCGACCGGGCAGCCTGACGGCAGCCCCTGCCAGCGACAATCGATAGGGCAGATTGTCGGCATGTGCCAGACTTCGGGACTTTTTCAACTCCCGCCGGGCTTCCCCAAGGTCATGAAATTGTCGCCTTGCCCGACTCCGTCCCTTGTGGCGTTCTGCCGTTCTGAGACGCCAGTACGGGGCGGCCGGAGGAGCAGAATATGAAATTTGAACTGGACGAAGAGCACCGCATGCTTGCCGATCTCGTCCAGCGCTTCGTGCGGGACGAGCTGATGCCTCTGGAAGGCGCCGTGCTGGAACGCGAAGCCAATGGACAAGGCGCCTATCTGACACTGGAAGAGCGCCAACGGCTGGACAAAATCTCAAAAGACCTTGGCCTCTGGAGTCTCGATGCGCCGGAAGACGCAGGCGGTATGGGCATGCCTCACGTCGCCCTTGTGGCCGTTAACGAGGCACTCGGCTCCACGGTCGCGACTTATACGCTGCCGCCGGACTCGCCGAACCTTCGTATGCTCATGACGACGGTGAACGAACAGCAGCGCAAAGCCTACCTTGAGCCCTACGCGCGAGGGGAAACCATTTCTGCCATCGGCATTTCCGAACCCGGCGCCGGTGCCGATCCATCCGGAATGATCACACGGCCGGTGCGCGATGGGGACGACTGGATCATCAATGGCCGCAAGATCTGGATTACCCGGGCAGCTGAGGCAGACTTCACCATCCTGATGGCCATCACAGACAAGGAAAAGAAAGCCCGCGGCGGCATGTCGGCTTTTCTGGTCGACCGCGACGCACCCGGCTTCAACGTCCTTCGCCGCATCCCGATGCTTGGCGGAGAATTCACCTATGAAGTGACGCTGGAAGATTGCCGCGTGCCGGGCTGGAAACTGCTTGGGGAAGAAGGCCAGGGCTTTGGCCCGATGCAGGTGCGGCTGGGCACCCGTCGGATGGAGATGGCGGCCTGGTGCATCGGCGCAGCCCAGCGTGCGCTCGACATGATGCGCGAATACGCCCCCCAGCGGAAAACGTTCGGCCACAAGTTGTCGGAGCGCCAGTCGATCCAGTGGTGGGTCGCCGATGGCGCCGCGAAGATTCATGCAGCCCGGCTGATGGCCTATGACTGCGCCTGGAAGATCGACCAGGGCCGCGACGTGCGGACGGAAATCTCCATGATAAAATTCTACGCCACGGAAATGGCGCAGGAGATCATCGACAATGCGATGCAGTGCTTCGGCGCAATGGGCATGACCAAGGAGATGCCCCTGCACCTGTTTGCCGGCCGCATCCGCAATATGCGCATCTATGACGGCCCCTCTGAAGTGCACCGGATGGTCGTCGCCCGGAACCTAATGGACACCCGCCCATGACACACACAATAAACGTGCGCGATGTCGGCCATGTGACCGAGATCGTCTTTTCCAATCCGCCCAACAATCACGCCAATGTCGCGCTATTGCGGGAAATCGGAGAAACGCTTCTGGAACTGGATGCCAGGCCGGAATGCCGGGCCATTGTGCTCGCCTCCGAAGGCAAGGCCTTCTGCGCCGGCGCAGACCTCGCGAATGATGAAAGCGGTGGTGGCGTCGGTGGATCGGGCGATGATCCGGTGCGGGAATTCTACGATCAGGCCCTTCGGATCTACGAAGCGAAAAAGCCGATTGTCGCGGCGATTCAGGGCGCAGCGGTCGGCGCCGGTCTTGGCCTGGCAGTGTCCGCGGATTTTCGTGTCGCCGCGCCGGAGGCCCGCTTCGTTGCAAATTTTACCCGGCTGGCTTTCCATCCGGGCTTTGCACTCAGCGCGACCCTGCCCCGGCTGGTGGGCCAGCAGAAAGCGGCGCTGATGCTGCTCACATCCCGGCGTATCAAGGGCGAGGAGGCGCTCGCCATGGGGCTGGCGGACGAACTGGTTCCGCTGGCGGACGTCAGGAACGCAGCACACAAGCTCGCTGCCGAGATTGCCGAAGGCGGCCCGCTTGGCGTGATGGCGACCCGGAAAACCCTACGCGCCGGACTTTATGAAACCGTCCGGGATACGCTGGCGCACGAGCACGATGAACAATGGAAGCTGCGCGAGACGGAAGACCATCAGGAAGGCATCCGGTCTGTCACCGAACGCCGGCCAGGTAATTTCAAGGGCCGCTGAATTGGCGCGTTCCATTCAACAATCGAAGGATCAAAGCCGGTATTTCCGGGCCGAACGGAAGTCATTGATGCCGGTGAAATGTGTCGCTAGTCTTTTCTCCGGAGGAAGCGGGCAAATATGAAACCAACAGATACCAGCAATCCCGACTACTTTCATAAAGTCGTCGATTGCCAATGGGCCTGCCCGGCACACACACCGGTCCCGGCATATATCCGTCTCATCGCACAGGGCCGCTACAGCGACGCCTACCTGCTGAACCGGGACTCAAACGTATTTCCAGGCATTCTGGGCCGCGTCTGCGACCGGCCCTGCGAGCCGGCCTGCCGGCGGACTCGCGTGGATGGCGAACCTGTCGCGATCTGTCGCCTGAAGCGTGTGGCGGCAGACCATCGCGACGATGTAACCGACCGGCTTCCCGGAAAACCCGAACAGACGAACGGCAAGCGGGTCGCCCTGATCGGGGCCGGCCCGGCAAGCTTTACCGTTGCGAACGATCTCGCCCCGCTCGGCTATGAGTGCACCATCTTCGAGAAACTGCCGGAAGCCGGCGGCCTGATGCGGGCCAACATCCCTGCCTTCCGCCTGCCTGAGAAAGTGCTCAATGAAGAGCTTCAGTACATTCTCGACATGGGGGTGGAGCTGAAGCTTAACTCGCCGGTTTCCAGTATGAAAGCACTGCTGGACGAAGGGTGGGATGCGGTCTTTGTCGGTACGGGCGCCCCGAAGGGCAAGGACCTTCACCTGCCCGGCCGCGAAGAGGCGGATGCGAATATCCATATCGGCATCGACTGGCTGGAATCGGTCGCGTTCGAGCATATCGACTCGATTGGCAGGAATGTCCTGATCATCGGCGTTGGTAACACGGCCATGGACTGTTGCCGCACATCGCTTCGTCTTGGGGCGGAGAATGTGAAGGTCATGGCGCGTAAGCCGCGAAACTTCTTCAAGGCGTCCGAATGGGAACTAGAGGATGCCGAAGAAGAGAACATCCAGATCGTCGTGAACCATTCGCCGAAGGCCTTCGTCACGGAGGACGGCAAACTGGTCGGCATGACGTTCGAGCTGATGGAATACGATGTCGACGACAAGGGCGAGATCACCGGCCAACGTGTCATCGGTGAAGAAACTCTGCCGTGCGACGATGTTATTCTCGCCATCGGGCAGGAAAACGCCTTCCCATGGATCGAGAAGGATGCCGGTATCGAGTTCGGCAAATGGGATGTCCCGGTTGTCGATGAGGAGACTTTCGAGTCCAGCCGCAAGGGCGTGTTCTTCGGCGGAGACTCCGCATTCGGCCCGAAAAACATCATCTGGGCCGTTGAGCACGGACACCAGGCTGCGATTTCCATCCACCGGCACTGCCAGGGGCTGGGCCTGCGGGACCGCGCGCCGCGCGAAGTTGAGCTTCAGTCCGCCAAGATGGGCATGTTCGAGTGGCGCTATTCGAACGCCTATACGGACGCCGAACGCCGCGAAATGGAGCATGTCGCTCTGGTCGACCGGTTCCAGCGCCTGAACATCGAGGTCGAACTCGGCTTCAATGCGGAACAGATCGCGGTTGAAGTTCAACGCTGCCTGAACTGCGATGTGCAGACCGTATTCGAAGCACCGCTCTGCGAAGAGTGCGATGCCTGTATCGATGTCTGCCCGGTCGAATGCCTCAGCATTACGCCTGCTGCAGACAGCGAAGCAGAACTGCGCGCCTCGCTAAGCCAACCCGAAGCGCCGGAAGACCAGTCCCTGTACGTGTCCACCGCCCTGCCCCTGACCGGCCGGGTGATGATCAAGGATGAGAATGTCTGCCTGCATTGCGGCCTGTGCGCCGAGCGCTGCCCGACGTCTGCCTGGGACATGAAGGAAGGCGTGATCAAAATCCCCCATGCGGATGACCAAGTGGAGACCGTGGCATGAACGGACCCGGCATCAATGACTTCACCCTGCGTATCGCAACGGTGAACGGCACAGGATCGGCCAGTGCAAACGGCCTTCTGATGAAAGCCATCTTCCGGATGGGCGTGCCCGTCGTTGGCAAGAATATCTTCCCCTCCAACATTCAGGGCCTGCCGACCTGGTATGAAATCCGCGTGACGGGCGAAGGCTATGCCGGGCGCGACGGCGAGACGCATTTTGTCATCGCCATGAACCCGGAGACCTATGCGGACGATTTGGCCGAGCTCGCCCCCGGCGGTGTCCTGCTCTACGACTCCACCTGGCCGCGCCCGCAGCTCCTGTCCCGCCCGGACGTAACCGTCCTGGGCGCGCCGCTGTCAGCCATGTGCAATGACGCCTTCAAGGCCGCGCGGTCGCGCATCCTGATGAAGAACATGGCCTATGTCGGCGCTGCCGCCGCCCTGCTGAACCTCGACCTCGACGTGATCGAGCAGCTGGTAACCGAAATGTTCGCGGGCAAGGAAAAGCTCATCCCGCTGAACATGCAGGCTGTGGCGCTTGGCCATGACTATGCGAAGCAGAACTTCAAATGCCCGCTGGATTTCCGGGTCAGCCCGCTGGACAAGACCAGGGGCAAGGTGATGATAGACGGCAATACGGCCGCCGGCATCGGCGCGGTATTTGGCGGGGCGACCTTCGGCGCGTGGTACCCGATCACACCTTCCACATCGCTGATGGATGCTTTCCAGAAATATTGCGAAGAACTCCGCGTCGACCCGGAAACAGGACAGAACAATTTCTGCATCCTGCAGGCGGAAGACGAACTGGCAGCCGCCGGTCTCACAATCGGCGCGGCCTGGGCAGGCGCCCGCGGCTTTACCCCGACGTCCGGTCCCGGTGTCTCCCTCATGAGCGAGTTTATCGGTTTTGCCTACTATGCCGAAGTACCACTGGTGATCTGTGACATCCAGAGGGTCGGCCCGTCGACCGGGATGCCGACCCGGACACAGCAATGCGACATCCAGCTTTGCGCCTACGCCTCACATGGCGACACACGCCACCTTGTCCTGTTCCCTGCCAATCCGGGAGAATGTTTCGAATTCTCTGCAAAGGCACTGGACCTTGCCGAACGTTTCCAGACCCCGGTCTTCTTCCTGTCCGATATCGACATCGGCATGAACGACTGGATGGTCGACGAACTGACCTGGCCGGAGGACTATGTACCTGACCGCGGAAAGGTCCTCGACGCCGAGCAACTGGAAGAGATCGACGCTTTCTATCGCTACCTGGATGTAGACGGCGACACGATCCCTTACCGGACCCTGCCCGGCACACATCCCAAAGGCGCCTATTTCCTTCGAGGGTCCGGCCATACCAAGCTCGGCCGGTACACGGAGAAAGGCCCGGAATACAAGGAAGTGGTCGACCGCCTTTACGAAAAATGGAAACGCGCCGCCGCCTTCATGCCTGAGCCTGTCGTCAAGAAGGCGGAGCGCCCGGCACGCTACGGCGTGATTGCCATCGGCAGCTCCGACGCTGCCGTCACCGAAGCGCGTGACCGTCTCGAAGCCGCCGGCGTCCCGGTCGATTACATGCGCGTCCGCGGCTTCCCCTTCAGCGACGACGTCACGGCCTTCATCGACGCGCATGAGGAAGTGTTCGTCGTCGAGCAGAACCGCGACGCACAGCTGATGAACCTGCTGATCACGGAAACCAGCGCGCCAAAGGAAAAGCTGGTGCCTGTTCTGCACTATTCCGGTGAACCGCTGAATTTCCGTTTCGTCTATGAGGCTGTGGAAACCGCCCTGAAAGTGAGGAAGATCGCATGACCTCCTTCGTCAAACCCAAAATCCGCAGACTGAACGAGCCGACCAACGGACTTGGCATGACGCGCGCGGATTATGATGGCGCGATGTCCACGCTTTGTGCCGGATGCGGCCATGACAGTGTGACCGCTGCCCTTGCCCGCTCGTTCTACGAGCTTTCGACAGACCCGAAAGATGTCGTCAAAGTCTCCGGGATCGGCTGCTCCTCCAAGACGACGACTTACTTCCTGAAAGACGCCCACGGCGCCAACACGGTCCACGGCCGGATGCCCTCCTTCGCGACCGGCGCTGCCGCCGTGAACAAGAACCTCACCTATGTCGGCGTATCAGGCGACGGCGACAGCCTGTCCATCGGGCTCGGGCAGATGGCGCACGCGATCCGGCGTAATGTCGACATGATCTACATGCTGGAAAACAACGGCGTGTACGGACTGACCAAAGGCCAGTTCTCAGCCTCCAGCGATATCGGCTCCAAGGCGAAAAAAGGTGCCACCAACATGCTGCCGCCGATCGATCCCGCGATCATGGCGCTCTCTATCGGCGCAACCTTCGTGGCGCGCAGTTTTTCGGGCGACAAGCAACAGCTCGTTTCCCTCATCAAGGCCGGGATTGCGCATCGGGGTTTCGCCCTGATCGACGTGATCTCCCCCTGTGTCAGCTTCAATGACCACAAGGGCTCAACCAAGTCGTACGCGCACACATACCAATACTATCACAAGGCCGTACACGCCGATTATGTGCCGCCGAGCGAGGAAATCACGGCCGCCTATGACGAAGGCGAAGCCATGCCGGTGGAATTGCATGATGGCGGCTCCATCATGCTTCGCAAGCTGGATGCGGACTATGACCCAACCAACCGGGCGACGGCGATGGAAAAGCTGATGCAGAGCCAGCAGACCCAGGAAATCCTGACGGGCCTGCTCTATATCGACGAATCCCGCCCGGCGATGGCAGAACACAAAAAACTTCCGGATACGCCATTGCACTCCATCCCCTATTCGAAGCTCAATCCGGGGGCGGACGCCCTTCGCAAGCTTCAGGAGGAGTTCCGCTAAACGCCCTCTCAGGCTGGCATGCGGCGAAAGGCCTGTTACACTCACCCAATCAGAAACGTTCCGGGTGGGAGTGTGACGTGCAGCTATCTCAGATCCTACGGCGCCTGACGGGGCTCTCCCTGCTTGCGGTCGCCGCCTGTGCCTCCCCCTCATCGGCGCAACCGGCTGATTTTCCGGAGGAAGATCCGGCCTGGCCGCGAACAGAATTCACGATTTCAGATGGCACAGCCGGGACAAAGGGCTTCAACACTCAACCTGCCCGCAAGGAAGACTGGCCATTTTTCGCCGCCCTTCGCGGGACGCGTGAAGGTGTTGTCACCTATGACTGCGGCGGCACAGCCATCTCGTCAGAATGGGTCCTGACAGCGGCGCACTGCGTGGAGGGTGCCTCGGCAAATGCGTCAGGGCGGTGGGAGCGGCCAGGCTCTGGCGAGCTGCAGATTGTACTCGGTGCCAAAGACCTGAAGGCTGTCAGCAGCGCCAATGTCTACAACGCAGTGGACGTACGGATCGCCCCCAGCTTCACGCGCGGCGGCCAGAACAAGGTTCCCGTAAACGACATCGCCCTGGTCCGGCTGGACAGGTCCTGGAACGGCCCCGTCGCACGCCTGTCTGCCAGCAGCGCGTCGGATGTCGACCGCTTCTTCGGCCCCGCCTATTTTGCCGGCTTCGGCAAGACCGACATGCGGCAGCAAAAGCCGGAATCCTACACGTCAGCGGAAGGCCCTTTCGCCGCGTACACCAGCATTCTCGGCAATGCGATGATCCCGACGCGTAGCCCGGACGCCTGCAGCAATGATTATGAAGTGGAGGCCTATGACAGCGCCAGCATGATCTGCGCCGGGTATGACACTGGAATCATCGACTCCTGCCAGGGCGACAGCGGCGGCCCGCTCATCGCCAGGGATTTCGCCGGCAGGGTCTACCAGATCGGCATTGTCAGCTTCGGGGAAAGCTGTGGCGTGCGGGGCAAACCGGCTGTCTATACGCGCGTATCCGGCTTCAAGGATTTCGTGCTGTCCGTCGTGCCCGACGCTGCTTTCGTGGACGCCAAGCCGGAAAAGACCGTCTACATGACGAAAGCCGGGCTCGAAAACCTGATCCGGACACTCAAACCGGCTGAAGGCAAAATTGGCATCCGCATCAATGACGGCGCTTCGGCGTTCCGGTCCGGGGAGCGGGTCCGGATATTTGTCGACCCTTCCATAAAGGGCCGCCTCTGGGTCTTTGATCTCGATCCATCCGGCACTGTCAGCTGCCTGTTTCCCTGCAATGCAGGCGAAGTCGACACTGCACTTGTCGAGCCTGGCCAATCTGTCGTTCTGCCACCGGGAGGCGTCGCGATCAGCGTGTCCCCGCCGACCGTCCCTGGCAAAAGCACGCTGGCCGCGTTCGTCCTGCCGGAACGCATGGCCCTGATCGGCGATACGCTGCCCGACCTTAGCCGCACCAAGGGGCCGATCAGGACAGTTTGGCAGTCTTACTCCGACATCCTCGTGTTCGAAGTCCGGGACGCCATGTCAGATTCCTCCCCTTCCGATCCATATGCCAATACCGGCATGGGCTTGGTCACATATAGCGTCAGCGAGTGAGTCCCGTGATGAAGAGTTTCATGCGCTTGTCTGTTGTTATCGCTGCAGTTTTGGGACTCTCAACGGCATGCCAGACCAGGCCCGACGATGCCCCGAGCGAGGCGCAGCTCGCATGGACCAGTACGCTCGACGCGGATGCCCGCGCCTCTGACCGGATCGTTAACGGAGACCGCTCCACGCTGGCGCAGTGGCCGTATATCGCCGTATTTCGGCATGAGACGCGGAGCGGGCGGCTGCAGTATTTCTGTGGCGGCACATTCGTCGCCCGCCGCTGGGTGCTGACCGCAGCGCATTGTTTCGAAGGGGAATCCCGCAAGCTGGACGACCGCTGGGAGTGGAGCCCCCGCGCAAAACTCGAAGTCGTAGGCGGCACGGATGACCTCGGCGCCGGTGACGGAACCGTGTTCGAAGTGGACTCGGTCATGATCCATCCGGACTATAAGCCGACTATGGAGGTCTCACCCGGTGTCTGGGAGGGCTCCGAGAATGACGTCGCCCTCGTCCGGATCGGACGCACCTGGACCGGCCAGCTGGCCCGGCTCTCATCCGGCGGTGCATCGGACAGCGACGTGAATGGCGCCCGCGCCTTCGTGGCCGGTTTCGGCAAACAGGCAGATTCCGGCGCGCAGGCGAGGCTGGAGACATTCCGCATCGGCGCCACCGATCGCACGGGTCAGGCCGGTTCGCGCTACCTCTACCACGCCATGCTGCCCATGAAGCCGCCGGAGGTCTGCGGCGCGCAATATGCGGATCTGGCCTATGACGGCGGCACGCAGATCTGCGCCGGACGCAAGTTCGGCGGCACCGACAGCTGTCAGGGCGACAGCGGTGGCCCACTGGTCGCACTGGATGCGAGTGAGCGTACCTATCAGGTCGGTATTGTCAGCTACGGTTTCGAATGCGCTGCAGAGAAATCCGAAGGCGTCTACACCCGTGTCTCCCCTTATCGCGACTGGATCGAGGCGACCGCGCGAGGTGCGATGTTCGTAGATGCAGATCCCGAACAGGTATTCGTGGCGACGGCCGAAACCATGGAAGCCATGGCCAGAGTGCTGGGCCCGACCAGCGACCGTATAGATCTGACCGTTACGCAGGAAGGCGAAGGCACCAATGCGGCGCTGAACATCGCTGTGACGCCCAGGATCGACGGACGCCTCATCGTCTTCGAACTGGAAAACTCAGGGCGTATCAACACCTATTTCCCGAATGACCGGACACCCGAAGAAAGCGCCATTGTCAAAGCCGGGCACACCGTCCGCCTGCCGGAAGTTCCGTGGATGGTCATCCCCCCGGCAGAAGGCGGCGCCACCATCTATGCTTTCGTCATTCCGGAAAGCGTTGCCTTCGCCGGCGATCTGCTGCCAACGCCGGCACGGATGCGGACCGTCGCCGAAGAGGCGCAGCCGGAGCGCGAGCCAATCGACTTTGCAACCCGCATGCTGACGGAAGTCGCCAACCGCTCCAGTGAAGGTGGCCTGTCAGATTGGGCTGCGGCGACCGCGACTTACTGATCGTCACCAAGTTCGGCGGCCAGCAATTCTTCAAGCTTCAGGTCGGCCTGTTCGAGCAAGTCGTTCGCCGCGTCGATTTCGTCCATCGGCTTCGGCCCGCGCCAATTGAGGTGCCGCTCAATATCGAACAAGGCATCTTCGACATCGTCCTGCGCCGGGATCAGGTAATCCGATGTGAGACCTTCCTGAGCGAGCGTCCGGCGGAGATCCAGCACAGCACGCCGCAGGGAACGTTCCAGCGTGCGCTGTGTGAGCAGCTCATCTGTGCGCTCTTCTTCGTCGGCTTCCCGGGCGCCGTCCTTGTCGATCTGTTTGCGAAGCTCTTCCTCAGCGGCGGCCTGAACTGCGTTGGAACGCAGCAGAGACCCGATATCTGACAGCAGCGGATCGCCCCGCTTCAGTTCCAGAACATCGACGAAAAGGTTGAAGATACCCGAATCACGATCGACGCCCGAATAGTCGAGCGGCATCCATCCGGTTTCGAGCCCCGCAGCCGCAGCGCCGGAAATATATTGCCCGCGCTTCAGTTCCGGGAACTTGAAAACACCCCGGGCAAAGCCGGACGCATCATGAAATTCAACCGCCCCTTCCGGTGTGAACTGAACATAGGTGCGTGGTTCAGGCCGTTCGAAATCCAGAACGACAAGATAGTCGCGGGAGTCATAGCGCGCCTGGCGCTCGAAGTCGTTTGAAACAACTTTGAGAAGCTCTCCGGAAAAATAGCCCGACAGCTCATCATCCGGGACGAGACGGATCTCGGCATAAAATGAAGGCCGGGAGACAAGCCCCAGCCGGTTCCACTCGGTCAGGAATTCCGGCGGCGCATTGCCGAAGGCTGGCCCGGACGGGTCGAACCCTTCGCGGATCACATGAACACACGCCACGTCGCGATTGAATTCCATCATGTCCGGGCTGGTGAACAGTTTGCCACTGACAACGCCCGTGCTGCGGTCGATTTTCGGGGCGCCCATCTGCTGCAGCCAGGCCCCGACAGAATCAAACGCCAGCATGCCAGCCTGAAGGGCCAGTTCCTGGCCGAACCCCAATGTCCGGTCCCCCGGCCCGCGTCTGTCTTCCGGCAAGCAGGAATCATCCAGCATGACCCGAAGGTCGGAACCCATACCGTCCGAAACTACAGGGGGCCGCGTATTGATGCTTCTCGTCAGACACCCGGTCAGTGCGGTGCATGCACCGATCATCGCCGTGAACGCCAGCAGGCTGCGCCTATTTCCCACGACCCGACTCCTCACTCTAAACCGGTCTGCCCTGTACCGGACGCGCCCCGCTTTCCCCTGAGAAATCAATTCACAACAGAATTAGGGCCGCCGCAACCATAACCGTGCCATCACATGGCATTCGCAATGCCGTCTCCGCTTCGCCGGGCAAATTACCCTCCGGACTGGTTTCACCCCTAAAGTGACGAATACCGGTCAAGTATTCCCCGTTAGAGGGCTGATGCGTGAAAGTCACACCCGGCATCGATCGTTCAAAATAATCAATTGGTCTAATCGCCACAGAATTGACTCCCGGCGAACAACGTGTTCTTTCAATTTCAACAAGCGTTGAATTTACTCAACAATCGTTGAAGTGACGCGATCCACCAGGGAGGAATTAGGATGCACCCGAAAACCAGACTCGCATTGTATGCGCTCGCCGCGACGGCCTTGACCCCCGTTATGCCCGCCTGGGCACAAGACACCGGCGAACAGGAAGACACGACCCGCAAACTGGGCCCCGTCACGGTGACCGCGCAACGGCGCGAAGAAGACCTTCTGGACGTGCCGCTGTCCGTCACAGCCATCGGCTCCGAGCAGCTGGAACTCACCGGCGCTGTGGACATCACGTCCATCCAGCGCTCCACTCCGAACGCCACGATTGAAGTCGCGCGCGGATCGAACTCGACACTGATCGCCTTCATTCGTGGTGTCGGCCAGCAGGACCCGCTCTGGGGCTTCGAGCCTGGCGTTGGCCTCTATGTCGATGACGTCTACATCGCCCGCCCGCAGGGCGCGATCCTCGACATCTTCGACGTCGACCGCGTGGAAGTTCTGCGCGGCCCACAAGGCACGCTTTATGGGCGCAACACAATTGGCGGCGCGATCAAATATGTAACGAAGCCGCTGGGCAGCGAACCGGACCTGAAGGTCAAAGCCAATCTCGGCAGCTACAGCCAGGCTGACGTCATCGTATCCGGCTCCACGCCACTCAGCGACACGTTCGCCGTTGGCGGCGCCATCGCTAAGTACACGCGCGACGGCTACGGCAAGAACCTCAATACGGGCGCCGAGCATTACAACAAGGACCTGCTGGCCTATCGCCTCAGCGCCGAATGGACCCCGACGGACGATTTCTCGGTCCGGTTCGCTTATGACAAGTCTGAAGACGACTCCAATGCGAAGCACGGCCATCGCCTCCTTCCGAGTGCAGATGGCACGATCCCGGTGACAGGAGATGTCTACGACACCCGCGCCGGTATTGGCGACGACAACTCGGTCGAGACGGAAGGCTACTCGCTGACGGCTCAGTGGGACGTGAACGACATCGTCACCCTGAAATCGATCACGGCCTATCGTGAAGGTTCGACCATTACGCCTATCGATTTCGACGCTCTGCCCCAGCCGGACTTCGACGTGCCGGCTTATTACAATGACGATCAGTTCTCGCAGGAATTCCAGCTGCTCTATAATAACGGCCCGCTGAGCGGCGTTGCCGGTATTTACTATCTGGATGGCAATGCCGACGGCGCCTTTGACGTCATCCTCAGCTCCCTAGGCGTCTCGATCTACCAGGGGGGCGCGCAGGAGAAAGAGAACTTCTCCATCTATGGCGACTTCACCTACGAACTGAACGACAAGTGGAGCGTGTCACTTGGTGGCCGCTACACCGAGGACAAAACGACGGCTGACGTTCTTCGTGAAGCCTGGCTTGGTCTCGGAACAGGGTCGTTCGATCCTTCGAACACAACATCCGTTTTCCTCGTCACCCAGACAGACTATCAAGGTGTCGAGCGGAAGGATGACCAGTTCACGCCGCGCGTGTCCGTATCTTTCAAACCGACTGATGACCTGAACCTATACGCAACCTATGCACAGGGCTTCAAGGCAGGCGGCTTCGACCCGCGGGCTCGCGAAGACCTCGACCCGACCGGCCTCTCCCGCCAGGGCTTTGGCCCGGAACAGGTCGACTCCTACGAGTTGGGCATGAAAGGCTCATTCTTCGGTGACAGCCTCCTGCTCAACACGGCAGTGTTCTTTGCGGACTATACGGATCAGCAGATTACCGTTCAGAGCGGCGCAGATACCGACAATGACGGCGTCAACGATACGTTCGTTTCGTCCGTGTTCAACGCTGGTGCATCCGAATACAAAGGCCTGGAAATCGAGGGCACCTGGTTTGCCACCGACAACCTGACCCTGTTTGCGACGCTCGGTTACATCGATGCCGAGATCAATGAGATCCTGTCTGGCGGTGTGAACGTTGCCGATACGTTTGTGACACAGAACACACCGGAACTGCAGGGCCAGATCTCCGCGAACTACAACTTTGACCTGGGCGCCGACCGCGGCGAACTCTCCCTGACCGGGTCAGTCTCCGGCCGTGACGAGTACTATCTGTTCAACGTTCCGAACGAAGGCTTCCCGGCCGGGCAAAGCGCCATCTTCCCGGGTGGTGGTCCGAAACTGGATCCGTCTGGTTACTACCTCTTCGACCTCAGCGCCGTCTGGACTTCGCCCTCAGGCAAGTACCGGGTTGGCGCGCATGGCCGGAACCTGACCGACCAGGAGTACCGCGTGGCCGCCTACAACTTCGTCACACCGAGCCAACTCGGTCTCGACTCAGCCTACTCGGCCTTCTACGGCCCGCCGCGGACATTCACTGTTTCGCTGTCGGCTGACTTCTGATCCGGATGGCGGAGGCAGCTTGCTGTCTCCGCCGCCTATCATGACATCCGGCATCTTATCGATACGGACGCGTCATTCCTCCCTCAACGACGCGCGGACGGCCCTTTGCGGGGCCGTCCTTTTTTGTCCGCCATCATCTGCTTACGGAATGCTTCAAACCCTGCTGTCGTGAACTGCACCATGTGCTCACAGGCATCCATCAGGTCGCTGGAACGGCACGAGCCGCCAGAGAGGTGATCGATACGTCCGGTCTGGGCGAATGTCAGCGTCAGGGCGCCTGACAGGCAGTGATAGCCCCAGTACAGATCCCGGTCTTCGACGCCCGGCAGGGCGAGGCGGAGCGCGTCCATGAAGCGGTAAACGAGCGGATCGAAGAACTGGGTCATCAGTTGCCCGCCCCATTCCGGCGAGTTGTTCACATAGGCGATCAGGGCGTAATAGTTTTTCCAGCCCTCTTCCTCGACCTGCTCCCCGGTCAGCATCGGCTCGAGATAGGCGCGGATAATCGCTTCGACACTCGGCGCCTGACCGCTTTCCTCCAGGCACTCGTCCAACTGGTCCAGCCGGGCCTTGTTGAGGATTTCTGCGCGCCGGAACAGAACCGCATCGAACAGGTCGCGCTTCGGGCCGAAATAGTAATTGGGCAAAGCGAGGTCGACCCCCGCACGCCTGGCGATGGCCCGCAATGTCACGCCGTCATAGCCATGCTTTGCGAACTGTTCCTCCGCTGCATCGAGAATAGCGGTCCGCCGGTCCAGTCGGGGTTCTGTTTTGTTCACACTCATACAACGCTAGTAGACCGCGCCCTCCGTGAGATCAACGATACCCCTAGGTGACATACCCGGGGCCCTCACCAAGCTTATGCTTGCCATCTCCTCAGGAATAGTCCAATTTCAACACTTGTTGAATAAATAGAAATACCGATCAGGTATCGAGAAGCCAGGGGAAGAGATGTGAGCGACGCAGTTCGGCCACTTACAGGGCATACAGCTGATTTGCTGCCATGTGACCATCGGCAGGCTCAGGGCAGAACGCCTCTGCCGGGGAACCGCCCATGACAGATGACATTTATTACCGCTCTCCGGATGGGTTGAATCTCTATGCGAAGCGCTACGGCGCAGCAGATGCACCGCTCAGCATACTGTGCATGCATGGCCTGACCCGGAATCACAAGGATTTCGAACCAATGATCGCGGCCTTACCGGACCGCTATCAGTTCATCGCCGTCGATGTGCGGGGCCGCGGCCTTTCGGAGCGGGACCCGAACGCAGAGAACTATTCCCCCGCTGTTTATGCCAGCGATATGGCTGCCTTGCTGGACCGTCTGAACCTGACGCGTGTCGCACTCATCGGAACATCGATGGGCGGACTGATGTCCATGATCATGATGAAGACCATGCCGGAACGCGTCAGCGGCATTGTCCTGAACGATGTCGGCCCCGTCTTTGAGAAATCGGGACTGGACCGGATCGCCGCCTATACAAGTGACAACGAACCAAAGGCCGGGTGGGACGATGCGGCCAGATCCGTCGGGGAAGTTCAGGCAGAGATCTTCCCCGACCATGGCCCGGAACAGTGGATGGCCTTTGCCCGACGCACCTATCGGGAACTGGATGACGGACGCGTGGCGCTTGACTACGATCCGGCCATCACCCGCACAGTCGGACAAGTCCGCCCCGGCCTCCTGACACGGATCGCCATGTGGAAGCTCTACAAGGGAATGTCGAAGGTCCCGCTTCTTCTGATCCGTGGAGAAACATCTGACATCCTGTCGGCAAAGACTGCCGCAAAGATGATCCGGAAACACCCCGAGGCATCACTTGTTACCGTTCCCCGCATAGGACATGCCCCCATTCTTGACGAACCGGAAGCCCTGGAAGGCATCCGGAACTTCCTGGCCAATATAGAAGCTCGCATATGACCGCTGTTACACCCTCCGCTCCCGCCACGGCTATTCCTGGTCGCGCATGGATCCTTGCTGTCCTGACGCTGACTTACACGTTCAACCATGTCGACCGGCAGGTCCTGGTGATCCTGCTTGAGCCGATCAAGGCAGAGCTGAACCTACGTGACGGCGATCTCGGCATGCTGACCGGCATCGTCTTCGCCGGCTTTTACGCCACGCTTGGTATTCCGGTGGCGATGTGGGCCGACCGGGGCAACCGCCGGAACATCATTGCGCTCGCTCTGACAATATGGTCGGCGATGACCGCGCTGTCCGGATTAGCCCAGACCTATTGGCAATTGCTGCTGGCACGCATGGGGGTTGGTGTCGGGGAAGCCGGCGGCACCCCGCCTGCGACATCCATGATCGCGGATCTCTACCCGCCGAAGGAACGCGCCACAGCGATGGGCATTTACACGACCGGCATTGGCCTCGGCGTCATGGCTGGCTTCGCCCTTGGCGGGATCATCTACGAACATTTTGGCTGGCGCGCCGCTTTCTTCGTGGCCGGGGTTCCTGGCTTGTTGCTGGCATTACTTGTCCGCTTCACAGTGAAAGAGCCTGCGCGTGGCCTGGCCGACCAGCAGCAGGTTGAAGGGGATGCGCCGTCATTCCCGGAAACGATCCGCTTTATCCTCGGTCAGTCGTCTTACCTCTGGCTGCTGGCCGGATGCCTCCTGATCTGTATTTCCTCGAATGCGTTTCTTGTTTTCACCTCGGGCCACCTGCAGCGCACGTATGGCCTGACCCCCGGTGAAGTATCCTTACCACTCGGCGTGTTGATTGGTGGTGTCGGCAGCGTAGGCGCTGTTGTACTGGGAGCCGTTTGCGATCGCCTGTCCGCGAAGGATATGCGCTGGCGGCCGCTGATGATTGCGATCTGCGCAGGCCTTGCCCTGCCCTTCGCCTGGATGTTCCTGCATGCCCCGAACGTCTGGGCAGCCTATGCATGGAATCTGGTTCCGGCTTTCATCGGTTTGATTTATGCGAGCATCGCCTACACCGCGTCACAGGAACTGGTTCAGGTCCGCATGCGGTCTTTCGCGTCAGCCTTTATGTTGTTCTGCCTGACGCTCATCGGTATCGGCGGCGGACCCTGGATCGCAGGTGAGCTCAGCGATTATTTTGCGGCGCAAGGCGCACACAATTCTCTCGCGAGGTCCCTGGAAATGATGCTGTTGTTCAATCTGGCATCCATCGCCTGCCTGCTCATGGCCACCCGGAACTACCGCCGTGACGCCGCACGTGCCGCAGCCGCGTGAAACACTGGCGGGCTCCGCCTTTCTAGAACAGCAAAGTCCGCAGCTGGGCCAACCAGACCAGTGCGATGCCGATCGCCAGGAAAGGGCCAAACGGCATCAGTCCGGAGGGTTTACGTCTGGCCAGCATAAGAGCCCCCGCAAACAACAGACCTGAACTGCTCGCGATCAGCACGATCCAGGGAAGGCCAATCCAGCCACACCATGCGCCACCGGCGGCGAGCATTTTTGCATCCCCCCGGCCCAGCCCGTCACTACCGCGTAAGGCGCGGTATCCCTTTTCTACCGCAAAGAAAAAGAGATAACCCGCAAGGGCGCCGATCATGGCGGCCCAGACACTCCCGGTAAAATACCAGAATTGAACGATGCCCGCGCCAATCAAAGGAAGGGTCAGGACATCCGGCAAGCGCATGGTTCGCAAATCGATCCATGAGAGCGCAGCCAACGCCGGCAACAGAACAATAGCCCAGAGCAGCACGTCGGTGTTCATGATGGTGCTTTCCCTTCCCGGCCCCGCCGGCACCGCTTTAGCATAGAAGGAACACACCAAAACGAAAACGCCCGGGCACATAGCCCGGGCGAATTGCAAAATTCTTGGTTTCCTCTCAGAGAGAAGACGAAATCGCCGGACCTTTCAGGGTGTAGACATCGTTGCCCAAGGCCACATCCATTTGCAGGAAGCCTTCCTCCATCGAAGGAATGGAAGCCGGAAGCTTGTCTCCGATGCCGCGCATCAGCGTTGTTCCGTTTGCAGAGACGACCGACCAGCCGACCGGCTCGAATTTATCGCTGTAGTCTGCGGTCAGTTTGGCACGAGCCGCGGCAACAGTCGGCATCGGCGCGTCCAGACGCCCGTCAATCCGGGCGAACAGTTCCACGACATACACCATGCCATTCGCTTCAATGGCAGCAACGCCCATGTGATCGAACGCATTACGCTTGAAGTTTTCGGCATTTGCCTTGTCGGCCATCATGACCTTCTGAATGTCTTCGGCAGACGTACCGGCCTTGACGACGACCACATTGGCACCGAAGGCACCGATCAGGCCGCTGCGCTCCATCATCCGTACACGGTCCAGGTGCGTCCGGCCTTCCAGGTCTTCATGAGCGGCGTAGCCGCGTACAGCCATGTCATAAGCATGAAGACGGGCCGCATCCATCAGCGAGCTGAGCGCCTCCAGTTCAGACGCGCCGTGATCAGCGCGCTGTTCGCCGGCAAGGCGCAACAGCTGGTTTGCCGTAGCCGTGTCCGTCTTGATGCCGTCGATGCCCTGAAGACAGGCATTGGCTTCTTTCTGGAACGCCGTCGGCGTAATCCCATAACCATCAGACAGGTCACAGGCAGGATCTGCAAAGGCGGACCCGCTCAGAGCCGCAAGGGCCAGCGCCGAAACGGACAGAAATTTGTATGTATTGCGTAACATAACTGTCACATTACGCCGTGTGACGATTATGTGTCAATTACGTACAATATTGAGTATTTTTTATGTATCGCAGCAAGTACTGCAGGACACAATAGGTCATTCAGGCTGGCAAGCGGTCAGTCCTGTAAGCGGCGTTATGATTTCCCAGCCCTGATCATCCTGTGAAATCATGCGGGCGAGCGGCACTCTGCGCCCTCCATCGATCTCCTCACCCGGCGACAGGGTCAATGATACAGGGCGCGAATCTTCACTACGAAGGGTCATTTGCGTCAGAAATTGCCCGAAAATATCTCCGCTTTGCGACTCGATCCCCATCGTCTGTTCCCGCCCCTCAAACACCACTTGCGCAGTATCGGTACCGGCAACATGGAAGAAGACGAAGTGACGGGGCTCATCGCGCGACCAGAGGAACAGGCCGCAGGTTCCGGGCTCAAGTGTCTGAGCCGGCAGCGAATTCATCGCCGCAACATCGATGGGCCCGGCGCCACTATTGGTCATCGGCACCGCAGTGTCTGATGACGCGCAGGCAGATACAAACACCAGACTGCAAAGCAAAGCTCGAAACATCATTGGCTTCTCTCCCCTTCCCCATTTTCTTGCGTGTAGACGAACCGTCCCGCTTCGTTTGTGAACCCGGCCAGCAGCAGAGTGCTCGTCTGATCCTCCGGCACATCCCATAGTTCCAGCCGGCCGCCACCATTCAGATAGGCGTTCGCCGAAATCTGCGTGCCATCAGCGGCCCGTCCCTCCATGGCGAGGACAAGTTGCCCCCGATCACATGATAGCGTGCCGGTCAATTCCGGCCAGGTCGCTCCGTAAACAGCTGATATGCGCGACAACGCATCGGTTGTGGCATGTCCACTTGCCTCCCGGCACCCTGTTCGCCCGGCATCAATTGAAACATTTGTCAGGCGCAATGAAACATCCTGCGCCGGAAAAGAGGATGAAATGCGTGTCGCATCGAAAGTCAGCGCAGCCTGCCCCTTGCGGATTCGGATGCCATTGGATGCCAGGCCGGCCAGTGAGTTTCCACGCCCGTAGGGACCACTCCAGCGCACCATATGGCCAGGCTCCCCCTTCAGGACACGTAGCAGACTGAAGTCACCCTCCACAGCCCCTGCCACATCCCCCCGAACGACGAGCCCCGTAACCTGGCCATGCCAAACCGTGCCGCGCGCTTGCTGCCAGCCGATGCCCTGCTGAACAAGGCCCGACTGTCTCATAGCGAACAAGAGCGGGATATTGGCGACCAGCGCACAAGCGAACACACCGACAAACGCCGTGGAAAGCAGCAGTTTTTTTCCCATCAGGAACCGCCTCCACCAAATTCGAAACTTGCCCGCACCGTGCCCGACGCATCGGCAAAAACCGACGCCTGCGTCGGCTGTGCGCCCAACTGACGTTCAGCCATTTCCAACCAGGAAAACAGCGACTGTACAGACGCCTGATCAAACTGAATGATAATCGCGCCGCGCTCATTTGACTGAAGGCGTGAAACGGCAAGACCGCGCTGGCTGGCAAGATCAACCAGACGCGCCCTCAGATCCTCACCAGAAACCGACATCACAGGCAGGTCTTGCCCGCCACCAACAACAGGCCGTGCCGCCACAACGGCATCCAGCGTGCGGGATGCAACCGCCAGGGACGTTTCGGCGCTCTCCCTGGCAGCAAGCAACGGACGCACGATCAGGACATTCGCCAGCAGCGCCGCCGCCAGGAGCCCCGCGAACAGGATCAGGAGACGCTCCCGCACCGACCGGGTGGACCAGTATTCCATCATGACGGCAGCTCCAGGATCAGATCGCCCACAACCCGGCCGTCCTCGACACGGGCGTCTCCGAGGCGAACGGCAAGCCCTCCGGACTCGATAGAGGATTTCAGCGTCTCGTCATCACCGAAAGCGCTATAGATCAACTTAGCCTGCAGCTGGCCATTGCCAGCATCGTAGCGAAGGCTTGAAAGCTGGGTCCCTTCAGCCTGACTCAGTGCCGCATACAGGACGCCTGTCATCTGCCTGAAACTGGCTGCCCGCCCTTCTGGTCCTCCAGACCGCTGCCGTACGGCCGTCAGAATGTTTGAAGGAACAGGCTCACCCGGGAAAAGGGCCGTAAAAGTGTCGCGCGTTTGCTGCGTTAGCTCTGCTTCCAGCCGCTTCATCGTCTGAATACTGGCAAATGTGTAGAGGCCCCAGACAACCGCCAAGGCCGCCGCAAGCCCCGCCAGAAGGCGGAAGCGCCTGAAGTCCACCGGCAATTCAGCCTTTCGCGCAAATTCCGCCTGGCGCAAATCAATCCCGGTTTCGCCGGACGCGACATATCCTGCCAACAGAAACAGCGCGTCGTCGGACACTTCAGCCGCATGACCCGCCTTGTCCAGAAGCACCGAAACAAGTTCTTCCGGGAGGGATTTGTCGATGGCGAGTCTCACACCCCCGGCGGCGGCGATAATGTGCCGGCCAATATCCTGTGGAGCTGCGCCCTCGGGCAGCAAAGTCACATCCGGAACGAGACGGGCATCCTCCAGTCCCGCCTCAGCCAAACGCAACATCCACGCGTCCATGACGGCTTTTGCCACGAGACAGGCATCGGCCTGCTCACCACTTTTCTTGCGCGGGTCAATCGCGACATGCAAAGTTTCGACAGGGACAGAGACATCATCCTCGACTGCAAAGCGAGCCGCACGCAGCCAGTCTGCGCGCCGAGTGCCGACCAGCCTTACCTGCGCCAGCGCCACTTCGGTCGCCGGCACAATGATGGTCACCTCATCGGAACCGGACGGCATGACCTCTGGCCGCTCCACAGCGACGCGTCCCTGCTCAACCGCCACAAATCGCCAGCTTTCGCCTGGCGCTGGAAGCAAGCCAACAAAATGTCTGGCCATCAGAATTCCCTCCGCACCAGAGATATGAGCGCGACATCACCGCTTTCTGCGCGCTGGTAAAGCGCCTGATACCCGGTGACCAGGTCACCGGTGCCAATATCCATATCAGCCGCGAGGAAGCTGGACTTGATCGACAGGGCTGCTTCGCTGCGCGCATCCGGAGCAATACGGTTCACGACGTCTTCTGCCAGAAAGTCATCGACTTTCAGCCATCCCCCAGTCGGGCGGGATTCGATCAGAGACCTGGCGTCACCCTCAGTCATCTCGCTCGAAAACAACGACACCAGAAGCGGCGCCTGTGCTGGCGTGAGCGTATTTATGTTAAGGACAGATTGTTCCCGGCCGGGACGAAGGCACAGAAGCCCCTCCACCCGCGACCTGACATCTGCATCGAAACCGGCAACCGATCTCAATTCGTTTATGCTGCGTAGCTGCGTATTCGCGGCGCGATACGGTTCCGCTTGAGAGGCGTAATACCCGTCCTCGGCACCATAGGTGCGTGAGGAAAAATCTGCATCCACCCAATCCGCCAGCTTCTGACCGAGAGACTGGGCTTCCGCATTGTTCAGTCCGGCAGCCACCAGCAATGTTTCAAACGGCGCCAACGCGTTTTCACTCACGCCGCCGTCTCCGGCCTCATCAATGAGGGCATTCAGATTGAAGCAATTCGAAGCTTCCTTTGCCTGCAACACAACCACACCCCTGCCTGCAGGCAAGGTCACCGGATTGGAAAGAAGATCCGACTCCAGGTTCAAAACACCTTCGGTCACTTTCATCAAATCTGTCAGGCGCGATGCGGCCGCATTTGCCGCCCCGCGCGCGACCCAGAATGTTTCAGCGCGCGAATTGGAAGACTTCGCGATGAGGACGGCACGGGCCAGCGCATCCGTCGCAGCAATGGCAGCGGCGGACATCAGCATGACGATGACCAATACCGAAAGCAGGCTTGCACCCGTCTCTTTGTCAGTTCGCTCGCTCATCCGCCCCCTCCCATAATGAAGAGTTGGGTCAGCACGTCCTTGTCTGAATATTCGAACTTCAGTTCGATTGCTTCGGGCATGTCCTCAGAACCGGCATTCCATTCTGGCAGCCAATCCCGCCCATTGAAATAACGTGCTGTCATGCGATCTACGCCTGCGGCCAGGACGCGCTCCACATAAGGTGTCTCAGAAGATGGATCAGGTCTCAGCCAGGCGCGGCGGACCAGTTCGCCGTTCCGAAATGCGTATTCGATCGCAAGGAGACTGGACCGGGTATCGTCCGGAGCCGGATGGCTCCAGCCATCACGGACCAATGCGAGAAACGAACCTGATGTGTAGCCAGGGCGCTCCGTCTGCCCCGCCAGGGAAATGGCATTGGCAAAATCATCCCGCATCAGCGTGTGCGCCAGATCTGCGTTGCTGACAGCCTCCGTAGTTTGCCCCAGCCGATCCGACGCCCTGACCGTTCCGATCAGAAGCGTTGAGCCTGCAACCGCAATCATCGATGTCAGCGCAAGCGCGACAAGCATTTCAATCAGGGTGAATCCGGCATCACGGGTCATGGCGCCACCCTTATTAGCGTGTCGCGTGTGGCCAGTTGCTGCCCGGTCGATGCGTCGCTCACCGTCACGCGGACACCTGCCAGGCCTTCAGGTTCGCGGACTTCTATCTGGCGAACCCATTCGAAACTCTGCCCCCGCTGTTCGCTCTGACCTGACATGGACCCCGCGCGCAGAACCGCCGGATCAGCCACCGCCTCAACAAGTCGGTTGTCTGCTTCAATAGCAGCGAGCGCCAGGCTACGCGTGTGCCGGGCATTCGCGGTCGTTTCATTCACCAGATGGGCAAGCCCGATCGCCGCTGTGGAAAACACCATCAGCGCCACCATCACCTCGGCAAGCGTGAAGCCGCGATCGCTCATCGATCCGGCCGCCCGGTAAGTGCAACGTCCAGAACTTTCACGCCCTTCGCAAACCGCACATCGGGGCCGGACACAATTCCGGAAGCGTCTGCAATAATCTGTGGGCGAAGTTCCTCCGTCTCACCCTTTTTGTCGGTAACGAGACTGACGGTGACACCGCCTGTCAGCCGCCGGGCCGTTTTCTGAACTGGCAGCCAGCGTCCATTGATGCGCGTGTAAACCAGGTATGTATTCTCTTCGAAACGGATGCCTTGCGCCTGCCCCCGGCTGATTGCCTGATCCATCGTGCGGGCCAGCACTCTTTCGAACTGAGCGGTTTCCGTTTGCAGGGCATCGGGCCGTGACGGCATAACCATCACGACCATGGCGCTTGCCAGCGCCATGATGAACAAGGCGACCATGATCTCCACCAGGGAGAAGCCGCCATCCCGATACAGGCCTCTACGCACGAAACAGCCTATTCCCAGTTACCGATGTCGTCTGCCGTTCCGGGTTTGCCGTCAGGTCCGGAAGAGTAAACATCATACCCTGTGCCAGACCTCTGCCCCGGCACGTCATACTGATAAGGATTGCCCCAAGGGTCATCGCGGAGGCGCTTGATATAGCCGCCCGGCCTGTAAGTCGTGACATCCGCGCCAGCCGGAGGTGCTTTCAGCGCTGCCAGTCCGGCATCCGCACTCGGATAGGCGTACATATCGAGACTGTACATTTCGAGCGCGCTTTCAAAAGCAGCGATATCCGCACGGACTTTGCCAACCCGGGACTGTTCCCCCACCGGGGCCACATTGATGATGACCAGTGTCGCCAGCAGGCCCATGATAAAAATCACGACCATCAGCTCCACAAGGGAAAACCCGCTGTCTTTGCGCGGTCTGGCCTCTTTGTTCGTTTCATCTGTCACCATGGCAGTGCCTCCTATGACATAGCGAGTGTGTTGAGTTGCAGAATTGGCAGCATGATCGACAAGACTATCAGTCCGACAATCCCTCCCATCAGCACAATGATAAGGGGTTCGGCGACCGCCAACAGCGCTGCTGATCCGGTTTCGAACTCCGTGTCGAGAAAATCCGCTGCCCGGTTCATCATGCCTGGAACATCGCGTCCGGCCTCTCCACTGGTGACCATATGTACCATCATCGGCGGAAAAGCGCCCGTTGCGGACAGTGCTGCCGAGAAAGACCCGCCTTCCCGCACCCGTTCAGCGATAAAGTCTGCGGCATCGGCAAAGACCGTGTTGTTCGCTGCGCCTTTTGCCCCCTCAAGGGATTCGAGCGCCGTGGCGCCTGATGCGGACAGTGTCGCAAAGACCCGGGCAAAGCGGGCTGCCGCCACAGTACGCGTCTGCTGCCCTATCAGGGGCAATTTCAGCACGGTGCGGTCCAGGCTGCGCCGCATCGCCGGCTGACGTAGCAAGCGGGCTCCAAGGAAGGAAAGCCCGGCCAATAATAATAGGATGATCAGGCCATACTCTCTGACGCCGTTGGACAGGGCTATGACGACCCGTGTCAGAAGCGGCAGCTTGGCATCAAAAAGATCGAACTGCTCCACAAGACGGGGGACGACGATCACCATCAGGGCGACGACCATGCCCAGCGCCATGACAGACAACAGGGCCGGATAAATCAGCGCGGCACGCACCTTCTGGCGCAATTGATAGGAGCGCTCCAGATATGTGGCGAGACGTTCCATAATATCGCCGAGTTTGCCGGACATTTCTCCAGCAGACGTCACGGCGCGAACAAGCGGCGGAAATGCATCAGGCGCGAGCGCCATTGCATCGGACAGGCGCGCCCCTTCGACCACGTCAGCCCGGACGGTATGCACAGCCTTCTGGACGGCGACCGGGTTTTCATTCCCCGCACAAGCCCCCAACGCCTGCTCCACGGCAAGCCCGGATTTCAACAGCACGGACATCTGACGAACCAGTAGCACGCGTTGTTTTTCGCTGATGCGGCCACGGCGAACAACCGACCGCGCATGCTTCTCTGCCACCGGGTTCACATTAAGGACCATAAGGTCCCGAAGCCGCAGCTCCCTACGGGCCGAGCGGGCACTATCGGCGGAGATCACGCCAGAGCGGCGTTTTCCGTCACTATCGAGGGCAACATATTCAAAGGCGGCCATTACTGACCTCCTTTCCTGCAGGCCCGCAGCACCTCCGCAACGCTTGTGTCACCGGAGACGACATAGCGGCGCGCATTATCCAGCAGCCGATCGTGGCTCGCGAAAGCCGCCTGATCAATCGCGTCCTCTGACGCGCCATCCCCCAGCAGGTTGCGAATGCCCCGGTCCGCGAGAAGCAATTCATACACACCGAGCCGCCCGGTAAAACCGGTCTGAGCACATGCCAGGCATCCCTGCGGGTCATATACTGTCAGTTCCGTTTCCCCGTCCAATCCGAGTGCCTCGCACTCAGCATGCGTCGCTGTCCGGGAGGTTTTGCAGGAAGGGCAAAGCTTTCTGACAAGCCGCTGCGCCATAATCGCGCGAAGTGTCGAGGAAAGCAGATAGTCTTCCACTCCCATATCCCGAAGACGCGTGATCGCACCGGATGCGGAATTGGTATGTAAAGTGGAGAGCGCCAGACGGCCTGTCGACGCGAACTCAAAGGTCACCTCAGCGGTTTCAGAGTCCCGGATCTCGCCAACCATCACCACGTTCGGATCCTGCCGCAGGATTGAGCGGAGCGTGGCGGCAAAGTTCAGACCGACCTTATGGTCCATCTGGGTCTGGCTGATGCCAGGCAGTCCGTATTCGACCGGGTCTTCCAGCGTCATGATATTATCGCGCCCCGTATTCAGGCGTGATAAGGCCGAATACAAGGTGGTTGTTTTACCGGACCCCACCGGCCCGGTCACAAGAATAACGCCATTGGGCTGGCTGAGCGCGTCTGCGAACCGCTGATACGTGTCCTCATCCATGCCAAGATCGGTCAGGTCCAACAGCGCGTTCTTGGTATCCAGAAGACGCAGGACCACTCGCTCGCCATAGCGCGTGGGCAGGGTTGCCACGCGCACGTCAATAGACTTTCCGCCAGCTGACAATGAAATACGGCCATCCTGAGGAAGACGCTTTTCGGCAATGTCCAACCGGGACATGACCTTGATCCGGGAAACGATTGGCGCCGCCAGTTTTCTTGGCGGCGTCAGCACTTCCACAAGGTCTCCATCGATCCGGTAACGGATCGAGAGCGTGTCCTCAAAGGGGTCGATGTGAATATCGGATGCCCGGCGCTTCATCGCCTCATGGATCAGCCCGTTGATCAGCCGGATCACCGGCGCATCGTCCTGCCCGTCCAGCAAGTCAGCTGCCTTTGGGAGATCATCGATCAGGCTTTCAAGCCCGTCGCGGGAATCCACTGCCGCATTGACGCTATCGCCGGCAAGGGCACCGGAGGCAAAGACATCGGCCAGCGTCCGCTCGTAGGAATCACGATCCAGAGCCTCAAGCTGAAATGCGGTACCAAGCGACCGGCGCGCCTCCACCAGCACCAGCGGGTCTGCCCCTGCCCGCACGCCGACAGTCAACACGTCTCGCCCGGGCAAAACGACAACGCCCTTGTCCTTGGCAAAGGCGTAAGTGAACTGTTCAATGGCGGGGCCGGAAATCATTGAGGCGGCGGACTCCCAAGAACCTGATTCACGAAGCGATCCAGAGACTCCGCACTGTTCTCCTGACCATCCCAAAGCTCCTGAGCTCGCAGGTATCGATAGGAACGGGTCGTGGCATCCCGGGCATCAGCGCGGCTGCGCACGATGGTCGGCCGGATGAAGACCATGAGATTGGTCCGGGCCAGCCCCTTGCCCTCGGAACGGAACAGACGGCCCGCAACCGGGATGTCCCCCAGCACCGGCACTTTCTCGTTCGTCATGCTTTCTGTCTGCTCGACCAGGCCACCGAGAACAATGATCTCCCCATCATCCGCGATGACGCTGGTCTCGATCTTCCGCGTATTGAAAATAAGATCCGTAGACGATCCGGTCGTAATCGCCTGAGCGATGTTGGAAACTTCCTGGATGATATCGAGGCGGATCGTGTCATCATTCGAAATACGGGGCGTGACATTCAGGCCAACACCGACATCCCGGCGCTCAACGGTACGGAACGGGTTCGAGTTGGAATCTCCCAGCACTTCGCCTGTTGCGACGGGAACTTCCTGCCCCACCAGGAGAGAGGAGGTTCCGTTGTCGAGCGTCATATTGAATGGCTTGGACAGGATACGTGACTGAGTGTCGTTCTCCACGGCTGTCAGAATGGCACCAAACAAGGTATCGCCATCCTGCCCGCCAACCCCGACACTCAAGCCCGACAGCCCAAGCAGCGAGTTGATCGCCGCTTCAGCAAAGGGGTTGGTCTCGGTGTCGCCCGTGTTGAACGGCGTATCCGAACTGAGGGCCCCGGCAAGTGCCAGCATGCTGGGTGCAGACCGCGAATAATTGGTCGACACGAACGGCACGGTGGAATCATTGCTACCAGACACGAGGAACTGGAGACCGAGCTCCCGCGCGGTGTCGTCCGACATTTCTACGATGATCGCTTCGACCAGAACCTGAGCGCGGCGACGGTCCAAATCGGTGATGATACGCTCCAGCGCGCCGAGCGTTTCCGGCGGGGCGCTGATGACCAGAGAGTTCGTTGGCTCGTGCTGGGCGATGGTCGTGCTTGCATCGACCTCCCCGCCTGCTGCTCGCCGGGCATCCATCGCGACAGCCATTTGCTGCAGCACCGGAACAAGATCGACGGCGGTGGCATTGTTCAGGGGAATAACTCTCAACGAGTCTTCAGTCCGGTCATGCGAGTCGAGTTCACGGCTGACTTCGACGGCCCGCCGAACCAGCGCTTCATCGCCCTGCAGAACCACAGCGTTACCGGACTCCGACGACACTGCCTGGAAATTGATCGCCGCGCCATTTTCTCCGGGCTGAACAGAAAGCGCACTGAGAATACTGGCCATTTCACGTGCTGGCACATTCTTCAGGCTGATGGTTTGCGTAACAGACGGGTCGGAATCAATCTGCCTCAGCATCGCACGAAGCCGCGGAAGGTTCGAAGCATAATCCACAACCACGATCGTGTTGGACGCATTGTTCGCCACCACCTGCCCCTGCTCGGCGATCAGCGGCTTGATCACAGCGGCAACATCGCGCGCGGAAGAATGCTTCAGCGCGAAGATTTCGGTGGTGAATGTATTGGAGTCGGCGGACGAGACGCCTGCATCCGAGACGGCCTGGCGTTCCGGCACGATCCGGTAGGTGGACCGACCAGCTGGCACAGCCGTAAATCCATGGACACGCAGCGCGGACAGGAAAACATCGAACACCTGATCGCGTGTCAACGGCGTTGAAGATGAAACGGTTACCCGCTTGGTGCGCGCGTCGGGATGCACGATAAACGTGTAACCGGTCACGGTCGAAACGTCCGCAATCAGAGCGGAAAGTTCCACATCATCGAAGTTCATCACATGGCGCGACGGTTCAGGACTGCTTTCGCCGGCAAGGGCGAAGGCACTTGGCGCCGATGCGGCAAGCAGAACTGCGGAGAGGGCGGATTTGAATTTCATAAGCTACGGGTTCTCCGTTAGCGTAAATACCTGATCAATCTGCCGGCCGTCCCGATCGATCCTCAAACGAACTTTCTTTAATGAAGAAAGTTTCATGGCGAGGTCTCCAGGTCCGGTTGATCCAACGGGAATACCATCTACCGATAGAATGATGTCTCCGGACCGCAGCCCCGACTGCTCAAGAAGCTGCTCGTCGCCCCGACTCCCCACCTCGTACCCGAAAAAGTCCTGCCCCCGGTGCACCGGGTTGATCGTGAGGTTGGCGAGGAAATCGCTTGCCGTCGTATTGATGACCCGGCCTTCTTCTTCCGGCTGGCGACCAGCTTTCCTGGGCGAGGGGGCACCCGGTTCAGTCAGAACAGCCAGTCTGTCCGCACCGCTCCCCATCAACAGAGCTTCGATCTGTCCATTCTTTCGCAAGGTCACGCGATCCCCATACACACGGTCGAGAACCACCCCATCAAGGATGGTCTCACCCGGTGCAAAAATGCTCAACCGGTTATTCGGCATCACAATCATCGCAACACCTGTGCCATCTGCTGATGCCCGGACGCCTTTAAGAACAAGATTCAGCTTGGTTTCCGGTGCTTCCTGAACATCTTCAACAGGTTCAGCCACACGGGAGAATGGGTTCGTCGTGACCAGAAGAGACATATCTCCGACCAGCTCATGCGCAGATTTGCCCGAAACGGCGCTTTGGCTCTGCACCATGGGCAATGTGCCGGACACCGCGCCGCCAGGAACAATCACCAGCCACACGGTCTTGGCGGCAAGAATAGCCAGTCCGGCCACAATCAGCAGCTCGGTAACCATAATTGCAGGCCCGGCAAAACGGACGAGCCCGCGACGGATATTCTCCATCGCGGACCCCCCATTGAACATTCTGGATTCAGATCCAGTCAAATGATCAGAACCTCCGTTTCAGACCAATGCCGAACACCGTGTCCTGTTTGTAGGTATCTACGTAAACCTTGTCGGAACCGCGCTCCTGATAGGCTTCGTAGCTTTCCCCGAACAGATTTTGGATGTTCAGCGAGAACTCGTATTCCGCATCGCCGACATTGAAGCCCTTGTTCCACACAAAGTCCACGGTCATTGGCGGCTGTTCGAGGAATGCGGGGATGCCACGGGCAAGAATTTCGCCTGAGCGGATTCTGTCTGAAACATAATTCAGCAGCAGGTTGTATTCGGAGCGAGCGCTCTCATTCAGAAGGCCGAGTTGAAGGTTAAACAGGTGCTCGGACTGCCCCTGCATACGCCGCCCGTCTTCAAGATAGTCAGAGGCCTGGTCCGTGCCACGAACCGGGTCAAGATTGGTCCCGATGTTGACCGCCACTTCGCCCGCCGCGTCGACCGAGGAGTCAGACCAGGTATAGTTCGCCTTGATCTGGAAATCCCGGTCCTCAAAGAAGGACATGCCCGTCCACTGCTCCATTGGCAGGATCTGCTCGTATTCGATCTCGACGCCGTACAACTCAGCCGCCGGCGCATTGAGGAAGGTCGTCTGCAGGGTTTCGGCGGGGACAAGGATTTCCTCGATCGGGTTTGTGATGTCCTTGTAGAACAGACCGATCGTCGCAAACTGGTCGCGGGCGAAATAGTATTCTGCCCGGAGGTCATAGTTCTTCAGCGTTGCGTTCACCAGGTATGGGTTACCGAAGAAAGTCACGTCTGTTTCCGTGTTGTTGAACACGGCGGGTGCCAGCTCGCGGAACTGCGGCCGGGTGATCGTTTCGGAGTAACCACCGCGAACCTGAATGTCTTCAATCGGGTTCCAGGTGATCGTGACCGCCGGGAACCAGTTCTGCTCGTCGATCACGGCCTCGACATAGTTTGTCGACAAATCCATGCCGATGGACTGGGTGTCTACAGCCTGAATGCTGTCTTCGAAGCGCGCACCGATGGCCGCCCGGATATACGGCGTGACCTGGGTGTCGATGCCAACATAGCCTGCATCGATTTCAAGCGTCGCCAGATACAGTTGCGGGAAGCCGCTGCTCTTGATCTCGGTCACCGAGCCGGCGCCGCCCTCCTGGAACAGGTAAGCATAGATATAGTCGAGACGGTTCGTGCCGGTACCATTCGGACCCGGGGCCCCTGCCACACCGCGAATGTCATAGATAATCGACGTCGCTTCACGGTCGTTCTCGACATAAGCATAGCCTGCTTTCAGTTCGGTCTCGCAGAACAGATAGCAATCGCCGCTACGGTCGAGAGGCAATGTGAAGTCAATGCCGAAATCCGTGGTATCATCATCAATGCGGCTGAACGAGAAGCGGTTAGCAGCCGGGCTGCTCGAGAGTGAGAGATTGCCTTCATTGTCCATGCGATAAATGTTGGACAGCTGATAAGGCGCGTCGCGAAGCGCTTCTGAGTAGGACCCGCGCCACTCGACCTTCAGATCGTGGAGGCCGGGGAAGAAATGCTCGCCCTGTGCCTGAGTCGACCAGAGCTGCTGCTCAATCCATTGAAGCGAGTCGTTGCGCTCACGGTTGCCTTCATTGTTGAAGCCGTCGAGCCCCGTCGACACAATCTGTGCCTGCTTCTCGCTGGACCGTGTAATCAGGCCCGTAAACTGGACCTCGTGATTGTCGTAGAGATCGAAGCCAAGGGTGGCCAGAGCGTTCACACCAACCGTGTTCTTCGTCGAATTGCGCGTGAAGATCTGGTTCGGCTCAAGCCGGTCGGTCGCGGAGTTCACTGCGCCGAAGCTCCGGATGCCCTGCTTCGTCTGCCAGTCATTCGAGTAGCCGCCGGCAGCCGTAAGGCCGATGGAGATGTCATTGTTGACGTCAATGCGCGTACCGCCCGAAAGGTCGAAGCCGAGGTTCGGCGCCACTTCGCCCTGCTGCATGACGAGAAGCGACGAGTTATCCGTCAGCTGACGGCCAAATTCGCGGCTGTCGTCGGTGATGGCAATATTCGGAAGATCGCGCGCGCCGTCATCAAAACCGAGCCAGTCTGTTTCGCTGCCGTCATACTGCAGGCCATTCCGCCATGTGGTCTGGGTGTCGAACTTGGCACTGGCACCGATGTTCAGGAAAGACTCGTCCGGAACGGCCTTGGTGCGCAGATCGACGGTGCCGCCACCGAACTCACCCGGCAGATCCGGCGAATAGGTCTTCTGCACCAGGACGCTTTTCAGCGTGGATGTCGGGAAAAGATTGAGAGGCACGACGCGGCGCAGCGGCGCCGGACTCGGCAGCGGCGAACCGTTGAGCAGCGCCGTGGAATAGCGCTCGTTGAGGCCGCGGACATAGATGAATTCGTTCTCAGCGGTTGCGATACCGGCAACACGCGAAAGCGCAGCGGCCGCGTCGCCATCCCCCTGAAGGCTGAAGTCTCCCTCATCGATGAGCGCAGCCACTTCAGACGTGTTGCGCTTTTCATCCGGAATAAACTGGCCCCGCACAATCACGGTTTGCTGGCGGGCTTCCGCTTCAGCAGCGGGTTGCTGTTCAACTGCGGAGGATGGCTCATCAACCGTCGCATCCTGAGCCAGGGCCGGCGAAACCCACGCCAGGCAGACGCTCGTCAGCAGAACGGAGCGGACAGACATGAAACGTTTCATCTTTATTTTCCTGATTGCGAGGCCGGAGCGGTCGCAGAAATGAGAGCTGATAATGCAATTGAGGTGGAGCAGCCGTTACGCGCTGCTCCACCCAACTGCCTGCGCCGATACTAGTTGGCGCTGGTCAGGTTACCTGCCTGGTCGATCGACCAGCCGAGGTACCAGGTGTCATCGGCATCTTCGACAGCGCCGATGTAGGTTGTGGGCTCGAGTTCGCCGATGCCGGTTACGTCGAACACCGGAACAGCGTTCTCATTGTCACCCGGAACCACACCGGGACGCCCGGCGCGGAAGGTGAAGCCGCTCATCGTCGCCGATTGGTCCGTCACGAGGTTGTTGGCTGCCGGGTTCGAGAACACGGCCGGTTCACCTTCGCTGTCGCTGGCGAACGGTGCACCATTGTCGGCCAGGAACATGGACTGAAGGTTCAGCGTTCCGGCGTCAGCATTGGCAATCGTCGTCAGTGTGTCGACATCCAAGCCGTAGTCAGGCCAGCCGAGCACGATCATATTGGCAATCGTACCGTTCATGCCGCGGCGCAGCTTGACACCGATTTGTGAAGCATCGTCACCACCAGCGATAATCGTGAGGTTCGAAAGACGCGGTGTCGAGATCGGTGCCGCGGTTTCATCATTCTCCAGGTTATCGCCTTCGATACCGTTAGAGTTATTGGTGATATTGCCAGTCGCAGAACCAACGCCGCTGTAGGCAATGCCGTACTGGAGCGAGCCGACCCAGCCATCCGTCCAGTCGAACTGGTCATCACCACAACCGATGGCCAGCATGTGCTTCGCGCTGACCGTGCCGCCGAACCACTCAAAACAGTCGTCCTGGTTGTTGTAGACCTGGACATAGTCGACTTCCGTGCCCGAACCGACGCCCTGGAACGCAATACCGTTCAGTTCGTCTTCGGTCGTCAGCTGAACACCGGCATATTCAACGCGGGTGTAGAAGATCTGACCGGAGTCGTCGTCCGCGGTGCCACCGCCGAAGAAGCCGGAAGAACCTTCGCCCGACTTTTCACAGTCAACCGTTCCGCCGGTACCCGATCCGCCGCAAGCGTTGATCGGTGCACGGCCGTTGATGATCACGCCGCCCCAGATACCCTTGGTATCCTGATCGAACGTGCCGGTGCCGGCAACTTTGTCTTTCGCGGTGAACACGACCGGTTTTGCAGCCGTACCGTTCGAGAGCAGTTTGGAACCGCGGGCAATCACGAGGTAATCGTCATTGCCTTCGCCGACCACAGTCACGCCCGGATCGATGGTCAGGTTGGCGGCGACAGAGTTCGTACGCGGCGCAGCCGGATCAGGACCGAGGTCCACACCGACGAAGACCGAACCGACCAGTTCGTAGATCAGGGCATCACCATTGGTCAGGCGAACGTTGGACGCGACAGTCCCAGTGATCTGACAAAGCTTTTTGCCGTCGAGAGTGCCGTTCTCCGTGGTGCCTGCCGGGCAGTTGACGTCCACTTCCGGGAACAGCGTGCCGGGCTGGGCGAAGCTTGCCCAGTTATCGGAAACGGTTTCCGTCGGCGAGAACGCGCCGATATAGTTGGTGGTCGTGAAGAAGGTATCGCCAGACAGCGCGGTCGATACCGGAACATTCAGTTCCTGCTGGCCGGGGAAGAAGCCATCGACCAGCGTGTTGTCGGCGGTGCGGATATTCGCGGACGCCGGGAACGAAATCGGCGTGTCGCCATCGCTGTTCTCGAAGTTCACGGTGTTGTCCAGAAGCCAGCTCTCGAGCGTCAGATCGCCATTGTCGAGGTTGAGGAATGTCTGGTCGGTGTCGATGTCCAGGCCTGTCGGGAAGCCCGTCACGATGAAGTTGACCAGCGTGCCTTTCGTCCCGCGGCGCAGCAGGGCACCGTAAAGATTGCCTTCGCTACCAACCATCGTGACGTTCGAGATGCTCGGATCAGAGAAGGGCGTTGCGTCGAAAGCGTTGTTCAGGTTGTCAGCTTCGATGCCGTTCGGATCGCCCGAAGTCGGGATGTTGGAATTGACGACTGCGAACTGCAGCTTGCCGGACCAGCCATCGGTCCAGTCGATGCTGTCGTCGCCGGCGCCGGTGGCAACCAGGTACTTCACATTCACCGTACCGCCAAACCACTCAACCGCGTCATCGAGGTTGTTGTGAACCTGGATGTGATCGACAACAGTGCCGGAGCCGACGCCCTGGAATGCGATGCCGTTCAGTTCGTCTTCCGTGGTGAGCTGCGCACCCGCATACTCCACCGAAACGTACTGAAGCGCACCGGAGTTATCGCCTGGCTGGTCGCCTCCGAAGAAGCCGGACGAACCTTCACCGGACTTCTGGCAGTCTGCCGAACCGCCCGCCAGGCCGCTACAGGCATTGATCGGGGCGAAGCCGTTGAGAACCAGGCCGCCCCACTGGGCATTGGTCGTCACTTCGGTGATGGACGAGCCGGTTTCTTCGTCGTTCATCTTGGCCCGGGACGTGAAGCGGATCGGGTTTGCCGCCGTGCCGACAGCTTCAATTTTCGAACCGCGTGTCACGACGAGATAGTCGTCGGTCGCGGTTGAGGTACCGGAAGCGGAAGCACCGAAGAAGCGGACACCTTCGCCAATCGTCAGAGTGACCGGTGTGCCGGCGTCGTCGCGATTGTCTTCACCGACAAAAACCGGGCCGCGCAGCGCGATCGTCGTATTTGCAGGGATGGTCACGTCGGTGGTGAGGATGGTCGACGTGCCGGTGCCACCGAGCACACAGACGTTCACATCAGAAAAGCCATCAGCCGCAATTGCGTCAAAGGTCGTTTCGGAGGTGCCATCCGGACAGCCTGCAGTCGGCACAAGTTCGATCGTCGCTGCAGCTGGTGGCGGGGGCGGCGGAGGTGGCGGAGGGCTGATCGGAGTCGAAGGCGCGCCGGGTGACGAAATGGTCGTGTCCGAGCATGCAGCCAGCGTCATCACAGCGAGGCTCGCCATCGTCGCCAGCTTCAGTGTTTTACGGATTTTCATTAAACTTCCCTCTATGACCCCCTGCGGGCCGCTATGTCTCAGTTGTCAGGCATGCGCGAGTTCCCGGAATCCCCGCGGGAATCTTCTGCCGCCACGCTGGCTTATGGCAGCGTTGATTTACGGTTACGAAACGGTTTGACTAAGCTTTTGTGACAGCCTCGAATTTATCGAGAGGCTCACCGGAAGCGTCGAAATTGATTGCAGATTGCGACCTGCAACAATTGCTATAGCTTGACGAGACAAGACCTGCCGGACTCCCCGGTTCAGTATTTCTGGCTCCGTAGAGTTACTGTGCCGCCAAGCTGGCCAGCACCTGATCCATCGGGATTTCCATCAACACACCGTCGCGGGAAAAGAACAAAGTCTGATCATCTCCCGACAGACCGGCACCGAATTCGTTCGCTTCCGAATTCAGGGGCGGCCCGGGATTCACAGGATCGCTCCAGGTTCCATCCGCGTTACGTGTGCTGGTCCAGATGTCCGCGCCGCCCTCTTTCGGCGTCCGGTGCGAGTAGTAGAAGATCCGCTGGCCATCTGCTGTGATCACAGCATGATCATCGGTACGCATGTCATTGAGATAGCTGAGGAAGGCCGTGATCTTCCATGCGCCGGTCTCATCCTGATGCGCCTCGCCGAGGCCGTAACCGAAACCATCCATTTCGTAACGGTTCGAGACAAAGATCATGGTCCCATCGGCGGCGACAGATGCGATCGTCTCATCTGCATTGGTATTGACCTCACCCTCAATGGGGCTTGGTTCCCCCCAGGCTGATCCATCCCATTCCACACGCCAGATATTCAGGTCGCGCCCGCCCAATGGCGGCGGCAGCACGGCGTCCGACGCGAAATAGAGCGCACCGTCGGCGCGACTGAAGCTCGCCCCCTTGAGCCGCTTGCGGCCTGGCAGGTCCATCCGCACGGGCTCCGACCAGGTCTTGCCGGTCTTGTGCATCTCGTAGAGCCATGCCTCACCGTCATCTTCCTGCGTGTAGATGCGGATGCTTCCATCCGGGCTCTCGGTCATGGAGTAGGCATTGTTTCCATGGCCTGGCGCTTCAGCCCCCGGGAAGATTGCCACGGGGCCGGAAGGTGCAGGTTTTGAACAGGATGCCAACATGCACAATGCGGCCACAGCTATGGGCAAAAGTCTGATAGTCATCATCTTCCTCAGGTGAGAAGGCCAACCGGCACATCGAGGGCTTCGGCGAGTCGCTTGGCGGTCTTCAGCCCGAAAGGCATGCCGCGTTCCATGGCGGAGATATGGTTTGCGCGGATTCCGCAGAGCGAACTCAGTTCCTTCTGAGTCATCAACCGGTACTGGCGAAGGGCCCGGACAGGGTTTTCGCCCTGCTCGATCTGTTTGAGTACATCTTCCGGAATGTCAGGCTGCGCACTCTGAACAGCTGCAGCCTGTTTGGCCTCGACCTCGCTCAGCCGGCGCTCCAGATCCTGCACGGTTTTCTCAAGATCCAGGATCTTGAGTTCCAGAGAATAAACAAAGTGATCGTCGCTCGGCATAGGGAATTTCCAACTTCAGGCAGGCACCCTTAGAAGCCCATGCCGAAAGTTTGATGTCAGAAATATAAAGCTTCTTTGACGGCCTCCTTTCTTCTGAAATCCACCAGTCCTAAACGCCCGTCCGTGCCGGGCGAGGCCGTGTGCAAATCCGAAACTCCGGCAATTACAAATGCGTAAGCCCATTGACCGGTGGCGCGGAACACACTAAATGACTGACCGGTCAGTTATTACCAAGGCATACCATGCTCCGGGCCAGAAGTGACGCAGCGAAAGACGAACGCCGGCAGGCGCTCCTCTCGGCTGCGCTGGACGAGGTCTTTGAAAAGGGCTTCGCAGCCACGCGTATGGACGATGTCGCCAGGCGCGCCGGTCTGTCCAAGGGGACGCTTTACCTCTACTTCGACTCGAAGGAGGCGCTGTTTCAGGGACTGGTCGAGTCCCTTGCCTATCCGAACCTTGAAATCATTGAACGGATCACGGAACAGGCAGAAACCTTGAGAGAGGCGCTGCGAGGCATTCGGCAATTTGCCCCTACGCTGATCCGCCAGACCGACCTGCCCCGGCTTATGAAGGTCCTGGTTGGCGACAGCCAGCTCTTTCCGGACCTGGTCCGCGCCTACCGCGAAGATCTGATTGAACAGGTTCTGTCCATGATTGCCGCCCTGCTCTGCCGGGCAGACGCCCGCGGCGAAGCTAATATTTCAGACCCTGAACTGACAGCCCGCCTGATCGTAGCGCCGATCATCTTCAGCGCGCTCTGGCAGGGGGTCTTCAATCAGAAATACGAAGCGGACGTCGATCTCGACAAGCTTTTTGAAATTCACGAGCAGATGATGCTCAAAGCCCTGGAAATCGGATGCGTATCATGACCCCGTTCTTCAAGCCCGCAACGCTGGCGGCTGGTTTTCTTCTGCTCAGCATCACAGGCTGCAGCCAGCAGGACGAGCCGGTTCATCTCGGCTATGTCGAAGCGGACTGGACCTATGTCGCCGCGCCTGCCGCCGGACGGATCATCGATCAACAAGTCAGCGAAGGCAGCCGCGTTACACAAGGTGACTTTCTGTTTCAGCTCGACAGCACAGCAGAAGAAGCCGCCGTGTCCGAAGCAGGCGCCAGGCTGAACCAGGCGAAGGCGCAGGCCGACGACCTCAGCACCGGTGCCCGCCCGCCCGAAATCAAACGGCTTGAGGCCCAGCTGTCGGCAGCCAGGGCCCGGCTGGAGAAAGCGACCAGCGAACGCGACCGGATCCTGCCCCTGGTCGATCAGGGCTTTGCCCCGAAATCCCAGCGCGACACGGTCGAAGCAGAATTCGACGCGGCCACAGCCGCCGTTCACGCAGCTGAACAGGACCTGAAAGTCGCTGCCCTGCCGGCCCGCGACGCCTCACGCATGGCGGCAGACGCCGCCGCGCGATCCGCCGAAGCCGCAAAATCCGCCGCAGAATACCGCCTCAATGAAAGACGCGCGATTGCCCCGGTTGGCGGCAGCGTGGAAGAAGTCTTCTTCCGCAAGGGAGAATTTGTAACGCCCGGCGCACCGGTTCTGGCCATCCTGCCGGAAGATGGCCTCAAAGTGCGCTTCTATGTTCCGGAGGCGGATCTTTCCGGATTGAGTGTCGGAGAGGCTGTCTCCGTAACGGCAGACGGGCTTGCCAGCCCGGTCAAGGCGAACATCTCGTTCATCGCCCATGAGGCGGAGTTCGCCCCGCCGGTTATCTATGCCCGTCATTCCCGTGAAAAACTGGTCTTCATGGTCGAGGCAAAAGTGCCCGTCGGCGCGGGCCTTCACCCGGGCCTGCCGGTGGAGGTCAACTGGTGATGGCCACCGACTACGCCATCGACGTTCACGGCCTGATCAAGCGCTTCGGCAAGAAGACCGCCGTTGCGGGCGTCGATATCCAGATGCCGCGAGGCGAAGTCTGGGGTTTCCTTGGCCCCAACGGCTCCGGTAAGACGACCACGATCCGGATGATCTGCGGCCTGCTGACGGCGACCGAAGGCACCGGCCAGTGCCTCGGCTACGACATCCGGAAGGATGCCGAAAAGATCCGTGAACTGACCGGATACATGACCCAGAAATTCTCCTTCTGGACCGACATGACAATCAGGGAAAACCTTGAATTCGTCGCCCGGCTCTACCGCCTGCCTCATACGAGGCAAACGGTGGACGAGACCCTGGAAACACTCGGTCTCACGCACCGCCAGCATCAGTTGTCCGGCGCGCTCTCTGGCGGCTGGAAACAACGTCTCGCCCTTGCCGCCGTGACCATGCATGACCCGAAGCTGCTCCTTCTGGACGAGCCGACCGCCGGGGTCGACCCACAGGCGCGGCGCGACTTCTGGGACGAGATCCATCACCTCTCCCTGAAGGGCATGACCGTGCTGGTCTCCACGCACTATATGGACGAGGCCGAACGCTGCGACCGCATCGTCTACCTCGCCCATGGCGAAAAGATCATCGAAGGCCGCGTGCCGGACGTGATCGACCGCTCGGGCCTGCTGACTTTCCGGGGTGAAGGCGACGGTGTCCGGCGCCTGGCCGACGACATCAAGCACGAACCGGGCGTCGAACACGTCGCCTATTTCGGCTCTGCGCTTCATGTCAGCGGCCGTAACCGCGCCGCCATTCAGGCCGCCATCGACAAGCACCCGGCCGATGATGTCAGCTGGAGCGAAGTACGCACGAGCCTGGAAGACGCCTTCATCGCGCTCAGCGCGGAAGCCGGCGAAGACAAACGGGTGCACGCATGACGGGCCTTTTCCGATCTCTCGGCCGCATCTGGGCGGTTTTCATGAAGGAAACAGTCCAGATCCGGCGCGACCGCCTGACCTTCGCCGTCATGTTCGGCATACCGATCATGCAGCTGATCCTGTTTGGCTATGCCATCAACATGAACCCCAAACACCTGCCCGCCGCGCTTCTGGTGGAGGAACAGACGCCCATCGTCCGTACAATGGTCGAGTCTCTCAGAACCTCCGATTATTATGACTTCGTGATGCAAACAGACGATCCGCGCGAAACAGGCGACCTGCTCGCCCGGGGCGAGGTGTCCTTCGTCGTCTCCGTCCCGGCGGGCTTCACTCGCAAACTGGTGCGGGGCGAGCGTCCGCAGCTGCTGATCGAAGCCGATGCCACCGATCCCGCCGCCGCGTCCGGCGCCGTTGCCTTCGCACAGACGATCCTGACGGATGCCCTGCGCCACGATCTGAAAGGGCCGCTGGCCAGTCTGGCCGGAGGACCGCCGCCTTTCGACCTTGTGGTGCACCAGAAATACAATCCCGAAGCCAAGACCAGCTACAATATCGTGCCCGGCCTGTTGGGCGTGATCCTCACCATGACGCTGGTGATGATCACCGCCATCGCAATGACGCGAGAGTCCGAGCAGGGCACGATCGAGAATCTGCTCGCCATGCCGGTGAAGCCGATTGAAGTCATGCTGGGCAAGATCATGCCTTATGTCGCGGTCGGGGCCGGGCAGACCCTCTTGATCCTGCTCGCTGCACGGATTCTGTTTGATGTCCCTTTCATTGGGAACCCATGGATCCTGTTCCTCGGCGTTTCCGTGTTCGTGCTGGCAAACCTTGCGCTTGGCTTCACCTTCTCAACGATCGCGCGCACGCAGATGCAGGCCATGCAGCTGACCTTCTTCTTCTTCCTGCCGTCGATCCTGCTCTCCGGCTTCATGTTCCCGTTCCGCGGCATGCCGGAATGGGCCCAGATCATCGGAGAAGGCCTGCCGCTGACGCATTTCCTGCGCATCGTGCGCGGCGTCATGCTGAAAGACACCAGCCTGGCGCAGCTTCAGAACCCGATCATCGCCTTGTGCATATTCACCGCTGTGGCGGTCTCCATTGCCATGTTGCGCTATCGGCGAACGCTCGACTAGACGCACTTATCCCTTGTACAGATGGTTCCTGCCGTCCCGGCCTCGCAGCGCCTGGCCTTCCGGCGTGTCCACCACATCCGATGGCGCCGCATTCGCCTTGGATACCCCGCCCGGGATATCGATCACATAGTGCGGCAGGGCGAGCCCGGAGACACGGTCTCTTAAAGCAGAGTATAACGCCTGCCCCTCCTCCACACTGACGCGGAAATGCCCGGTGCCGGGCGCCATATCCGGATGGTGGAGGTAATACGGACGTATACGCGCCGCGACGAGCGCCTGCATCAACTCAGCCAGCGTCTCCACATCATCATTCACGCCGCGCAACAGCACGGACTGGGACACCAACGGGAAACCTGCATCGGCAAGGCGCGCAGCAGCGGCTTTCGTCTCCGGCGCCAGTTCTTTCACATGATTGATGTGGATGGAGACATAGACGGCCTTGCCGTCCGCTTTCAGCGCTTCGGCGAATTCCGGCGTAATCCGGTCAGGGTCCGCGACCGGCATCCGCGTGTGCCAGCGGATCACCTCAACATGAGGAATGTCGGCGATCGCTTGCGTCAGTGCCTTCGCCCGCGCCGGGGACAGCATGAACGGGTCACCGCCCGTCAGGATCACTTCCCGCACGCCGGGCTGCGCCCGAACATAATCCAGCGCCGCGTCCAGTTCCGCTGGAGACAATGTCTCGCCGATCCCCGGCCCCACCATTTCCCGCCGGAAGCAGAACCGGCAATAGACGGGACAAACGGCGACCGGCTTCAGCAGCACGCGGTCCGGATAACGGTGAACAATGCCGGGCACAGGCGTGTGCGCCTCATCCCCGATGGGATCGTTCAACTCTTCCGGTGTCCGGACCATCTCATCCGGTTGCGGGACGAACATGCGCGCGATCGGGTCATCAGGGTCCGCCCGGTCGATCCGGCCGGTCAGAAAGGGCGTGATCGCGATGGCGTAATGGTTTGCGACCGGCGCCAGCGCCTCCGCTTCGCCAGCCGAGACCAGTCCGGCAGCCTGAAGCGCCTGAGGTGTGGTGAGCGGCCGGCTCATGTTTCCACCGGCGTCCACTGGACATCCTGGATCGAGCGCGCCCCGGAGGCGAGCATCACAAGCCGGTCGAACCCAAGCGCCACGCCGCTCGCATCCGGCATGTGGCCAAGCGCTTCGAGGAAATCCTCGTCGATCGGGTAGCGCTCGCCATAGATCTCCTGCTTGAGGGCCATATCGGCCTCAAAGCGAGCGCGCTGTTCGGCAGCGTCGGTCAGTTCATGGAACCCGTTGGCGAGTTCCACACCGCAGGCATAGAGCTCGAACCGTTCGGCAAAGCGAGGATCGTCCGGACAGGCGCGGGCGAGCGCCGCCTCACAGACGGGATAGCGGTGGAGCACGGTCAGGCGGTCATCTCCGAGGGCCGGCTCAATCAGCGTGACAAGAACGGCGGAGAAAATATCCGACCAGGAGGCGTCTTCCGGTACGCCCACACCGGCGTCGCGGGCGGCATCCAGAAATCCGTCCCGGTCATCCACTAGTCCGTTTAAGTCCGTTTTAGCATGCCTGTGGAACGCCTCAGTCAGCGTCAGATACTCCGGAGTGAGGCCCGGATCACAGGTTCGCCCCTTCCAGGAAAGCGCTGTTGCGCCCGTGGCATTCAGGGCGGCCTGGCAAAGGTCCACAGCGTCCTGCATCACCACGGCGAGGTCCGCGCCAGTGCGGTACCATTCCACCATGGTGAACTCGGGCGAATGCAGCAGGCCCTGCTCGCGATTCCGAAAGACCCTTGAAAAGTCAACGATTTTCTCTTCGCCAGCCGCCAAAAGCTTCTTGCACGAGAACTCCGGCGACGTGTGCAGGTACAGCGGGCTGACCTGCCCGTCATCCGTCCTGAATTGCGTTTCGAAAGCATGGAGATGGGTCTCGTTCCCCGGCGAGACCTGAAGCGCCGCACATTCGACCTCCAGAAAGCCCTCCCGGGCGAACCAGTCCGACAACGCCCGGCGCACCTGCCCCCGTTTCAACAGGAACGGGCGCCGGTCCATGTGCCGCGCCGGATGCCACCATTTCCTGTCAGTCATCTGTCCTGCCCAATGTCCGGAAACGTGGAAATATGTGAACCGACGCTTGGCGAAACACGCAAGTGCCGGTATTGCGAACCCCGATCAGGCGCTCCGGAGCGGAGCGCTCTATAGCACCGGAGCCAGTCCGGGCAATTCGGGAACACATCATGGCCGTCGAAATCGCAGCAAACATCCGCCGGGGCAATATCATCGAGTACACCGACGGTCAGCTCTATTCCGTCCTCAAGGCTGAATCCTTCCGTCCCGGCAAGGGCACGCCAACCACCACGATTGAAATGCGCCGCATCTCGGATGGCATCAAGATCGTCAATACCTACAAGACGACCGACAAGCTGGAAAAGGCCTTCGTCGAAGACATCGGCTACACCTACCTTTACCAGGACGGTGACAATTACGTGTTCATGCACCCGGAAACGTTTGAACAGGTCCACGTGGCCGGCACGATGCTGGGCGACAATGCCGCTTACCTTCAGGAAAACATGGAAGTGAACCTGCAGATCTTCAATGACGTTCCTGTCTCAGCCACGCTGCCAGCACGTATCACCGCAACAATTTCCGAAACCGAACCGGTCGTGAAGGGCCAGACGGCCTCCAGCAGCTACAAGCCGGCCATCCTCGACAATGGCGTGCGCGTCATGGTGCCGCCGCACATCGATGCTGGCACCCGCATCGTCGTGAACACCGAAGACAACACCTATCTGGAACGCGCGAAAGACTGAGGCGCTTCAGACTGCGAACAGCAAAATGCCGGCCCAGAGGCCGGCATTTTTCTTATGGAGCTTATCCACGATTGCACCGGCGGATCGGGTCTGCTCCGTCCCGATTGGCGGAGACATTGCGGATATATTAGCCCGGCCGGACAGGAGGCGCCGGACTGTGCCCCTGCACAATGTCCGGGTGATCCCGCCAAGCCGCGACTTTCACTGAAAGCTAGCCGCTTTCTGCTCGTTCCAGTGGCAGGTGTGTGTGCCCGCGCACGCCAGAGCCAAGTGCGACATTTCGAAACGGATTTTGCGAATAATTCTCATTTACAGATTTGTCATGGGCCGATAATGCGAATGAGTTGCAAAATCGGAGACGGGTATGAGACTGAAAACACAAACCGCCATCGGCATTGCCCTCCTGTTCGGAGCGCTCCCTGCCATCGCCCAGGAAACTGAAGCAGATACAACACAGGGCGAGGCCGTCGAACTGGAAGCCATCGACATCGAAGATACCCGCGCGCCCCAGCCGGCCTATCGTGGCTTCATCGCCGAAGACAGCGGCCTCTCGATCATCGACAAGGAGTCCCTCAACGGCCTGGAAGATGGATCCGGTGATGCCCTCGATGCGCTGCGGCTGATGCCGAATGTCAATTTTGACGTGAACCATTCCAGCGCCGACCGGGACGATCTGCAGGACCTGCGCCCGGCCAACATATCGATCTCAGGTGGCCAGACCTACGACAACGCCTTCCGCATCGACGGGGTCGGCGTGAACAGCGTGATGGACGTCACCAACGACAACCCGCAAAGTATCTTCGATGTCGCGGGCGCCTCGGCGCAATCAATCTTCCTCGATCCCTCGTTGATCGGAAGTATCGAACTGAGAGATTCAAACATCTCAGCCCGCTATGGCGAATTTTCCGGCGGTGTCGTCGATGTCGGCATCCGCGACCCGGGCGATGAGTTCGGCGTGAGCCTGCGCTACGGCTATGAGAGCGATGAGTTGCTGGATTACATCACGGATGATGATGCGGACCTCAGCCAAGCTGACCCGCCGCCTGAATTCACCAAGTGGCGCCTGCATGGCACCATTGATGCACCGGTGAATGACCAGCTACGCTTTCTCTTCGGCTTTGGCCGCACGGTGGCGGATGTGAAATACCCCGTCAACGCCAGCTATGGCGACAATTTCCGCGGCTTGCAATCAACCTCGGACAACTACCTCGTCAAAGGCATCTATGAATTTTCCGACACGCTACGCCTGACAAGCAGCCTGGTCTACAGCCCGTACGAGAGCGAGTCCGCAGCCGCTTCGGGCATCAACAATATCGTCACCAGTAAGGGTGGTGGCCTGACGTTCAAGACGGAACTCGATGGGCAGAACGGTGCGTTGGACTGGCTGGTCCGCGCTTCCTATGTCGACTCCGACTCCAGCCGCGAAGCCCCACCGGTTCAATACAATTGGAGCTCCGAAGCCCCGAGCATCAACTTCTGTTCCGGCAGAAACTGCACGACGGGAGGGATCGGTAATCTCGATCAGACGCAGAAGGACTACACCCTGGAAGGCCAAGCCAGCCACCCGCTGTTCGGCGGGACATTCGACTTCGGCGGACAGGTTTCCTATATTGATGCCCACAAGGGCCGCGAACAGGACCTGCATTTGTATTCGCGCGGCGTCTATGATCCAAACACGGTCTGCGCTGATCCGACAGATGTGTCCTGCATCGACGGCGAGATCGCCGCGATTCAGTACAATCTGAATCCCGCCTTCTCTTCCGACGCAGAGATCCTCCAGGGTGCAGTCTGGGCGGAGCAGGCAAACAGCTTCGGACCGGTGGACGTCCGCGCGGGCCTGCGTGTGTCGGCTGACGACTATCTAAAAAACACCAACATCGCACCACGCCTCAGCGCCGTCTGGAACATCCGCGATGATGTGCAGCTTACGGTTGGCGCCAACCGCTACTACACGCGGAACCTGCTCGCCTATGCCATCAGCGAAGACGAACCGGATATGTACCTCTATCGACGGACAGGCACGGAAGACGGCACGGATCTGGTCTTCAGCCCGGAAGATTGGCGCCTTTACCGCTGGAGTATTCTGACCAGCTATTATGATGCAGAACTCGACACGCCCTATTCCGACGAGGCGACGCTTGCGCTGACCTTCCCGGCCTTCAGGAAGCTGAACGGCATCGGACGGCTGAAGGCGGTCCAGCGCTGGCACCGTGACCAGATCCTCGCCCGGCCCACAGAGACCGTGAACCAGCTTGATGATGATGGCGTGCCCTACACACGGCGCGTCCGCTACCCGTCCAATGCAGGCAAGACTGATTATGTCGGTCTCTCAGCGGAATGGGCCGGCACCTGGCGGAACACATCTATCACGCTGAACGCCGCCTGGTCTGAGACCTACAATAATGCTGACGATGAAGGGCTGTTCTTCGATGTGCACGATCCGGAAGATCTTCTGGAGGAGCTCATCTACTACAAGGGCCAGGTGATAACAAAGTCCCAGCTTCAGGACGAAGCGTACCGCGAGAATTTTGCGACCCCCTTCACCGCAAACGCCGCGTTCCGCTCAACCTGGCTCGACAAGGCGCTCGACACGACGCTCTGGCTGTATTGGAAGGGTGAGTATGAGACGATCGACGACACCAGAGAAAACATAGACGTCGATGGCCTGCTCTACGACTTCTACGATACTGTAACCCGGGATGCCTCCCTGCGTGTGGATCTCAATGCAACTTACACTATCCCGGAATTCAGCCGTGGGCGGGTACAACTGGAAGCACGCGTGTCGAACCTGTTCAACAACCTGCCGTATGCAGATGTAACAGATAGAGACCCCTACCAGCTCGGCCGCGCCGTCTGGCTGGGCATCAATTACGTCTATTAAAGGCCAGGCCCATCCGCCATGAACCACCCGGCCAGCTGCAAACTGGCCGGGTGTTTTCAATTGAGCGAGTATCTCATCTGGGTACGGTAGACACGCGTGGTCCAGTCTACCTCGGCAGGCGCCGCCGGATACGGCACGGCAGAGCGCAGCTGGCGTAGTGCCGCTTTATCAAGACGCCGGCTGCCGGATGAGTCCAGCATACGGCACTCGACAAGCTGGCCATCCCGGTCGATCACGAATTCGACGCCGACATTCCCCTCCTCGCCGCGCATCCGAGCTGCCGCCGGGAATGTCTTGAACGTCGCCAGGTGTCCAAGCACGATGCCATCATAGCTGGTGACCAGCGCCTGATAACCGGCTTCCGCCGTATCGCCGTCCGTGTTGGTTTCCGGTTCCGTTGATGTACCTGTCGTGCCGGCATTCCCGGGCGCCGTTTCCGTCTGGCTCACGGCCTCCGCAGGTTCCGGCTCCGGATCGGTGATAACTTCATCTGGGGTGAGAACCGGCTCCGGCTCAACCACTGGGTCGGCCACGGGTTGTGGTTCAGGCTTCGAAACAGGCTTGGGTTTGGGGTGCGGCCTGGGTTGAGGCTTTGGCTCCGGTTTCGCCTCCGGCACCTCCAGAGGCTCCGTCTCAACCGGCTGCCCCGCGGAAGCGCCCCGTGACCCGAGCGCCACCCGGATCGATGCCTTTTCATCCGTCGCGGGCGCATCGCCGGTCAGGTAGACCAAAGCACCGCCCGCCCCGGCAAGATGCGCCAGGCCAGAGGCCACGACGAGAAAAAGAAAAGGCGAACTCCGGGTCATTCGGCACGCTTCTCCGCCGAAATTTCCACCGCCTTGGCGCCAACCTCTGTTGCCAGATCCATTGCATCGATCAGGCGCTGTGAACTTGCCGCGCCATCAATCGCAATCACGAGCGGCTTGTCCTCGTTCTCCTTCAGGGATTTCTTAAGTGCCGGACGAAGTGCTTCGACGCTCTGATAAATCTGACCGTCCAGTTTCCAGGTGCCGCCTTCTACTGTTGCCGGCTCAAGCAAGAGCGACCTGTGTTCGACGGGCGCAGCGGATCCTGCCTGCGGCAGATCCACCGTGACGGCGAACTGGGCTGCATTTGCTGTCAGCAGCAGGAAAACGATCAGCATGAACACGACGTCGATCAGTGGCGTCAGGTTTGGCTGCGTGTTTTCCGCATCAGTCTCATCATTTGCCCCGGCATTGATCATGGCCGTGCGCCCCGCATGTCGGCTTCGAGCGAAAGCGTCGTCAGAAGCGCTGCGGCATCTGTCATACGGTACCGGATCCGGGACCGGAACCAGGCGTGGAAAACGAGGCAAGGCACCGCGATCACGAGGCCGATCACCGTTGTGGTCATTGCCTGCCACAAGCCGCCGGCGACGATGCCGGGCTCGACCGGGCCCGTCGTACCCTCCAGGGCCTGAAAAGCGACCATCAAGCCGATGACCGTGCCAAGCAGCCCCAGCAAGGGGGCCAGCCCGGCAATGGTCGTCAAGGCAGTCAGACGGCGGGACAGCTCCTGCCCGGCAGCCTGCAGTTCGAGGCTCGCCGCTTCTTCCCGTAAAAGCTTGTCCGCATGCAGATTTTCTTTCAGGACCTTCGCCGCAGTCGCGTAAAAGGGCCGCTCCGACGCAACCGCCTCCAGAGCGGCCTCGGCGCCCTGCTCCACAACGATGCGGCGCACATTCATCTCCGACCGGCTGTCCAGTCCCTGGAGCCGCGCCAGGGCCAGCCCCCGGTCGGCGATCAGTGCCAGAGCGATGACCGAGCAGGCAAACAAAGGCACCAGCACAATGCCGGCGGGCTGCATCAGAACAGTCAGGAGGTCAGACATGGAGATGGATCACAGAGTTTCGAGATAGGCCACAAGCGCGTCCCGCTCATCAGACGTCAGGTTCAGCTCCGGCAGCAACTCGCTGGTTTCAGGGAATAGAGGGTCATCCGCCATTTCGGGGCGCGGACCCGGCCGGGCACCGCCAGCATTGTAAAGGTTCACGATGCCCCTCAGGCTGGGGAACAGGCCATTATGCATGTAGGGTCCGGTCCGACGGACGTGGCGCAAGCTCGGCGTCTTGAACTGGCCGACGGCTTCAGGCTCCTCCGTCAGGGCATACCGGCCGAGGTCTTCATATGTCCGGCCATAATAGGACAGACCGATATTGTGGAACTTGTCATCGGTCAGGCGCGGCCCGGAATGGCAGGTCATGCAGCGCGCTTTGGTGCGGAACAGGTGAAGGCCAAACAGTTCCTGGTCCGTGAACCGGTCACGGTCCCCCGCAAGAAACAGGTCAAATTTCGTGCGCCGGGTCAGGGTCCGCTCATAGGCCGCGAGCGCGTCTGCGATGTCAGTCATGGCAATCGTGTCCTGACCGGTCACCTCCCGGAACCGGGCCGGATAGTCCGGATCGGCATTCATGGTTTCGATGAGAGCTGCCTGCGTCTCGGCCATCTCGATCGGATTGGAGATCGGCATAAGCGCCTGGTGTTCCAGGCTCATCGCAGCGCCATCCCACATGAAAACGGTCTGGTCTGCCTTATCCAATAGAGTCGGGGCGTTGCGCCGCCCCTGCTGGCGGTCATGTCCAATGGAGGCGCGCACGCCATCGGTGAACGCCATATCCGGGTGATGGCAGGAAGCGCAGGCGATCTGGCCGGACGCGCTCAGAATCGGATCGAAGAACAGGTCTTCGCCGAGCCGAGCCAACGGGTCATCCGCCACGGCCGGAACCTGCGGGAGAGGCGCCATTTCTTCGAATGGCGTGTTGTCCGTTGTTTCAACCGCAGGCCAGGTGTCCACGGCCCCGGCATAGGCGTTGCGCAATGCGGCGCCTTCGGAACAGATCTGCGGACCACAACCCAGGTCGGCCTCATGCGCTGGCTCTGGAACGTCCGCGGCCTTGCACGCCGCCAGAAGACAGACTGCAGCCAGCCATCCGGCCCGGCGTATGACGGCCTGGCTCACCGAATTGATTCCCGTCGAAGACATACCCGCAATTCTTTCTCTGGTTTAGATCAAACTATCAATAATGATAATCATTCTCATATTTGATCCAGATGTCACCCGCAACAATCGTCGCAGGTCAGTTGCAGCTGAAACGCCCGTGCAGCGCAGGAAATTGCCGCAAGACATACCGCAACCGGCTGCCCCGGAAATTCAGGGGGAACAGCCAGCGATCCGCGTGGAATCGATGCTACGGCGAAAACTGATCCGGCCGATAGGTACCGTATTTCAATCTTGGGAAACGCAGGGCGAAAAGAGGCTGGCCGATAACAATTGACGCGGCGCGTGCCAGTTTATTAAGCTCCCCGGACATAAAAGGAGACACGGCCATGGAAGTCCGGAATGAAGTATTTCCATCAGACCCGGCACGCATGCAACAGATGCTTGAGAAAGGCCCTGACGGCCCGATCTTCATGGTCAACCTGCTGAAATTCAAGGATAAAGCGGAATATGACGATGGCCGTGAGACAGATCTCTCCGGACACGACGCCTACATGATCTACGGCCGGGCGGTGGCGGACATCCTGCCGAAGTTCGGCGGCCAGGCCGTGTTTGCCGCGGATGTGACCTTCCTGGCCCTGGGCGACGTCGAGGAGCTGTGGGACGAGGTCGCCATCGCCATGTATCCGAGCCGGGCCGACATGGTGCGCATGTCCCTGTCGGAAGAATGGCGCGAAGCCGCCATCCACCGCTCTGCCGGCCTCAAGGGGCAACTCAACATCGAAACCGTCCTGCCCGCCGCACAACAGGACTCTCCGTGGGTGAAACACCTGCTGGGGGATTAGAAAAACTCATTCACGTAGATCCCGCAGCAGCAGGAACCTTTCCTCAAGGCCGATCCTGTTTATGGTTGGCAAGGATATGTGGAAATGTTGGACAGAATTCGGTTTGCCTAAAGGGCCCGATAGACTTTGCAGGGATTAGACATGGCAACGGATCAGGCCACACAGGACCAGACACACGTTTCAGATGGCCGCCGGCTGAGATCTGAGCGCAACAAGCAGAAGATCGTGAGCGCGATGATGGAGCTTGTGCGCGAGGGCGACTACGACCCGAGCGTGGCCAGCATTGCCGAACGCGCCGGTGTGGGGCTGCGGACAGTCTTCCGCCATTTCGACGATGTCGATACGCTGTACCGGGAAATGTCCGGCCAGATCGAGGCCCGCATTCTTCCTGAAATCGCCAAGCCGCTGACAGCCAAAGACTGGCAAGGCCGCGTGAAAGAGATGATGGAGCGCCGTATCCGCGTCTTCGAAGACGTCATGCCTGTTCGTATCTGTGCGCTTGCCAGACGGTATCGCTCAGAACTCCTGATGGCGAATCACAAGCGGTTCGTCGCGCATGAAACCGCAGCGCTTGCCCTCGCGCTGCCCCCCGCAGTGCTGGAAAACGAGCCCCTGAAACTGGCGTTTGACGTCGCGCTGAGTTTCGACACCTGGCGCCGTATGCGGCAGGATCAGGGCTTTTCCAGAGCCAAAGCCACATCCGTTCTGGATACTATGCTGGACGCCCTGATCGCCGCTGCGGAATGAACAGGCGCGGTGCCTCCGCTCTGACCATACTCCTCCTGGCGGCCTGTGGCGCGCCTTCGGACCCGGGCGCCGAATCGGCCTCCTGCGGCCTGCCGGCTGACGCGCTGAATGATTTCATCACAGTTCCATCCGGATCTTTTCTGAAAGGCCGGGACCCGATTTATCGCGAAGAAGTTCCGACAGAAAAACTGCACGTCGACGGCTTCGATATCCTGACACATGAGGTCACAAACGCCGAGTTCGCGCGATTTGTCGAAGAAACAGGCTATGTCACAGAAGCGGAACGCAGCGCAGCAGCGGGTGGCGAAGCGGCCGGCTCGGCCGTCTTCCTGAACGCGGAAGGCTCAATGTCTCAGGCGCCCTGGAAACTGGTTTCGGGCGCCACATGGAAATCACCCGAAGGTCCGGGCACAAATATTGACGGACGTGCCCTGCATCCGGTCGTGCATATTTCCCTCGCCGACGCCCGCGCCTATGCCGATTGGGCAGGCGGACGGCTGCCGACTGAGGTCGAATGGGAATATGCCGCGTCTCTGGGATTGCCCGACCTCGGCCGCTCAAATTCCGGTGCCTACAACAGTGACGGCGCCCCCATCGCGAATACCTGGCAGGGCATTTTCCCGTTTTCCAATATCGCAGATGACGGCTTCACAGGCACCTCGCCGGTCGGCTGCTTCGGCAAGGACAAGATTGGCGCCTATGACATGATCGGGAATGTCTGGGAATGGACAGACACCCCCTATGGCCCGGGGACCCACACGATCAAAGGCGGATCCTATCTTTGTGCTGATAATTTTTGCCGGCGTTTCCGTCCGGCGGCCCGGCAGCCCGAAGAAATAGATTTCTCATCGAACCATATCGGCTTCCGGATCGTACGGGATACCTCAGCCGCTAAATGAGTCAGTTCGGCCAATAGACATATTCATCTCCGGTCTCGAACCTATCAGCAGCGGTCTTGTCGATCATGATAGGACTCTCAACCGTGTATGGGTATAGAGGCGGCCTGGCGTTTGCCCAGTGTGCATCGATCAATGCCTGTAGCTCCGCGACCTTATCAAGCTCAGCTTCAGCAAGATTGGTTTGCTCCGTCGGATCGTCCTGCAGGTTGAACAACCAGACCTTTTCCTGACGTCCGTTCTCCTGCAATTTCCAATCACCCGCCCTCACGACCCGGTAGTATCCACTGGACCAGAAGATCGCATTGTCCGGACGAGAAACCTCCCCCTGCCCCATGGCTGCTGGCAACAGGGTTTCGCCATCGATCACCACGCCTTCAGGCAATGCCTCTCCCGCAATCGATGCGAGCGTTGGCATCAAGTCGACATGCGCGACCGGCGTGTCGACCTGCGTGCCGGCTGGGATCTTGCCGGGCCATGATACAAACATCGGCACACGGATCCCCCCTTCAAACAGGGTAATCTTCCATCCCCGATAAGGTGCGTTGACTTCCGGCAGTCCGATATAGCCAGCGCCGCCATTGTCCGACGTGAACACAATGACGGTATTGTCGGAAAGCCCCTCTTCTTCCAGCTTGTCCATGATGCGGCCGACGCTGCGATCGAGCGCGCGCACCATAGCCGCATAGACCCGCAGGCGTTCGGGCTGAATGTCACCGACGGCTTCATAGTCTTCCCGCGTCGCCTGCAGCGGAGTGTGCACGCCCCAATGCGCCAGATAGAGAAAGAAAGGCCGATCCCGGTTCGCTTCGATCACCTTGCCCGCTTCATCGGTCCAATAGTCCGTGAGGTATCCGCCAGGCTCGAACCAGTCGCCATTGTTATAGGAAGCGGCATACTGCATCCGGGCCCACAGGAATTTATCGATCGGGTCGAAATCCAGCTTGGCATTGACGACATCCGGATCGTCCTCCGGCAGGTACAGACCACTCGCCATGAGCAGGCTTTCGTCAAACCCCTGAGCGGTTGGCCGGGAGTCTTCGCCGCGTCCCAGATGCCATTTGCCGATGTGGACCGTATGGTAGCCCGCTTCTTTCAGGAGTTCGGCGACCGTGACTTCCTCGCCCGGCAGCCCCTGCGCCTCAAAGGGAACACCGCCCTCATCCGCCTGTCTGTTCCATTCGATGGGTGGCAAGCCGGTATCCATGTCATTCCCGACCATTGATATGACACGGCCCATGCCGTCTGGGGTTGGCGTGAATTCAAATCCCGTCCGGGTCGGATAGCGGCCGGTCATCAGCATGGCGCGAGATGGTGCGCAGGTGCCTGTTCCGGAATAAGCCTGCTGGAAGATGGCGCCTCTTGCCGCCAGCCTGTCTATGTTCGGCGTTGGCACGCGCCCACCGGCCACACCGCCGCCGAATGTCGAAATGTCATTGATGCCAAGATCATCCGCGACAATGAAGATGATATTAGGCGGCCTTTCGGTATCCGCCGGTTGCGACGTTGCAGGTCCGTGGTCCCAGGCCACTGACTGATGAGGCGCGACATCCCTCTGGCCGGAATTCGACGCGATGAACAGAATGATCGCTGTCTTGTTGAACCATGCCAGCGCGCCGAAGCCTATCAGCAGGCTGGCGCCGCCGATCAGAATTCTTTTCAACATATCCGTTCCCACCCTGATCTACGTAACAAGCTCTTCACAGCCCGTGCCGGAGAAGATTTCCTTGAGATCATTTTTCGCGCTGTCCGGGACAGCCTCGGCCGTTTGCAACAAATGCTGCAGGCATTTGGCCTGGTAGGGAAATGTTGGCTGCTGCCAGGCCTGGCCATCTATATTTGTACGGAAATTCGGCTCACCTGCAGCGACCGCTGCGGCATTCGCCTTGAGAAACGGCAGGTACACCCGCCCAATTTCCGACAGGAGGGGCTTGAGACGTACCGCAGCCTGCTCCGGTGTGAACCAGTCACCCTCAGCCGGCTCAACACCCGACAGGTCTTCCATACGGTCCAGCCAGGCGCGCACCCTGGCGGACCGGGCACGGGTCAGTGTCGCCGATGTCGGCTCAATGATCGCCAGCTGAGTCAGCTGCCCGTAAATTGCGAAATCAGCGGACGATGGACGAGCTCCCAGAACATAACCGGCATGCTGGATCAATGCGTCCAAAAGATCGATGAAGCGGAGATAACTCGCCTCAATCGTGGAGGCTGTGATGTCGTTTGATCCCACCACATAAAGCCGTTCGGTTTGCCGTTTACTGAACATGTCCGCCATCTTCTGGGCATCCGCTGCCTCAAGCGTTGGCACAGACCAGTAAACAAGAAGCGGCCCGGCATTGTCGCGGTCGGCTTCAAAATACCAGCGGTAATGAAACATCGCCTTGGTCAGCCACTCATCGGCATAGTCTTCGATCAGCTCATTCAGGAAGGCCAGGACAGGATTTTCCGGGATGACACCACGTCCCGAATAATCCTGCTCCAGCCTGCGCGTGATCGGCGTGGAGTCGACCACGGCCTCTACCCCGCCGTCGGTGTTTGGGAAGTAGAATGTTGGCAGCAGTTTAACCTTGGGCTGTGGCAGACCTGGCGGCGGATTTTGATGCCCACCCCAAATCACAGCGTAAGGAATATGACGGTAGCGCAGTAACGCCACCATCTTGCGGGTATAGGGTGAGCCGGGCGCTCCCATCAGCACCAGACGGTCATTGCCTGCGGTTACCATTTTTCCTCCCTGCCCGTTCTCCGGGCTTAGTATTATTATTGACACTCTTTTTGCCAATTCCCTCCCGGTCAAGAGCCGGAACCCGGGTCACCTCCTGAAAAGCCGCACCACCAGACGCCCAACCAGCCAGACAACCACCACGATGCCGATGAGCAACACAACAAGCTGCATCCAGTAGGCCTTGAGCTGGCGCGCCATCGTGTTGCGGGTGATTTCTTTCAGCGAGTTGTATCCTTCCGGAACCTCAAGAACCCCAACACGCGCGCTGTAGGCCTGATATTCGTTCAGCATGTCGGCAAACACATCCGGCTGTTCCAGTCGCAGGTCCGTGGTCTCTCCCGGGTCTGCTTCGATATCGTAAAGGCGCCACTGCCCGTCTCCATGAGGCTTCTGGTTGCGGGTGATTTTCCAGCGGCCTTTCAGGACAGCTGAATTGCCGGAAACTTCCATGCCGATAACATCGCCTGGCTGATAAACCGCCGCCTGGGCTCCGGACAGCAGTGGCTCGAGGCTTCGGCCGGTCATCGCCTCACCCGTGTCATCTATCCCGGCATATTTCAGGAGTGTCGGGGCAATATCGGTAACCACTGTCCGCGTATCAAACGTCTGCCCCTCAGGCAGGCCGGGGCCGGTCATGATCAGGGGCACACGCAATCCGCCTTCGGACCCAAGAAACTTGAACATGTTATTCGGAGACGCCGCCGCGATCGCCCACTCAGGGCCGATAAAGCCCCAGCTGCCCGGCTCGCCAATGCCATCAATGCCGATATGGTAGCCATGCAGCTTCATCCAGATTGACAGACGAATATCAGTGTCGCCGCGCGATGGCTCCGGCCCGTTGTCAGAAGTGACGACAAAAATGGTATTCTCGTATTTTCCCGTTTCCTTGAGATGTTCCACGAACCGGCCAATCTCGATGTCCATGGCCTCCATCATGGCTGCATTCACCTGCATGCGCGCGGCATAAAGATCCTGGTCTTCAGGGGAAAGATCATCCCAGGCTCGCATCTCATCCGGCATCGGCGCCAAAGGAGCGCTGTCCGGAATGAGTCCGATTTCCTTCGCCTTTTGCCATCGCGCCTCTCTCAACGCATGCCAGCCCGCGTCGTAGACACCGTCATACCCGGCCGTCAGTTCCGGCGGCGCCTGCACGGGAATATGGATTGCCTGGAAGGGAAGATACGCAAAGAAGGGCGCGTCCTGATTGCCTTCGTCCAGGTATTCGATCATGTGATCGACAATCATTGTCGAAGAATAGAAGGAAGCTGGCAACTCCGCGGGCTGCCCGTCTTCGTACCAGGGCGCCTTTTGGTAATAGGGCATGTAGGGCTTGTCAGACCAATTGTCGGCGCCTGAAGCATCCAATGCCAGCGACCTGTCGAAGCCATGAGCGTTCGGCAGGTCTCCCGCACCGCTACCGAGATGCCACTTGCCTGACATCAGGGTGCGATAGCCAGCAGCCTTCAACCGGTCCGCCAGTGTCATAACCCCCGGCTCCAGATGCATGGTGTAGCCTGGCTGGCCGACATGTTCCTTGGGCAGGACTTCAGGAATGGTGGCGATGCCTGTCAGATGATTGTCCATGCCGGTCAGCAGCATGGCGCGGGACGGTGAGCAGAGTGGCGACGAGTAATGACGGCGAAATATCGCGCCGCGTGCGGCGAGGGCATCGATGTTCGGCGTGCGGGCCTCCCCGCCATATGCCCCGAAATCCATCAGAGCCGCGTCATCGACGAGGATCAAGACGAAGTTTGGTCGCGTGTCGGCCATTTGCGGGGCTTCAGCCGCAGCAGCGGCCGCAAGCCCGACGCTTGCCACCAGCAAGGCGATCCCCCCACCCAGCCACATTCGCATTTTATGGACAAAACCGTCCCACGCCCATTTCGACATGCCTACCTCAATCCCATATGTATTGACACTTGAAATGTCACCATATTCGAGTTTTGTCAAAGAAGCATCTGCCTACGCCCCTGCTCGTCAGGCACAGACGCGCGCACTCTCGCCAGAGCGCAGACCATAAAGATGTTTGCAGGAAGCTGAACCTAAACCCGGACGCCGGAGCGAGGACGCCCGAGGCTCACGCCAGGTTCTGGCTGCTTTGGCCCATGCCGGTGATAACGTGCGCCTTTGACGAACAATTTCAGCGCTTCCCAGTGGATCCCGGCAATCACGCCGATCGTCATCATCGGAAAACGAACCAACACGCCCAACGTCGTTCGGGTTGTGACCGGCCGTGCCTCCCCCACCAAGGAGGCGCGCATACGCTCGGCGCCATCCGCACGATAGGAAATCGCCAGCTTGAGAGTCTCTGCAGGGGGCTGGAGGACAAATTTGTAGTGTCCGCTTTTGTCAAAAAATGGGGAGACATAGAACGCCTTATCGCAATCATGCTGGCAAACGCCCTGCTCTTCATCAGCCGCACACAGATAAAAGTGCCGTTCCCCGAACGTATTGCCGACCTCATACAGCACGTGATGAAGCTCGCCTGTGTGGTTGCGGATGAAGTAGATCGAAATGGGATTGAACACATAACCGAACATGCGCGGCAGCGTCAGCAGCTCGACCTTGTCGGCAGGCTCCTTGACACCTTGACGTTCGACAAACGCCCGAACCCATCCAGCCAGATCACGCGATTGGCCGTCGCCATGGTCCAGCGGGTTGACGCTCATAAGCCCGCCTTTTCCAATCTTCAGAAACCGGGACAAACCGCGCGCCTCATCCAACCGGTCAAGGTCGAGCAACACATAGGCAATCCGGTAACGCAAAAAGTGAGACACATCGCCGAAGCGACGATGGCTCACCTTGCCGACGTAATATTGCGCCGGTGCACTCATGCAGAAACCTTCCCGGCCTCCGGCCGCGCCAGACGCTCCTTCGAATAATCAAACGCCCAAGGACGCTTCCAGTCGCTCAGCAATTCGGCAACAGCCAGGCCGGACTGGATTCCATCCTCGTGGAACCCATAGCCCTGCCATGCCCCACAGAACCAGGTGTTCCGGTGGCCTTGGATCGACCAGATCTCCCGCTGAGCTTGCATGGCGCGTCCATCAAAGACCGGATGATTATAGACAAACTCCTGTTCCACCTTATCCGGCGCGGTCTCCTGTTCGGGATTGAGGGTCACAAAGTAATTTGTCTTGGTCTCAAGTCTCTGAAGTGCATTCATCCAGTACGTCACCGACAGCTGCAACGAGTCAGCCTGTCTGGCCCGATAATTCCAGGCGGCCCAGGCTGCCTTGCGGATTGGCATCAGGGTTTCGTCACGGTGGAGGATGACACGGTTCGGCTGAGTTCGGAAACCGGAGAGAATTTGAGTTTCGGCTTCGTCTGCATCTGTAATCAGCGCGAGGGCTTCTGGCGCATGGCAGGCGAAGACGACCTCATCAAAATCCTCGAATGTGCCGTCCGAAAAACGAAGGCGAACGCCTTGCGCCGTCCGATGCACGGAGTCGATTCCGGCATTGCAGCGGATCCGGTCAGCAAACCCCTGCGTCATGGGCGCGAGGTAGGACGCGCTTCCACCCTCAACAGACTGCCACGGAAATTGAGGTCGAACGCTGACCAGCCCATGATTTACGAAGAACCGCGCAAGGCTAGCCGCAGGGAAATCCATGATCATTGAGACCGGGCAGGACCAGATCGCGGCCGCCATTGGCAGGAGGTGGTAGTCGACAAATGCCCGACCATATTTTTCTTCGGCAACATAGTCGCCGATGGACCGGCCGCGCTGGCACTGCGCCAGATCATGAGAGGCAGCATGGAACCGCAGAATGTCCTTCAGCATCAGAAAGAAGCGCGGACTTGCCATGTTTCGCCGCCAGGCGAACAGGCCATCCATACCATGACTGGCGTATTCCATGCGCTCATCCGGCATCGAGACGGAGAAGTTCATGCGTGTCGGGTTTGATGCCACACCAAGGCGGTCAAACAACGCCGTCAGATTTGGATAGTTCGGCTCATTAAAGACGATAAAGCCGGTATCAACCGGGACAGGCCCCTCGGGCGCTTCGACTGTCACTGTCGCGGTATGCCCGCCAATCCGGCCGGCCTTCTCGAAAACGGTAATGTCGCAGGTATTCTGCAACGCCCAGGCAGCCGACAGGCCCGAAATTCCCGTGCCGATAATGGCAACCCGCGAGCGGCGCCCTTCAGAAACGGTTCCTGAGCGACGGTTAATCGGCGCAGCGACATCAAATGGCATGGGCGGTTCTCCGGACTGTTCAATTACATACGCAGCAGCCTGTCTGCCGGATTGAATGATCCAGTGCGGCGATATTTGCGTAAAAGGTTCAAAGGAGGCGATAATGCAGTCCGTGACGTCCGCACAGCCAGGAGCCATTGGTGGCAGCAAATCGAAAAGCCCGGCTAAAGTGAGCGCCCTTCCCGGCCGCTCCGCGCTGGATGGCGAACTGATGTCACGAGTTGTGACATCAGCAGACCGCGACGCGTTCAATGCGCTTGCGGTGCACTATGCGCCTCGTCTGAAGGCGTGGCTGATGCATCGCGGTGAAGGCGACTCGACGAGTGAAGATATTGTCCAGGATGTCCTCACCGCTGTCTGGCAAAAAGCAGAGAGTTTCGACAGCACCAAGGCGAGCTTTTCGACCTGGGTCTATCGCATGACCCGCAACCGCTGGATCGATCACAAGCGCAAACATGACCGGCTGCAGCCAACAGCGCCGAGCGACATGATCAACCTCGTCGATGAACCAGACGACTCCCTCCACGCTGGCCTGGAAGAGGCGGAAGCCGCGCAAGCTGTCAGAGATGCGCTCGCGACGCTACCACCCGAACAGAAACAGATGCTCTATCTCGCCTTCTTTGAAGGCCTCTCTCACAGCGCAATCGCCGAACGGACCGGAATCGCTATCGGCACCGTGAAAAGCCGGATTCGCGCCCCTCTAAAGAAACTCAGAACCACACTTGAAGCCCATCGAAAGGATGTCCCATGAGTACGGCACATTCCCTGCCGATCACAGTTGGCGACGACTGGCTGGCCATGCAGTCGGCGGGGTCCCTCTCCCCTTTCAAGCAATTGCTGCTGACCTGTCAGGCAGACATGGAGCCACGTCTGCGTCCCATCTTCGCCTCGGACGATCACGTTGCCGGCGCCCTGCTTGAGAGCGTAAAACCCGCACCGTTGTCAGACGACTTCCTGGCTCGCCTCGACGCCCGCCTGACCAAAGACGAGCAGACGCAGACACAGGTATCCGAAACGGCGGAAACCTCCATCGCGCCGGACTGGATGCCCGCTCCATTGGCTGACTATATGCGCCGCAATGGCCGCAGGCTCAGATGGCGCAATGCAGGTGTCGGCGTTCAGCAGGCGCGTCTTGGCCGCAACCGGCGCGGTGAACGGCTATATCTACTCCGTGCGAAACCGGGGCTTCCCGTTCCGCGTCACTCCCATAGCGGACAGGAATGGACGCTGGTTCTATCCGGTGGCTACAAGTCCGGCACACAGCAATATGTTGCCGGAGACCTGCACCAGGAAGACGAGTCCTGCACGCATGACCTGCGGATCGATGATGACGGTCCCTGCATTTCGCTGGTCGTGGATGAAGGCAAGCTCAGGTTCGCCAATCCCCTGCTTCGCTTGTTCCAGCCCGTTGTCGGCATTTAACCGGTCAGCGCTTGCCGACCAGCAGGCTGCATCAGGAAACGCTCTGGTTCGCTGACCAGACGCGCATGAAGTTGCCACCAAGAAAAGCTGCCAGCTCCTGCTCGCTCATGCCTTTGCGGCGCAACAGGGCGACGAGATCTGGCAGCCGGCGGTAATCATCGAAAACCGGCTTGTAATTCGCGTCCATATCCGTCCCGAGACAGACATGCTCTATTCCGACCATGTCGATCAGCTGGAAGATCCTGTCCGCGAAACCGGCAAGGTCGCTCACTTCGATACCCGCCGGCCACGCGCCGATGACCCCGCCAGCGTCGGCCGCCGCCCTGGCCAGCTCCAGTGATATGAACCGCGGATGATAAGAATGCGCCGAACTGATGTGCGTATGCGTAAACATGACCGGCCGGGTACTGAGTTCCAGCGCCCGGAACGCACCGGCTTCCGCCATGTGGGACAAGTCGATAACCATGCCCAGGCGGTTCATCTCGCGCACAATCGCATCCCCTTCAGATGTCAGACTGCCATGAACCGTCGCGTTGGTCATGGCATCGGCCAGATCGTTTGTCCGATAGTGAACGAGGGTCACAGACCGCACGCCATCCTCATAAGCTTCGCGCAGCCGCTCTACCGACCCTTCGAGGAAATCGCCGCCCTCCACCGTCCAGATCGCGCCCGGCCGCTGCGCCGGACGTAGGTCTGACAGCTGATCCGGGGCAAGTATTTCGGTCACCAAACCGTCTTTGGCCAGGCGCTTGAGATTCCCGATCTGTACTTTGTAGCTTTCCCAGGCTTCACCCTCATTGAAGGGCCGCTGCGCTTCGAGGCCTTTTCCTTTTGCCAGATTGAGCACATTAAAATCGGACACTGCCGCAAAGCAGGCAGCTGTAAGGTGCCCGCGCCGCATGTCGCTGATCGTGCGCCGCTCAAAGCCGGACTGCGCCTTGTAGACCTTCAGGAGCGGTGCGAGCCCTGATGCATCGCGAGCAAAGGTTCGACCGGGATGCGCATGACTGTCGATGGCGGGGTACTTGTCCAGCAAGGCAATCGCCGCTGCGCGTTCTTCGTCCGAGACTTCGAAGCCGAGAGGCGCTGCCGCTGGCCGCTTGCGCAGCCAGTAAGCTCCATAGGCCACCCCAGCGCCGGCGACGAGGCCACCGCCAACCAAGGCGCGTCGTGTCAGTTTTCCCATTCTACCGCCCCTCCCCAGAGCGAAGCCTCACGCCGTGGCGCTCAACGACTCGAACTCCCCGATCGCCTCATCTGCTGTCAGGGCGAAACCATAGGACGCGAGCTTTCCGATTGTCGCTTGATAAGATTCCATGAGGTAGGTCGTGGTCGCGTCACTCACCACCCGCGTGACGTATCCATAGTCGAGGGCGACACGGGTCGTGGTCTCCACGCATTCGTCCGTCAGGAACCCCACGACGATCAGGTGCTCGATTCCCATATTCCGCAGGATGGAGTCCAGACTGGTGCCCGTGAAGGCGCTGCTGGCCGTTTTGGTGATGACGATTTCGTCGTTTGTCGGTTTGGTCGGTTCGAGGAATTGTGCCCCTGCGCTTCCGGGCGGAAAATTCCAGCCGAGGCGGCTGTGCAGCTGGCTGGTGTCGCGCCCAGTGTCTGACATGGCCTGAATTTTCACGTGGATCGGCGGGATCCCGGCTGCCCTTGCGGCGTTCAGGACACGTGCAGCCTGGACCACCGCAGCATTAAATCGGACTTCGTAGTCACTAAGAGCGGCCCGGACAGCATCTTCCGGCAACCCTGCCTCAACAGCATTCTTCAGATGATAGGAAGGCTCCGCCAGATGCTGGATGTCGATCAGCAGAAGCGCGGTGTTGTCCTGCGTCATCTCCGGCGGCGCCTTGGGTGCCTTGGAGGACGCGCTGAGTATCTCGTTCAAGCCAACCTCGCGGCTCGCAGTTTCCACAGGTTGACTGGCTGTCATCATACTTTCCTTTCCAATGGGGTTTCAGCGCTGGGCCTTGAACGGATCCTGGCTGGCCTCGCGCACGTGACGCTTGCCCTTCGCGCTCAACAAGCCGCCAAGGTTCACCTCGAAAACCCGTGCAACGAGTTCTTCATCATCGAGTGCCTCCGGCGCAATATATTGCAGCTGTTCGGCCGAATAGATGTGCGCAAGGCCCAAAGCCGTCGTCTGCAATGAGGTCTTCACCACCGCCATGTCCACTTCAAGAAACAGGCCCGCTTCCATGCATTCGACCGTCAGCGCGGTTGTCAGATCTAGGGCCTTCTTGCGCAGCGACTGATACTCGGGCGAGGCAAGCATTTCCTCCGTCTCCAAACTCTTCATGAGACGGAAATAGCCGGGATACGTCCGACCGAAGAGGACATAAGCGTGCCCGATCGCGATAAGACGGGCGAGTGGCGACGGCTTCGACAAGCTGATCGCCTTATTGCGGTAGTCTTCCTGAATGGCGTACCCGGCGATCGCAGTTTCAACCAGCAGGCTCTGCTTGCTTTCGAAGTGGCGGTAAATCGCAGGCGTCGAAGTGCCGACCAGTTTGGCGACATCTTTCAACTGGAAATCAAGTGAAGACTTCTGAGCGATCAACCTGGCGACGGATTCGATGATCGCATTGCGAAGATCGCCATGGTGGTAACCGGCTTTCTTCACAATGCCACGTTTCGCGGCGGCTCTGACATTTGCCATGTCTTTTATGTCACTCGGTGCTTCAAAAGCCATTCTGCACCAGAACGGTGCGTTGACACAGCAATGTTAACTTAATTAACTTGGCGGTCAACATCTGGGTAAGTTGCGCCTTTGCAAGACGTTTCCTCCCGCTGGGGCACTTCCGGATTTCAGATAGTCAAATAAGGGAAGAAAAAGAATGACGTCTAAACTCCTCATGGGGGCGAGTTGCCTCATCCTGTCCGCTGCCGCCCCGTGGGCGACCGCCGTGGCACAGACCGAATCGACCGATACGCCTGTTGCCGCCCAGGACACCACTGGCGACGAAGATGCGAAAGTCTATGAAAGCATCGTCGTGACCGCCACGCGGCGCGCCGAGAAGCTGTCTGAAGTTCCGATCGCCATGTCCGTCTTCGGCGACGACGCCATCGACCAGACCAGCGTGCGCGAACTTTCCGAAATCTCGGAATATATCCCCAACGTCTCGATCTCCGGCCATAACGACTTCCGCTCGGTCATCACGATTCGCGGCGTTGGCTCAGCCTCCCGCAATATCGGTTTCGACAGCCGCGTCGGCGTCTATGTCGACGGCGTCTATATGGGCCAGTCCCCGGCCGTGAACCAGGAACTTCTGGATCTTGAGCGCGTCGAAGTGCTGCGCGGACCGCAGGGCATGCTGTTCGGCAAAAACACCGTCGCTGGCGCTATCAGCCTCGTGACCAAGAAGCCGACGGACGAATTCTACGGCAAGGCCAGCGTCAATGTCGGCAACTACAACCTGCGCGAACTGCAAGGCATGGTGAATTTGCCAATCGCGCAGAACGTTGCCGCCAAGCTCTCGATCTCCAAGACGGACCGCGATGGCTACATCGACAATATCACAACCGGCAATGACCTCGACACCAAAGACGTGCTGGCCTATCGCGCCCAGCTGCGCATAACGCCGACGGACAAGCTTGAGATCAACCTCGCCTATGACGGTCTGAAGACCGACAACAAGATTCTCGTTGGCGAGCCCCTCACCGATACGCTCGGCATTCAGAAGGTCACGATCGCTCCGGAACCGCGCAAAGTCGCATTTGACTTTGACCCCACCGAAGACCGCGACGTCTCCGGCGCCATGATGGACCTGACCTACAAGTTCGACAACGGCTTCACCGCCAAGTCGATCACCGGCTACCGCGATACGGAAGCGAACTACAAGAACGCAACCGACTATGCGCCGGTTTCGATGCTCTACGTTGAATACGGTGACAAGTTCGAACAGTTGAGCCAGGAGCTCCAGTTCATCTCGCCGGACGACAGCGCGTTCACTTATATGGCCGGCCTCTACTATTACAATCAGAGTGCTGACACGAACCGGGACGTGTTCCTTGGTGACGACTTTCTGACAGCCTTTATCCAGCCGGTTGTGGCCCCAAGCGTTGCGCCGCTGCTGAACCTGGATCCTAACAACCTGACTGAAGCGCAACTGGCCTTGATCTCGTCGCTCGCGGGCTTTGGCCCGGTCGGATCGAAAGTGATCAACGCCGGCACGGTCGATACCGAAAGCTTCGCAGCCTATTTCAACGGCAGCTATGACTTTGCCGACCGCTGGACCCTCGGCTTCGGCCTGCGTTACAGCGTTGAGGACAAGGATGTGAACTGGCTGCTCGACGGCCGCAATTCCGGCGTCTTCAGAATTGGCTCGACCAATGTCGCACCGGGCGATTCGACCACGGTGCCAACGCCGCTGGTCAATGACCGGCGCGACAGCTTCCTCTCGCCGGCCGTCAGCCTCAGCTATGCCGTGACAGACCAGAGCAATCTCTATGTGAAGTATTCCTCCGGCTACAAGAGCGGCGGCTTCAACCTCGACTTCATCAATGAAGACGAACTGGCTGCCAATTCCGGTCTGGAGTTTGGCAAGGAAACCGTCGATGCCTACGAAGTCGGCCTGAAGAACGAATTCATGAACGGCCGGTTTACGCTGAACCTTGCCGGTTTCTACTCGGGCTATGACGACTATCAGGTGAACCAGTTCGTCGATCTCGGCGGTGGGCGTACATCGATCCGCATCACCAATGCCGCGAAAGTCATCACCCAGGGCATTGAAGCGGAGTTCAGCCTTCAGGCTACTGACAACTTCTCCCTGCAAGGATCTGCCGGTTATCTCGATGCCACCTTCGATTCTTTCCCTGGCGGCGGCACAGCCGGCGGCGATGCCTCGGGCAATCAGCTGCCCGGCGCCTCGAAATGGTCGGCCTCCCTTGGCGGTCTCTATACGCGAGACCTCCCATCGCTCGGCGCGACGTTCGTCTCGCGTCTCGACATGACCTATAAGGATGGCTTCTACACCACGGTAGACAACCAGAAGACGACAACGCTGCCCAGCACACAGGTCGTGCCTTACGGCTATATCGACTCCGTGACGCTGCTGAACGGCCGTGTCGGCCTGCAAAGCGATAATGGCCGTTATGAAGTCTACCTCTGGGGCCGCAACCTTACGGACGAGGATTATCTGATTGATGATTTCCGCGATTTCCTGGGCACCATCGTCAACCACCCGAACATCGGGCGGACGTACGGCGCTGAACTGGTCGTGAACTTCTGATCGATGTCTGATCCTTCTCTGCTGGGAAATGCATCGTATCCCTCCATCGGGGATGCGGTGCTTTCCCGGCGGTTTTCTGCTTCCTATTCGGAAGGCCGTCAGAAGTTTCTCACGTCATGCCGGAACAATGGCTTTGCGTTGAGCAGCCACCACCACCCTTCCCTGAAAGGACCTTCCGGGGAAGGCCTGGCAATAGACGCTGCCTGGTTCGGGCCAGAGAAAGCCTCTCGCGTCGTTGTTTTCAGCTGCGGCACGCACGGACTGGAAGCCGCAGCAGGTGCCGCAACCATGCTCCATTGGCTGGAGACAGGCGGGCCAAGCCGTCTTCCAGGTGATATGGCCGTTCTTCTGATCCACGCGATCAATCCCTTTGGATGGGCGTGGGCGCACCGGATCAATGAGGATGGCATTGACCTGAACCGGAACTTTGCCGATCGGGACAATGCGCTGCCATCAAACACGGCGTACAAGGATATTCACCACCTCCTTATGGACGCCTCAATGGATGAGGATGGCCTCAATCGATTTGTGCAAGGTTTCCATGAACTGGCTGCGGTAAAGGGCATGAATACCGCCCTGACGGGCATAACCTCCGGGCAATATGACTTTCCAGATGGACTGAGCTTTGGCGGCGACGCGCTCAGTTGGTCTGGAGAGGTCCTCTTTCAGATCGCCCGCGACCACCTCAGCCAGGCGGAAAAGATCGCCCATATCGACTGGCACACCGGCATCGGAGAATATGGGCGTGCGCACTTCATCCTTGATGAACCAAAAGCCTCGGAAAGTTATGCGGTCCTGTCCAGCTGGTGGCCGGATCACACCGTCCACTGCGACGATGTCGTTGAGGGCGTGTCGATCTTTTACAATGGCCTCTTCCTTGAGAGGCTCCGGAAGGAAATCCGTTCGTTTAGCCCGGCACAGGTCGTGAATGTGACGATCGAATGGGGCACCTATGACGTCGAAAAGATGGTGCAGGCATTGGTCATGGATAACTGGCTGATGCATCGCGCCGCCGGTTCGAGCCCGGCTCAGGTTGATGCCGTCCGGACTGAACTGATCGAACGCTTCTATCCCCGCGACCCAGCCTGGCGCAGCGGCGTCCTGAAGGACTCTGAAACCATCTATGCCCAGGCAATTGCCGGTCTGGACAATTGGAGCGATTGAACGGCCCTGCGCAAAGCAGACAAGAAAAAGGGCGAAGCGACCCATACCGCTTCGCCCTCTTCATTTTCCGGCCCCTCTTCATTTGCAGAACAGAGCCGGAAGCCCCCGGCAACGGGGGCGCAAACCACTACGCGCTGACGATGCCCGGAAGCGCCTTGCAGAAACGTTCGACGTCTTCGATCTTGCCGGTGGAGACGCGGGTCCAGTCGACATAATCCATATATTGTCCGCGAACAGAGATCTTCTGCTCAGCGAAAGCTTTCTGGACATCATTGGCTGCTTTGCCAGACTTGAAGAAAACGAAGTTGGTTTGCGACGGCAGGTATTCTAGGCCGAGCGTATCCAGGGTCGCCTTGATCATGTCACGGGCTTCACGGACTTTCGCTTTCGAATAGGCGAGGAACTGCTCGTCATTGTAGCAACCGATAGCAGCCGCATAAGAGGTGCACGGTGACCAGGACATTGCCGTCGCCTGGATCTTCTGCGCCACTTCCGGCGAAGAAATCGTGTAGCCCATACGGATGCCGGCCATACCGTAGATCTTCGAGAAGGTCCGCGACACGATCACGTTGTGACCTTCCTTGATCAGCGGGATGCAGGTGTTGGCATCCGGATCGTCAGCCAGCTCCATATAGGCTTCGTCGACCAGGACAGTGGTCTTCGCGGCCATCCGCTTCACCGCGGCTTTCATATCGGCTTCCGGCGCAACGAGACCGGTCGGGTTGTTCGGGTTGCAGAGTTGAACGAGGCCGGTGCCCTCAGTTACCTTTGCCTCAATGCCTTCAAGGTCGGTGCTCATGTCGGCTTTCAGCGGCACACGGTCAATTTCTGCCATGCCGAGACGTACGGCGTAAAGCGCCGTCGTGTCCCAGAACAGGCGCGGCGCAACGATCGGACCGTTGGGACCATAGATCATAGCGATAGCGGACAGCGCCTCACCCGAACCGGTGGTCAGCGCGATCTGCTCCGGTGCCACACCATGGCGGTCGGCAATCATCTGCGCCAGCTGTTTCACAGCGTCCTGGGATGCGTAGTACGCGCCTTTAGTGCCTGCGTAGTCGATCATCTTCAAGGCAGACGGCGACGGGCCGTAGGGGTTTTCATTCCGCGACAGGAGCGCAACGCCTTCCGGCGGTCCGAGCAGGTAAGGGTTCTCCACAGCAACTTTCTCAGGCGGGAAAGCTGCCTCTGTTGTTTCGGCGATCGCAGAGGCGCCCGATGCGCAAGCGGTTGCACCCGCCACACCGAGACCGGTCGCACCAGCCAGAAGAAAACGTCTGGAAATATCGTAAGCCATATTCTGAATTACCTGTAGCCTTTGGGTTGAAAAGAAACTGAATCCTTGAGGTTCGCTTGATCGCGATTGGAAGCATCATCCTGTCCGGCTATTGTACAGGACCATTCCGGATGTTGCGACGGAAGGGGTAGCAATTGCCGTCATGGCGATTGCGGCGTTGAATTGGTGGGCAGCTTTGGCGCCTATCAAGGCAGTAAAGAATGAAATTACCGCGCTTGCCGCAGCGGCAAGCGCATGGGCGTCGAGCAAAATCCCTGGCAGGAGATTCGCGCGCTCTGGATGTGAAGTCACGAATATGAAGGCGCAGCCCAACGCGACAGACGCCAATATACCCGAAAAGGTTGCAGTCACGGTGCCGGGACACGGTTCGCGCGCAGCGGACGAATACCGCAGTTTATTGCGAGACATTCTGATCTGCGTTTCCTGATTGAGGCTTGTTGAAGCGCCTCTTCCCGAAAATGCAAGAAGGGGTAGTGATCCCCCTCCCCGCGAAAATACCGCCCGCCCCGATCAGGGGGCGGGCGGATTTCATGCCAGCTTAGAAGTTGGCGAGCAGTTTGACGTAGTAGTAGCCACCCTGCCAATCGATGATGTCGCCGGAGCGATAGATACGACCGCAGCAGCTGTCGCCGAGTTCTGCTTCATCCGGATACTGGTCGAAAGCGTTGCGGGCACCGATTGAGATCTTCACGGCTTCAGAAGCCTGGAAGGACCCTTCGAGGTCAACCTGAACCTTGGCACCATAGTCCTGATAAACCAGCGGCGCATTCGAGCCATCGGAGTTTGTGGACTCACCGTAGTAGTTGGCACGTGCCAGGAAGCTGTACGGACCGACTTCATGCGTCACAGAGAAGACGCCGCGCCATTTCGGATCGTAGTTGATGAAGTCATACTGGTCTTCGTCGTTGAAGAGGCTTCCAACAGCGCTGTCGAACTCGGTCTCATTGTAGTTCACAGACGCCGTGAACTTCGTCGAAGCTCCATTCGCCCAGTCTTTGGAGTAAGTACCGACCACGTCGACCCCCTTCGTGCTCGTATCGAAGGCGTTGGTGAAGTAGAAGACACCACCGATCGATTCAGCTCCGACAACCCCGGCATTCACAAGCGCCAGATAGTTGTCGTATGCGTCTTCGGTGTCCAGTGGATCGTCATCGGCAGGATCGCTAGACACGTCCTTGGTCGAGATTGCGTTCACACGGTCTTCCAGGTCGATCTGGTAGAAGTCGACCGTCAGCGAGAAGGCATCATAAGACGACGTGAAGCCCAACGTGTAGTTGGTGGACTTCTCAGGCTTAAGCGGCTCTGCGCCAAGCGCGCCGGCAATCGGACCACCTGCCGGGAACAGCCCCGTTGCAACCGGAAGGCCGTTCGGAAGGCGGGTCGACACGTTGGTCGTACCCTGCTGCCCCGGTGTCGGAGCCCGGAAACCCGTACCGACAGAACCGCGAACCGCAAAGTTCGGCGAGAACTCATAACGGCCAGCGACTTTCCACACCAATTCGGAGTCGAAGTCCGAATAGTCTTCAAAGCGCAGGGCACCTTGCAGGAACAAGGCATCCGTTACGTCAGCACTCAGATCACCGTAAATAGCATAGGAGTCACGCGTATATTCACCAGAGAACTCCGGAGAGTAGCCCGGGAAGCCATTCGAACCGACGCCAAGCGCGGTGTAGACCGGATCATCCGGGTTTGAGCAATCAAGCGTCGAACCATTTGCAATCACTGCCGAACCGGCAGCCGTGGGAGCCCCAGAGGCGCAGAAGCCATATGGGTCCGGCAGAGCATACGGACCATCGGTATAGGACTCGAAGTTACCTCCAACCAGTTCATAGGATTCATCCATGTAGCTGGCACCGAATGCGAAGAGCAGTGGGCTGGCCAGACCGGTCTCGAACTCTTTCGAGAAGTCTGCCTGAAGCTGCATTTCTTCGTTGATCAGATCACCAGGGTGAAAGCTGGTCGGAGACATCTCACCCAGCGACGGGTTGACCGTATTCTTCAGCGTATACTTGATTTCGTTGTGACCGAGACGCCCGCTGAAGTCATAGGTGATGCCATTGTCCCATTCACCACGAGCACCGACAACACCGGAGTAGTCGATCACGTTGCCGAAGAAGCGTGGCGTGAAGCCGCCGGGGAACAGGAAGAGCGAAGACCAGAGAGATCCATCTTCAAGACGGATGTTCTCAATCGTGCCATTGCCCGGATAACGATAGAAGAAACCGCCGTCCGCTTCGGAGTTCGAGTAATTGCCGAAGCCATAGAGCTCAACATCACCAATTGTGTAACCGGCGTTCACGAAAGACCGGAAAGCTTTGGAGTTCGGTTGTCCCCAGGGCTGCACAACACCAGAACCAGAATAGTCAGCACCGTCGAGCCCGGCGATGAAGGAATCCAGGTCGAAGCCAGCGATCGACGTGTCGCCCGGGTTGAAGCGTGGATCATTTACGTCCACACAGACCCAGCTTTCACAATACTGCTCCCCCCGAAGGGTCGCATCCGCCTTTGAGTATTCGGCAGAGACGTTGATGAAACCATTGTCACCAAGACCAAGACCGAAGTTGCCTGCGAGCGTTGTATTGAAGCCGTCCCCCTCATAGTACTGACCGAAGTCGGCACTGATAGCACCACCTTCTGGCGAGTCCTTCAGGATGAAGTTGATGACGCCAGCAATAGCGTCAGAGCCGTACTGAGCCGCAGCGCCATCGCGCAGGACTTCAACGCTTTTCAGTGCAATTGCAGGAATTGTTGCAATATCAGGTCCCTGCGTACCGGAGCCGCCGATCTGCACCAGAGCAGCGCGGTGACGGCGCTTGGAATTGACGAGGACCAGCGTCTTGTCAGTCGGCATGCCCCGCAGCGTTGCCGGACGAATGAATGTACCGCCATCAGAGATTGGCTGACGAGACAATGAATAAGACGGAACCAGCGTCTTGATGATGTCGTTGGCATCCGTAAACGGGACGTCGGAGATTTCGTCCGAACTCAGAACGTCTACCGGAACAGGCGAATCCATAACGGAACGGGCCTTGCCCCGCATACCGGTGATGATAACTTTTTCCTGTACGGAAGTTTCATCGGCTGCCGGTTCATCGTCTGGTTCTGCGTAAGCCACTCCCCCGGTGACCACCATTCCCACGACCGCTGATGACACGGCACATTTCAAGAAAGAACTAAATCGCACTTTGTATTCCCTTTCCGCAGCGAAACCGTCACTCTCTTCACGGCTTCGTCTGCCCCCTGTTGTCGAGCACACACCAGCTTCCCCCATTGAGCCGAACGCCCAAGGCACTGATATCCTGAGGTGTAAGTCGGGCCCGCCATTGAGCCATACCCGTCAGAGGGCTGTTAAAATGCCGTCGTTGGCACTCCGCTCCAGCTGACTTGTGTTCAGGCTGTTCCGGGTATCAGGGATTGCCAATTCGAAAGGCGCCGCGACTGGCGTTGAATCTTTAACCCGTCATGCTTTTGTGCACCGCACACCAGACAACGCCCAAAGTCTCAGCACATGGGCGGAGCACAACAATCTTCCAGAATTTGTTAGGTTTCATGGAAAAAGCGCGAAGATTGCCAGAATGTTTTCTGCCACTTCCCGCATCGTTTTACCCTGAGTCATCGCCAGGCGGCGCATGGAATCGTAGACTTCCTGCTCAGGCAGGCCGCTCTTGGTCATCAGCAGGCCTTTGGCACGTTCAATTGTCTTACGTGCAGCCAGGTTTTCCTGGGATTTCCGCAATTCGTCCCGCAATTCCGAAGTCAGCACATGACGCTCTTCAGCCACCTCAAGAATGACCGGGATGCGCTCAGGCTCAAGGCCATCGACGATAAACGAACTGACGCCAAGCTTTAGTGCCTGGCTCATTTCTTCCCGTGAGCTCCGGTCAACGAAGACAAGAATCGGAATGGACCGGAAGCGCCGCATCGCCAGAAGCTCTGACAACAATTCAAGGTCTGCTTCCGCAGACGCGAGGATAATGGCGCTGGCGCCAACCAATTTGAGACGCCTGGGCTCCCAGTCCGCTTGCCCGGTGACCTCAACCTGCAAAGGCTTGTCGCTGAGCCCGCCCGCGATCAGGCTGGCTCTGGTCTCATCGCTGGCCAGCACCAGTATCTGGCTGTCCCAGACGCTGGATTCAACTGATTGGGCAAATTGCTGGCCTTCTTCCAGCAACACAGCTCCGCGAGAGATATCTGACGCCATGATGATCCAGGCTCTGGTCGAAACTTACAAACCGATAATTTCATTGGAATCTTGAGGACAGTCCCGCCAACACCAAACAGGCTAACGCAATTTGCCCCCTCAGTTTGCCTGTAACTGGTCATTCCTGTTTCGCGTTTGACCAAATACCCGGCACAAAAGCGCCGCATATAAACCCACTGCGTTGGCAAGCTTCGCCCCTGCTCCGGGAGCAATTGCGCGTGAAACGATGTCAGCCGCTGCAGGGACAAGCAATTCGGGGACGAAGCCGCCTCTCTTTTGCTGCCCGCCTTGACCGCTACCCGGACCGACTCAATGGTTGCCTCAGGGAACGCATTTGCATTGAGGGAATTATGAAACGTAGAGACTTTCTGGCGTCCGGCACCGGCCTGGGCCTGGCTGCCCTTGCTGGCTGCGCAACAAATACGGCCGGTTTTGCGCCGACACCTGCAACAGGTGACGCGCTGGTACAGTCCATCGGGGCTCCGATGCGTCCCATCAAATCATCGATGAGCCGGGTGACCCGCACGATTGTCGGCCTGCGTCCGTTCCGAAAGCCTGGACCACGCCTGGAAACCGTCACAGTCGGGTCCAAACATGTCGTGCACAATTATGGGCATGGAGGTGGGGGTGTCTCTCTTTCCTGGGGCGTCGCCGAACTGGCGGCGAATCTGACGAAAGAGGCACGCAGCGACCGGGTTGCCGTGCTCGGATCGGGCGCAATCGGTTTGTCCACAGCCATCCTGCTGCAGCGCGCCGGAGCCGACGTAACGATCTACGCCAAGGACTTCCCGCCCTACACGACCTCAAACGTCGCAGGTGCAATGTGGCATCCGGTGACCCTGTTCGAGAATGATCAGGTGTCGCAGGAAACTCTTGCTATGCTCGACCTCGCCTCTCGGATCGCTTTCAACCGGTTCATCAGGTTTGCCAATGACCCGAAATATGGCGTGTACTGGATCCGCCAATACTCGCTCAGCGACGGGCCCATGAGCACCCTTCGGCCCTATGTTGGCGGGGATGCACTATATCCGGGCCTTGTCCGCAATCAGCCTGGCGGCCCGTTCGGCTTTCCTTATTACGACGCCTATTACACGCTGATGATCGATCCGGACATTTATCTGCGCGCGCTGGTGAATGATTTTCTGGCCGCTGGCGGGCGTATGAAAGAAATGGCGTTCGAGACCGAAGGGGATCTCGAAAAGCTGACGGAGACGAGCATCGTCAATTGTATGGGGCTCGGCGCGGGTAAGGTCTTCGGGGACGAAAGCATCATTCCAGCACGCGGACAGCTGAGCTTCCTGCTGCCTCAGAATGACATTGACTATGGTTATGCCGGATCAGTGGATGACTATGGCCTGCTTTATTCCTTTCCCAGGAAGACCGGAATTCTCCTTGGCGGATCTGTCGACAAGGGAGACTGGAGCCTCGAACCGCGTGCCGACGAAATCCGGCGAATGGTGGACGGCCATGCCTATCTCGCCTCCAAACTGACCTAATCCGAAGAAATACCTTTTCACAGACACGCAAGGCCGGACCTTCCCTTGGAGGTCCGGCCTTTCTTTTGTGCCTCAAGCGGCGCACTCGGGCGTTTTGACGTGACCGGTCAAAACTGTGGCGTCCGCCGTCAATACCCTCGGCGCCCCTCCGCATATCCAGAACTCAGCTCAAGTCTGAAGGGCAAGGACGCACCGGGACGGTGCCTGGCCACCCCTCACGAACGACGGCGGAAAACCCAAACGACTCTTGTGGAGGTCACCATGTTTACTTCGCGAATTTCCCTGAAACTCCTGATGGCTTCGGCAGGCCTTGCTGGTCTGTTGTCCGCCCAGCCGTCCGCCGATGCCGAAACGGCCCGCGCCGCGACGGCGACAATGCCGCCGGTCAATGACGGTCTGCCGATGCCGGGCTTCTCTATCGATCCAGCCGCGACAGCGATTGTCATAACGGACCCGCAGAACGACTTCCTCTCGCCGGATGGCGTTACCTGGGGCGTGGTCGGTCAGAGCATCACCGAGAATGGCACCGTGGAAAATCTGGAAGCCCTGTTCAAAGTCTCCGGCGAAACCGGCATGCCGGTTTTCGTGTCGCCGCACTTCTACTTCGAACATGACCACAAGTGGGAATTCGAAGGCACGCTCGAAACATTGATGCACAGCATCGGTATGTTCGACCGCCCGCACGCCCTGACGCTGGAAGGGTTCGAAGGGTCCGGCGCTGACTGGCTGGAGCGCTACAAGCCTTACATCAACAATGGCAAGACGGTCGTCACCAGCCCGCACAAAGTCTACGGCCCGGAAACCAATGATCTCGTCCTCCAGCTGCGCAAGGCCGGTATTTCCAAGGTGATCCTGGGCGGGATGTCGTCGAACCTCTGCACCGAGTCCCACATGCGCGAGCTGATCGAGCAGGGGTTTGAAGTGATGGTTGTCACAGATGCCACCGCGGGAGCCATCACGCCGCTCTACAATGGCTATGACGCGTCCCTCACCAATTTCCGGATGATCGCCAGCGCGGTCGACAACACTGAAAACACGGTGAAGGCGATCAAGGCCGCCTACCAAAAATAGGCTCCTCCCCATCCACGTTTCACCCCGCGTGGATGACCTGCAGCCCGGCTGGCGGCTTTCCCTCTCTCTCCACCGCCAGCCGGGCCTTTCGGGGCCTCAGAGCCTCGTAACCCCAACAACCGAAAATTCGGGAAGCACGACATGCCAGAGCAAGAGCTTCTTCCTCCCATTGAACCTGTGCACGGCCGCATCCCGGCCGCCTGCTCCCTGATCTTCCTAGTTCGTCTGGAGCTCACTGTCCGAGAAGTTCCAGACACCGAACTCCTGCCGGTTTCCTCACCTGACCGGCAGGAGCCCTCCCCCAAGAGCCTGTGGCTCCAACCTCCCGAAAAGGAAAATGAAATGTCCCGTACACTTACACTCTCCGCCATGGTCGTGGCCGCTGCTTTTGCGACAGCCCTGCCCGCCGCTGCCGAAGACGAGTACAATGTCTCGACAGGTATCACGACTGCCGGTGTGCCGCTTGGTCTGCACGGCGTAGATACTGTCGCACTGACGACGCTGAACGCTGTCTCTGAAGGCAACGCAGAATACACCGTCGTTGAAGACGGCGTTGCCTACTATTTTGCATCCGCTGACTCGGCCAAGGCATTCAAAGCCGACCCGGCGAAATATGCGCCGCAGTATGGTGGCTTCTGCGCTTACGCAGTCGCACTTGGCAAGAAGTTTGACGGAGACCCGCGGTATGCCGACATCGTCGACGGCAAGCTTTATCTGTTCGTGAACGAAGAGATCTTCAAAAAGTACAAGAAGGACTCGAAGCGCATCCGGGCCAAGGCTGAACGCACCTGGCCGCGTATCGAACACAAGGCTGTGGGTGACCTCTAAGCACCCACGGTGGGCGGCCGGAAACAAATTCGGCCGCCTGCGCTTTCCTTCCTGATCAACGAGAGACTATCGAAATGAGACCGCCCCTCCCGCCTTTTACGAACGAAACCGCGATCGAAAAGGTGCGCCTTGCCGAAGATGGCTGGAACAGCCGAAACCCTGAAAAGGTTTCTCTCGCCTACTCGGAAAACAGTGCCTGGCGGAACCGCGATACATTCATTACAGGCCGTGCCGAAATCGTCCGTTTCCTGACTGAGAAATGGAAAAAGGAACAGGAATACCGGCTGGTCAAGGAATTGTTCGCCTTCACAGACAACCGCATCGCCGTCCGCTACGCCTACGAGTTCCATGACGCAAACGGCCAATGGCACCGCGCATATGGCAATGAAAACTGGGTATTCGATGCGCAAGGCCTGATGCAGCAACGGTATGCCAGCATCAACGACCTGCAGATCCGCGAAACAGACCGACTGTTCCATTGGCCCCAGGGCCGGCGCCCGGACGATCATCCGGCGCTCAGCGAACTGGGCCTCTGATTCGTCTCAGGCGTCTTCCAGTACCGGTGCTTCGGCGGGCGCCAGACGGATCAGGTAATCGAATGCGGAAAGGGCCGCCTTGGCCCCCTCGCCCATCGAGATCACGATCTGCTTGTAAGGGGTCGTCGTGGCATCGCCTGCCGCGAAGACGCCCGAAACGGATGTCTGAGCGCGCATATCGGTGACAATTTCGCCGCGCTCGCTCAGCTCGATGCTCCCACGCAACCATTCCGTGTTAGGCACAAGACCGATCTGAACGAAAATACCTTCAAGAGCGACTTCATGGGACTCGTCGGTGTTCCGGTTCTTGTAAACCAATCCATTCACCTTCGCCCCATCGCCAAGCACTTCGGTCGTCATCGCAGAGGTGATGATGGTAACATTCGGCAAGCTGCGGAGCTTGTTCTGCAGCACAGCATCAGCGCGCAGCTGAGTATCGAACTCGATCAGCGTGACATGCGCAACGAGACCGGCGAGGTCGATCGCTGCCTCGACGCCGGAATTGCCGCCGCCAATGACAGCAACGCGCTTACCTTTGAACAGCGGGCCATCGCAGTGCGGGCAATAGGCGACGCCCTTGTTGCGATACTCCTCTTCCCCGGGCACGCCCATCTGGCGCCAGCGGGCACCAGGCGCGAGGATCAGGCTGCGGGTCTTGAGGCTCGCGCCATTTTCCAGGACGATTTCATGTAGACCGCCTTCTTCTTTCGCCGGAACAAGCTTCGAGGCGGTCTGGAGGTTCATCACATCAATGTCGTATTCCTTGATGTGGGTTTCCATGGCTGTGGCCAGCTTCGGCCCTTCCGTGTACGGTACGGAGATCAGGTTCTCGATGCCCATCGTATCCAGCACCTGCCCGCCAAGACGTTCTGCGGCAATGCCGGTGCGGATGCCTTTGCGTGCCGCATAAATAGCGCCGGCAGCCCCCGCCGGCCCACCGCCGACGACCAGCACGTCAAACGGCTCTTTCTGGGAAATCTTCGCGGCCATCTTCTCCTGCGCACCGGTATCCAGCTTCGCGAGGATCTGCTCGACCTCCATCCGGCCGGAGCCAAAGACTTCGCCGTTCAGATAAACGGTCGGCACAGCCATGACCTGGCGTGCATCGACCTCTTCCTTGAACAACGCACCGTCAATGGCGGTGTGGCGGATGTTCGGGTTCAGGACGGCCATCATGTTGAGGGCCTGAACCACGTCCGGGCAGTTCTGGCAGGACAGGGAGAAATAGGTTTCGAACTCGAACGTCCCTTCGAGCGATTTGATCTGCTCGATTACTTCCGGCGCGACTTTCGGCGGGTGGCCGCCAACCTGCAGAAGCCCCAGGACGAGCGATGTAAATTCATGACCGAGTGGAAGGCCGGCGAAACGCAGGCTGATGTCCGCTTCCGGCGTAGTGATCGCGAAGGACGGCGCGCGCGCGTCGTCCTCGCGCGTCCAGCCGACCTTGTCGGACAGGTCTGAAATTTCCTGCAGGAGTTCTTCGAGGTCCCGGCTGCCCTTGCTGTCATCGAGGGCGGCCACGAGTTCCACCGGGCGCCGGATGTTTTCCATATAGGCTTTAAGCTGGGTCTTCAGATTGGCATCCAACATGCGTCATCTCCTGCGAAGAGCGCGGTCACACTGACTGGCAGCGCGATGTCCTGCGGGGAAAGGGAAAGCCGACTGGCTGTGACGTGCACAGCCAGCCGGATAACGGAAAGCGGTCAGCTTAGATCTTGCCGACGAGTTCCAGCGACGGGGCGAGGGTTTCAGACCCTTCTTCCCATTTCGCCGGGCAAACCTGGCCCGGGTTCTCGCGGACATATTGTGCCGCTTTGACCTTGCGGACGAGTTCAGCCGCGTTACGGCCAACGCCTTCACAGGTCACTTCGATCACCTGGATCACACCATCCGGGTCAACCACGAAGGTGCCACGGTCAGCGAGGCCCATGTCTTCGCGCATATTGTCGAAGTTGCGGGTGATGGCGCCGGTCGGGTCGCCGAGCATGTAGTATTCGATCTTGCCGATAGCCGGCGACGTCTCGTGCCACGCCTTGTGGCTGAAGTGGGTGTCGGTCGAAACAGCGAAGACTTCCACGCCCATGTTCTTCAGCGTCGCGTATTCGGACTGAAGGTCTTCAAGTTCGGTCGGGCAGACGAAGGTGAAGTCTGCCGGGTAGAAGAAGAAGATCGCCCATTTGCCTTTCACATCGGCTTCGCTGACCGACTCGAATTTGCCCTGCTTGAATGCTTCGGCTTTGAAGGGCTTAATTTCAGTATTGATAAGGGACATTGTGGCTCCGTCTGTTGTTGCTTGCCGGGACAAATCCATAACCGTCCCATATGGCTTGCCAATAATATGTGGTGGGACATATCGCGCGCTTGTATCTGAATTATTGCGCATCGCGTCCCGCGACTGACGTTTCCTTCGCCCTGTTCCTGTTTCTATAATCATTCTAAATTTGGAAACAAGGGCGGCCCCGCCAATGTCTGCAGCCAATCCACAAGCTGCTGCATTTTCTGGATAAACTTGGTCCCACAGCCTCTCTGATACGCATTATGAGAGTCGGTTTTCGTCGCCGGTAGAGCTGATCACGCCTCCGGTCCCACACAAGAATCAGAATGCCGCCTCACCCCAGATTCCGGGCCGCATTCCCTCTCCCACAAACAGGCAAAACGACAGCTCCGCCCCATCAGTCGAAGCTGCCCGAATTTTGGTCCGTTTTTCGGAATGCTCCGATTCGCCCCAGTTTTTTCTTTACGTTCCTCCCCGGTCACCTACGACCAAAGGAAAAATGGAGGGTAATATGGAGGGAGCGACCCGCCGGTCTGCATTGGCGCTCATCGGCGCAACGGCTGGCAGCGCGGCATTATATGCCGCGATGAAGTCCATTCGGCACGTCCAGCCATCATCTTATAAAGGCCCCATCAAGCTCGATGGAGATCCGAAGGGCGCGAAAGTCCTTATTCTTGGCGCCGGTCTCGCAGGCATGGTTGCGGCGTTGGAGTTACGATCCGCCGGTTACGACGTCGAGGTTCTGGAATACCGCGAGAAAGCTGGTGGCCGCTGCTGGTCGCTGAGGGGGGGCGACACATATACAGAAATGGGTGGCGCCACTCAGAAAGTCACCTTCGACGGAGACAATTATATCAATCCCGGCCCTTGGCGGATTCCATACGACCATCATGGCGTACTGGATTATTGCCAGCGCCTTGGTGTCCAGCTGGAACCCTTCATCCAGCAGAATCACAACGCCTATCTTCACAACAGCAACGCTTTCGGCGGCAAGCCGCAGCGCTTCAAACATATCGCCACAGACTATCGCGGCCAGACATCGGAGCTCCTGGCCAAGGCTGTTGACCAGAACCGCCTCGACGACGTGCTTACATCGGAAGATCGGGGAGCGCTGATCGAATCGCTCCGGGCAACCGGGGCGCTGGACGACACCAATTCCTACCTGTCGGGCGACCTGACCAGCCGATATCGCGGTTTTGGCAAACCACCCGGCGCGGGCTTCGATGGCGCGCCCTCTGCTTCCGACCCGATCAGTCTGTCCGAAATCCTGCAATCAGGCATGTGGGGTCGGTTGGCCGACGCCGACCTGCTGGATCACCAGATGCCGATGTTTCAGCCGGTCGGCGGCATGGACATGATCGCACAGGCATTTGCCCGGGAAGTTGGCGACCTGATCCGCTTCAACTCCAAAGTCGTTTCATTGCAGCAAGACGATGATGGCGTGAAGGTCACCTATGAAGACACCCGAACCGGCGGCACGCTGACAACTCAAGCGGACTGGTGTGTTTGTACCGTGCCATTCTCGATCCTTGGCCAGATGGATCACAATCTGTCTCCGGAACTGACCGCGGCAGTGAACAACGTCTACTATCGCGGGTCCGCCAAATGGGGGCTCGAATTCAAACGCCGCTTCTGGGAGCAGGATGAACATATCTATGGCGGGATCAGCTATACCGATCTTCCCATTGAAATGATTTCCTACCCATCGACGGGCTTCTTCACCAAGGGTCCGGCCGTTCTTCTGGGTGGGTATACCTGGGATGATGCGCAGGCATTTGAATTCAATGCCATGCAGCCTGAAGACCGGATCAAATGGGCGCTGGAATTCGGCTCCCACATCCACCCGCAATATCTCGAAGAGTATAAGACCGGTGTCAGCGTCGTCTGGCATAAGGTGCCATGGGTGCTGGGCTGCTTCGGGATATGGAGGGACAAGGAAACGCATTACGCGAATGCGGTGGAGATCGACAATCGCGTCGTCTGCGCGGGAGAACATGTCTCCTATCTCGGAGCCTGGATGGAAGGCGCGATTGAATCGTCCCTCGACGCGATAGGCCGGCTGCATGACAAGGTGATCAACGGATGAAACACCTGACCCCTTCCCCCCGCATCATTGTGTCCGCTTTTGCATTTGTCGCCACAGCGCTCACCACGCACGCCGATGAAGGTATCCCTGAAGTCACGAGCTTCGAACCGACCCCGCTCGAAAGGAAGATATTCGATGGCCCCGGCGTCACCGTGACGCGTGGTGAGGACATCTATTCAACCCTCTGCGCCGGCTGCCACATGCCACACGGTGAGGGCGCTGTTGGCGCGGGCATGTATCCGGCCCTCGCCGGAAATGAGAAGCTTGAATATCCCGATTATGCTGTCTTTATTGTCCTGAACGGGTACAAAGCCATGCCATCCTTTGCTCATACGCTTTCCGATGAGCAGGTGGCCGCCGTTGTGAACTATTTGCAGTCTGGCCTCGGCGGGAATTCATACGAACCGGCCGCGACAGTCGAACAGGCTGAATTGAGCCGGCCACAATAATCTGAATACGGAGTGATATCATGCGTCTGACCGCCCCTCTTCTTTCCGCTACCGCAATTGCACTCGCCGCCTGCGGCGCAGCGGACAGTGAAGTGATCCGCCACAAGATCCCCGGATCGGATTTCCCCATCCTTCAGGCTGTCGAAGTGCCTGCTGACGCAACGCTGGTTTACCTCAGCGGCGCAGGACCCTCCGTTTCCGACGAGACGGCCGAGCCGCGAACCCCGGCAGCCTATGGCGACATTACCACCCAGACGGAATCCACGCTTGCGGCAATCGAGTCCCGCCTGGAAGGCATCGGGCTGACCATGAGCGATGTGATCAAAATGCAGGTCTACATTGTGGCAGCTCCCGGTGAAGACTCGCTCGATTTCGGTGGATTCATGGAAGGTTATGTCAAATTCTTCGGCACGGAAGAACAGCCCAACCTTCCGACACGCTCTGTGTTCGAGGTTGCCGGCCTCGCTAATCCCGGCTGGCTGATCGAAATCGAAGTTGTGGCTGTCCGGGACTAGTCTCAACGTTCCGGCGTTTCACTGCGTCGGAACGCCCTCATCGGACGCGCTTGCCCCTACGCAAGTCATTTCCTTGGCCGGGAAGGCATGTATGATCCCCCAAAACACTATTGGGGAGAGTCATGCACTACGCAGAACTTCTGAATGCACGCCAGGAACTGACCGGACCGGGCGGTGACTTCGAAATTGTCGAAGCTGAAGTCCTCGGCAACACGCTTCGCGTCTATAAGAATGCTCCGCCCAGCGTTCGCGAGGTCTGGCAAGCGACGAAGGAATTCGCGGACCGGACTTACCTCATCTACGAAGGTGAGCGCCTCACCTATGCCGAAACCCATGACCGCGTAAACTCGGTTGCGGCCTGGCTGTTTGACCAGGGCGTCCAGCCGGGCGACCGGGTTGCGATCGCCATGCGAAACTATCCTGAATGGCTGATCATCTACTGGGCGTGTGTATCGGTCGGCGTCACGGTTGTCGGCATGAATGCATGGTGGACGGCCGAGGAGATGGCCTACGCCCTGAAAGACTCAGACCCCAAAGTGCTGTTTCTCGATGCCGAGCGGCTTGAGCGGGTCAAAGACCGTCCGGACCTGACAGGCTCCATGAAGCTTGTCGGTATCAGAATGCCAGACCTGCCTGAGAATGTGACGCCATGGAGCGAAGTTATCGCTCATGGCGGAGACATGCCCGACGTGACAGTAGACCCGGACTCGGATGCCTGCATCTTTTACACATCCGGCACGACGGGGTTCCCGAAAGGCGCACAGCTCACCCAACGCGGTTGCGTCGCCAATCTCATGAACATGCTGTATGCCGGAGCGTCCACAGCGCTGGCCATGCAGCGCGCGACAGGTGTCGAGCCACCGGCAGATCCGCCGCCACCTGTAGGCCTGCTGACCACGCCCCTGTTTCACGTCACCGCAAATAATTGTGGAGCCTATGCCGTGACGGCGGTCGGCGGCACGATCATTCTCATGTACCGCTGGGACGCTGGCGAAGCGCTGAAGATCATCGAGCGCGAGAAGGTCACGAGCCTGGGTGGCGTGCCGGTCATGGGGAGGGAACTGATCAATCACCCGGACTTCGCCAAGACCGATACGTCCAGCCTCGTCCAGCTTTCGGGCGGCGGAGCGCAGGTACCGCCCGATCTGGTCCACAAAATCGAATCGAGTATCGAGACAGCTCGTCCGGCCACAGGGTATGGCATGACCGAAACATGCGGGATCATCACGTCCGTGTCTGCAGACTTTTTCGTCGACAAACCAGACAGCGCCGGACCGGCCATGCCCAACTTCGAAGTCAAATGCGTCGACGAACTGGGCGACACTGTACCACCTGGAGAGTTGGGTGAACTCTGGGTGAAGGGCTCCTCTGTCATCAAGGGCTATATCAATCGCCCGGAAGCGACAGCTGAATCCATCACGGATGGCTGGCTGCACACCGGTGATATTGCCCGCATTGACAAGGACGGCTTCATCTTCATCGTCGACCGCAAGAAAGACATGGTCCTGCGCGGTGGCGAAAACGTTTACTGTGCTGAAGTGGAATCCGTTGCCTACACCCATCCGGCGGTCGCTGAATGCAGCGTGTTCGGCGTACCGGACGACCGGCTGGGGGAAGAGGTCGGCATCGCGATCGTCCTGAAGCCGGGCGAAAAGCTGACGGCCGATGAATTCCGCGCTCATTGCGCCGGCATCATGGCGAAGCACAAAGTGCCACGGTATGTCTGGTTTATCGCAGACGCCCTGCCCCGGAATGCCAGTGGCAAGTTCGTGAAAAGAGACCTTCGGGACCGCCTCAGTGCCGAACTGCAAAGTGCGGGTCAATCATAAGCTTTCCTGTCAGATCAGCTTGCGGCGAAGCCTCGCCGCAAGCGCATCCAACGCAAGTACCGACAGAAAGATGATCAGCAGGATCGTCGCAACATGGTCATACTGGAACATGTCATAGCGGCCCTTGAGTTCCTGCCCGATCCCGCCAGCCCCGACGAGACCAATGACGGTGCCCATGCGTATGTTGCGGTCCAGAATGTAAAAGGTCAGCGCCGTGTAGCTCGGCAGGACCTGCGGCAGCACCGCCAGACGCAGGACGGCAAGGTCGCCCGCGCCCGTCGCGTGGATGGCATCCTGAGGAACCTTGTCCGCCGCTTCAATGTCCTCCGCGAAGAATTTGGCGAGAAATCCCACACTATGTAGTGCGAGCGCCAGAATGCCCGCGATTGGGCCGAAACCGAATGCCAGAACCAGGAACAGTGCGCTGATCAGTTCAGGTACCGCACGCAGGAATGAAATAAAACTGCGGGCAAGCCTGTAAAGAACAGGGTGCGGCGTAAAATTCCTCGCCGCAACCCAGGCTAACGGCAAGCTGACCAGCACGGCAAACAGACTGGCCCACACAGCCATCTCCACCGTTTCCAGCATCTTGCCGAGTGTAAATGTCAGATACCCCACAGGCTCGACAAGATACGTCTTTTCCACAAGCCGCGTTGTCATCTGCATGGTTTCAGCATCAAGCGCAGATTCCTCCACGGTGTCTGTTTCCAGGTGCGAAAACAAGGGCAGATGATCCGGATCAAAATGATCGATCAGCGAGACGGGCGTCCGCTCGGCGATAGCAAGAGGATACATCTGCTTTGCGACGCTTCCGATCCCACGCCCCACCTGCGAGCTTTCCTTCAGGCCGACACTCGCCTGCAGGAATTCCCCAAGCTGACTGGACAGCCGGTGCAACTCCATTCGATGCGCTGAAACCGAAAGGAGGGCAATAGCCACCACAACAGCCAGAACCGTCTTCCAGTCAAATGCCGGTTTGACATCCCAATGCTGTGGCCCGGACGGCTGGTTCTGCGTCACCTCCGACATATCATGCCACCCTGGAAGGAGAGAACAGGTCACGCCCCGTTCCGAATATCCGGGAGAGCGCTTCCTGAGACAGCTGCCCGGGCGGTCCGTGAAAAACAATGCGCCCTTCCCGCAGACCGATGATGCGATCTGCAAAAGTACGGGACAGATTAATCTGGTGCAGCGAGCACAGAACAGCAGCTCCCTGCTCTTTGGCCATCTGGCGGAGCAAACGCATCACGTCCTGAGCCGTCTGGGGGTCGAGGCTGGCAACGGGTTCGTCCGCGAGAATGAGCTTCGGGTCATTGATCAGAGCCCGGGCAATGCCAACGCGCTGCTTCTGCCCGCCCGACAAGCCATTCACCAGACGGTTTACATGACCGGCCTCAAGCCCGACGCGCGACAAGAGCAAGCAAGCCTTGCGCTGCACGCGCTCCGGATAGGCCTGAAGCATCAAGCGCCAGATGGGCAAATCCGGCGCCGTTCCAGACATCACATTCCGGACTGCGGTCAGACGTCCGGACAATCCGAAATCCTGATGCACCATCCCGATCTTCCGCCGGATACGCCGGAGGTTCCTGGGAGTACTTTCCACGCCACAAATGCGGACCGCCCCGGCATCGAGCTTGTTCAGGCCGATCACAGAGCGCAGGAGCGTCGTCTTTCCGGACCCTGAAGCACCGAGCAGCACACAAAAGCTACCCGGCTCAATCTTAAATGAGACACTGTCCAAAACCGTCGGACCGTTCTGAAACGCTTTACAGGCGTCCGATACTTTCAACACGGGCTCGGGGCACGCTGCAGAAGATTCGAAGGGCTGCATCTACCGGCTCAACGCTCAGGATCCGGACTTCTGCAGGATGGCTGCCTGATAGTCCGTATCGATAAATCCGATTGCACCATCCATGGCTTCAAACAGAGCATCTGTTGCGTCTGTATTGTAGCGATCCACCTGTTTCCCCCCATAACCACGAATGGATTCCGGACGAATTCCGGAGGTCTCGTGTACGTCGCCGAAAGACTTCCGGAGGGATCTTCTCACTTGTTCTGACAAGCCCGGATGCATGGCAATCGGCGGGTTGGGAATCGGGTCCGACTTCATCAACAGTCGAAAGTCGGACGCCGTCAAGCCACCCTGATTGACGGCCCTCTCAAAGGACACAAAGGAAGCGCCTGCCGCATCGACGAGACCATTCTGCAGGGCAAGCAGGCTGTTGGCATGGCTGCCCGTGATACGAATGGCTGAAAGGTCTCTTAGCGGGTCCACCCCCGCCTTTGAAAGCATGGACAGGGGATAGGAAAAACTGCTCGCTGAATGCTGAGACCCAAGCGCGATAGATTTCCCATGCAAATCCCCGGGAGTATCAATGCCCGAAGACGATGAGACAAATATCCCCGCATAGTAGGTGGAGCTACCGTCACGCTCTTCAATGGCGAGCAGGTCCGCGCAACCGCGCTTGTGCGCCTCGACATAGGAGACAGGGCCCAACCAGGCAATCTCCGCCTGACCGGCACACATGCCTTCGATCACAGCGGCATAACTCTGCCCCGTCCGGACATCGAAGTGAAGGCCACTGGTCCGGGTTATGGCTTTGAACAGCGGAAGGAAATCGGCCCGTGTGCCGTCCTCAGTCCCCCCATCTGCCGGGATCAACAGCACACGGAGCGGGCTTGCGGCCGTTCCGGTCCGCTCGGCCTTCGCAGGAAGACTACCGAAACAAAGGCCCGCAAGAACAACCATGAGCATCACGAAGCGCATGCCAAAACCTCCAATTGAACAGCGCAAACGCACATTGTGCGCCGCACCAATCATCAGGAAATGCGATACCAGCCGCTTGTGACACTGGTGTAACGAACTGCGAGACTTCTTGACGTTTATTGAAGAAAATTCAATTAGTGGGGCACCATATAGCTGGAGTGGCAAATGTCTGAGAGCAAACCAAGGCGCAAAAGTACAAGCAAAAAACGCGGCGACGTTCCGATCGTTGACAACGTCATGACGCGCATTCGTGTGCGTCACCCCTCTCTCGGCCCAAGTACACGCTCCATCGCGGACTTCATTCTGGAAAACCCGCGGCAGGTTGTTGGCATGTCGGTCACGGAACTTGCCGAAGCGACGGGCGCCAGCGATGGCAGTGTCATCAACCTATGCCGCCAGTTGGATCTGTCAGGATTCCAGCAGCTGAAACTCAGTCTCGCACAAGAAGTGGTGCAGCCCGTTCAGTTCATTCATGAAGATTTGCGCCCTTCAGATACAACCCCGACCGTGTGCCGGAAAACCTTCCATGCCGGTATCCAAGCGTTGCGCGACACGCTCTCAATCCTTGACGCTGACGCAGTCGATGAGGCCGTACGTATTATTCGCGCAGCAGAGCGCGTCGAAATCTATGGCATCGGCTCGTCCGCACCGATTGCGGAAGACGCGCAATACCGAATGCTCCGCATCGGGATAGATGCCAAAGTCGTTGTGGACAGCCATATTCAGGCTATTAGCGCCTCACGCACCGGGCCTAAAGTAGCTGTGCTCACCATTTCGCACTCCGGCGCAACACACGAAACCCTCGCGGCAACCCGCCTTGCAAAGGAAGCCGGCGCGAAGACAATCATTGTTACCAACTTCTCCAGCTCACCACTTCAGGCCTATGCCGACGTGAAGCTCTTCACGATGGCACGCGAAACCAAATTCCGCACCGAAGCGATGACCAGCCGGATCGCCCAACTTTGCGTTCTCGACGCTTTGATCGCTGCGCTCGCCCTCGCCGACTATGACCGGGCCACCGATACACTACGGAAAACATTTGATGTTTTGTCTCTAAAGCGCTTTTAACTGCCGACCGCCTGAAGCACAGCCTCCATTACGGCAGGCTCACTGGCGCGCACGAGCAGGGACTTCATGCCAAGCGCTTCAGCACCCGCCAGGTCAGTCGCCGGATTGTCTCCCATCATCACAACGCCTTCCGGTTCCAGGTTCAATGCACGGCAGGCCTTCAAATAGAGACCCGGCTTCGGTTTGCCGACGATTTCCATTTCCACTGCATCCAGGTTGACGCAGGATCCGAGCGCAGACAGAAGCGCTCCGGTCTCTGGCTTGATCCTGCCTTCGGCGCCCGGATGCGTCAGATCCGGATTGGCGACGATCAGACGCGCGCCTTTCCTGAGAGCATTCGCGGCCCGCTCCAGGCGACTGTAGCTAAACCGTGTGTCGCGTAAAAGAACGACGACATCGGCCTCATCCCGGTTGAGGCGAATGCCAATGTTCCGGGCAACCGCACGCATACGGGGATGCGCAAGAACCATGACATCGACCTGGCCCGCCTTTGCTGCCCGGTCTATGGCCTCGACACCCGCCAGAACAATCTGCTCCCGCGGCATGGCAATTCCTGCTGCGGACAGGATGCCCAGGAAATCATCTACAGTGTTTGACGAGTTATTCGACACAATCGCCGTACGCACATGGTGTATACGGAGAAATTCTGCTGCGGCATCCGTGAGAACATTGTCGATAGCGCAACAACCATCCCAGTCCAGCAGGAAGCCCCGGGCCGATTGCGTCACACACGCGATCTCGGCCGACGAGGCGGGTAAAAAGCCGTGCGCCATGCATCTCACTCCAAAGCCAATTCCATAGTTTGAGTTTTTCTCAATTATAAATTGGTTTTGAAGTAAATACTATTCATATCAATTTTATTCAAAGTTCACAGAAGTGTTGCGATGGCTGACTAGATCGGCGGCGTGGCAAGAGCGGCTACTGGCCGCCCGCGCCCGGCTCGCCGATGTCCGGCGGGTGATGGGGTTATATGGAGGCATCAGCCATGAAACTGAAATTGAAAAGCAGCGTAAAATTCTGCTTGAGTGCACTGATGGCGGCAACCGTTGTCCAGTCTGCGCTTGCTGAACCGGAGCCGGATGGGGGCGACACGCGCCGGCTCGAAACAATCCGCGTCGAAGGCCAAGCCGTCGATGCTCTGACATCTGACATTGCTGTCGACTTTGCCGAATTCGGCACACAGGTCCAGCTGATCAGCTCGGAAGAGATTGAAACAGGCGGCTTTACAAACTTCGGCGAACTCGCATCGGGCCTGATCCGTGGTGCGAATATTGGTTATTCGCCGGACGAAGGCGAATTCACCATCCGCATCGACGGCGGGACCGACCGTGACACCCTTCTCCTCGTGGATGGCGTTCCCTATTTTGACCGCTCGTCTCCGCTGGAAGACCTCTGGCCTGCAACCGCCATCGACCCGCGCATGATCGAAAGCGTGGAAGTCTACCGGGGTGGCAACAGCCTTTATTTCGGATCGAACGGTGGCCTCGGCGTTGTCAGCGTCCGCACCAAGGAGCCGGATGGCACAACTAAGGGCCAGTTCGGTGTGTATGCCGGCGCGTTCAAGACCCGCGAAATCTATGGCAACATGTCCTTCCCGCTCGACAAGGACGGCAAGCACTCCATCCTCGTCTTTGGCCGCTCCTATGAAACGGACGCACATGAGCTGTTCGACAAAGAAGCCTATGGGGACAACGTTCTGGCCCTCGGCGGCCGTCACGAGTTTCCTTACAGCTACAACAGTCTCGGCCTGAAATACCTCTGGCAGATCGGGCCGGACACTGAATTCCGTGCCGGCGCAACCTACTCGACCATCGACTTCCGGGATTCCTTCCCGCAGAGCACCGTGTTCCAGCCGAACTTCACGGAATTCCCGATCTACAATGCCGCCTTCAAGCATCGCTTCAATGACAAGCTGAAGATCGACGTTGAAGCCCACTACCAGGATCCACAGCTGAAGAACAACGAGATCGACGCCCGTATCTGTCAGATCCCGCGGCTCGGCGACCTGCCCGCAGACATTCAGGCACTTGCAGCCGATCAGGGCATCACGGGCTTTTCCACAGCAGCTTCGTATGAGGCCTTCGCGGCGTCCGTACCGGGGCTCCCGGCCGGCTGTGTCACCAACCCTTATGGCAATGCCGGCAGCGCTGGCGACGACAACTGGAATGGCGGCAGCAGCTTCTACATCAACCAGGATCCGGACAGCCCGTTCTATGGCCAGCCTTACGGCACGCTGGACAATCCGTTCCCTATCGGCGCACCGATGGGTTACGTTGTCCAGTCTACTGCATCCTTCGGCGATGGCGGTCTGACAAAAGGCTTCGGCACGACGGACCAACGCGAGTCCGGATATGTCGACTACGGTCTCAATGCTCGCGCGACGTACACGCTGAACGACTATGTTGAAATCGTCGCCGGTGTTCAGAACACCAGCTACAAGGACAATTCCGACGACTCCTTCGGCGTACGCGATGTCAAACTGACCAGCACAGGCGTCTATGGCGACCTGCGCCTGTCCCTGCCAGTCCTTGAAGGCTTCAGCGGATCCTTTGCGGCACGTCAGGACTTCAACGATAATTTCGACGATCAATCTGTCTGGAAAGTCGGCCTGCGTCAGAACTTTGGTCACGGCCTCTATGCCCGTGGATCGGGCGGCACCTCCTATAGCCTTCCAAAGATCGATGAAATCGGCGCTTTCGGCGCCGGTGCGAACATCAATCCTGGCCTGCAGCCACAGGAAGTCGATGCATTCAATGTAGGTGCGGGTATCGATGGGGACATCTTCGGTGGAACCTACAACGTCGAGCTTGGCTACTTCGAGACAGACATCAAGAACCTGTTCTCAAGCCGCGCGGTTGGAGCTGTTTGCCTTGAATACGCCAACGACCTTGCCAATCCGCTGTTCGACAACCTCACCAATGATACGGCCGCGATTGAGCAGAACCGCCGCAACATCATTGCACCGGATGACTTCTGCCGGACAGCCGCAAGCGGCCTTTCCGACCCCGGGGAGTCGGTCGCGGTGAACGCTCTGGCAAATCAGGACATCAAAGGCTTCACCATCGACGTGGCTTTCGACTTCGACAAGTGGCAGGCGGATTTCAGCTATACTGACATGGAATCGCTGGAGCCAAACCCGGTGTACGGAACCCTCGCCCGGCTGGACGGCACAGCAACTGACCTAGACTTCATCATCCCCGGCCATGCGGGTCATTCGGAGTTCCGTCAGTCCTCAGAGCGCCCTGAGTGGACGCTGTCTGGTCTGGTGACCTACACGCCAAACGAAAACTGGGTGTTCTCGCTGAACCCGCGCTGGCAAGGGCCGGAATGGGCCTATGCCGGCACAAGCCTCGCCCGTCTCGTGGATGAGAATGGAAAGCGTGTCGTGGACGACATGAACTTCGGCGACTATTTCGTCCTCAACGGTTCGGTCCAGTACTTCCTGGGTGAAGAAAAGCGTCACCGTTTCCTGATCCGCGGCGTGAACCTTCTGGGTGAGGATTACTTCGAGCGCGCCTCCGGTGGCTCGACCTATACCCGTGACAGGGCGGTTGTCCGTGGCGAAGTTGGCCCGAATGACAGCGCCTATTACCGGCAGTACGGCTGGAACGGCAAGCCTCGGTCCTTCTGGATCCAGTACGAGTACTCGTTCTAACCGCACTCAAGACCTGGCCAGTCTTTCCCCACTGGCCGGGTCTCCCTTGTTAACTGGCGCCTCCGTCGCTCACAGATACGAACCAGAGTCATGCGATCCCTGCCCCCCGCGGCAAACTTCGGCTCCCGGACTGGCCAGGCCATCCGGGGCCTTTTTTCTTTTGTCACATGACCCAGACTCACACGAACACAAAGATCCACTTTCCTCGCGGGAAATCAGTTCGGGGTAAGAGGCGTACGCCGCTCCAGATGGTCCTCAACCTGTTCCCGCTGAAGCCAGAGTTCGCGGAACGCTTTCTCCGACAACAATTCAAGCTGGTCGCTGTAGTGCGTCGTTCCCGACTGGCGCGAGTTGCCATAGCTCATCCGACCATAAGCTTTGATCGGCGTGGAAAACTCAATCAGTGCAACCCAGGTCTCACCATGGGCCGGCGTCCTGACGCCATCCTCGTTCGGTTCTGACCAGGTTATGACGTCAAATGATCCGAGATTGCCATACCCGCTATGCCCCGGAAGATCGACGTCTTCCAGGATGAAACGTGAGACATCCCCATAGACCGGATCTATTTTTCCGTATTTTTCCCTGGTCGAGACGATGGCTTCCCGCAGAAGGTCGACAGCTCCTTCGGGATCTTTAAGACCAGTGGGTGTATTGATCGGATCTTCGGCACTCCATGGAATGGCAAAGCCGTCCTGACCGCTCATACGGGGACCAGCGAACAGCTTCGCCCATGCCTCGAACAGGACACCGGCACGATTGTCGGATGAGAATGTCCGATCCCAGCCAGAGAGGATCTCGACCGCTTTCTGCATGTCGGGGCTTTCATCTTCGGAGGCGGCAACGAGCAGATCCGGCAAGACCCGGTCCGCCATCAGGGCTTCGGCGGATAGCTTCAGAGCAACAAATTCGTCAAATGAGATATCTTCGTTTTCCGTCATCATCTTCAGGGAATTCTGCGCTCTCATGGACAAAGGTATTCGAGGTGCGAAATAGGACGGATAGTCCTCTGGTTTATAGGGCACCGGAAGCGTCGCTTCCCAAGGCGGATCGTTGGAGTTCTGAATAAATCCGGAATCCGGATCGGTGACACGCGGCAGGTCCTCAAAATCGTGGATCTCTGTCCACAGGTATTCCGACGTGTCGCCGGGTACCAGGCCTTTCCAGAAATCGATATCCCCGGACGACCGCTTTGGCGCGATGCCATTGAAAATATACTCGATGTGCCCGTCCCGGTCGGCATAGGAAATATTGAAGGTCGGCACCTGAAGTCGGGATATGGCTTCATGGAACTCATCGTAGCTCGCCGATGTCACCATATCGAAATACTGGTTCAACATGCCCGGCCGGTCGAGACCGGCGACGCGAAGCGCGACGAGCTTGCCATCCGGCCTCTCGAATACGGGGCCGTGGACAGTCGACCGGATCGTGACCGGAACATCCACATAGGTCCCATCGTCCTGAAGCAGCCTGTAGCTCGTCTCCTCCACATCGAAGGGCCGTACTTCGCCATCAAAAAGATAGCCATTGTCCTCAAGTGTCAGCTCATAGGTCGTGGCACCAACCATGCCATTGACGGTGTTGGAAATTCCCATTTGCCGATTGAACGCGAAACGAATGACCGGCAATCCGACCTGCGTCGCACCATAGACTTCAAAATCCGGACCGACGAGGTGTGCCTCATAGTAAATGAAGAACGGCATGCTCCACGGAAGGTGTGGATTCTGGAGCAGCATTGAATGGCCACTTGCGGTTTTGGATGGCGCCACGGCCCAGGTGTTCGAGCCCTGTTTTTCGAGCTCCGGCGGATCCCCTTCGCCGATCGTGCGATTGGGAGACGCAACGTATACGAAATTCATCAGACGGTGGGCGTGCGCAACAACGTCTACGCCCGTGATGGGAAGAACCATTTGTACATCTTCGTCGATCGCTTCCGGATAAGCCTCTGCATAGGCGTTCATGCCGGCGGCAAATGCATCCAAATTCCTCCGGAAATCAGGCGTCTGGGCCTCATACCATTCCTGGGCCCGGTCCGGCACGCCGTTCATGATCAGCCATTTCGTTGTGTCTTCATAGGCTACGCCCCAATACTCAGCGCCCTTGCCCCGCGCCTCTCCATAGAGCCGGAAAATCGTGTTGGCGTGACTGTTCGCCTGGGCATAGCCATAGCCATAGAAAACCGTTTCGGCGTCAGCGCCGTAAATGTGCGGCACCCCATACGTATCCCAGAGTATTTCCCCACCGGTGGCCGGTGCCTCAGCAGCAATTCCCGCCTGTCCCACGTCTTCGGCCACAACATCTACCGCGGGAGACCTCCCGGCGCACGCGACGAGGAATGCACCACTGCAGGCTGCAATCGCACCCGTGAGTAAGTGTCTGAGTTTCATAATACTGGTCCTTTTGTAATGCCTGATATTTGACGATGCTGCCGATCCGATCAAATGCTGCTGTAAAATACTCACCAATTATATGTTCCGCGAACAAACCATGTGCCGCCGGTGAACCCGAATGGTGCAAATGTGTTATACATGTTCGCGCCATTGTCCGGCGTCGGCTCGCTGATACGGTCCGGATAGGTGTTGAACGCATTATTGGCCCCGGCATAAATCGTGAAACAATCCGACAAGGCATAACCGAGTTCAAAATTCGCAATCCACTCCGGGCTCACATCGAAGTCTTTTTCAGGCTTGGCTGCGTTGCGAACGGTATAACCACCGAATCGGGTCGCGCGGACCTTCGTCCTGAAGCGCTCAATGTCCCAGCCAAGGCTCAGGATGATTTTCGAGTCCGGAATTGTGTCCGTCAGAGCGCCTCGTTTGCCACGATTGAATATCTCGATCTCTCCCAGCGCCTCAAGCTCAGCTGGATTGTCCATGATGTGGCGGATATCCGTCTCGTTCTTGTTGTAGCCCCCGATAAAGCTGAAGTCGCCGTAACCGGTTACCCGCCGATACGTCACAACAATATCAACGCCGCGGGTCCGGGTATCTATGGCGTTGGTATAATACTGCCCGCTGATGTCCGGTGAGATGCCATTCTCGGTCAGCAATCTCTTCACTTGCTCTCCAATCGTGGTCTCACCGTCTGCGGAAAGACGAGGGTCAATAGGCGAAAAAGTCGATGTCACCGCGATCCGGTCGTCCAAGTCGATCTGGTAGACGTCGGCCGTGATCGACAGATCACGCAACGGTTCCAGCGTTACACCAACACTCAGGTTTCTGGACGTTTCTGGCTGTAGTGGCGATGCGCCGAGTGCCTTCGCAGCAGCAGAGTCGACCGGCAGGTTTTTGAGAAGCAACAGCTCAGCGTCTCCGTCGCCATCCAGGTCACGGAACTGGCTGGTCGTGGAAGAATAGGTCTGCTGCGCCAGGGTCGGAGCCCGGAAGCCTGTATTGTATGAGGCTCTTAGTGCGGCCCGGTCACTGAGTTCATACCGGCCGTTCAGCTTGTAGATCAGTTGATCGCCCGCTTCGTTGTCGAACTGTTCATATCGAAGTGCAGCATCGAGATAGATTTTGCGCGTTGGGCTCCAGCCAAGTTCGCCATAAGCACTGAGATTGGTTCGCTGGCTCTTTCCAGCATCGTCGGGCCGGAAGCCGGGCGTCGCCTGCGCCCCCGGCGTAAGGAGTTCTCCTGCGAAGGGTTGGCCTTCGGGACGAACATAATCACCGGCGATCCAGCTGGCTTCGTCACCCTCCCGAACTTCATATGTTTCCAGTCTGTGCTGGAGCCCAAATGAAACCTGCCAGATACCGCTGTGTTCGAATGTATATCGCCTTGTCAGATCGAGCGAGTTTACCCATTCAGAAGAAATCAGCCGTCCGATCTCAAACGAAGTCGGGCTGTCCGGTCCGAGACTGGCGTTCAGGCCATTTTTGTTTTCCCAGTCGCTGTTGTCGGAACCAAAGTTCGAAGAGATATCCCAGTTCCAGCCATCGGCCGTCTCACCGCGCACGCCAGCCGCCAGCTCGAAATCGTTCTCCTCGATTATCAGCCGCGGCCGGAAGCCGTCAGGATAGACTTCCGGCAACGTCACGTCGCGTGTCGGCGCACGAAAGGACCAATTCAGAACCGACTTCCGGAAACTATATGTTCCAAAGCTATAGAATTCCGCATCCGCAAGCTCCTGAACCAGGTTTGCACCCAGAATATGCGACATCTGCGGAAACGCCCCATAATTCTGTGAGACCATCCGGTCTATGGTTGCCTCCCTCGGATCACGCGCGCGGCCTTCGAGCAAGGGATAGAGGTTTATGCGATCGGAAATCGGCACAGCCCGGTTGGACTCTTCCCGGTCCATATAATTGTAAAACAGATTCAGTCTGCCGGTCTGCCCGACTGGCATACCCCGGCTGGCAGACAGGTTGACGTACTCACCGTCATTTCGGTCGAAGTTCTGCCCTGTACTGATAGATATGTCCCCGCCCTCAGCGGCATCTTTCAGAATCACATTGATGACACCGGCGATCGCGTCCGATCCGTACTGTGCCGCTGCGCCATCGCGAAGAACTTCAATCCGTTCAATTGCCGACATCGGAAACATGTTGATGTCGACCCCGGCGGCCCCGTTGTAAAGCGAGGACACCGAGTTGATCAGTGCTGTTTTATGCCGCCTTTTTCCATTCACCAAAATCAGGGTATGGTCCGGACTGAGCCCTCTTATGCCACCTGATGCGATAGCGGCCGCTGTGCCGCCGCCGCTTCGGGCTGGCAGGTTGAAGGACGGAACCAGATAACGGATCGACTCGAATATGCCGACAGGGCCTCCAGCTTTGAGATCCTCCGCCCCGAACACATCAACCGGCACAGGACTGTTGACAAGTGTTCTGGAGATGCCTCGCGCACCGGTCACAATAACCGTACCCTGAACACTTTCGAGGTCTTCCGTCTCTGTAATTTCAATACTCGGGAACAATGGCGACCGCGGATGTTTCGGCGTTCTGATCTGCGGTGGTGCCTCGGGCGGCGCAGTCGTCTTATCAATGAGCCGTGGCTGCAGAGTCAGAGCACCATTCTCCAGCCGCTCGACGCCCAGTCCCGTCCCTTTGAGTAACATCTTAAGAGCCGCATCCCCCCCGAGCCGTCCCTCGACCGCATGTGAGGTCTTTCCCTCCAACATGTCCGCAGGAACAACGAGAACTACCTTCGATTGCTCAGAATACTGCATGAGTGCGCGAGCAAGCGGTTGCGCGTCTATCCGGTAGTATGCGGCCCCATTTGCATCAGAGTCTGCAAGCGCCGACAGGAATTGCATCATAGCAACGGATGCCACACCAGCCAGGCCAGCTCTGTTGAGCGGTCTTCTGACGTCCGACATCCTGAGTGCCCCCCTGAATAGTTCGAAAAGGCTCCGAATGACACAGCGGCAGGATTCCGGGGCACACTATGCGGAGCCATCCAAGGGAATCTATCCCGTCCAAGCAACTATGTCGGGCAACCAGTGGGAACGCACGTATATCTGCGCAATCAGTGCAGCATTCATCGGCACCACGCGCGGAAAATGCGCGCGTTTGTCCATGATTTTGTCAGATAAAAACCGAGCGCTCAGTCCGCTGGACGGAATACAACTTTCGCGGGATCGCTTGTGTCTACCGAAAGAGGATAAGACGCCGCAAGTGCAAACAGGAACTGATCAAGATTGTCGGCCCCGAACGCTGCCGTCACCCGTACCTGCCTCAGCTGCGGATCGGAAAAATCAAAGGTTCGGCGATCATAGCGGCGAATATCGCCAACAATATCGCCGAGGCTGACATCTTCATATGCCAGCCAGCCTTCGCGCCAGGAGGCAACCGAAGCCGGATCGACGCCCCGGGTCAGCTGCTCGTCACCGCCAATCAACGCGATCACCTGATCTCCGGCGGTCAGTACATCCTTTTGGCGCACCTCCTGCTGGCGTTCGGCCAATTGCGGGTTCTGCCCCTTCATCACCTGCACAACGCCTTCGGCGACCGTCACCATAATCGCTTCCGGTGTCTCGCGAACATCGAACCGGGTTCCCACAACGCGGACGAGACGATCCCCTGCCTGAACGTAGAACGGGTGCGCCTTGTCTTCAGCAACATCAAAAAAGGCTTCGCCATCCAAAAGCTCTGCGGTCCTGAGACCATCCTCGGACTTGTATTCGAGACGCGACTTTGCTCCCAGAGTGACAAGCGTGCCATCCGGCAGGGTCACATCGCGAACCTCTGCAACAGCGGTTTCGAACGTCTTCTGTTCTGCCAGCTGCAGCCCGTGTCCGCTCGTCGGCTTGTGATGAAAGGTAACACAAATTGTCGCCACCAGTGCAAATGCTGCGGCCACAACTCCTCCCGCCAGAGCACGCGGCGAAATCGCACCGGAGGCACGCCGGGGTTCGGATTGGAGCGGCGTCAAGGATAGTCCGGTCTCCTGCTTTTCCAGAACACCACAGGGCACGCCAAGGTCCATCATGATCTGTTCATAGTCATGATAGGCAATGACGTGACTGGGATCGGCAGCCAGCCAGATTTCAAACTCTGCGAGCTTCTCCTCCGTCGCATCTCCGGAATGCAGATACGTCACCCAGGATCGCGCCTGTGCCTCCACACCTTCGGATAAGCCTTTGTTTTTTTTATAATCCGGCTCACTCAAGATGAACATTTCCTCCCGAACCGCTAGCGCTTGAGCGCTTGCGAAAAGCTGGCGAGCGCCTTTTCCATCTGCCTGTAGACATCGCCATAAGACCAACCCGTTTCGTCGGCAATCTGCTGATAAGTATATCCGTGCTGCCGCCGCAAGGTCAGGATAACTTGTTGTTTTTCCGGCAATTTGCGGAACACTTCGTTGATCACCTCAAAACGCTCTTTCTCAAGTAGGACGCGTTCAGGCGATATATCATCCAACTGAGAGCCAGAATTTTCAGCAAGGACTGCCTTTGCATAGGCCATATGCCTTCCTGAACGGCGCTTTTGATCCAGTATAATATTCCGCGCGGTAACCAGCAGGAAAGCGCGCGGGTTCCGCACCTTCTGAGGCTCCTCAAGAGCTGCGTAGCGGATAAACGCTGCCTGCACAGCGTCCTCAGGCTCCGGCGGCCCGGCCCCGAACATACGCCTCAGCTGCCCGCACAAATCCTGCCAGTACACCTGGTAAAGCTGTTCGAAGTTCGGTGAGTCTTTACACGCTGCATGCCCAGCGGCATGTACCGTATCCGGAACCGATGACATGGACTTCGTATTGGACTTGCTCAAAACCCGGCTCACACTTCAACATTCAGGATGTTCAGCCATCCGAAAGGAAGGAACGGAGACAAGCCAGTTGATGCAATCCGCAGGCATTCAGCTGCTCATGCGCAGTTGTAAAGCAAGATCGCAGATCAGATGCGAAAAATTCAATCCTCCTGCCCTCATGTACTTCGCATTTCATCAACAAGCTGCCGGGCAAGCGAGACGTCCCGCCCCCGCTATCCAGAGAAGAACAACGGGCCAATGCCCTTGCTTGCAAGTGCTGGCCAAATCCAGGCTCATTCTGGTCGGACGTAGACGATCTCCCCATTCTTCATCACTTCGCTCACCGTCAATGTGTTGGAAATGTCTTCGAGCGGGTCACCGTCAAGAATGGTAATGTCCGCCAGGTACCCCGGAGCGATCTGACCCAATTGATCGCCGACGCCGATTGCCTCTGCAGCCTGACTTGTCGCCAGCTTCAACACAGTCGCATTCGGAAGCCCGGCGTCTGAATAGATCGACAGTTCGTCATGAAGCGATGCACCGTAAGGAATGAAAGGCGAGTCCGTACCGGCAACTATTTTTCCTCCATTATCGATAATTTCCACCAGCGTTTCCTGACCAGCCTGAACGAACTCAGCACCAGCGCGCTTTCCCAGCGCGAGGGTCGGTGTCACGTACATTCCCGATTGCGAAATCAGGGCAATGACATCCTGGTAGGAATGTCCATTCAGAGAGCTCTTCAGAGAATACCCCCGGCGGCTTGTCGCGCCGAAGTGCTCCATCTGATCCACGCCGTTCGCAACAGCCGGATAAAGCTCATGCCCAGTAACCGGAATACCGGATGCATGCGCAAGTTCGATCACTGTCTTCTGAACAGTATAGTCCTGACGCACATAACTCTTGTATAGATCCAGCTTGAGTTCTGTAGAGAGGCGGACAGAATCTTCAGCCTCTTTCACCGTCCCGACTGTTTCAGATACACCATAGGAGACACGGGCCCCCTCGTTCAGCGGGCCGGCCGTGAACACACGCGGCGCAGACCGCCGGCCTGAATCTGCAGCTTCCCTCCGCTCGACAGCATGATAAGGGTCGTCCCCGGTCTCGCGCACTGTGGTAATTCCATGTTTGAACCAGATTTCGCCCAGTGCCTTGCCCTGACTGATCGATTGGTGTGTATGGCTTTCGATAAGCCCGGGGATCACATATTGATCCGACGCGTCGACCAGGGTTCCCACCGGGTCCACTGAACCAGCCGGCACGATCGAACTGATGACCCCGTCTTCAACAATAATGTCGACATTCTCGACATACTCAGCCGCAACCACATCCAGCATGTGTCCGGCACGGATTGTGTAGTCTTCTTCCGGCATGTCACGATGCCACTGGGGTTTGATATCGAGCGTGCTCGTCTCACCGGTGCTACGGTCGTACAGCATAATCTCAGCGCCATCGATATAGATCAGCTTACTGCCATCAGCGGACCAATTCGGATTTTCACCTGCCGGGGCCACCAGCGTGGCGGTACCGAGTTGCCCTTCTCCTGAGAGCGAAGCCATATAGAGGGCGCCCTGGTACCGGTAAACGATCATGCCGTCTGAAGACCACGCCGGACGGTTCCACTGACGCCGGCCGAGAGATTCATCCAGACCTTCAGGCGCAACCCACTGCGTCTCACCTTCCCCGGATGCCGGCATCATGAACAAGGCATTGTACCCCTCCCGGAACCGGTTCGTCTGAGGAAGTCGGCTGACGACCAGAACCGTTTTCCCATCACCGGACCAGGCGGGTGGGCTTGGCCCGAAAATCGGCTCAGATACTGTCCTCTCTTCGCCTGTCGCGACATCGATGATGTTGACGGTCGCGCCAAGGAAAATGGTGAGCATCGCATCGGATAGATAGGCGATGCGCGTGCCATCGGGGGACCAGATTGGCGAGTTGGCTGGACGTGCTCCATCGGTCAGCTGTTCGAATGCGCCCGACTCGACATCCATCAGCCAGATGTCGGATTTACCCCCCCGATCACTGACAAATGCAATGGTGCTTCCGTCCGGCGACCAGCTTGGTGACAAATCGATAAAGTCATCGTTCGTCACCTGGTTCGTCTCGCCAGTTTCAAGATCAGCGATCCATAGATCTCCAATGGCGGTGAATACCGCCTTTCTGGCATCGGGCGAGAGTGTCGGATCAATCACACCGAGAGCTGGCTTGGCATCCGTGGACGTCAGGTCATAAGTCCGACGCTGGTAAGGCGTTCGGTCCAACTCGACGGAGGCCGTGAACTCGATGCTGGTCGGTTCCGCAGCATCGGGCGCAATGACTTTCACCTTGCCGTCAGCCGTATAAAGAACGGAACCATCTGCCAGGACCGACGGACGAAATGGAAACACGTCCCCGCCCTCAACAAGCAACTTTGCGTCGGAACCATCCGTAAATGCCTGAACTACACGGCCTTCACGCCCCAGCAGCCCCGCGATGTAAAGCGAATGCCCATCTTCTGCCCAGACCGGCGCACCAAGTGTATTCGCAGTATAGGCAATCGAGAACGCCTCTTCCGTATCCATATCGCGGACGACGAGTGCATCCATCTGCCCATCGATCACAAAGGCAAGTTTGGAACCGTCTGGTGACAGGACAGGATAAACCGCATTTCCAAAACCGGAAAAATACGGAGTCAGCGGGGTCTCGTAACCTGTCTCATCAGAAACCGTCAGTTGCTCAGGTTCACTTTCGCCATCAAGTGCAAGCGACCAGACCTGGTAGCCACCTTCGGTATCTGCAGAATAAAGGATATTCTTGCCGTCAGGTGTAAAGGTTGGATAGCGAGCGTCCGATGGCCCAAAGGTTCGCTGGGTCAAATCTGAACCATCCGGCTTCATCGTCCAGATTGTAAATCCATTGTTTGCATACGTATAAAATGCGATCAATGATCCGTCCGGTGACCATACCGGTTCGTGGGAGTCCATTTCTGCTTGCGTCAGGGCCGTCGCTTCACCCCCGTTTGCCGGAACAGACCAAAGCACCCCCTGTAAAGCGAGTATGAGGGTTGCCCCATCCGGAGACATCGCCGCCGACATGTTGGTGCCTTCAGTCATGACGACATCAATCAATACCGGATCAGCTGCCTCGGCTTCGTCCACCCTTTCGACGTCGGCGGGTGAGCCCTGACTGCTACAGCCCCCCATAAACACTGCCGTCAAGGCAACAACAGCCCCTACCGATTTCAAACGGATTATGTCATTCACGTGGATCGCTCCCAACTAAAAATTCAACAGAATACCTTCAACACACATCCGGGCTCCACCCGGACATTCACCACCCCACCGCCATCGCCATGCGGCGCGGGTCCGCTCCCGCCATGACAGCACCATTGTTATAAGCTCTGACGCCCTGAACGGCTCCAATCGCATACGGCCCGACAAAATTCACAGCATGCCCCAAAGCTTGTAGTCCGAGCAGACTCTGTTGCGAAAACCTCGACTCCAGTTGAAGCAGGCATTTCGCTCCGGGGAGATAAAAATTGGGATCGGCTTTGACGGCAAAGCGGGGCGCTTCAATCGCCTCCTGAATCCCCATCCCGTAGTCGATCAAGCTCATCAGAACCTGAAACTCACTTTGGCCGATCGTCTCGCCGCCGGGCGTCCCGAACGCTGCCCAGAGCTTCGAATTATTCATCACGACCACGGGTGAGTTATTCAGGATGGGAATTTGTCCCGGCGCGACGAAATTGACGTTGTCCCGATAGGGTGAAGTGGAGCCCAGCCGCATTCCATTATTCAGAAGGAAGCCAGTATCACCGACCACAACGCCCGCGCCGAAACCTCCACCCAGCGTCGTCGTTACAACGATTGTGTTTCCGTCCGCATCGACCACAGTCAGACTGGTCGTATCACTGAATCGCGCGTCGTCGTCTTCCGTACGCACAAGGGAGTCTGGCGGAGGCGGCGCAGACGGATCATATATCCGAAAATCAGACACGGCCGGGAATGTCGCGGCCTGCGCTATATCGATCAGGGCAGCCCGGTCAGCAGCATAGGCTTTGGACAACATTGCACCGAGCGGGATGTCTGCATGCTTGGGATCAGCTGCATAAGCATAAATATCAGCTTTGGCATGCTTAATCGCTTCGGCCTGCAAGTGCAGCAGCAGCGGGCTTCCAGGTTCAATAGCAGACACATCGAATCTCTCAATGATGTTTGCCTGCATGCAGACTTCCAGTCCTCCTCGGGATGTAGGCGGGGTCGAATACACTTCGTATCCGCGATAGGTCGTTTGAACCGGATCAGTCCATTTAGCTTTATAGGCCGTAAGGTCGGCTTGTCTGAGCCAACCTCCCTCTTTCCGAAAGAAACGGTCTAGCTCCGCAGCGATCGGGCCATTGTAAAAATACTCGCGCGCCGCCAGCAGAGCTTTATCGCGGTCTCCACCGCTCACCAGCACTTTCTGTTCTTCTGCGACCAACGCTTCAAATGTCTTCGCCAAATTCACGTTTGTCATAATCTGGCGGGGTTTTGGAACCTCCCCATCCGGCAGGAACACTGCCGCGGTTGTTGGATGCAGAGCCAATCGCTCCTGCATGTACGCGATGACACGCGCGATGGAGGGATCAACTGGGTGTCCGTTTCGCGCGAGATCGATGGCTGGCGCAAAAACGTCTGCCAGTGACAGTCGCCCATGCTTGCGCATGAGTTCGATCCAGCCATCGAAAGCACCAGGCGTTGTCCCTGCTTTGGCGCCCCAATCGTACGCTTTCGGGTCGCTGTCCGGATCCAGTGCAAATGGGGCTGCCCCTCCAAACATAAGGGCTTTTACTCTGCCGGTTGGCTTATCATACACGGTCGCGAAGCCATTTCCCCCAATGCTGGAAGCCCAGGGCTCGACCAGGTTAAGAACGGCCATTGTCGCAACAGCAGCATCACCAGATGCGCCTCCTTGCATGAACATCCGCAAGCCGGCAGATGCAGCGAGCGGGTGGCCGGCACTGACAACGCCATTCGGCCCGGGTGTTTCGACGCGATGCGTTGAGACATCCAGATCGCCACTTTCCGGCGCATCCGGCGGCCTTATCTTTTCAGACGCGAGCGGGGAAGAGGGCTGACTCGAAGCTCCGGCAGGCGTGGCACACGCTGAGGCCAAGCTGCTCGCCACAAACGCGCTGCCCGCCAGGAAGTGACGACGATCCAGGCCCGTATTTGTCACCTCCGGCGTATCACTGGATTCTTCTTTCTGATCTTTGACGATTCCTGTCATGGATTAAGTTGCCCTCCCCTATCATCCTGTTCCATTGTATCAGCCTGAAATTCTCAACTGCGGCAATCATTGGAAACGAGAGCAGGCAACTTACAAGCAGCCATCTCCCGTGATGGACATCCGGGATGGCATCAACGCACCACCCCGGATCCCGTTTGAAAGGCTACTCCTTCCTAGAAAGACTTCTTCACATTCACATACCAGTAGCGCGGAAGCGGTTGGTACAGGGATGAAAGGTAGCCATACGTATCAGCCAGCGGCGGATCTTCGTTAAATGCGTTCCGCACACCAAGGCGAATAGCGGTGCCATCCGTCCAGCTGTCATTCTCGACAGTGTACTGGCCATAGAAGTTCCAGGTCATATGGTCTTCAATTGGCCAGGGACCGTAGGTCGTGCTGCTCACACTCGTCTGGTACACTTCGCTGGTGTACTGCGAGAATGCGCCGAACTTCCAGTTCGCCATATCGTATGCCATCGACATGGAATACTTCCATTCCGGACGACCATCTTCCTGAATAAGGCTACCGCCACCGGTCACAGTGACATAAGGATTGACCGTTCTGTCAGCCAGTCCGGCGAGAAGCGCTGCGGCCTCCGCTGTCGGGCTCTGGTAATAGGTGTCGAGATATGTGGCATTCAGGTTTACCGACAACTCACCCGGCCCCACCGGCACATCCCAATACGCACCGTAGTCGATACCCTCAACCTTCAGCGCCGAGAGATTGGTGAAACGTGCGATCACATTGACCACATCGCCAACCGGCTCCAGACCCGTACCCGCAAAGTCAGCAATCTGCTGAGGTGTCGGATCCGCACGAATTACATTCGGGTTCGAGCTCCCCTGAAGACGAAGCAGATAATCGTACGACAGCGCGACAGAATCGTTGAGCAGACCAATCGGATTCTTTTGCTCGATACTCCAGACGTCGGCTGTAAGGGTCAGAGAGCCGAATTTTTCCGGAATAAACTGCGGCTCAAAGACAACACCGTAAGACGAGCTCTCAGACTCCTCCGGCTCAAGCTCCGAGTTGCCGGACCGGAGGCTCGCCACTGTCACACCAAGTGTCGCACACTGGCTGAAGTCCGTGATCCGCCCCTGATCAAGGGCTGCTTCGCACTGGATGTAGTCCGGATAGCTGTTCACACGCTCAAGAAGCGGTGTATTGACCACTTCGAGGTTTGGCGCCTTGAAGCCTTCAGACCACGACCCACGGAACCTCAGACCATCGATGACATCCCACGAGGCAGAAATCTTCGGCTTCGAAACCGAACCGACATCCGAATAGTCCTCGTAACGAGCAGCTGCCTGAAGATCCAGAGCCTGCACAAATGGAATGTTCATTTCGGGCGATACAATTGGGACGGCGACTTCGAAATACGCTGACGACACGTTACGGCTGCCTTTGACATCCGGCGATGGGCTGTGGCCCATGAGGCTGGAGTCAGACACGAGGTTGCCCGTGAGCTGGTCGTAGTAAGGCAGCGACCCATCCTGATGGGGATCCCGGTTATCGTGATATGTTTCCCGGCGGAATTCGATACCGCCAGCAACACCGATGTCGCCCGCCCAGATTGAGAACAGATCCGGCTTGGAAACCTTGAAATCAGCAAGAGCCAGCGTCGTCTTGTTTTCGCGCACCTGGGTAATCTTGAAACTGTCGATGGTTTCCTGGGAGTTGCAGTCCGGACCTCCGACAGATGGGGTTGCCGGGTTTCCGCCACAGAATGGATTGTAGGCTGAGGAATCAGTGCGGTTGATTGCCTGCTGGTACAGGCGAGAATCGAAACCGTCCGCAGAATCCTTCACATTTGCCTCGTTGTAGAGAATGGCAGAATCCCAGTCCCATCCAAACGCATCACCTTTCGCACCGAAGAGCAATCTCGTCTGATCATTGTCAACCGTAACCTTCCTGGTGCCGGCATCGAGAGCAGCGTAGGCGTTGATCACCAGGCCAACACCGTCATCCGGCACGTTACTGCTGAGACCATCAATGCGATTTGGCGAACCAACCGGACCAAGCGGATTCCAATACGCATCCGGCGCAATGTAGATCGGCCCCGAGCCGAGCGAACCGCTTGAACCAATCACAGCTTCCGATGTCGCGGTGTAATAGCCCACTTCGCCATAGAGACGAAGGCTGTCGGATACATCATAGTTCGCAAAGCTGAACATGTTGATACGATCAACGGCTGGCAGCATGGTCAGGGTGTCGAATGTTGCCATCTGGTCATTGCGCAGATCGCGATATGCAGATGTGTAGATACTGCCGGCGCCATAACAGATGCCATCACCGACCTCATAAGGACAGCCCTCTCCAAAGCCTTCAGGCTGAACATGGAAAGTCCCGGCCGCATCCGTAAACGCCGTGCCATCCGTACTGATCGTGCCGATTGATGTATCAATCGGAGTGAACTGCCCCCAGGGAACTGTCCATGTCGAACGATTGTCCCAGGCGACACCCGCCCAGTTCGTCCCGTCTGTCAGAGGCCGCATATCGGCAATATTTGTGTAATCCTGATCTGAACGAAGCAGAGAGTCCCGCGTCGTGCCACCAAGGTAAACTGAAATATTCCCTTTGCCGTTTGCGAAATCTGTCCCGTAGAGCATGTCTGCGGTGAACTCAGTCAGGTTTGTTCCCTCGGCAAGGCCGTACTGAAGATTGACATCAAAGCCCTCGAAATCCGACCGAAGAACATTGTTTACGACACCCGCAACGGCATCAGAACCATACAGAGCGGCCGCACCGTCTTTCAGCACTTCCACACGTGCGAGCCCCTGAACCGGAATGGCATTAATATTGTACCCAAAGACCGGCGTCTGATTATCCGTCTGAGAGGTTGGGTGAACAACCGTACGCCGGCCGTTGATCAGAACCAGCGTATTCCCCTGGGCCAGCCCTCGGAGACTCACTGTGGAAACGTCACCTCGTGCAGCGTTCGAGTTTCCGCCACCAAGATAAGTCCCGTTGAACGTAATATCACCAGCCGACGGTATAGTGCGGAACAGTTCATCTGCAGAAACCGCACCTGTCGCCTCAATCTCATCCGGCGACACAACAGACACCGGAAGCGCGCCTGACACCTTGGCACCGGCAATTTGAGAACCGACGACCAGTACTTTCTCCATCTGCGCCGTATCATCTTCTTCCTGTTCCTGGGCCAACGCGCCCTGAGAAAGGACTCCGAGCAACAATGCACTCGTCGATACGGTTGCTGCGCAACGCCTCATGAACCGGCCCGATTTTGCACCAACGGCACCCCCGGTCTCGTTCATTGGCCCCTCATCTTCTCTCGATTTCATTAGCTTACTGACTCCTGAGCTACTTGTTCCCGCAAGCCCCCGCATTGCCGGCAGACCCCCTGCCAGACATTCGCGCATCTCTTGCGTCCTCCGGCGCGCCAAAAGCGTCACCAAGAATTCTCTGTGTTCGGAATTTTATGAAGCCGTCGTTGACCCCAACGCCTTGCTCTCCATTGAGCAAGTTCAGGATATCGACACCGCGCCCATGCGACACGCAATTAGTGAAAAATAACAGCCATTTCATGCCTGCTGCACACAAATGTTGCACCCGCGCAGACAAAGTCATCATGCGAGCAATATACTATCAGTACAGATATCAAAAAAGGAGTCGCCCAAAAGCGACCCCAGTCAAAATGGATACAGATGCATCTTCAGACGCGAGCCATCCCGCATCCAAATCCAGAACGCCAGCCCTCAGTAGAACCTCACGTCATCAAGCTCAAACCAGGCGACTTCTCCGCCAGCACGCTTAATCAATATACGCACATCCAAAATATTGTTACCTGACCATTCCGCACCATCCGCAGGCGCATCAAGGTCAACGAACGGAAACACAATTGTGCGCCATTCCTCGCCAACATCGAATGTGCGCACCCAACGCCCGTCCGTTGTTGAAACCACGAATGCATACGACCCGCCGTCACCGCGCATGTCCAGCGTCACACCAGTGAAGCCAGAGACGTCTGCTGGTTGAACAAACCCCTGATTCAGAGGGATTGCAACGCCCGCCCGCGCATCCTCCCTGAGTGCCAGGTCCGCTGTCAGATGGAGAATGCCGCCACGCTCACCATCTTCAAGAATCTCGAACACCTGCCAGCTGCGCTCAAGACCACCGTCCGGGTCGCCCACAATAAGCGTGCCCCGGGACGACCGGCCATCATCGCTATCGAAGTTATCAATGACTTCATAGTCGACACGTGATGACACCATGTATTCTTCGCTAACCGGCTCAGGTGCCCCGTCGCCGAAAACCTTCTTGCCACCCACGAACGTATATCTCGTATTGTACACGTCAGAAATATCTTCCCAAGGCTTGCCCGCAATCAGAACCACGTCCGCATCTTTTCCGACCTCAATCGACCCGCGCCGCTCATAAACACCCACCGCCCGGGCGCTGTTTGACGTGCCCGCGATCAAAGCCGCTTCCGGCGGCAGACCCGCACGAACCATCAACTCCATTTCCGACAGCGTTGAATAGCCATGCGGCGTGCGACGCATGCCAGCGTCAGTTCCCAGCGCGATCATCACGCCGCCTTCGTACAACGCTTTCATATTATCCAGACCGACCTGGAAGCGCGCCTGGCGCTGTTTGAAAGAGGGATGCTCCCGCTCGAAAGCCGGCGTCCCGGGTTTATCAGGATTGTAAACCGCCAGCGTTCCGGCATAAGCCGTGCCACCCGCCTTTAGCGTATCGATTGTCGTCTGATCGACAGGCTGGTCCAGCACGGAATGCGCGATCACGTCGACACCCGCACGACCCGCAATTTCGGCCCGATCCTTAGTCACCGTGTGCGTCAGCACCTTCAGACCGTGCTCATGCGCTTCTTCCACCAGGGCGGTCAGGGTCGGCTCATTCATGCTGGTATTGTCGACACCGGAGCCATAGCGCCAGCCATCCGTAAAAACCTTGATGACATCCGGCTCGTAAGGCAGCAGCTCCCTGACCGCCTCAGTGGCCGCAAAAGGCGTATTCACCCATTTGGTCGTACTCTTGTCAGACCAATCCGCACCATGCCCATTCGTAGTACTCATTCGGGCGGCGAAGTTGACCCTTGGCCCGGGTAGCGTTTCCAGCCATGAGCGCTTCGGCGCAAACGCTTCAGGCGCTTGCGCAAAGTCATACACCGAAGTGACACCCGTCTTCGAATAGTTAGCTGAGATCTGGGGTGTGGTCGCCGGTTCGCCACCGAATGTATAGTGCACGTGAAGGTCAAAAAATCCCGGAAGCAACGACAAGCCGCTCCCATCAATTGACGGCACGCCGTCTGGCGCGGAGCCTGCACTCTTATCCACCGCGGAGATCAGCCCGTCATCGAACATGACCGTAGCCTCGTAAGGAGCAGCACCGGTGCCATCAAAAACCGTCACACCGGTAATTGCCAGGTCCTGAGCCAGTGCGCTGCCTGAAATGGAAATCGCCAAAAGGCACGAACCCAAAAACCTGCACGCCATTCGATCTTCCTGTTACAAATACTACGTTTACGAGTGTTGACGCTTCACCATCGGATTCTATCCAGACCTCGTCGCATTTTTTTCATATTTGATACCCCCCCTCCCACGAAATCGAAAAGCGCCTTTGCGCCGTCTCGTTCAAGCCACCGGGCGGACCCGCCTGTAGACTCGTTGCAATGCCGCGCCTAATTGTCGGGAAATAGCGTGAAATCAAAGAGTCTGTGGCGCTTGATGGACATTGGACGGCGACAGATTTCGAGGGGAAGATATGACCGGATCCAAACAAAAACCGGCAAACACAAAAATGCCCCAGGCTGAGGAGGACACCGTCGCGCCAGATGGCGTTGAACTGGAAACCAAGGTTTCCCCATCTCAGAACCGGGCGCGGAATACGTTTGAAACCATCCTATCCATTGCAGGCACGCTTCTTTCAGAAGTAGGCTTTGAACGCCTGTCGACCAATATGATCTGCAAACGGGCTGGCCTGACGCCGCCTGCTCTCTACCGGTATTTTCCGAACAAATATGCCATCCTGCATGAGTTAGGACGGCGGCTCATGGAAGCCCAGGATCAGGCTGTCTTCGCCTGGATCCGAGGAGGCGGTCTGAACACTCACACCTTCGAAGAAACCGTTGAAAGTACCCTTCGCCTGCAAAAGGAGGTGAACGAAATCACCAGGGCATTTCCCGGCGGCGCATGGGTTGTTCGCGTCATGCGCGTCATTCCCGCGCTGAAGGAGGTCCGGCTGGAGTCGCGTGAACTGGTCGCCGAAGAAGTGCTCGACGCGCTCCGCAAGACCTTGCCTGGAGTTGCGGAAGAGCGGCTCGTAACAGCTACCAGACTGACAATAGAACTTATGTTCTCCGCAACCGAAATGGCGATTGAGGATCCCGAACAGGAAGACAACATCACTCGGGAAGTCTGTTTTATTGTCGCGAGCTACCACGACCGATTGAGGAAGGGGCTCTGAGGTATTCCCCGAGCCCCTGACCACTCAACCTCAGTCGGCGTCCATGGCTTTTTCCATTTCGCCAAAGCGATGGGCGACATGGGGCAATACATCCCTGCCGACGATGCTGACGACGATGGCCGCAATTCCGCTGAACACGAAACCCGGCACGATCTCGTAGAGAATATCGGACAACGATTTGCCGTTAATCTCGATCGGTGCGTAGAGCCAGAAGAGCACTGTGACCGCACCGACAATCATCCCGGCCAGCGCACCATCGCGGGTAAGGCCGCGCCAGTACAGGCTTAGCAGGATAATCGGACCAAAGGCTGCACCAAATCCGGCCCAGGCATTCCCGACAAGCGACAGGATGTTGCTTGACCGGTCGAACGCCAATCCGATCGCGATCAGTGAAACCACAAGCACCGAAATCCGGCCTACAGCGACCAGCTCGCCCTGGCTCGCTTCCTTGCGAAGGAACGTCTTGTAGAAATCCTCCGTCAGCGAGCTGGAAGACACCAGCAACTGCGATGAAATCGTACTCATGATTGCCGCAAGAATGGCCGCCAGCAGAAATCCTGCCACGAGCGGGTGGAACAGGATCTGGGAGAGGATGATGAAAATAGTCTCCGGGTCGTCGACCGGCGTGCCATGGGCATAGGTGTAGGCATAGCCTGCGATCCCCGTCAGCACTGCGCCAATCACCGTCACGATCATCCAACTCATCCCGATATAGCGGGCCGTGGCAATATCCTTGAGAGACCGGATGGCCATGAACCGGACAATGATGTGCGGCTGGCCGAAATAGCCGAGCCCCCAGGCAAGCAATGAGATAACCCCCATTACGGTCATCCCCTTGGGCCACATGCCAAAGTAGCCAGGATCCACGGAAGCCACCGCCGGAGCCCAGTCGCCTTCATTCCGCAGGACAATGAATGACACGATCGGCACGAGGATCAGGGCAACGAACATGATGCACCCCTGCACAAAGTCCGTCAGGCTGACCGCAAGGAAGCCGCCAAACAGCGTGTAGGCCACAACAACCCCGGCGGTCAGGAACAGTCCAAGCTGGTAATCAAGCCCAAACGACGCCTCAAAAAGCTTGCCACCTGCAACAACACCTGCGGAGGTGTACAGCGTGAAGAAAATAACAATCACGACCGAGGACAAAACGCGCAGCATGCGTGACTTGTCGTGGAAACGTTTCTCGAAAAAGTCGGGAATGGTGATCGCGTCGTCAGCCAGTTCTGTGTAGACCCTCAGGCGCGGTGCGACGAACAGATAGTTGAGATAGGCGCCAATCACGAGCCCCACCGCAATCCAGGCGGCGCTAAAGCCAGACACGAACACGGCTCCTGGCAGCCCCATCAGCATCCAACCGCTCATATCTGATGCACCGGCGGAAAGCGCACCGACCGCAGGATGCAACTGACGTCCACCCAGCATGTATTCGGAAACATCACTTGTGGACTTCCGGTATGCATAAAGGCCGATGGCCAGCATCAGGACAAAATATACAGCGAGAGAAATCAGAGCTTCGTGGTTCATAGGCTCACTTTTTCCGTGTTCGTATTTCGTTTGCGCCGGTGGCACCGGCAGATTTGACGCAATGGCAGCGACGTTCCCGAAAGAGTAGCGTTACCGGCAGCGGAGGTCTTCGAATTCTATCTTCATCTTCAGCCCCCGTCGCATGATGATGTTGACCTACCGCAACTCCACAGTGCGCTTGTACGCAGCTTGTGTCGTTGCAAGCATTAATCTGGAAAGCTCGCCATTGCCATTCAGTTGTTTCAAGCCAGCCTCGGTGGCCCCTGCCTTACTCGTGACAGCGTTTCGAAGGTCTGCCAGGTCTTTGCCGGACTGGCTGGCCATCTCTATCGTACCCGCAATCGTGTCCAGAACGAGCTTCCGGGATTCGCTGTCATCGAATCCCAGTTCCTTTGCAGCTTCCATGAAGGCGCGGGCGATCTCGAATACGAAGCCGGGCCCGCTGCCCGCAATGGCTGTGAACCTGTCGAGACCATCTTCCGTCTCCACCTCCACGACGGAGCCTGCCGCACGCATCATTTTGCGAGCCGTCTCTTTGACCTCATCCGAGGTCTTGTCGTTGAACAGCAGCCCACTCACACCCTTGCCGACGCTCGCTGGCATATTCGGCATTACGCGGATTACGGAACGCGGCCCCACGATCGACTCCAGACGCTGGCAAGAAACACCCGCTGCGATGGACAGCGCCGGTGCGTCCGGCGTTACAAACTTCAGATAGTCTGGGATAACGTCAGCGATCATTTGTGGTTTCACTGCGATGATCAGGAGGTCAAATGGCCCGCCCTGAATATCATCCGCTGACTTGAACATTTTCACACGCGAGTCCGGAAAGGTCGCCATTGGGTCGACCGCCGAGAACGACATGCCAGGCACATCGACCCACCGGGACAGCAGCGAAGCCCCCATATTTCCACAACCGATCATTAAAGCGTGCATAAGTCCTCCTAGAATCAATGCCACGCACATAAGCTGATCTTACTTTGAATTCAAATTTTCTGCTGTGGTTTCTCTCTGCAGCACCGGCGCATCGGACCCTGACATAGCCAATAGACTGTTAATTTTGTAGGTTTTGGGAAGATTACTGCATCTAAGGCGCGGCAGACTGTTACTTTGTGCTCTAATCGTGTTGCGATCTTCAGCAACGCAGCCTAGGTGCTAGCCCGTGGAACAAGGGAGCCCTGCGTGCCAAAATCGAAGCGTATTGTTATCAAGATCGGATCCAGCCTACTTGCGAACGAAGAACTGCTCACACCGCGCTGGGCCTTCATTCAGCAACTGCTGAGCGACGTGAAGACGCTCCGGGATCAGGGATATGAAGTTCTGATCTGCTCATCGGGTGCTGTCGCACTGGGACTCAGCACAATTGGCGAGTCCCCTGAGACGGCCGGCCTCAGAGACAAGCAGGCTGCAGCCGCATGCGGAATGCCCATCCTTCTGAATGCCTACAAGCAGGTCGCGCACGAATACAGTTTCGACATTGCTCAGGTGCTTGTCACCCTGAAGGACCTGGAAGACCGCCGCCGGTTCCTGAACACGAAGAATACAGTGCACAGACTGATACGGGCCGGCATTACGCCGATTGTAAACGAGAACGACTCCATCACGACGGAAGAAATCCGGGTCGGTGATAATGACCGCCTTGCCGCAAAAGTCGCCCAAATGGTTCAGGCAGAAACGCTGATCATCCTGACCAGTGTTGACGGTCTCTACGATCGAAACCCTGATGAGCCCGGCGCGCAGCTGGTGGAAACCGTAAATGATGTGAATGAGTTCCTGGAAGTGACCAAGGGTGTCAGCAGTCTGGGGAGCGGCGGAATGCTCACCAAAATGCAGGCCGCCAATATGGCGCAGAACTCGGGCTGTACGACTCTGATTGGCAATGGCGAGGCCGAAAACCCCGTCACATCCCTGCTTGATGGATCACGCAAGCACACGCGGTGTGTCGCGCATGACAAACCGGCAACAGACTGGACGGCATGGTTGACCGACCGCCTGCAGATGGCCGGCAGCATCGTGGTCCCGGCAGAAGCGGCAGAAGCCCTATGCAAGGGAGAGCGCGGCCTGCTGCGTCAGGACATACAATCCATCCAGGGCACATTCGTGCGGGGTGACGTGCTGCACATTTATGACGAAGAGGGAAATGAGCGGGCCCGCGGCCTGGCGAATTTCACTGCGGAAGAAACAATTATCCTGGCCAGGAACAAGGAAATTCCAGCCAAGCAACTATTAGGCTTTCAGACAAATGCGACCATCGTCAGCCGCGACAATATCGTGGTTCTGGATGGCCGGCACATCCAATGGGATACGCCGCCTGAAGACGAACTGGAGCAGATACAGGACACCTAGGTCTCTGTCTCGCTGAGGTCACCGACCTCAAGTATTGGCGCGACATCCAGATTGTCGGCGTCCATCATGAACGCGACTTTCTGCATGCTGGAGACCAGCATGGATTTCTCCCAGTCCGGAAGATGGCCGAACGCCGACTGGAATCCCTCCTGAAGCAGTTCCGGCGCTCCGACGAGGCGCTGCGCGCCCTTGTCGGTGATGACGACCTCCAGACTGCGGCGATCGTGTTCGTTCCTTTCACGCACAACGAGGCCCGCCCGCACAAGCCGGTCAACGATTGACGTAATGGTGGCCTGTGAAAGGTGAACCTGGCGCGCAATGTCGCTGGGTTTTGCGCGCTCGGCAGCCGCGACGGATTGAAGAACAAGCAGCTGAGGCGCTGTCAGCCCTGTATCCTTCGACAGCTTTTTGGAGTGCATGTCTATCGCGCGAGTAATGCGCCGAAGCGCAATCAGCAGATCGTGGTACTGGCTCATGCGCAAATGAAATACCCTGCCGATTGGCCTTGTCCAGATAACGAACCATATTCAGAGCTGCAATCTGCAGTCGGGAAGCTCATGCACCGCTGAACTGACAAACAACGCGGCGCCTGTTTGTGCGTGCAGTCAAACCGACGGTTAACACGGCGTTGAAATACAGCTTCCCGGCACGACTCTTGCAAAATCTTAGTAATTGAACCAGCAAATAGGGTGAACGGCGGGCGGCGCTCCACTCAGCGGAGACACCGCAAGGGCCGACGGGGTATATTATGGCGAATTCTGACCGCTCCCCCATGGACGGCGATCAGCGAAGCGCGGGGTCTGATGCACTGATCGGCGAACTGGCCGACAAAGGCACAATGCCCGTTCTGGTCGTAGATCTGGATGGCACACTGATCCGCACTGACATGCTGGCGGAATCCTTCTGGGCGGCATGCTCTTCTGATATCCTGACGCCCATCAAGCTGATACCGAAAGTCCTTAAAGGTCGTGCGGCACTCAAGCGCGACCTGTCGGCAAAAGCCCGGTTTGATCCGGTCACCCTCCCCTACAACCAAGCCGTCATCGACTATATTCATGCGTGGAAGAAACGTGGTGGCCGCACCGCGCTTGTTTCTGCATCAGATGAGAATATCGTCCGCGCCATCGGGGAACATCTGGGAATATTCGACGAAATCCATGGCTCGGACGGCAAGTTGAACCTGAAGGGCAGCCGGAAAGCACAATTCCTGACCGAACGGTTCGGCGAAGCTGGCTACGCTTATATGGGCGACAGCAGAGCGGATATTCCGGTCTGGAAATCGGCTGCCAAGGCAATCACCGTAAATGCTGGCAGCTCTTTGCGGGCCGCCGCTGAAGCGGCCTGCCAGAAGGCCGACCATATTGCCACGAACTCCAAATCTCTCCGTCCAATCCTGAAAGCGATCAGGCCGCATCAATGGCTGAAGAACATGCTGGTCTTCATTCCGATGATCGCGGGTCACAGGATCGACGCCACGACTCTTCTCCAGAGCAGCCTGGCTTTCGTTTGCTTCAGCCTGATCGCATCGAGTGTCTATCTGCTGAATGATCTGCTGGACCTGTCGGCAGACCGGGCGCACCCGCGCAAGCACCGCCGCCCGCTCGCCTCGGGTGATCTGCCGCTAATTCATGGCACGCTGCTCGCGCCGGTTCTCCTCATGGCTGGCATTGGTCTCGGCACCATCCTTGGACCTCCTTTCCTCGTGGTCATGGCAGGCTATTACACCGTCACCATGGCCTATTCCTTCTTCCTGAAGCGCAGAGTGCTGATTGATATTGTCACGCTTGCCGGCCTGTACACGATCCGCATTCTGGCGGGTTCTGCCGCTACGGGGATCGTCCTCTCTTTCTGGCTTCTGGCATTCTCCGTGTTCCTCTTCTTCGCTCTGGCTTCGGTCAAACGGCAGGCGGAACTGGTCGACAGCGCAAACCGGGAAGTGCTCAAGCCCTCCGGCAGAGGCTACATCATCGACGACCTGCCGATTGTTTCCCAAATGGCGACGAGCTCGGGTTTCGTTTCCGTCCTGGTTCTTGCGCTTTACCTGAATTCACCTGCCGTCAGCGCACTCTACAGCCAGCCAGCCGCGCTTTGGGGGCTGTGCCTGATCCTGCTCTTCTGGATCAATCGCATGGTCATGGTGGCCCATAGAGGCGGAATGCATGACGATCCGATCGTGTTTGCAGTGAAAGACCGCACCAGCCTGTTCTGCGGGCTACTGGGAGTTGGTTGTGCAGCTGCCGGGGTGCTTCTGTGACCGTCCGCGAACTTGTCTTCCGGTATACAGCGTTTGCCGCGATTGCGACGCTGGTGAACCTGGGAACCCAACGCCTGGTCCTGGCCTTTGGAACCGACGCATTATTCTATGCCGCGGCGGTCGCCGCCGGAACATTGACCGGACTGGTGGTCAAATACATTCTCGATAAACGCTGGATTTTCGGCGACATGCAAACCGGTTTGAAAGCCCACGGCCGGAAGTTCACTCTGTATACGATCATGGGTGTTTTCACGACAGCCATTTTCTGGTCTTCTGAAACGGCCTTCTGGTTCATCTGGAAAACAGACCTCATGCGCGAAGTCGGCGCCATCGCCGGCCTGGCCGTTGGATATTTTGTCAAATACCAGCTCGACCGGCGCTTTGTTTTCTCATCCGCTCAACTGGCCACCGACGGATCGGACTCATGAAACTATCCGGTTGGGGGCGGTATCCGACAGTCGAGTGCGAGACCGGTTCGCCGCGAAGTGAAGCAGACCTGGCAGAGCTTGTCCGGTCAGGCCCGGTGATTGCCCGGGGAAATGGCCGCTCCTACGGCGACAGTTCCCTGAACAGTCACATGACCATCGACATGCGCCGCATGAGCCGGATGTTGTCCTTCGATGACGCAAGTGGCCAACTGACCGCCGAAGCTGGCGTCCTCCTTGCCGACATCATCTCAACCTTCCTGCCACGCGGCTGGTTCCCGGCCGTTACGCCCGGCACGAAATTCGTCACGGTCGGCGGCATGATCGCAGCAGACGTGCACGGCAAAAACCACCATAAGGACGGCGCTTTCAGCACTTTTCTGGACTGGGTCGATATTCTGGGCTCCGACGGGAAGATCCGGCGCTGTTCAAGAGATGAAGACCCGGATCTGTTTGAGTGGACGATTGGCGGCATGGGGCTCACCGGCATCATCGTCAGGGCGGCCTTTCGTCTCCGCCCCGTCGAGTCCGGCTGGATCCGCCAGACGACCATCCCCGCGGAAAACCTCGCCGCTGCCATCGATATTTTCGAACGATCCGCAGACTCCACTTATTCGGTCGCCTGGATTGATTGCCTGAGCACCGGCGCTTCGCTCGGCCGCTCCCTCGTTTATCTTGGCGAGCACGCCACCCATGCGGACCTTCCGGGGAAACAACTACAGGCCCCTTTCCAGACGCCTCGGAAACGGAAGCTGACTGTTCCGCTGGATGCCCCCGGCTTTGCCCTGAACCGATGGACCGTGAAAGCCTTCAACGAAGTCTACTATCGCGCAGGCCGCGCCAAGACCGGTACGCAGCTTGTGGACTGGGACACCTATTTCTATCCGCTGGATGCCATTCTCAAGTGGAACCGCATCTATGGACGTAAAGGCTTTGCTCAGTTCCAATGCGTCATTCCGCTGGAGCAGTCCAAAGACGGCATGCAGGCGCTTCTTGAAGCCATCAGCGCGGCAGGCCAGGGATCCTTTCTGTCGGTGCTGAAACGCTTCGGTGCACAGGAGAGCCGCTTCTCCTTCCCGATGGAGGGTTATACTCTGGCGCTCGATTTCCCGGTCAACCGCCGAAGCCTCGAACTCATGAACCGGCTGGATGAGATAACCATCGCTCATGGCGGTCGCTTCTACCTGGCCAAAGACTCCCGCCTGAAAGCAGAGACCCTGGCGAATTCCGACGAGCGCGTGAGCGATTTCAGGGAAATGCGGAAATCTACGTCTGCGGCGGAAACCTTTTCCTCAGCCCAATCGGATAGGCTTGTCCTGTGATGACAGATACTTCCAGACAGAAAACCGTGCTCGTGCTTGGTGGGCGCTCCGATATCGGACGCGCAATCGCGCACGGCTTCGCGGCGGACGGTTATGCCGTCGCCCTTGCCGCCCGCAATGCGGCAAGCCTCGAGACCGACAAGTCAGATATTTCATTGCGGCACGGCGTTCCCGTCAGCCTGCATGAGTTCGATGTTCTGGAGACCGGCAAGATGGAGCCATTCATCGACAGTCTGAACGGGCTGCCGGATGTCGTGGTGAGCGTTGTCGGACTGATGGGCGAGCAGGAAGAAAACGAGAAAGACACTGGCCTTGCGGCCCGCGTCATGCGCAGCAACTACGAAGGCCCGGCCCTCATCCTCGGGCTTTTCGCGAACCGTTTCGAAGAGCGCGGTTCCGGCACCTTGGTCGGCGTCAGTTCTGTCGCTGGCGATCGCGGCCGCGCCACCAATTATATTTACGGCTCCGCCAAAGCCGGCTTTACCGCCTTCCTTTCAGGCCTGAGAAACCGCCTTGCCAAGAAAGGTGTTCATGTTGTGACGGTGAAACCCGGTTTCGTGCGGACACAAATGACTGAAGGCATGAAATTGCCTGGTCCCGTCACAGCCGATCCGGAGGAAGTCGCAGCCGCAACGGTCAAAGCCGTCCGGAAAAACAAGAACACAGTCTATACAAAGCCCGTCTGGGCATTGATCATGCTGATCATCACGCACATTCCCGAAGCGATTTTCAAGAAGATGAGTATCTGACGTAATGCGGGGGCTCAGCAGACAGCACAGCTTCTGGCTTACGGGTGGATTGGCATTCTATCTCGTCTTCCTCGTCCGCGGGGAGCGGCATCTGTTCCAATGGTTCGGTCCGCACGAATACTGGGCGACGCACTGGGCGCGGGACTATTCCGGCGGCTTCGCGCGGCGCGGCCTGCTGGGCGAAATTATATCCTTCGTCGGAGCAGACAATAGCAGCTACGCTTTGATCACCTTCGCCAGCTGGATCGTGGCCCTCGGCCTAGCGGCTGTCGCGATTGATGCGATGTGGCGCCTGACACGCAAGATGGGACAGTGGGACGCCATTCTGCTCTCCATGGCCGTTTTTGTGTCGCCGGCGACATTCGGCATCCTGCTCGAAACACTGGGTGACCCGCTTCAGCTGATCCTGCTGATCTACCTTCTCACCGTCCGTTTCGTTCTGCCGGGCCGGAACCTGCTGATCATTGCGCCGATCTTTGCCCTGCTGGGGCTTTTCATGTCTCTGACGCACGAGGCGAGCGTGTTCTTCGTCCTTCCGGCCCTTGGCGTTCAGGCCCTTGTCCTGCGGCGCGACCTGGCGTCCTGGACTGCCTTCGGCGCGTGCCTCGCGAGCAGCACGATCATCGTCGCCATCCTGATGCTCACAAACATGGCTGAAGCGCCGGCGTCCAACCCCGTCCTGCATCTTGGTGGCGCCGAGTTCGTCTATGAGGGAAAATTTGACAGCTTCGACAACCTGCTGAGCGAAGAACTGACCCGCATGTTCGGAAGCGGCTTTTACGGCCTTTACGAAACCGCGGCACGCGTCGGCGGCGCCATGATGGTGCCAGTCTTCCTCGGGTTCATGATGATTGCCTCGCGCTACGGCGCAAACATCCCACCGACGCCCATTCAGGCGCGGGCGGCAATCTCCTTCGCCCTGGTCATGCTGGCGGTCTTCCCGCTCATGCTGATCGCACACGATTGGGCCCGTTTCTTTGCCTACATCCTGCTCGTCTACCTTGCGACCATGGCGGACACCACGCCGGACGACGATGAGAGCAAACCCATGCCCGGCTCGGCCGGCTTTGTCGCTGGCGGTATTCTGCTTGCGGGACTGACCACGACCGACAAGCTGGACCAGTACAGGATGGACGGATTGTGGTGGCAGCCCCGCCTCATGCTGACCTGCCTTGTCGTGTTCGCCCTCACCGCATTGTTCGTGATGCTTTCCCGCAACGACAGAGCTTCCAGGCCCGTGTCAGAGCGCGAAGACTGACCTGCTCGCACAGGCCAATGGACCGGCAAAAGGACAAAAATCCTCCACCGGGTTGAGAAAGGCCTGTTGCTGCCTTCTATCGGCGTGTAACTTGCATCCTCAGCAAGCAAGAACTCTTGCAGGGGACGTTGAAATGAAGACCAGGCTCGAAAGCCAGAACTTTCTGACGCTGGATGGCGGGCGCGGTGTGGGCGCCATACTTGTGGTGCTGGGGCACAGCGCCATGTTCTGGCCCGGCTTTCCGACACTTCCTCTGGTCCCGCTGGTCGACATCTTTTTCATTCTCAGCGGCTTTGTTCTGGCCTTCGCCTATGAGCCGCGCTTCGACCGCGGCATGACCCCCTGGCAGTTCATGCTGGCCAGGATTGTCCGGCTCTATCCGCTCTACATCCTTGGCATCGTGATGGGCACGCTGGTCCACCTCTATGCCTATTACGGCGATGGTCCAGACTCCTCTCTCGGCGACCTGCTTTTCAACTCGGCGCCGGCATTCCTCATGGTTCCGTGGATGGATCCGAGATCCGAATACATTTATGCCGCGAACGTTCCGGCCTGGACCCTGTTCTTCGAACTGGTCATCAACCTGTTCTACATCCTGATCTATCCGCTTATCCGCCGGACAAGCGGTCTGCTGGTTGTCGTGGCACTCAGCATCGCCCTGTTCCTCGCAATGGCCGTCCACTATGGCACGACCGATCTCGGCTCCCGCTGGACGGAATTCTGGGGTGGTTTCGGCCGCGTCGGCTGTACCTTCTTCACCGGTGTCCTGATCTATCGCCTGATGGGTAAGCCGAAGGAAACGTCGTCACGGCGTAGCCTGATCTCGGTTCCCTTCATTATGCTGCTCCTGCTCTACAGCTTTAACGCGCCGGAACCGTGGGTTCTCGTCCGCGACATCATCCTGGTGACCCTGATCGGACCGACCATACTCTGGCTGTTCCTGATTGTGCAGCCACCGCGCTGGCTTCAGTCAACCTTTGCTGCCCTCGGGGGCATGTCGTACGCCCTCTACATCCTGCACTTCCCGATCTATGAGGTCGTCAAGCGGGTGGCATGGAAGTATCCGGTCATTCTGGAAACGCCGGCACTCGGCAGCTTCATTGTCCTTGGGATTTCGATGGCAGTCTCTTACGCAGCCTGGCAATGGTACGATGAGCCCGTCCGCGCCGCGATCAACAAATGGCTGAAAGCCCGCCGTAAAAGGGCCGAGGCCAATGCGCCCGCACCAGCAGACAGTGTTGCAGCGTCCAGGTCCCGCTAAGCCCGCTGCGCGAATAGCTGATCGAACATAGACAGCCTGATCCGGCATTGCTTTAACCAGACATCAGGTCATCCGATTGTTCTCGCTGGCCTTGGTTTTTGGCAAAGCCGGGCACAGCGCGAATGCGCCATAGCACCCGGTGGCCCAGGAGAATGCCGGGATGAAATACCTCAAGCCCTTTCTGATTTCCGTGTCGGCGCTGGCGCTGCTCACCGGCTGCGGCGGCGGGGGCGGAAGTGGCTCATCGACCGGCGTGCCAGTGTCTCCGCCGCCACCTCCTCCGCCTCCGCCGCCCCCTCCTCCTCCGCCTCCAGCGGTCCCGACAAGCCAGACGGACGTTGTGTATGGCAGCGGGCAGCTCGCCAACGGCTCCAAGTCGCTCCGGCTCGATGTGTATCAGTCGGGCGAAGAATGCACGGCGCCCCGGCCTCTCGTCGTTCTGGTTCACGGCGGCGGGTTTGAGATCGGATCGAAACAGTCTGCGCCCTGGCCATCCTTTGCGTCCGAGCTGACCGATCAGGGCTATGTCGCCATTTCGATCGACTATCGCCTGATTGGCGACGACCCGGTGCCTTCAGCAGAATTCCAACCCATCCGGGATGCAATCCTGAATTCCGGCGTCGGCCCTGTCATCTCGAATGACCTTCAGGCACAGGCGGATGCGATTGCCAGTTCCATCGAAGATGCCACGAATGCCCTGCGCTGGGTCGAAGCCAATGATGACGATCTCTGCGTGGACATGAACCGTTTCGCCATCTGGGGCGAATCCGCAGGATCCGTGATCGGCCTTCACGTGACCTACGGCCTGGATGAGTATTCGATCTACTCTCCGAAGCCGCAGGTCATGATCGATTACTGGGGGCGTTTCATCTATGACGGCCTGATGGATCCCGGCGAACCGCCGCTTCTGATCCTCCACGGCGACCAGGATGATGTCGTGGACTATTCGTTCGCCCAGGCAATCCAGGCCGAAGCGGCTGCCAGCAATATCCCTTATGCCTTCTATACTGTTACCGGTGCGCGCCACAGCTTCGATGAAGTTCCGGTCCGCACTCTCACGATTGACGGGAAGACGTTGCTGCAGATCACCTACGACTTCATCACCGCACACCTGCAATCGGGGACACCGGTTTATGAAACCAGATCTGTGCCGCTGAACAACTAGGCCGGCCGGTCAGGACAATGTCAGCTTTTACGGATAGGGTTGTGTAAAATGCCGGATATCCGAAACGCATGCGAACACTGATCATTGAAGATAATCGAGAACTGGCAAACCTGCTTTCCGAGCGCTTGGGTGCACGCGGGATCGACAGCGATATTGCCGGCGGCATCGAAGAGGCGGACGACCATATGGCCGTCGGGCAGTTTGATGTCATCATGCTCGATCTCGGTTTGCCGGATGGGGACGGCATCGACTGGTTGCGCGGCCTGCCCGCGGACCGCCCGCCCGTTCTGATCCTTTCGGCGCGAAGCACGCTGGATGACCGCGTTACCGGGCTGGACACCGGCGCCGACGACTATCTCGTCAAACCGGCAGAAGTGGAAGAAATCGCCGCCCGGCTGCGCGCGCTGATCCGCCGGCCCGGCCGCCGCGACCCGGTCGTCCTGACGGTTGGGGAAGTCACATTCGACACCACCAGCCGGCAGGCAGAGCTGGGGGGGCGCCCCCTGGCCATCGGCCGCAAAGAGGCTGACTTCCTGGAGATCCTGCTGCGCAATGCCGGCAAAGTCGTGCCCCGCGAACGCATTGAAGGCGCACTCTACAGCGCCGCTGATCCGGTCACGCCAAATGCCCTGGAGGCTGTGGCCTCACGTCTCCGGCGCCGCTTCGCTGAGGCCGGAGAGAACGATATCCTCCACACAGTCCGCGGAGTCGGATACCTGTTCGGACACCGGGGCGCATCATGAACTCCATTGCCGGCAGATTACTTCGTGGCCTGTTGATATCGGGACTGGTCGGCGGCGTCGTGCTGACGGTTCTGGTCACCTATGAGTATGGCTTGCTCAGCTCCGATCCGCCCCCCCTTTGGCGGACCGTCCGCGAAATCACTGAACACGTATTGATCCCCTTCAGCGTGTTCCTTTTGCTGTTCGGAACGGGGGCGCTACTGGTGGTTCGCCGGGTTGAGCGTCAGTTGAAAGCGATCGCCGGGAATGTGCAGGAAGCCGCCAAGGAGCTTCGCAGCTATCAGATGCCGCCCGATGCGCTGCCCAGCGAACTCACGCCGTTCACGGAAGCGGTCAACGAACTGACCAGCCGCCTGGCCAGCCATGCCCGGCGCCAGGAGGCCTTCGCCGCTGATGCCGCGCATGAACTGAAAACGCCGCTGTCCATTCTTGCCCTCTCCCTCGACAAACTGCCCGCTGACAAAGCGGCGCCTCTGCGCACGCAGGTCCGCGCATTGTCCGACATGGTCGACCAACTTTTGCTGCTCGCGCGAAGCAATGCCCCCGACACAGACCAGCGCCACAAGCTGATCGAACCGGACGCGCTGGCCCGCAGGGTCGTCGCAGAACTCGCCCCCGCAGCGATCCAGGTCGGTCGCGATCTATCAGTCGAGACAGAAAACCCCGCCCCGTTCCGCGGATTGGAAGAGGCGATCGCAGCGTCCCTTCGCACCCTGATCGTCAATGCCTTGCGCGCTGCGCCGGAAGGCAGTGAAGTCATCGTCCGCGCAGGCCCCGGCGCGAGCCTCGCTGTCATTGACGGCGGCAAGGGCCTGACGGCAGGCGAGTTGGAAAAACTGAAAGCCCGCGGCATCCGCGCCGACCGGGCCCCCGGTGGTGAAGCCGGCCTTGGCCTCGCCATCGCAGACCGGATCGCCGACTCCCATGGCGGTGAACTTGTCACCTGCCTGCCGGAATATTCCGGTCTCGCGCTTCGCTTCCCCGACGCCCGGCCTGCCTGATTTTTCAGCACCGAACCGCTCCCTGATCCGCATGACACACATGCAGTTGCGCAATTCCGCGTCAGGATCACGTCAGAGAGTTCTGCCAGAAACGCCTTCATGGACAGAAACCATGAGACGGCGAGAAGACGATGGTGAATTGGGTATTACGTACAGCGTTGGCGGTTACCGCCCTGCTTGTCTCCGGCCAGGGAGCATTTTCCCAGACCGTTGAGGTCACCGCAGCCAGCCGAAAGGCGCTTGGCATTTCAACAGCAACGGTGCGCACCGAAAGCACAATCGAAGGTGCGCGGATGTTCGGGACCGTCATTGCGCCGCCGGGGAATTCCTCTCCGGTCGCAAGTCCGTTCGAGGCCGTCCTGCTCGAACCGCTCGTCATTCCGGGCATGCAGGTCAAAGCCGGTGACCCGGTCGCCCTGATGTACAGCCCCGAATATGAAACGGCCCAGGCCGAGGTCGAGTCCGAGCGGATCACCGCCGAACACATGGACCATTTGCTCGAACGGGTCACCGAGCTTCGCGAACTGGGCCTGCGCTCTGCCCAGGAGGCAGACGAAGCCGAGCACGACTCCAAATCAGCCCATCTGAACCTGGCCGCATCGCAGCGGCGCCTGTCCGCCGTGCGCAGCGCAAGCGGCGCCGGCCGCTTCAAGCTCGTGGCACCCGCATCCGGCACAGTCGCCAGCGTGTCTGTTGCGGCCGGAGAAGCGGTCGGTATGTCAGAGCCTTTCCTCTCGATCTTCGATGGCCAGCGATACTGGCTGGATGTCGCCCTGCCTGAGCGGGTGGCAAACACCTTCTCGATTGGCTCCACCGTTTCCCTCTCCGGCAATGCAGGCAAAGGCACTGTGGTAGCGATCGATCCCACGATCGATGCCCGCCTCCAGTCCATCCGGATAAAGATCGAACTCCCGGAAACCGGCAACTGGCGCCTTGGCCAGCTGGTTGACCTTTCGCTCGATACCGCCGGGCACGACGCCAATCTGGTGATCCCTGCCCGCGCCATCGTGCGGATTGGCGGCATGGACTGCGTCTTTGTCGATACCGGCGACAGCTTCCGCCGCGTTGAAGTGAACGTTCTCACCCGCAGCCGGGAAGACGCCGTGCTGACCAGCGGGGTCGAACCGGGCGACCGGGTTGCCATCTCCGGTCTCGCCGCCCTCAAGAACCTCGCGGAAGGAGTCTGAGGACCGTGCTGGACCGCCTTGTCTCCTTTTCGCTCACGCAGCGTATCTTCATCCTGGGCGCCGCCCTGCTGCTGGCCGTATCCGGTCTGTATGCATCGGCCCGCCTTCCCATTGACGCCTTTCCCGAGATCGCGCCGACCCAGGTCAAGATCATCCTGAAAGCGCCCGGCATGACGCCGGAAGAAGTGGAATCCCGTGTGGTCCGCCCGCTGGAAATGGAACTGCTCGGCATTCCCGACCAGACCATCATGCGCGCCAAGGCAAAATACGCGATTGCCGACATCACAATCGACTTCAAGGAAGGCACCGATATCTACTGGGCGCGCCAGCAGGTCTCCGAACGCCTGACGGCCGTCAGCGGGGAATTCCCGGAAACCGTTTCCGGTGGCCTTGCCCCGATCTCCACTGCCCTGTCTGAAGTTTTCATGTTCACCATCGAGAGCGACGACCTCTCGCTGGAGGAACGCCGGTCCCTGCTCGACTGGGTTATCCGGCCAGCCCTGCGGACCTTGCCCGGCGTCGCCGATGTGAATGCGCTCGGCGGCCGGGTACGGACATTCACCATCGCGCCAGACGAAGCCGCGATGGCCATGGCCGGGATCAGTCTCGACGACATCCGCACTGCGCTTGAAAACAACAACCGGAATGACGGCGCCGGCCGCATGTCCGAAGGTGAAGAAGCCCTCGTCGTTCGCTCCACCGGCGCCACCGAAAACGAAGCGGACATCGGCGCCCTGGTCATTCAGGAATCGGATGGACAGGTCCTCCGTCTTCGCGACATTGCAACTGTCCAGCTCGGCAGCCTCACCCGCTATGGCTCTGTCACGCGTGACGGCACGGGCGAAGCCGTCGAAGGCATCGTCGTCGCCCTTCGCGGTGCCGATGCCCGGATGGTTGTCAAAGGTGTGGAGGACAAACTTGCAGAGCTGCAGAGCAGCCTGCCGGAAGGTGTGAAGGTCGAAGTCTTCTACAATCGCTCCGACCTGATTGAAAAAGCGGTCTGGACCGTGACCGAGGCACTGCTGATCGCGGTCGTCCTCGTGATTGGCCTCCTCATCGTCTTCCTCGGAGACTGGCGCGCCGCCCTGGTTGTGACGCTGATCCTGCCGGCCTCTGCACTGGCGACATTCCTCCTGATGAAAGTCTTCGGCCTGTCGGCAAACCTGATGAGTCTCGGTGGCCTCGCCATCGCGATCGGCATGATCGTCGACGGGGCGATCGTCGTGACGGAGAACGCCGTCGAGCGCCTGCACGAAAATCCGAACGCCAGCAAACTGCATGTGATCTATCGCGCCGCATCGGAAGTCGCGCTTCCCACCGCCGCCGGTATCTTCATCATCTGCCTGGTCTTCGTGCCACTGCTCACCCTACAGGGCCTCGAAGGCAAACTGTTCGCGCCGGTCGCCCTTGCCATCGTGTTTGCCCTTGGCTCTGCCCTCCTGCTCGCCTGTACGCTGATCCCTGTTCTGGCATCCTACCTCCTCAAATCTTCCGGCGCGCACGAAACCTTCCTGATGCGGATCCTTTCGCCTGCTTATCGCAGCCTGCTGAACCGCGTCCTCGATATGCCGGTCATCGTTTACGCGATTGCCGCGATCAGCATTGTCTTTGCCGGGTTTGCCTATACGGCCACCGGCAAGACGTTCATGCCGACCATGAACGAGGGATCGGTCGTGATGCAGCTTGCGGCCCTTCCATCCATCAATCTCAACCAGAGTGAAGCCGACGCCATGCGCGCACAGGCCGCCATTCTGGAGAAGGTTCCTGAAGTCGAACATATTGTCGGACGTATCGGTTCCGACGAATTGGGCCTCGACCCGATGGGCCTCAATGAATCCGACATGTTCCTTGAACTTGTTCCCCGCGAAGAATGGCGCGGCCCGGATACGGAATGGCTGGTCGGGGAAGTCCGCGCCGTCATGGACGACTTTGTCGGCATCGAATCCTCATTCACCCAGCCAATTGAAATGCGCGTCTCCGAAATGCTGACCGGTTCCCGGGGCGATCTGGCCGTGAAGATCTTCGGGCCCGACTCCAACGAACTCGCCGCGCTGGCGGGCCGGGTGGAGCAAGCCATTTCCACGGTTCCGGGGGCTGCAGACGTTTTCACCGCCTCCAATGATGTGTCCGAATATCTGCAGGTGGACATTGACCCGACCCGCGCAGGCCGCCTCGGGCTGGATGTCATCACGATCCAGGATGAACTCCGGTCGAGGCTTGAAGGCGTCACAGCGGGCGAAGTGATCGAGCCCGGCCGGCGCACGCCCATTGTCATCCGGCAGGACCAGGCGGAAGGAAACGCGGCATTTGACTTCGGCAATCTCCTCATCGTCAATCCGGCCGGAGAGATGGTCCGCCTGTCCGATGTGGCGACTGTCTCCCGCGTCGGAGGCCTCGCCTCGGTCGCCCGGGAGAATGGCTCTCGCTATGCGGTGGTTCAGGCTTTTGTCTCCGGACGCGATCTCGTCGGCTTCGTGGCAGACGCGCAGGCGGCGGTTGATGCCTCGGGCCCGATGCCGGCTGGCTATACGCTTGAGTTCGGCGGCGAGTTCGAAAACCAGCGCCGTGCCTCGGCCCGGCTGTCCCTGATGGTGCCGCTCTCGCTCGGCCTGATCTTTGTTGTCCTGTTCGGAACGCTCCGGTCGATCCGGCAGGCCATGCTGATCCTCCTGAACATTCCCTTTGCGCTGGTCGGCGGGATCATCGCGCTCAGCCTGTCCGGAGAATATCTCTCGGTTCCGGCATCGGTCGGGTTTATTGCCCTGCTCGGCATCGCGGTTCTCAATGGACTCGTCCTGGTGACCTGCTTCAATGACTTGCGCGCCATCGGTCTCGATACGGAAGAAGCAGTCCGCCAGGGCTCTGAGCGCCGGCTTCGTCCGGTTCTGATGACCGCTGCCACAGCAGCCCTCGGCCTTGTTCCGCTCCTGTTCGCCCATGGCCCCGGATCGGAACTCCAGCGGCCGCTGGCGATCGTCGTGATCGGCGGTCTCGCATCATCCACCATTCTGACACTGTTCCTGATGCCGGTGCTTTACCGCCGGTTCGGTGTCGAACGTACGCCGGCCGGTGTGCCGCAAGGAGAGGTCCAATGGATACGCCCCTACGCAAACTGACCCTGGTCTGCCCCAAAAGCATCCAGCCAACCGTGCTGGATACGCTGGACGGGATCGACCCGCCGCTGCCGGGATATACCAGCCATGACGGGCTCGGCCATGGCAGCTCGATGGATCTCGCCTCGACGGCGGAAAAGGTGAAAGGCGCAATGAAGGTCTTCACCGTGCTGATGGTCCTTCCGGAGGAGGCCATTCCGCTGGTGCTGGAAACCATCCGCAAGGCCTGCCCGCGCCGTCAGATCTCTTACTGGATCGAACCTGTACTCGACTTTGGACGCCTGAAATGACACTTCGCCTCCTCGCCGCCGCATTTGCCAGCACCCTGTTTCTCGCCCAACCGGCTATCAGCCAGACCGACCCGGTTGTGGACCTGATGGAACAGGCCGTCCGGACCAGCCCGTCCTATCGCTCCGCCAAGGCGGATGTGGACCGGGCCAGCGCCTCGGCCCGGCGGATTGCGGCCGGCCCGTATGAGTTCGAGATCAATGCAAGCGGTGGCCAGCGCAAGATCGACGATCCGCTCGCATCGGAAAACCGGTACACGGAATGGTCTGCCGGCATCTCCCGCACGGTGCGGCTGCCGGGCAAGCGCCAGCTCGATACCAATCTGGCACGGCTGGAAACAGACCTTGCCACTACCGGACTGGACCAGTCCCTGTTTGCCGAGCGCGAAAGATTCGCGGTATTGTGGAGCGCCTGGCGCCGGGCGGACCTCCTGTCCAAGTCTTCCGCGTCCCAGGCCGCCGAAGCGCTTCGCATCGCTGAACTCCAGCAGATCGCCGTGGACAAGGGCGCGGAACGCCAGATCCGGGCGGACCAACTGGCCGCTGAAGCAGGTCTGCTGCAGCTGCAGGCGGAACAGGACCGGACGGAGGCGCAGGTGGCCCGCGCGGCGCTTGTTGCGCGGTATCCGGATATTGTCTTCCCGGAGACGACGGCGCCGCTGGATGTGTCTGAAAACATGATCTCTCCGCTGTTTGAAGCGACCGCTGAAAGTTCCCCCGCCTATCGCCGCGCTGGCCTGCTGGCTGAGCAGGCGAAGTTGAAAGCGCAGCGGGCGCGGATGGAGAAGCGCCCGGACCCGACCTTCGGGCTGGATTTCGGAAATGAATTCGGCGGGGCCGAGACCAGTGTCATGGCGCGGGTCAGCATCCCGATCGGCGGGTCGGCCCGCCGGGCCTATGCGCAGGAAATGTCGGCCACCGCCACGGTCGCCGAACTCGACCGGGTCACCGCCCAGCGCGAAGCCTTCCAGGCGGTCCAGTCTGCCCGCCAATCTCTCGGCGCCGCGATGACGCTGTATGAGAAATCCCTTGAGACCGCAGAGTCTTCCCGGAAAATCCTGGAGACGATCCAGAAGGGATATGATTATGGCGAGATCACCATCACCGAATTCCTGAATGGCCGCCGCGCTTTGATCTCTACCGAACGGACGGTGGCAGAACAACGCGCCCGGCTGGAGAGCGCGGTGCTTCACCTTCTGGCGCTGACGGGCGGTCCGGAGACGGAGTAAAGGCGCGCCCAGCACCTTCGCCCGGACACGCGTATCGCGTTCCGGCAGTGTTCCTGATTGTGGGAAAGCTCAGCTCGTGTCCTGAACAGGCCAGTCGCGGAGGGCCTGGGTCAGCTGCACGGTGAGAGCGCCCGAGACGATGCCGAGGGCGGCGGGCATGGCGTGCGTCCGGGGAATGGGCGCGACGTATGGCCGGGCTTCGCCATCAGCCTTCCAGCGCTGGATCGTGCGGGCGAGACATTTCGCCCGGCGCCTGGCGTGTTTCAGCGTGTCCAGCATCGCCTCCCAGCGGGCGATCAGCGGCGCGGCGGGCACGGGCCCGCGCGTCGGCACAGTGATCGGGCCATGCAGGAAGTCCGGTGCTTTGGCCGCAGGCACGGGCAAGACGGAAAAGAACGCCTTGCGCGCTTCCGGTTCACCCTCACTCTTTTCGAAATAATTGCTTGCCGGGCGCGGTACCAGAGGTGCCAGCTCCACCTGCAGCGCCATCAGGAAGATCAGCCGACGGAGCAGCACGGCGAGCCGTTTCAGTTCTGCCGAGACGCGGTGCTTCAGGGACTGCGAGATCAGTTCCGGCTGTTTGAACAGGTCCGCATTCACGCCCGCTTCGGCCACGGCGCGGGCAATCGTCTTAAAAGCGTGCGTGATGAAATCGGTGAGGTCTGTCATGGCGGAGAGTGTGGCATGGGCGCTTATCAGACGGATAGGATGCGCCCTCACCTCCCACCGCCTGCAGCGGCGGGCCCCTCCTCTCCCGCAGGCGGGAGAGGGGTTTTCTCTCGTCGCTGCAGCAGATGTGCGATGGCGCCGGGTTCGCCCCTCTCCCTCCGGGAGAGGAGGGACCCGCGCCCGCGAGGGCGTGGGAGGTGAGGGATTGGCGTGAGCTTATCCACAAAGCCTCCAGCCATGACCAGCGGCGCACTTATCATGACTTCGTCATGACTAAGCATGACCTGTCATGACGATAGCGGACCATGCCGGACTATAGCGGATCAATCGCCCTCTTCGTTGCGTCGGGCGGCTTCGCGGAGGCGGGCGAAAAGGAGCGCAGGGTCTTCTTCGGAAACCTCCGCCTCATCCGGGGAGACATATTGCTCGTCATCCTCGTCCTCTTCCGCAAGAACGGGTTCGAACGGGTCTTCCTCTGCGACGCCAGCAGCGGCTTCACGCTGGACTTCGAAAGCCTCTTCGATGTCGTCATCTTCCGCGTCATGCGCATCGGAGCGAAGGCGGCCAATGACGGTTTCCCCGCCAACCAGCGACTGGCCGGGCCAGATCAGCTTGCCCGAGCTGACCGGGATATATAGATCGCACCAGCCGCCCAGACGGCGCGTGCCGCACGGCTTGCCGAGACGGGCGATGTCCCCGGCATTCAGATCAATCTCGATGCGTGGGCCGAAGCCGCCGGAGGCAAGGCGAATGCCCACCTGCTGGCCATGGCTTTCAAAACACATCCACGCCCGCGAGAGGCCTTCATCATCCGCGCGCATGGCGATGGGGATGGAGGAATCGCCTTCTTCGAGCGTGACATGTTCCAGACTGCCGGAAATCGGCGTGTAGACCTTGTTGGTGGACACCGGCGCAGAGGAAATGCGCACGCGCGTCACCACCGGCGTGTGGAAGCGCAGGTCCGGCGGCGCCTCGACCTGTTTGATCGACACGACAATGCCATCGCATGGCGCGACGATGCCACTGGCGAGCTCCGGCGGGGTCCGCTGTGACCAGCGGGTGGCCAGCAGCGTGGCGATGAAGGCGAGGAAGCCGAGCCAGAACAGCGGCGCCCACAGCCAGCCCAGCAGCAAGGCACCGAGGAATACGGCAAAGGCCACGACGATGCCTTCAATGTCGAAGCCACCATTCAGCCAAGGCGTGGACTTGTGGTCCAGGTCATCCATGATTCCGCACGCTTTCTTATTCCGAGCTCTTATTCCGCCACGAGTTCGAGATTCGCACTCCGGGCCTGTCTTTCCCACATATCAGCATATTTCCCGTGCTTTGACAGCAGGGTGGCGTGATCTCCGCGTTCGATCACCTGCCCGGCTTCCAGAACGAGGATTTCGTCTGCCGATTTCACCGTGGAAAGCCGGTGGGCGACCATCAGCGTGGTTCGGCCCTGAGAGGCCTCGTCGAGCGCCTCCTGAACGGCGTGTTCCGTGGCGCTGTCGAGGGCCGAGGTCGCCTCGTCCAGCACGAGAATGGCGGGGTCTGCGAGAATGACGCGGGCGATGCCGACGCGCTGTTTCTCTCCTCCGGAAAGCTTCAGGCCGCGTTCGCCGACGCGTGTGTCCCAGCCTTCCGGCAGGCTTTCGATGAATTCGAGCAATTGCGCCCGGCGCGCGGCGTCGCGGACTTCCTCATCGGTCGCTTCGGGCCGTGCATAGGCGATGTTGCGGCGGATCGTGTCGTTGAAGAGGACCACATCCTGCGGCACGAGGCCGAGCGCACGGCGCAGGGATTCCTGCGTCAGGTCGCGCACATCATGGCCATCAACCAGCACGCGGCCGGATTTGACGTCATAGAAACGGAACAGCAGCTTCAGCAGGGTCGATTTGCCCGCGCCGGAGGTGCCGACGAAGGCGACCTTCTTGCCGGGGTCGAGGGTGAAGCTGACATCCTGTACGCCGACGGCACGGCCTTCATGGCTGAAGGAGACATTCTCGAAGGCGACGCTGCCGACGGGATGGGCCAGTTCGATGGCGTCCGGCGCGTCGGTGATCTCGGCCTTCATGTCGAGCAGGCCGTAGAGCTTTTCGAGGTCCACCGCGCCCTGCTTGATCTCCCGCCAGGCCCAGCCGAGGATGTTCAGCGGGGCATAAAGCGACAGCATCATCAGCATGACCGCTGTCAGGTCGCCGATCTCCATCTTGCCGTGGATGACATTCCAGGCCGACAGGACCAGCACGGCGGCCAGGCCGGCATTCATCACGAAAGCCTGCGTGGCGTTGAGGATGTACATCGACCGCACGGTCTCGACATAATGGTGATTGTAATTGGCCATCGCCTTGCCGAAGCGGGCGGTTTCCCGGCGCTCTGCGGCGAAGGATTTCACCGTCTCGAAATTGGTGAGGATGTCGACCGATGTGGCGCGGAAATGCGTGTCTGCCTCATTCATCTTGCGGCGCTGGCGCACGCGCCATTCGGTGATGATGACCGTGGCAATGACATAGATGGCGATGGTGCCAACCGCGATCAGCGAGAGCTTGTAGTCATAGGCGACGCCGAGGGCGACGGAGGCGAGGATCAGGCGCACGAAGGTCGGCCCGATATTGAAGGCGAGGAAGCGGATCAGATAGTCGATGGCGCTGGCGCCGCGCTCGATCACGCGGTTGAGGGCGCCGGTGCGGCGGGTCTGGTGGAAGTTCAGCGACAGGAGCTGCGCATGGCCGAAGGCGTCGACGCTGGCCACGCGCTGGGCGTCCTGGCTGACCGGCGAGAACAGCCAGTCGCGCAACTGGGGCATCGCGCCGGCCGTGAAGCGGACCCCGATCCCGAAGGCGAGCCAGATGGCCGCGGTGCCGAAGGCTGCGGGCGCGCCGCCGGACGGGGCGACCTGGTTGATCGCATGGCCAACGACCAGCGGCGAGACGACCTCCAGAACGGACGCGCCCAGCGTCAGCAGGATGGCAATCGCGATCACCGGGCGCCATTTCGCCAGTTCCGGCCGCCAGAGCAGCTTCAGAATGCGCGCAATCGACTGGCCGAGACCGCCATCGGCGCTGTCGATCTTGTCGTGGTTCTGGCTGGCGTGTGGAGGACTCATTCCCCGGGATATGGGGCCGTTTGGGGCCGCAGGGAACCCGAAAGCACCGCTTTGGGCCTGAAATGGCCTGATTTTCGCGCTGGCGCGGGCATAAGGCGCCCCATATGAGGGATAGAAAGAGAAAAGAAAACGAGGTTCAGGGAATGTCGAATTTGCGGTCGGTCTGTGTGTATTGCGGCGCATCGAATGACGTGCGGCCGGACTATATCACGCTGGCAGAACAGCTGGGCCGGGAGCTGGCCAAGCGCGACATCCGCCTTGTCTATGGCGGCGGCGGCGTCGGCCTGATGGGCGCCTGCGCCCGGGCCGCGCATGAGTCGGCGGGCGACGTGCTGGGCATCATGCCCCGCTTCCTGCTGACCAAGGAAATGATCTACGAAGATGTCGAGCACCGCATCGTCGAGGACATGCACACCCGCAAGCAGATGATGTTCGAGGAATCCGACGCCTTCATCGTGCTGCCGGGCGGCATCGGCACGCTTGAGGAAGCAGTGGAGATCCTGTCCTGGGCGCGCCTCGGCCTTCACGCCAAGCCGATGGCCTTCCTGGATGAAGACGGCTTCTGGGCGCCCTTCTTCGAGCTGATGAGTCACATCATCGACGGCAAGTTCACGCCTGAAAGCTTCCGCGCGGCGCTGGTGCACAGCGACACGCCGGAAAAGGCGATCGATGCCCTGTGTGAGCGGATCGTGATGCTGGGCCAGTAAGGCCCGGCCCCGGCGCCTAGACGCCAGTGAAGCCCTCGACTTCCTCGACCGTCTTCTTCGTGAAGTCCATGCCGAGCGACAGGACCAGTGCCGACGCGATGAAGATCGACGAATAAGTACCGATAAAGATACCGAAGATCAGCGCGAAGCTCATGCCCTGCAGCACGGGGCCGCCGAGGAAATAGATCGCGAACAGCGAGATCAGCGTCGTGCCGGAGGTCAGCAAGGTCCGCGACAGGGTCACGTTCAGCGACATGTCGATCACTTCGCGATCCGGCATCTTCTTGTACTTGCGGCGGTCTTCCCGGATGCGGTCGAACACGACGACTGTGTCGTTCATCGAGTAACCGATGATGGTCAGCAGGGCCGCGATGGAGGTCAGGTTGAACTCGATCCGCAACAGCGCGAACATGCCGAGCGTAATGATCACATCGTGCGCCAGCGCCGCGATGGCACCGACCGAGAACTGCCACTGGAAGCGGAACCAGATATAGACGAGCATCATGGCCAGCGCGACGACCAGCGCCGTGATCCCGTCCGTGAACAGTTCCTGCGAGACTTTCGGACCAACCGAGTCGTTACGCAGGAAATCGCCATTCTCCACACTGAGGCCGAACTTTTCGGACAATGTCTCGACGATCAGTTCGTTCGTGGCGCCAGAGGCGCGTTCGGCCTTCTGCTCTTCTGACAGCGACTTGAAATCTTCGCCCAGCAGCTCCGGCGGCGCTTCCCCGAACTTGACCACGACGATCTCGCGGCCGTCGGTGCCGCGGGCACTGTTGACCTCGGCATTGATCGGCATGGCTTCGCGCACGGCCGGCACGGTGACGGTGTCCGTCTTGGCCAGTTCCATCACGGTGCCGCCGGCAAAGTCGACGCCGAAGTTCAGGCCGCGTGTTCCCAGCAGGAAAGCCGAGCCCGCAATCAGGATCATCGAGAACAGAGCCCCGGCAATCCGGAAGCTCATGAAGGGGACTTTGGTCCGGTCAGGCCAGTATTTGATCAGCATCGCGTCTCTCCTGCCCCTAAATTCCGAACCGCTTGGGTTTCATCAGTTTCATGTATCCGACCGTGATCATCCGGGTCACGACATAGGCCGTGAACACGGAGGTCACGATGCCGATGGACAGGGTCACGGCGAAGCCTTTCACCGGACCGGAGCCCAGCAGGTAAAGGATGGTTGCCGCGATCAGCGTGGTGATGTTGGCGTCCATGATGGTCGACAGGGCGCGTTCATAGCCAGCCTGTGTGGCCGTCCACGGCGAGCGGCCTTCGCCTTGCTCTTCGCGGATCCGTTCAAAGACCAGCACGTTGGCGTCCACCGCCATACCGATGGTCAGGATGATACCGGCGATCCCCGGCAGGGTCAGCGTGGCGCCAACGCCGGAGAGGCCGGCGAAGATCAGGATGATGTTGCAGGCCAGAGACAGCACGGCGAAGAAGCCGAGCGTGCCGTAGATCAGCACCATGAAGACAGCGACCGCGGCGAGGCCGATCAGGGCAGCGGTGTAGCCGGCATTGATCGAGTCCTGCCCGAGGGTCGGGCTGACCGTCCGCTGGTCGAGGAATTGCAGCTTGGCCGGCATTTCCCCCGCTTCGATGATGGCGGCCAGATCGATGGCTTCCTGCTGCGAGAATGTACCGGTGATGCGGACGTTTCCGCCCGGGATCGGCTCGTCGATGCGCGGCGCCGACATAACCTTGTCGTCCAGCACGATCGCGAACTGTTTGCCGGTGTTCTTGGCGGTCGTCTCATAGAACTTCCGCGCGCCATTGCCGTTCAGGCGGAAGGTGATCTGCGGACGGTTCTGCTCGTCGAAGCTCTGCGCGGCATTGGCCACGTCAGACCCGACGATTTCAGGGATATTGTTGATCAGGTACGGAAAGTCCTGATCATCATACAGAAGGCGGTAGCCCGGCTTCACAGCACCTGCCTGGGCGGCCTGGATCGCGGCGGGGCTGGAATCGACGATGTTGAAGGTCATCCGGCCGTCGCGGTTCAGCAGGTCTTTCAGGCGCTGCGGATCCGGCTCGCCCGGGGCTTCCAGGATGATACGGCTGTTGCCCTGCGGCGTGATCGAAATTTCCGACACGCCTTCCGGGTCGACCCGGCGGCGGACGATGGTCATCGTCTTGCCGAGGGCTTCTTTCAGCAGCGATTCCTCTGCCGCCTGCGGCACGGTGATCGTGATCGTGTCCTTGCCGGAGATGCGCATCTCGTACATCTGCGCGCCGCCGATGACACCGCCGACCGGGCCGTTCAGCTTCTGCAGGCGCTTCAGCGCGTCCTCGGTGCGGAAATTGCCGTCAGCATCCGGGCGGGTCAGGCGAACCACCAGTTCCCGGCCTTTGACTTCCGGCAGGTTGAAGATCCGGTCGGAGGCCGGCGTCGTCAGCGCGGAGGAGACATCGCGCGACAGCACGTCCAGCCGGTTGGCGACGACTTCGTCCGCCTGGATTTCCATCATCAGGTAAACACCGCCCTGAAGGTCCAGCCCCAGATTCACACCCTTCTTCGGCATCCAGCCCGGCGCGCCGGACATGTTCACCACATTCGGAAGCGCCAGGATGACGCCCCACAGAAGAACCACGAAAATCAGGCCTAACTTCCAGGGTGGAAACTGAAGCATTTGGGAATCCTTGAATGGCCGCGCCGAAGGGCGCCGGGCTCAGTCGATGGGCCTAGTCGTTTGCAGCGACCGGTTCGGCCTTGCCGCGCACCTCGATCACCATGGTCTTGATCACGCGAACCTTCACGTTTTCACCCAGGTCGAGGGAAACTTCGTCGTCGAACACCTTGTTCACCTTGCCGACGAGACCGCCGGAGGTAACCACCGTGTCGCCACGCTTCAGGGCCGTCAGCATGGAAGAATGCTTCTTGGCGCGCTGTTGCTGCGGACGGATCAGCAGGAAGTAGAAGATGGCAACCAGACCGATCGGCATGATCAGCAGCTCGAACAGGCCGCCACCCGGACGGCCACCTGCCTCCTGAGCGGCCGCCGGGAGCGCCGACAGGGCAGCTGCGATGAACAGCGCTACGTGCTTGTTCGCCATGATTTTCCTCTCTTAAGGGGCCAAAAAAGATACGCCCCTATAGCTGTGGCCGCGGGGATTGGCAAACAAGGGCTGCAGGCGCGAATTCGCAGTCAGAGCGCCTGTGCGGGGCCCTCGCGCAACAGGGGCAACGCGTGGCGGAAGCCGAGGCGTTCGCGCTCGCCATTCTCATGCAGGCGCATCAGGACCTGCCCGTCCGGCGTCACCACGGGGACCACCAGCAGGCCGCCTTTTGCCAGCTGGGAGAGCAGCGCTTCCGGAATCTCCTCCACCGCGCCGGCCAGGAGGATGCGGTCATACGGCCCCCGCTCCGGCCAGCCGAGCAGGCCATCGCCGCAGCGCACTGCCAGGTTGGACAGTTCCAGATCGAGGATCCGGCGCCGGATCTCCCCGGTCAGCGCGTTGAAACGCTCCAGCGCGAACACATCAGACGCGATCTGCGCCAGCAGCGCGGCGGTGTAGCCGGAGCCGGCGCCAATCAGCAGGACACGGGATTTGTTGCCTTTTTCGAGCTGTAGCGCCTGGATCAGCTGGCCCGTGGTCACCGGGCGCGGGATGATCTGCCCGCACGGGATCGGCACCATGGCATTCTCGAAAGCGAGATTCGTCAGCGCCGGGTCGTCGATGAAGGCGGCGCGGTCGATGGTTTCCATGGCACGCAGCACGCCGTCATCGGTCACGCCCTCCTGCCGCAGGTGGAGAACGAGCCGGGCGGCTCGGAAAGGATCGGCGATCAGGCCTGCCATGATCCTTTGAGCTTTTGGAGGAATGCCTCGTGCGTCAAGTCCACATGTAGCGGAGACACCGAAACATAGCCCTCATAGATCGCTCTTAAGTCAGTTCCCTCGTCCGGCTTCGACAATTTGCCCTTGTAGCCGATCCAGTAATAATCATTCCCGCGCAGGTCTTCCCGCCGGTCGGTATGGATGATCGACTCATCGCGGAAGCCCTGCCGGGTGATCTGGACGCCGCGAACATCTTCCGGCTCCACGTCCGGGAAGTTCACGTTCATCACGACATCGTCCGGCCAGCCAATATCCAGCAGCGGGCGCAGCGTCTTCGCCCCCCAGGTCCGCGCTGTGTCCCATGGCAGGGAGCCGCGCTCGCGGAAGTTCTGGGACTGGCTGAGCGCGATGGACGGAATGCCCATCTGCATGCCGAACATGGCCGCCGCGATGGTGCCGGAAAAGCTCGTATCCTCAGCAATGTTCTGGCCGCGATTGACGCCGGAGAGCACCAGGTCCGGCTTCTCTGGCATCAGCTCATGCGTCGCCAGCAACACGCAGTCAGACGGCGTGCCGGTGATCGCGAAGGCCCGGGCGCCGACCTTGCGGGTGCGCACCGGATGGGTCAGCGAGATCGCACGGCCCTTGCCGGATTGCTCCTCCTCCGGCGCGGCGATCCAGATGTCGTCCGACAACTCCTTCGCAATCTCCTCCAGCACGGACAGGCCGGGGGCATTGATGCCATCATCGTTTGTGAGGAGGATTCTCACGAAATCACCTCAAGCCCGCCCATGTAGCTGCGCAGGGCTTCCGGCACCGTGATGGAGCCGTCTTCGTTCTGGTAGTTCTCGATCACCGCGACCAGCGTGCGGCCGACGGCGAGGCCGGAGCCGTTCAGCGTGTGCACGAATTCCGGCTTGGCGCCGGCTTCCGGGCGGTAGCGCGCATCCATGCGGCGGGCCTGAAAGTCCCCGCAATAGGAGCACGAGCTGATCTCGCGATAGGTGTTCTGCGACGGCAGCCAGACTTCGAGGTCATAGGTCTTGCGTGCCCCTGCCCCCATGTCGCCCGTGCAGAGCAGCATGCGGCGGAACGGCAGGTCGAGCCGCTTCAGCACTTCCTCGGCGCAGCCCGTCATGCGCTCCAGCTCGGCCAGCCCCTCTTCCTCGTTCGCGACGATGGAGACCATTTCCACCTTGTTGAACTGGTGAAGGCGGATCATGCCCTTCGTGTCACGGCCTGCACTGCCAGCTTCCGAACGGAAGCAAGGCGTGTGCGCGGTGAAGCGGCGCGGCAGGTAGCCCGGTTCGATGATCGTCTCACGGACGATGTTCGTGAGAGGCACTTCAGCGGTGGGGATAAGCCAATGATCGGCCGTCGTCTTGAAAAGATCTTCCGCAAATTTCGGCAACTGCCCGGTGCCGACCAGCGCCTGGTCTTTCACCAGGAATGGCGGTGAGCATTCCGTGTACCCATGCTCTTCTGTCTGGATGTCCAGCATGAAGGCGGCGAGCGCCCGCTCCATCCGGGCGAGCTTGCCTGAGAGCAGCACGAAGCGGGCGCCGCTCATCTTGGCGGCGGTTTCGAAATCCATCATGCCGAGGGCTTCGCCGAGGTCGGCATGGTCTTTCGGGCCGTCGATGTCCTTTGGCGTGCCCCAGCGATGCTGTTCGACGTTTGCGTCTTCGTCCTGGCCTTCCGGCACATCGTCCAGCGGCAGGTTTGGCAGGCCGTAGAGCAGCTCATTCAGCTCTGCCCGGGCCGCCTCTTCCTGCTCGGCGCAGGCCTCGATGGTCTCCTTGGCATCGGCCACCACTTTGCGCAGGCGCTCGAACTCCGCCTCATCGCCGGAGGCTTTCGCCTTGCCGATCAGCTTGGACGTTTCATTGCGCAGTTTCTCGGCTTCCTGCTTGTCGGTCAGGGCCGTACGCAGGGCCGCATCGTGGCGGTGAATATCGTCCACCGCATCGCCGAGGCCCGGCTTGCGCCGGTTCCAGGCCTTGCGGAAGGCTTCGGGGTTTTCGCGGATCGCGCGGAGGTCAAACATCGGGTCGGGCCTTTGATGACTTTAGGGGTCTTCTACAGCCCCTGCGTCTAATCCGCTGCGGCCGATGCGTCCACTCGCGTTTCAGCCGCAGCCGGCTTTTCGTCCGATTTCTCTTCCGGCGCCGTGTCGGCGGCCTTCGCCTCTTCCTCGGGCTCCGGCTCCGGCGGCTTCGGGGCCGGCGGATCAGGCCGTTTCGGCGGCGGGCCCAGCGGAGACGGCACACCGACCATGCGCCCGCGGCGGCCGCGCGGGCCGCGAACCCGGCAGACAATCCGCACGGTCTTGTCGGCCAGTTCGGTCACCTGAATATCCGGATTTTCCTCTGACAGCTTGCGCATCAGAGACTTGAAATTCTTCTGGCCGAGCCAGGGCTTCACCCGGTTGCCGTATTTGGTCTGGAAGCCCTCCATACCCTCCAGCGCGCGGATCACCTTGTTGCGCGGCAGCGGCTGGTCAGGCGTCCGGGCGCCGAGCTGCATGACAATATCCGCCGCAAGCTTCAGCTGCTGTACCGCGCCGGGCGTGCCGTTCGCCTTCTCCGTGCGCACAGCCTGACGTACTTTCTTCAGCAGGGGCGACAGGCGCTCGGCCTGCTGGCGGAGCGGCGCGATTACCGGCGGATCGGAGCGCAGCTTGTACCATTTGCGCGGCGCCCGCTCGTAATCGAAGGCCGCTTTCAGCGCGCCGATATGGATCACATCGTCGGCATGTTCGGAATAGAGCTGGTAGGTCGGGTCTGTTTCCTTGCCGGCCGTCACAACGCGAATGCCGGCCAGCTGCAGCCGGTTCACCACCGGCACGAAATCCGAATCGGTGGTCAGCACGATGAACTCGTCCACGCCGCTCAACTGATGGCGCAGCTCGATCGCATCCATGGTCATGACGATGTCGGCGGAGGACTTGCCCGACGCGATCTTCGTCTTGGCATGTGCGCGGCAATCGAATGCCTCGAACCCGGCCGCCTGGAAGGCTTCCCGGTGCACATCGTACTGGCTGTTCCAGTAAACCCGCTTGGCGACAAACTTGCGGCGGCGGCCCTTTTCCGACAGCGCACCGTCCGACAGCCACAGCAACCATTGCGGCAACGTGTCGACCATGGCCGGGCCCGTGGCAGCAAAGATATTGTCAAAATCCACGAGCAGTACGCTCTTCAGGCGCGCCACAGACTACTCCTTGCTTCTCAAGGCCAGGCTCGGATCCAAAATTCTACATCCGGGGTCTTAATTCAACAGCGCCAGACAGCGCAGCACTCATTCCGCTGTGGAGGCGGCTTCGCGCTCGGCCTCTTTCTTCTCGATCATTTTCACGCTGAGGATGCCGATCTCGTAGAGCAGCAGGACCGGCGCCGCCAGCAGGACCTGCGAAATTGCATCCGGAGGTGTAAACACCGCGGAAAATCCGAGAATGCCGACAATGGCGAACTTGCGGCCTTTCGACAGCCCCTCGGAACTGACCACCCCGATCTTGCCCAACAGGGTGAGGATCAGCGGCAGCTGGAAGGAGATGCCGAAAGCCAGCATCAGCGCCATCACCAGCGACAGGTAATCGGCCACCTTGGGCAGCATGGTGATATTGGCGACTTCGCTGTCGGTCAGCTCCATGCCGACAGTGAACCGGGCCAGCATCGGCAGCATCACATAATAGACGAACGCCGCGCCGGTGGAGAACAGGATCGGCGCCAGGACAAGGTAAGGCCAGAACGCGCCGCGCTCATTCTTGTAAAGGCCGGGCGCCACGAAGGCATAGACCTGCCAGGCCACGAACGGGAACGCCACGAAGATGCCGGCGAACAGCGCCAGCTTCAGCTTCGCGAAGAAGAACTCCATCGGCGCGGTGTAGATAAAGTCGAGCTTCGTGCCGCGGATCTCCTGCGCCATCCGGGCGAAGGGACTCAGCAGGAATTCGTAGATGTCCTGCGCGAAGAAGAAGCAGCCGACCGTTGCGACGGACAGCGCCAACAGGCTCCAGATCAGGCGGGAGCGCAGCTCCGTCAGATGTTCCAGCAGCGGCGCGCGGGAGGATTCAACCTCATCGTCCAGGATTTCCGGCTGTTCGTCCTTCGGGGGCGTATGGGTCATGCCGGGCCCCCCTTGGGGTCAGGGTCGGCCCCGGTTTGCGGCTTTGCCTCCGGTTCAGGTTTCGCTGCCGGCTTCGCCTCTGGTTTCGTGTCTTCTTTTATTTCCGGCGTTTCCGGCGAGGTCTTGTCCGCCAGCTTTGCCGCGTCCCCGGACCGGGTCTGCGCCATCACGGCGGAATTGACGTCCTTCTCATAGTCGGACAGGTCGCTTGTCGCCTGCTTCAGCGAATTGGAAATCTTCAAGTCTTCGATTTCCTTGCGCAGGTCATCGAGTTCGCTTTGCCGGGCGATATCATCGAAGGCGGCCTGAAATTCGCGCGCCATGGCGCGGCCCTTGCCCACAAACTGGCCAAGGCGGCGCATCATCATCGGCAGGTCTTTGGGCCCGACAATAATCAGGGCCGCAACGGCCAGCACCATAAGTTCGGTAAAACCGATTCCGGGCAGCATGGGGTGCGCCCTCCGTCAGGGTTCAGGACGAAGCCTTGGTTTCGTCCTTCTGAGGCGTGACGTCGACCATTTCTTCCTTGTCGACCGCCTTGGGTTCCTCTTCATCCTTGAGGCCCTTGCGGAATGCGCCAATGCCTTTGGCCATATCCGTCATGATTCCAGAGATCCGGCCCCGGCCGCCAAACAGCAGCAGCGCGACGATCACAACGATCAGCAATTGTATCCAGCTGGGGGCCATGCCGGGTGTCTCCTTGAAGTTTCTGCAAGTATAGGCGCCGTGACTGTCTGGAACAATGGGGCGAAGCTGCTTAAAGGTCAGCGCATGCGTATTGCCACATGGAACGTCAATTCGATCAAAGCCCGCTTCCCGACTGTGCAGGAAGTGTTACAGAACATCGATTGCGATGTCGTCTGCCTTCAGGAACTGAAGTGCGAGACGGATGCCTTTCCCTACATGGAACTGGAGGAAGCCGGCTGGAATTGCGCCGTGCTGGGCCAGAAAAGCTATAATGGCGTGGCCCTCCTCTCGAAATATCCGCTCGAGGATGTGACGAAAGGCCTCCCCACCATGGAGGACGATCAGGCCCGTTTCATCGAGGCGCTGGTCATGGCCGACCGGCCGGTGCGGGTCGGCGGGCTCTATCTGCCGAACGGCAACCCGGCGCCGGGCCCGAAATTCGACTACAAGCTCGAATGGATGGCCTGCCTGCTGGATCATGCCCGCGAGCAGCTGAAGGCCGAGGAGCCTTACGTGCTGTGCGGCGACTACAACACGATCCCCACGGCGGTGGATTGCTGGGACGAGACGAAATGGGCCGATGACGCCCTCGCCCTGCCCGAAACCCGCGAAGCCTTCCGCCGGATCAAGAACCTCGGCATGGCCGATGCCTTCGAGATCACCGACGGCCGGGCCCACCAGTACACGTTCTGGGATTACCAGGGCGGCGCCTTCCAGAAGGATCACGGCATCCGGATCGACCACCTTCTGGTCTCCCCGCAAGCCGCCGACCGGCTCCAGTCCGTCGAAATCTACCGCAAGGCCCGCAGCCTGGAGAAACCGTCAGACCATGTGCCGGTGATTGGCGTCTTCGAGGACTGAGGCCTGCGCACGCCGTTTCATCCTTCGACTTCGCTCAGGATGAGTCCCTCTCTTACCGCACTCTCGTAGCGCTCATGCTGAGCGAAGTCGAAGCACGGGCGCGGGCGACCCAGCACCCCTGCCCGGAAACGCCCCCGCGCTCCGGCAAATTTCCTGATTGTGCGTGAGTTCAGCTCGAATCCGGCCAGCGATTCAGCGCTTCCAGCAGCTGCACGGTCAGTCCGCCCGAGACGAGGGCGAGTGCAGCGGTCATGCGGTGGGAACGAGGAATGGGCGGCACGTGGGGCCGGGCCTCGCCGGCGGCCTGCCAGCGCTGGATGGTGCGGGCGAGACGCTTCGCCCGGCGTTTGTGGTGCTTCAGAGCATCCAGCATGGCCTGCCACCGCGCGATCAGCGGCGCGGCGGGCACAGGGCCGCGTGAAGGCACGGTCACCGGCCCTTTCAGGAATTGCGGGCACGGGCGGGATGGCCCGGGCACCATGGTGAAGACGTAACGATAGTTTACATCCGACTTCTTCGGCTCATGATAATTGCTGCCCGTGCGCGGCGGCAGCGGCGCGAGCTCCATCTGCAAGGCGATCAGGAAGATCAGACGGCGGAGCAGCACGGCGAGCCGCTTCAGCTCCGCCCGCGCGCGCCGGTTCACCGATTGGGAAATCGTCTCAGGCGTCCTGAACAGCCCCACCTGCACGCCCGCCCCCGCAATGGCGCGGGCAATTGTGTAATAGGCCTGAGAGAGGAAATCGGTGCGGTCTGTCATGGCGGGAAGACTGCCATGGGAGTTTATCCGGGAGGATAGAGATGCCGTATTTCCGTGCGCTGTGTAACAAGTCCGGGCATGCGGTGGTGGGTATCGCTCCGCTCAACCTATCTTGCAAGCAACACCCGCTACCCCAAGTCAAAGTGATTTATAATGTGCAGAAGTGTGTCCAAAGCATCTGCGAAGAGCAGCGTCTGTGCGCGCTGACCTGTCTATATCGCTATCAAACTCATCGGCGTAGACAATACGCGTAGAAAATCTATCTCCACGAATTTCGAACTCCAATGCCTTAACATCTTCGTCGAATACTTTTTGTAGATTGAATAACTCTTTGTCGATCGCATCGTCATCTTCTACATATTCAGGATCAGGGTCAGCATAGTAGAGCCCGCCGTTAGACGTCTGATAGAAAAGCGATGTGGAAAGGACGCCGTCATCCACGAATTCAGCGTAGAGAAGAATACGCGGAAAATCTTCAGAAAGCCGATCATAGACCAGCTGACCGAGCGTTTCGAAGTTGGCATCCACAACCGCCATAAGCGCCCCCCATTTCAATTCTCAAACTGCTCCCGCTCAGGACGAGCATTTCCAATTTGATGAACTACAACAATTCTATCAGCAAGCGCAGGGTGGGTTGAGGCGGAGCCGATACCCACCGGGTGTGCCGCCATCCTAAAACATGTTTGTGGTGCGCGCAGCATACGCCCCGCATGACTTGCCATGATCATACCGGACTATGGCGGATCATGAGCCGCCTGCGGCCGGCGTGTTTGAGGACCGAGGCCTGCGCCTCCTCTGCAATCATCCTTCGACTTCGCTCAGGATGAGTCCGCACTTAATGAGCGCTCATACTGAGCGAAGTCGAAGCACGCGCGCGGGCTTGCTTCCTTGCCTAGTTCACAGAGCCATACGTCGCGCCGGCGTCCTGGAAGTAGGCGCGCCAGAAGCCTTTTACGTCTGCGACCGGCAGATCATAGATCTGGCGTGGCACAACGCGGGCGACGACGTCGACGCCTTCCAGCTTGGGCTTCGTTTCGGCCAGGTCCGATTCCAGATAGGCGTCATAGTCGGCGCCCATCTTGTAGAAGGAGAAGCCGCCGGAATGCTGCATCAGGTCTGAGACCAGCACGACGCGGCGCCCGGCCTGTTGCGGCTGGAAATCTGCGCGGTCAGAAATGGAATAGATCGCCTCGCTGAGCGGAGAGCTTGGCTGTTCCTTGTCCATCAGCGCCTCTTCCACCGTGCCGACCAGCGGCTGATAGAATTTTGTCTGCCAGGCCTGCTCGATCATCTTCGGGTTCTGCGTGATCGGATTCGCGGCAGCCGCGCTACCCGGCGAGCAGGACGTGTACAGAACTTTCGGATTGTACGGCTCAGCCGCGTTCGGGACCATGACACTCAGCTTGCCGTATTTCGGCAGGGCGCGGGCTTCGTCGTTCACAAGCTCGCGCACCCAGTCCATGTCGTTCGGATTGAACGGGTCCGACTGGTCGATCAGGAGGATGGTGTGCGCCGGATCCTTGCGGTCCACCCGGCAGCTGTTCTCCGGCATGACCGCAGGCGGCTGGCTGAAGGCAACCAGCGCGAAGAGGCCGAACACGCCTGTCAGCATGGCGCCGATTGCGCCGCGCCAGAACCAGGGACCCCGAGTATGCCTGCGTCTTGCCATGTCCTGCTTTCCCCTCAGGCCCGGCGAGCCTGATCAACAGGCACATGGGTCGAGCCCTTGCCCTGTTTGGCTTCACGAACCTTGCCGATTTCTTCGACGACTTTCTTCTCGATGGACGACAGGCCCTGCTGGACCTGCTGGATATGCTGCTCCAGCCATTCGCGGCAGATGTTCAGGGCCGTGATGTTGTTCTCGATCGTCTGCATCGAGGCTTGCGCCTGCTCGCGCTCCTTGGCCAGTTCGTAAGACGGCAGCTGCGGCGTGACGATCTCGTCGAAATAAGCCGGGCAAGCCGCCTGATCGCCGAGGCGGTCGCGGTTGGCATTGCGGGCGCGGCGGTGTGCCTGGCGGTAGGCCACTTTCAGGCTGCGTTCCTGATCGGCAGCACGTGAAGCAATGGCGATGGCGAAGTCACGCCGGGCATCCAGAAGGTTCATCGCCTTTTCGATCTCACGCTTCGCCGCGACATGGCGGGACTGTTGCGTCTCGAACCACTGGCGGCAGCTGGTGAAGTAATCCGACAGGTCATCGCGCACGGCATTCCGGACCGCCTGACGGCGCTCATAAGCCTTGCGTTCCTTGCGCCACACGCGGCCATAGCCAGGGTAACGGTCAGAGATGCGGTCATAGCCCTCATAGATGGCCAGGCCGAAGACCGTCAGCCCCATGAACAACAGGCCAAGGGCGATAAAGCTATCCAGGCTGAACACGTTCGGGAACATCGAGACAAACACTTCAGACGGCGAGATCGAGAACAGGGAGAAGGTTCCGAGCCCTGCCTCTGCGTCTGTGCTGTGCAGGCCCGTTTCCACCGCATCACGGAAGTGCGCGACGAAGAAGTTCAGCAGGATGCCCGCAGCGACGCAGACGGTCGCGACCGTTCCACCAATCACCTTCTTGATAATGTTGGGGCTGTTGAGCGCATAACGCAGGCCGAAGAAGCCGGCGACCACGCCGAGGCAGACGTTCACGGCGCTCACACCGAAGGCGATCATCATGCCGCCGATCAGGCCGTTCGCCTGGGCATCCTTGAACAGGAGGGCGTTGAAGCCGCCTTCCAGGATCATGATGAAAACGAGAATCGCGATCGCCTGTTCGACATTCTTCTTGATGTCCGGCGTGCGGTCTCCGATCCGGTCGCCATGGCGGGCGCGGAACTGCTGCAGCTCGATGATCGCTGCGGAATGGGTTTCCTTGGCGTCGGCCGTATCGTCCGTTTCATAGTGACGATACTCGTTCTCTTCCGACTTGATCGCTTCGCGCAGCTGGTCGGGGTGAATGTCGATCGGCGTATAGTCGGCAATATAGTTGCGGACGCTTGCCGAGGCGGTGGACATCCAGGTGCCGAGGCCGCGGCGCACTTCTTCAGCGCGCTCGGCGATCATCTGTTCGCGCTCGCTCCACTGGTCCTGTGTGATGGCCTCGGACACCGGCAGGCCATCCTGGGCGTCGGCCTTCGCATCCTTGCGGGTCATCTGGCGGCTGATTCCCAGCTCGCCCTTGGCTCGTTTGCCTTTCAGGCCGTGGTCGGCCAGGTCATTGGGAAGCTCAAGTGGCTTCACCTTGGTCTGACAACCGACATCTGCGCCCCAGCGCACAGTGTTCTTCGCCATAACGCATCCTCATTAACAATACGGGCAGGAATATTAACTGTCCGCAGAATGCGCAGGCTTGGTTACCAAGTGCCTAAAGCCGCCGTGTTATGTGCAATTCGTAATGTTGATCAGAGCGCGCCGGTCAGTGCGGTGAAGAACTCGTCTGTCGACTGGTAGATGACCGACATATCGCCTGAAGACAGGTACGCCACCGGCGGCAGGCCCAGCCTTTCGGCTTCATGCTCGATGCCGTCTTTCCAGCTGCCACTGGTTTCCGTGCCAGAGATCGTCATGGCCGGGACGTTGACGAAACAGCCATCTGACAGAATCGGATCGTCATGCAGCGCGCCAGACAGTTCGAATGTGAAGGTCGGCGCATCCAGCCGCTCCTGCAACATGCCAATCGCTTCGCCCATCACGTCCTTGTTGTTCCGGAGGAAAGCGATGTCGCCAATGCTTTTGCGCCAGAGATTCTCGAACACCCAGGTTTCCCCGAAAATCCCCCAGGAACTCCTGAAAGCCATCAGGGAGAGGCGCGCGCCGGCAGGATTCGTCACGGCCTGCTCAATGGCCTTGGCAATCCATTCCGGCTGCAGCTCGCCCAACTGGTCATAGTTGAAGCCGCAATTGGCAAACACGGTGAAACCGATCCGCGTTTCTCCCGACAGAGTCACCCGCGCACAGACACAGTTCGAAGACCCGGTGCCGGTGAGCACGACATCTTCCAGCTCCATCCGGGCGAGAAACTCCCGGACCAACTCACACTGGGCCGCCTTGTCGGTCAAAGACGGATTGCCACCGAATCCCGGCCGCCGCACGGAAATGACGCGGAAGCCTGCCGCCTGCGCCATCTGGCAGAAATGCGCCGTCGGCCAGCAACTGATATCCAGCGACTGAAGGATCACCAGCGGCCGCAGCTCTGGATCACCCTCAACCATATATTCCAGTGAGGCCCAATTGCCATTGAAGCGATGCACCTCCCGGCCCAAAGGGTCGGTGGATACGGGCCAAGTCGGCTCGACCCGCTTATCCATTGCAAAAATTCGATCCAGCAAAACCACGTTCCTGTCTGCTGCAATTTCCAGATTCTAAATGGCTTAACCAGCCTGCCCCCCGAATCGAGGGAATATTAACCCGCCCGAGGGCGCTGACTGAAGGCCCTGGGGAAAATTTTACCTTACTTACTCAATGCCGCCAGGCGCACGGACGTCCGGCACATCCGCAAACGGCCGGATGCCGAAACGGGGGTAGATTTCGCTCGGGAAGTAAACGGTGTCGCCCTTTGACACGAGTTTGATCGTCTTGATGGCTTTCAGATCCTCCACCGGATTGCCCGGCACCAGAAGGAAGTCCGCCTTCTTGCCGGGTTCGATGGAACCGATCTCATCGCCCAGCCCCATATAGTCTGCCTCTTCCAGCGTGGCGCGGGCGAGAATCTCGGCCGGTGTGAAGCCGACATTCTGGTAGAGTTCCAGTTCGCGGTGCAAGGTCAGCGCGCCGCCGAGATCCGTGCCAAAGACGATGAAGATGCCGCGATCCTTCATGCGCCGGATCGTGTCGGTGATCTGGTCGAACGCGCCTTTATAGGCAGCGTCCTCTTCCGGGCTGCCGATGGCCGACCAGGCGGCCTTGGACTGGCGCTGGACAGCGACCGGCATGTGATCGACATAATCGGCCATGCCTGCCTGCGTCTCGCCATTGCGCGACAGGAGCAGCGCCTCATGGATGGCATAGGTCGGGTCGATGGCGACGCCCTTCTCCGCCATCAGGTCCAGCGTGTGCTGCACCGCCGGGCCATCGAGATCCAGCCCTGGCAGGCGTTGCAGGGCGGTCAGGCGGAGCAGCGTGCGCGTGTCTTCGCCCTGCGCCAGAACCCAGCCCAGCATGACCTGGTTGATATGGGTCATCTCGTCATAGCCGGCATCGATCATGTGATCGGCATCGGTGAAGGCCGGGACGTGGCCGGTGACGCGCAGGCCGCGTTCCTTGGCCCGTTTCACGACGGCCGGCACCCAGGCCGGGTTCATCGAATTGTAGACCTTGATCTGGAAGAAATCGCCCTGATCGGCATACCAGTCGACCGCCGCGACGGCCTCTTCCTCGCTCTCCACGAGAATGCCGTTATTGGAGCTGAACGGGCTTTTCCCCTCGATAAAGCCGGAGCGGACGATGCGCGGCCCGGCCAGTGTGCCGGCGTCGATCTTGCCGATCAGCTCGCTCAGCACGGCATTGTCATTGCCCATGTCGCGGATCGTCGTGACGCCCGCGGCGATGTTCTTCAGGGCCGCGTCCTGGCTGACATGGCCGTGCATGTCGATCAGGCCCGGCACCAGCGTTCCACCCTGCCCGTCGATGACATAGGCGCCGGACGTATCCATGTCTTCCGCAGACACAGCCGTGATGACGCCGTCCTCCACCATGACGGTGGATGGTTCTGTCAGGGCTTTGGCCTCTGCATCGAAGACCCGGACATTCGTAATCGCCAGCGGCGCGTCGAATTTGTGGGCCGTTTCGGCCTGGATCGTTTCCAGCCGCTCGGTCGAAAGCCGTGCGGCGAGCTCTTTCAGCTGCGTGTCGGCGGCTTCATAGCCTTCCCGCACGATCACGAAGCGCGGGGAGATATAGGCGAACAGGCTGCCGTCGGCTTCGGCGAGGAAATAGGTCGGGTCGACATCGTCGCCGACCAGCGCATAGGCCGTTGCCTCGACCGGGCCGCCGTCTCCGTCCACCGTCACGCTTTCCAGCGCGTCGAGCGACAGCTCCCCCGCAGGCCAGGCCGGCAGCTTGTTGTCGGCATCGGCCAGCAGCGCCTTTGCATAGACCGCCAGCGCATAGGGCGTGCCGTTCTGCGGGATGTAGACGGTCGGCTCGCTGGCCTCTGCCGTGCCGGGGCCGGTCGTATCGGTCCAACTGGCGGTGCCGTCTTCCAGCGCGAAAGTCTCATGGATCTCGTTGCCGAACGTCGTTGCGCCATCGACCGTCCAGCCGACCGGCAGGCCGTCCTCGCCCAGCACGATGGTCTCGGCCAGCGTCGGCCCGCGGCCATTGTTGCGATATTCATAGTCCACCGTGACCGTGTCGCCTTCGGTGGTGGCGGTGAGTTCGCCGATCGTCTTGTCGAACAGGCGGATCGCGAACGTCTCGGTCTCCGGCGCCGGAGCCTCAGCCACCTCGGTAACGGTTTCCGCTTCCGGCACGTCAGCCTCGTGCGTGCAGGCCCCTAACAGGAACAGCGCCCCCAGCGCCGTGCAGCCAACCCGATCCAACATGCCGTCTCTCCTCCACACTCATGCCGCTCCGTCTGGAACGATTCTGAACAGCATAGGTGGCACATCGCGCCGGAGGAGAAAAGTTAACGTACAGGACGACCGCAGGCGCCAGCACGTGCGACGCCCGTGAAGGCGCTTGGTGTGGGTTTGGTTTTTTGAGGGCTAAGGCCGCGTCAGGTTTCCGGCCGGGGCAGGATTCCCAGATGCCACTCATCCCGGCGCAGGCCGGGATCCAGAACGGCAAGCATGGTACGCGAGGTAGCTGGACCCCGGCCTGCGCCGGGGTGAGCGGAGAGTGTGGGATTGGTGCCGTAGGCGGGCATAGCCGCCCGCCCGTCGCAGGCGGCCGCGAGACGGTCATTGAAATGCGCGCGCGGCTTTGACCACTCGCATTCGGTTTTCTGCCCCGGGATCCACTCGATCCGGACCAGATAGACGCGGAGGTTCGGCGTCAGGCTCCAGCGGTACACGACACCGCGGCCATAAGCGGCCCGGATCTGCGCGCGCAGCATCAGCACCTGAACCCAGATCAGGGGCCAGAGGAAGGTGAGTTGTGGCGGGAACCAGGCGGGTGGATGAAAGAGTGACATGGCGGGGAATATACATCCGGATACGGAGATGTCGGATAAGTTTGTTTTTGGGTGAGTAGTTGCAGCAGGATAGGGTCACCCAATTGGTGGATAGCCCCCTCCACGTGTCATCCCGGAAAGCGCACAGCGCTTATCCGGGACCTTGTTCAAGGCTGCGCCCTTGCTCCCCCCTCCGTCGCCTTCGGCGCCACCTCCCCCGCAAGCGGTGGAGGATGAAGGGCGGTGCGGGCGGTAGGGGCATCCTCCCTCGCTTGCGGGGGAGGTGGGCCGCGAAGCGAGGCGGAGGGGGCTTTCGCGGCCTGCGAGAAGGTCCCGGATATTTGCTGCGCAAATTCCGGGATGACAGTAACGCGCGTTCGTATGACTGGAGGCGGATTACATCCGTCTACGCCATGACCAATCATGATCATACCGGACTATAGATGACTATACCGGATCACGCCGGACCAGAGTCAGCGCGCCGCCCGGATGAGCTGGCCAGCCGGCGGATTTGCGCGGGGCATAGTCGATGCCGGGCACGCTTTCGAAAAAGGGGGCGCCCGCATCCGGCAGAACCAGCGCCGTCAGCTGCCCGCCATGCACGGCGGCGGTGTCGATGCCCGTGGCATGGGCAAAACAGGCCGGGCCGTCCAGCCAGGGCTGATGGCCGAAGATGACATGGCCGAACCGGCCGTCATAGATCTCCGCCCAGAACGGGTCGTTCGGCTGGTTGTCCCCCAGCGCCAGGAACTCTCCCGTTTCCGCCGACACATAGCGCGTGCGCAGGATCTTGCGGAAAGCCTTGGCCCGGCGGCCATGCCACTGGTTGGCTTCCTCCACCGTCTCCGGAAAACTGCGCTGCGTCCCCGAAATCCCGCCATGCACGACCAGCGCGCCCCATTCCGGCAGATGAAGGAACGGGACAGCTGTAGCAAGGTAGGCGCGGTCATCTTCCGACAGTTCCTTATCCAGCGCGGGCAGCTCCGGTGCGTCAGCGGCCATGGTGCGCGCCACGCCCGGGCGCACTTGCGTGTTCTGATAATACCGCCTGTGCCTGTCTTCGTGATTGCCTTCGACGAGCACCACATCATATGGCGCGGTCTCGTTCAGCTGACGGACGAACTTCACCACGCCTGCGGGGGCTGGCCCCTTGTCGACCAGATCGCCGACAAAAACCAGCCGGTCACCAGCACCAAGCCCCAGCTTCGCCACCAGCGCCTCCAGCGGCCCGAGGACGCCGTGCACGTCTCCGACGATGGCGGTTTTCATAAGCGCGTCTCCATCATCCGGCGGGCATAGCAGCACCGGCCACGCCCGTGAAGCGCGCCGGCCTTCCCTGCCGCATTGACGGATGCCCTTGCAGGTGGAACCTAGCGGACATGCTGAACCGTCCTGCCAGACCCGCCACCGCCGCGATGCTGATTGCCTCGCTCCTCGCTTCCACCCCGGCCGCCATGGCCGACGCGCCTGTCAGGACGATCTATGCCGATACGACGCTGATCGACGGCACCGGCGCCCCTGCCCTCGAACATCAGGACATCATCGTCGAGGGCGAGCGCATTGTTGCCGTCGTGCCGCATGACGACACCGCCGCGCAGGAAGCGACGCCCGCCATTATCGTCGACCTCTCCGGCCAGTATGTCATTCCCGGCCTGATCGACACGCATGTGCACATGGCGACGCCGCCCGCACCTGCCATGGCGAAGGCCATGCTGCGCCGGAACCTCTATGGCGGCGTCACGGCCGTGCGCGACATGGCCGACGATGTGCGCTCCGTCGCGGAGCTGGCACGCGAGGCCCGTTTCGAGGAAATCCCCGGCCCGGACATCTATTATGTCGCCCTGTTCGCCGGGCGGATGTTCTTTGCCGACCCGCGCGTCGCAGCGGCGAGCCGGGGCTACAAGCCGGGCACGGCGCCATGGATGCAGGCCATCGGCCGCGACACGGATCTGGAAGAAGCCGTCACCCTCGCCCGCGGCACCGGCGCCACCGCGATCAAGATCTATGCCGACCTGCCGGGAGACCTTGTTGCCGCGATCACGGAAGAGGCGCAGCGTCAGGGCCTGAAAGTCTGGGCGCACAGCGCGGTCTTCCCCAGCAAGCCATCCGAAGGGATCGATGCGGGCGTCGATACAGTCAGCCATGTCTGCTACCTCGCCTACGAAACCGGGAGACAGATGCTGGAAGCCTATGAAGACCGCACCTCGGTGGACGAGACCTATCTGGAGCAGCCGGAAGATCCGGTGATGGCCGGCCTGTTCGACCGCATGGTGGACCAGGGCACCATTCTCGATGCAACGGGCAGCCTGTTTGTTCTGCAGGAAGCCGCGCGCAAGGCAGACCCGAACGCCAAGCCCCTGCGCTGCACCGGCGCGGCCACCACGCGGCTGACCCGGCAGGCCTGGAAGGCCGGCGTGCCGATCTCGACCGGCACGGACACAGTCTCCGGCGCGGACCATGCCTGGCCGGACGTGTATGACGAGCTCTTCTTCCTGGCAGAAGATGTCGGCATGCCGGCGGTTGAGGTGATCCATTCGGCCACGGAGGTTGGCGCTGAGGCTATCGGCGTGGCGGACGAGATGGGCACGGTCGCGCCCGGCAAGCTCGCCAATTTCGTCGTGCTGGCGGATGACCCGCTGACCGACATCGAAAACATCCGCTCCATCCGGATGACGGTGAAACGCGGCACGCAATTCCGCCGGGCGGATTATCCGCCGGTGACCGAAGAGGAAATGACCGATGGCCATTGACCGGAGAGGCTTCCTGGCTGGCATGGCCGCCGTAGCGGGCTGTGCCAAGGCGGGCCCGCAGGTGGCCGGTGGTGCATTGGATGGTGTCAGCGCGAACAGTGACATGATCGTGGTCAACGCCCTCGGCGGGCTCGGCGATCCGAACCATCCGGGCGTGCCCGGCGTATCCCCCCGCGTGCTGGCCGAAGCGCACGCCTCCGGCCTGACAGCGGTGAATGTGACGCTCGGCTATGTGGCCGGACCTCGGGACCCCTACGAATACTCCGTGGCCGATATTGCCGAGACCGATGCGATGGTGCGGGCGCATCCGGATGACCTGATGAAGATCTACACCGCGGCAGACATCCGCCGGGCGAAGGATGAGGGCAGGATCGGCCTCATCTACGGTTTCCAGAACGGCGCGATGATGGGCGACAAGCCGGAACGGGTCGACACGTTCGCAAACCTCGGTGTGCGTGTTTTCCAGCTGACCTACAATCCCGCCAACCAGCTGGGCGACGGCTCCATGGCGCCGGAGAACCGGGGCATCACGGACCTTGGCCGGGAGGTTATCGCGCGCTGCAATGCCAACCATGTGATGGTGGACCTGTCACACAGCGGCGAGCAGACCTGTCTCGAAGCGGCGCGTGCCTCCGCCCAACCGGTCTCGATCAATCATACGGGCTGCCGCGCGCTGACGGACCTGCCGCGCAACAAGACCGATGAAGAGCTGCGCCTGGTGGCCGAGCGCGGCGGCTTTGTCGGCATCTATTTCATGCCCTTCCTGAACCCTACGGGCCACGCGACGGCCGAGGATGTGGTGGCGCATCTTGAGCATGCGGTGAACATCTGCGGCGAAGACCAGGTCGGCATCGGCACCGATGGCAGCGTTACGCAGATCGACGACCTCGCCGCCTATGAGGCCGTGCTGGCGAAAGAGATCGCCGAGCGCCGCGCCGCAGGCATCAGCGCTGCAGGCGAGCGGCCGGACACCTATCCGTTTGTGGTGGACCTGCGCGGCCCGGACCAGTTCCACAAACTTCAGAGGTTGCTGGCGGCGAAGGGCTGGAGCGAAGCCCGGATCGAAAAGATCATGGGACTGAACTTTATGCGCTATGCAGAAACAGTCTGGGGCGCTTGAGGGGGCTTCTGGAAGCCCGCAGCAGTGTCATCCCGGAAAACCCGAAGGGTTTATCCGGGACCCAGAACTGTGTTGCCACAAAAGGCTGGGCCCCGGATATTTGCTGCGCAAATTCCGGGGTGACACGCAGATGAAATTCCGTCTCTGACATGCTTTCTGCCTCAGCCCAGAACCTTCTCAAGCAGGACCGTCGTCAGGCCGCTGTTCCATTCGAGGTCCGGATACTGGTCGATCTCGCGGAAGCCGCGGGCGGCGTAGAAGGCGCGGCTTCCTGTGTTGAACGTGTCGGTTTCGAGCCGCGCGGCGGGGTGCCCCGCGCGGGCGATCTCGCGCTCGGCAAAGTCCATCAGCGCGGACCCGACGCCCGTGCGTTCATGGTCGGAATGGACATGCAGCGCATGCACGAAGTCCCCCTCCCAATGGACAAACCCGGCCACCACGCCGCCGCGCGTCGCCACCCGGAACTCAAGCCCCCTGGCATCGACATAGTCCGCAGGCCGATTACCCTGCCGGTACGCCTGCGCCGCGGCCACCGTCAGCTGTGGCAGCCAGGTGCGCTCGAACGTGTTGTGCAGAATGGCGATGAGGGCATCGCGGTCAGCGGGCTGCGCGGGGCGGATCAAGGTGGGTTCGGGATGGGGCATGGGAGCACTCTACTTCAGCAGGCGCCTTCCGCAACGAAGACACCTGAGGGGCGACAGCCTCCCCCCTCCGACCGCTTCGCGGCCACCTCCCCCGCTCCGCAGGGGAGGATAAAGTCCGTACGCACGGCATGTACCATCCTCCACCGCTTGCGGGGGAGGTGTCACCGAAGGTGACGGAGGGGGGATACGAGCTTTCCGCAGGCTCAATACTCACGGGGCGATCCTGACCGTGCCGCGAGTCCATTGGTGGGTATCGCTACGCTCAACCCAGCCTACGCTTGCTATGATTATGCTTCGGGAAAACTACGCTTTAGCCATGCCGCAAATGCCAAACACGCCGACAACATAAAGCGGGCCTCAGCTTCGGTGATCTCTTTTGACTCATCGGAGAGCGCATGCCGCATTCCACTTGGACTATTGGTCCAGCCGTAAATCTTGTCTAATCCAGCCTTGAGCGCCGGGTTCAAATCGCCGTCTTTTGCCAGCAGCTTCAGTCCGTCGCCTAATGTCACTGACGGCTTTTTTGTCAGAGACTTAATGACACTTTCAACTCCGCTAATGCTCTCAGCAACACTACCACGATAATGGCCCGCCTTTATTTCTTCTGCTGACTGACGAAAATGTTCAGCAGCCTTTGGGTAGAGATTTAATTCAGCATAGTCTCGCTGATTGGCATCTGCCTCCGCATTGTCTGAAACCGGAATAAGTGTTGCCGTCCCATCATCCCACCGACCAATAAATCGATAGCCAATAAGCTCCGACCTCAACAGATCCTGGACTTTTTCAAACTTGGTTTCGGAAAGCAGCCCTCTGCGGGCCATATACTGGAGCAAATCAAGGAGGTGTGGATCGGAAGATATGTATGACTTTATTCTTTCTCGAATGCGGCTTGTTGACTGAGGTATATCGTCTTCATACTCAGCAAAATATTCCACCCACACCACATAAGTAGCTCCCGAAGGGATATATTCAGTGCGTCCCGTTTTTCTAACGGCGCGAGAACCAAACCCACCATTTATTACTGAATAGACCAGCGCGCGAAACCGACTGGTAACAGTTCGCTTAGAAGCAAGCCGAGGAAGCGGCTCCATCCCCTCCGCCTGAAGAAAGGATGTTTTCTTGCGCCTCTCAAGCTCATCGTCGTTCATAGTGGAATATTATCGTGCTTCTTCCACGGGTTTTCCAGCTGCTTGTTTTTCAGCGTGCGGAGAGATTTGGCGACGCGGCGGCGGGTTGAGTGGGGCATGATGATGTCGTCGATATAGCCTTTGCGCGCGGCGACATAGGGGTTGGCGAAATTGTCTTCGTACATCTTCGTGTGCTCGGCGATCTTTTCGGCGTCGCCGATGTCTTTGCGGAAGATGATTTCGACCGCACCCTTGGCGCCCATCACGGCGATCTCGGCCGTCGGCCAGGCATAGTTCACGTCGCCGCGCAAATGCTTGGAGCTCATCACGTCATAGGCGCCGCCATAGGCTTTCCGTGTAATGACGGTGACTTTCGGCACGGTGGCTTCGGCATAGGCGAACAGCAGCTTCGCGCCATGCTTGATGAGGCCGCCATATTCCTGCTTGGTGCCCGGCATGAAGCCCGGCACGTCCACGAAGGTGACGATCGGGATGTTGAAACAGTCGCAGAAGCGCACGAAGCGCGCCGCCTTGCGGGAGGCGTCGATGTCCAGAACGCCGGCCAGCGTCATCGGCTGGTTAGCGACGAAGCCCACGGTGGAGCCTTCGATCCGGCCGAAGCCGCAGAGCACGTTGGCACCGAATTTCGGGCTGATCTCGAAGAAGTCGCCCTCGTCAGCCACTTTCTCGATCAGCTCGCGCATGTCGTAAGGCGAGTTCGGGTTCGGCGGGATCAGCGTGTCGAGGCTCTCGTCCACGCGCTCGACATCGTCGAACACGTCACGCACCGGCGGGTCTTCGCGGTTGGACCCCGGCAGGAAGTCGATCAGGCGGCGCATCTGCACCAGCGCCTCGATGTCGTTCTCGAACGCGCCATCGACCACGCCGGACTTGGCCGCGTGCACGGAGGCCCCGCCGAGCGACTCGTGGGTGACTTCCTCATTCGTCACGGTCTTCACCACGTCCGGGCCGGTGACGTACATGTAGGAGGTGTCCTTCACCATGAAGATGAAGTCCGTCATGGCCGGGGAGTAAACGTCCCCGCCGGCGCACGGGCCCATGATGACGGAGATCTGCGGGATGACGCCGGAGGAGAGCACATTCTCCATGAAGATGTCGGCATAGCCAGCGAGGCTGTCCACGCCTTCCTGGATGCGCGCGCCGCCGGCATCGAAAATGCCGATCACCGGGGCGCCGACGCGGGCCGCCGCCTGCTGGACCTTCACGATCTTCGCCGCGTGCGCCTTGGAGAGCGAACCGCCGAAGACGGTGAAATCCTTGGAGAAGACGTAAACGAGGCGGCCATTGACCGTGCCCTGGCCGGTGACGACGCCGTCACCGGGGATGCGCTGGCTTTCCATGCCGAAGTCAGAGCACTGGTGCTCCACGAACATGTCATACTCTTCGAAGCTGCCTTCATCGAGCAGGACAGCGATGCGTTCGCGGGCCGTCAGCTTGCCTTTGGCGTGCTGGGATTCGATCCGCCGCTCACCGCCGCCGAGGCGGGCCTGTTCGCGTTTCTGCTCCAGTGCTTCGATCACATCCTGCATTCGCCCGGGCTCCTTGCCAAAAGAGTGTCATATGTTTTGTCCGAAGTGCTTGATAATCGCCCCAATTTCAATGGCAAGGGCAAGCGGGAGGCAATCTCGCCGCTCACCCAGCGGATTGCCGCAGCGTCATCGCGCTTTCGGGGCGGGTTGCTGACAGGGCGGCCCG